>JBMNRB010000001.1:0-252708 GCA_050944435.1 Ruminococcus sp.
TAGAATTAGACTTGTTAATAATTATCATTGCAAGTTAATTTTAACACAAAAGAAGGACCTTGGGCTTATTTTTGACCCTTGGTCCTTCTTTGTTTTGGGCTATGCTTTTTTCACAGCCCCTTTTTTATTGAACTAAAATCGAAAGATTTTTTTCCCATCCTCCAATCGCTCATAGAACTGGGGATAGAAATCATTATTGCCGTCATAGGGTTTCTGATAGAAATTCTTCAGCAGATAGAGGCTGACTGTTTTCTGATAACCGTCGTCTTTATGGGGAAGCTGTTCGGACAAAGCTTTGATAAAGTAGTGCCAATCGATGATGAATTGTTCATTGCGCCGGATATCGGGGGTGTCGATCCACTTTTGGACTTTAACCTTTGATTTCGGCTCTTTTTTACATTCGTGTATTTGAAGAAAATATTGAAAGCCGCCGTTTTCGTAAAAGCGGCCCAGGGGAAAGATACGGCAGATGCCGGGGCGCAGCGGATGGATGCTGCATCGGCCCTCCTGGGTTAAGAAGCCGCATCTTTTTGTTTCTCTGTCCATTTTAAGATTTGGCAGAATAATGCCGTCCGCCACGTTCAGTTCGATTTTATCCGCCAGCAGCTGATCAAAGGTACAGCCAAGTCCCGTTGTTAAGCGGAAAATGTCATAGGGGTCCAGCAAAATGCTGGTGCCCATGTTCTGACAGCAGTCGGAGCATCCATGACAGCCGCCGCAGTCGGCTTTCACCATATCCCGCAGCCCATAGAATCGGCCGTCAGATACCTCTTTCATTTCTATATTGCGCTTCATTACAATACCTCCCGGTAATTCCATGTACAAACTTGTCTGAAATATTCTAGCATGAAATCAGTGAGAGATAAAGAATTTCTTAATGTTTTGGTTTATAAAAATTTATAACAAATTATATGTTTTATATAAACGTAAAGAAATATTAAATAAAAACTAGTCTGAAAAAACAATTAAAAATAACTAAAATAACGATAATATATTTAAATATTTACAAATATACACACAATATGCTATGATTATTTCGAAAACAAAAGAAAATGTAAACACATTTAATGATGAAAGGGGTTTTTACGTATGGAAAAAATGTTTGAAAATGTTAAGTTTGGTGCACATCCTATTAACTGGTGCAACGATGATATGCACGATCTGGGAGATGAATACAGTTTCGAGGATATCATCGATCAGGCTGCCGAAGCCGGTTATGTGGGTATTGAGTTGGGAAGAAAATTCCCGCGGGATCCTGCAGTTTTAAAACCGGAACTGGAAAAAAGAGGTCTCAGCCTGACCAGCGGCTGGTGTGATACCATGTTTGCCTGTGAGGAATTAAGAGATCAGTATTTCGAAGAATTCAAGGAAAAAGCGTTATTTTTCAAAGCCATGGACTCTAAATTTGTTATTGCAGCAGAGGGAACCGGGTCTTCCTGCTGGGATCCCAGAGAGTACAGAGCACAGAAAGGCGTTCAGAAACTTAATGAGAAAGAGTGGAAACTCTTTGCGGACGGTTTAAACGAGGCAGGCGCTTTTTGTAAAGAGAATGGAATGACACTGGTCTATCATGTTCACACAGGAACCTGCGTTGAAACCTTTGAAGAGACTCAGAAATTATGCGATATGACAGATCCGGAACTTGTTTATCTCCTGGCGGATACCGGCCATCTTCATTTCTGCGGAGTAGACATTCCGAAATTCTTTGATCATTTTGGCGATCGCATTAAATACGTTCATTTGAAAGATATTCGCCAACTGGTATTGGATGTGGTGAAACAATTTAATATAGACTTCAATAATGCGGTAAAAGTTGGAATATTTACCGTACCGGGAGACGGATGTATCGATTATCCGGAAGTAATGAGGATGCTGAAGAAACACAACTATGAAGGCTGGATGATGGTAGAGGCAGAACAGTATCTGAATACGCCGAAGGCATTGGAGTTTGCGATTATGGCAAGAAATTATCTGAAGGAAATTACAGGTATCTAGCATATTGTAGAGAAAGACTAACTATTAAAATGCAATCTTAAAATGAAGATTTCATGTAATCATCTAAGAGGGAGCATAAGCGATTACTTTAGAGAAAATGGGAATATACCAGTAAGAAAGCAGGTGTTTGATTTGGACAGATTAAAATTAGGATTAATTGGCGGCGGAAGAATGGGAGCCGTTCATGCAGAAGTATTTGCAAAGATGGCAAAGGCTGAGGATTCCATTTCTTTTATTGCCATTGCAGACAATGCGCCGGGGATTGCCGAGCGTTTGGCAAAACAGTTGGGAGTAGAAAAAGCATATGAGAGCATTGAAGAAATTCTGGATGATCCGGAAATCGAAGCAGTATTTGTTGCAACTCCCACATTTACACATTATGATATCGTAAAAAAAGTTCTGAATAAGGGAAAACACTGTCTTTGTGAGAAGCCGCTGACCCTTAACCTGGACGAGAGCAGAGAGCTGACCGAGCTTGCGAAAGAAAAGAAACGCATTCTGCAGATTGGTTTTATGCGGCGTTTCGATCCGGATGTGATTGCGGCAAAAGACAGTATTGAAAGAGGGGAAATCGGCACTCCGTTGATTTATAAGGCGTGTCATCGCGATCAGAGTCCGCCGCCGCCAGGTTTCTGCAATCCCGAAAAAAGCGGAGGAATTATCATAGACAACAATATCCATGAGTTTGATGCGGGAAGATTTCTTCTGGATGACGAAGTAACAGAAGTCTTTGCCCAGCCGGGAATTGTGGTCGATGAAGAAATAGGCAAGGTGGGAGATCTGGATAATGCCACCGTTCAGATCCGCTTTAAAAACGGCGGAATAGGACAAATTGACTCCAGCAGAAACTCCCGCTTTGGCGAGGATATCCGTTTTGAACTCCTTGGATCTGAAGGAACGATATTCTGGGGAGCGCTGCCCATGAGAGGAGTCACCATTGCCACTGAAAACGGCGCCAGGATTCCTACCCATCTGGAATCACCGGATCGGTTTGTGCCAGCATTTCAGGGACAGATCAGAACCTTTGCTCAGTCGGTGAGAAAGGGAAAACCCTTAGGACCCAGTGGAGAAGATTCCATGAAAGCGCTGGCAATTGGTCTGGCTGCATACCGCTCCATAGAACTGGGAAGACCGGTAGCTGTATCGGAAATCTTAGAATAAAGTAAGAGAAAAGGCATTCTCCGGAAATCGGGGGATGCCTTTTTTAGCTAATGAATACGTTTTCTGGCTTTCGCACAGGTGTTGCGTATCACGAGTTTGGGCTGCAGAATCGTCTGGACGGGGTCTATGATAGGATCTGTTGCTTCAATCAGATCCAGCATAGTCTGAGCAGCGGTTTGCCCGAGCTGATAGCGGGGCTCCTCGACGGTCGTCAGATTGATTTTGGGGAAAGAAGCGTATTCGATGTCATCGACACCGATCACAGAGATATCATGGGGAATATCGTAACCCTGCTTCCAAAGATACTCCAAAATTCCCAAGGCAAGACTGTCGTTGCTGGCGAAAAAAGCAGTCGGGCGGCGCTTGGACATAAGTTTTTGCGCGGCTTTAAAACCCGCTTCTCGGCTCGGGAATACTTTTATAATTAAACTGCTGTTTATATTTGAGAAATGTTTTTTGATGGTGTCGCAATAACCGGAAAAACGCATATGGTAGGTATCAGTCTCTTCATTTCCGCCGATGTAGGCAATGTTTACATGACCAAGAGAAATCAAATATTCTGTTGCCATCTGTGCTGCGGCGTAATTATCGATGGTAATGTAATTTGCGCTGGCGCCTTTAGGAATATTAGAAGTAAAAATAACAGGAATTCTGTCATCTATGTACCGCAGTTTTTTGTAAGAATTATCACTGAGAGGATCCATTATGATTCCTCTGACATGGGAGGCCAGCAGAGTCCGGACGCATTCGATTTCTGTTCTTGGATCAGAATTGGAGTTGCACAGAAAAACATTGAAACCTTCTAATTGAAGGCGATCCTGAATTCCTTTCACCAGCATAGGAAAGTAAGGGTTGGTAATATCAGGAACGACAACGCCGATGGTGGTGGAATTATTAAGGCTGGATTCAGAGGTTTTGCTGGCATGTATATAACCCAGGTCATTGGCTATTTCGTTTATTTTCTTTCGGGTTGCGACATTGACCATCGGATTATTGTTTAAGGCTCTTGACACAGTGGCTGGGGTATAACCGGACTTTTCTGATATATCTTTGATCGTTACTTTCATGATTCGATACCCTTTTGTATTTAATTAAAAACAATATTTGTATTTTATATTAGACATAGTGCTTTGATATGTCAATAAAAATATATATTATATACAAAAAATACTCTGGTACTCTTTCCTATTCTATATGTGTGCCTTTTTGTCTGAGATCATTGATAATATTCTGTAAATGAACCACCTCCAGAGGCGAAAGATCAGAGACGTCCAGGTATTTTCTGGAATCACGTCCCAAAAGATAATCAGTGCTGACAGAAAAGCAGTCGGCAATCTTTACTAACATATCAACCGAAGGCTGGATATTATTATTTTCCCAGTTGGATACACTTTGTTTCGTTACATTCAGTTTTTTTCCGAATTCGATTTGATTCATCTTGTGAGCTATGCGCAATTCTTTGATTCGTTCATTTAACATGGGAAATCCTCATAGTAATATATAAATATTGCAATACTATTGTATAAACTTAAATTGACAATGAAAAAATATATACGAAGGGAAAATTTATCCACTATATAGAATAAAAAAGGACTTTCATATTGAATTTCGATTTTAAATTACAAAAAAGAAATTAATTATTTACTTTTGCAAATATGTATATTACAATATAACAAAAGCATTACATTTCTGATCTTTCGAGCAGCGGCGCTGCATCTGAATGCATTTCTGATATCATTCTTTATTCATTAAGAAATCTCAATGCTTTTATTTCACGAAAACAGCAGAGAGATTTCAAAAGGTTTTGAATGCAAGGTGAAATCTCCTGCCCTTTGAAAAGGAGGTTTTATATGGAACATAATGCCTGTGAAGGTCTGACGGCGGTAAAACGCACATTCAAAGCCAGTATCTTTGAAATGCTGTTCAGCGAAAGAGAAAGATTGCTGGAATTGTATAATGCAGTGAATGGAACCGACTACCAGGATCCGAATCTATTGGAAGTAAATACATTGGAAAATGCCATTTACATGGCGATCCGCAACGATGTATCTTTTGTGATAGACGGCAGATTGTCTCTGTACGAACATCAGTCTACGTACAGCGCCAACCTGACGCTGCGTTTTTTGTTTTATGTTTCGGATTTGTTTTCAGCAATGACCAAGGAGGAAAATCTGTATAGGAAAAAAGGGGTGAAACTGCCGTCTCCCAGATTTCTGATTTTCTATAATGGGAAGAGAAAATGGAGGAAAGAAAGATTCTGCGGTTGTCGGAACTGTATTCCGTTGAGGATAAAATGCCTGCCTTGGAGCTGGAAGCAGTCATGTTGAATATCAACCAAGGATATAATCAGGAATTGTTGGATGCCAGCAAGACGCTGCAGGAATACGTGGAGTATACGCAGAGAGTGCGAAAGTATGCAGGGCAGATGGACCTAACCGAAGCAGTGGAACGTGCGATCACGGAGTGTATCAGAGAAGGAATCCTGGCGGATTTTTTGAAGCAGAACCGATCGGAGGCGAAAAAAGTGAGTATATATGAATATGATGCCGAACGTCATATCCGCATGGAGCGGGAAGAGGCGAGGGAAGAGGGTATTGAACAGGGTATTGCCATAGGCAAACAGGAGTTATTAAAAAACCTGATTCAGAAAAAACTGCAGAAGGGATTGTCTGTGCCGGAAATTGCCCAGATGCTGGAGACGGAGGAAGAAACAGTTCGCCGGTTAATGGAGGAGACAGGAAGCGGATTATAGATTTTTTTGCAGCATCTCCCGGGAAACCATCTTATGGGTGTTCCCGGGAGATGTTTTTTCCCACCTGTCTGCCGCCAAACTGCTTCCGATAGGAAGAAGGTTTAATCTTTACGATTTCCATGAACTGCCTGGAAAGGTGGCCCTGTGTGGCATAGCCCAGGCTCTTCGCAATTTCAGCCAGAGACATATCCGTAGTAAGGAGAAGGGTTTGGGCATGTCCAATTCTTCCCCTCGTCTGATAGGCGCTTAAGGTGCAGCCGGTGGTCTGTTTAAAAATACGTGAAACATAAGAAGCGCTGAGTCTAAAATGTGCGGCCACTTCCTGCAGGGAAAGTCTGTCCAGAATATGTTGATTTACATAATCCAGGATTTTCTCCCCCGTTGTCTGTGAGGTGTGTTTATTGATCGGAGGATTTCTGTCCAGCACATGTTTTGCTTCAATCAGGTAAAGAATCTGATTAAAAAAGGAACGAAACAGCAGCTGGCAGGATTCCTGGGCAGTATCGGTGTTGGCTGCTGCGATTTCGTTCATGGCTGCCAGCAGGTGATGGAAGGTATTTTCATGGCAGCCCAGATGAAAAACAGGAGAGATTTCGGGAGCGAGTATAACGTTGGGAGGGAACCCTGAAATCTGTATGTTTGTGGCGCCGCAGAAGTAGACCAGTCCGAAGTTGTCAAGATGCAGCGTGTTGGCATTGTAGATGACCATATCTCCCTTTTTTACAGCGTATTTCTTGCCGTCCACTGTACAAACACCTTTTCCGTCTCGAAAATACAGAAATTCCACCGTGTCTGCGTGGGAATGCAAAATGCGCGGAGGCGGAGTGGGAATCTGACGAAGAAAATTGTGAGAACCCAGAAAGAGCAAGGTTGGTTCTGCAGATGCTTTTTCGGGGAGAGATAAAAAATAATGCATAAAAACCTCCTCCGCCATGATGAATGATAAGCCATGGATTATGCTAGAGAATAATCTCGCGTACTGAATCATGCTCCACAAGTTCCGGCTCAAAGAGGTAGTTGGCGTCATAGTTCGGATCTTTGATAAGATGCAGCAGATTCTGCGCCGCTTTTTGGCCCACATCGGCCCGGGGATAACGGATACCGGAAAGGGCTATGTTTTCCACATTGGGGAAATAGTCGTCGTTGCTCATGAGAGAGAGGTCTTCAGGGATGCGAACGCCCCGTTTCATTATCTCCGGGACAATGGACTGAGCCATTAAATCGTTATAAAAATAAGCGGCAGTATAATGCTTCAGGCGGGAAATTACGGGATCATAGTTGATCTCTGTGTAAATAATGTTGTCGTTTCCTATTACCCAGAAAATATCATCGTCATGAGGAGAAATATTGTTGTCTAACAGCGCCTGTACGTATCCTTTGTATCTTAAGACTCCCTGGATATCATCCATTTTCCCAAAATGAAAAATTTTCCTATGCCCCTTTCGAATCAGATATTCGGTGGCAAGATAACCGCTTCGGAAATCGTCAAGACATACGGCCGGCAGATCCGGCAGTTCAGGATAGTGTCCGTCAATAAGGATGACGGGCATTTTTTTTGTCAGTTCGTTCAAAAGCTGGGGGTTCATTCTGGGCAAATACCCCCTTGTCACTTCGATGATAGCGCCTGCGTAGGAAGACTGCAAAAGATTGCGCAGGATCTGTTCCTGTGTATCAATACTGTAGTTGCATGTGAAAATATTGCTGATATAGTCGTTCTTTGCCAGGACAGAATTAATCCCGGCTATTTTGTAGGGAAAGATATAATCATTGAGAGCGTTTAAAACAACAGCAATATTGTTGATGGAAACAGCGGTGATTTCCGGCTGTTCCGATATGAAAGTGCCTTTTCCCCGCTGGGAATACAATAATCCCCGGTTTCTCAGAAAATCCAGCGCGTTGCGGATTGTTTGTCTGCTGACCTGGTAATGGTCAATCAGTTCTTTTTCAGAAGGCAGTTTCTGATGAGGAAGATATATTTGAGAGCGGATTTGTTCTTCGATGTTTTCAGCAATAGAAAGATATTTTGGCATATGACACCTCTGTATAAAATGTATTTTTATTTTTGTGTTTTTTTCTAACTTAAGTATAAATCATACTTAAATAAAATACAAGTAATATTTAATAAATATAGAAAAAGATATATGATGAATCATAAAAGTAAATTGATGGCAAAAAAATGTAAAAAAAGCGGGAGGCAAACGGGGATTTATCTAAAAAACATTGGGAATAACGTCAATAAAATGTAAAAATATATGAAATAGACAAAAATGAAAAAAATATTTCGGATAAAATATGTATTGTAAATCATAAATATAAATGTATAATAAATACCAACAAATAAATACAAGATGCACACAAAAAACGGACCATATGATAACAATACAATGAGGTTATCATTGGTGTGCCAAAGGAAGAAAGGAGAATATGATGAAGAGAAAAATGCTCGCAGTAATTATGGCAATCGCAGTGGCGGCTTCCATGACAGCCTGTAGTTCTGGAGGTTCTGCTTCAGATTCTTCCGCAGATGATACGGCGGCGGAAGAAACGGCGGAAACGGCTACAGCCGAAGAAGAGACGGATAGCGGTACGGGAAATTCTAAAGGAACGATTCTTTTTTCCACAAAGACAATTACCAATAATGAATTCCAGAGAATTATGGTTGAGAAGTGTGAAGAAGTGGTGGAGGCAGCCGGTTATACCTTTGAACTTACTCTTTCCGGCGATGAACTGACAGTTTCCAAGCAGGTGGAAAATGTGGAAAACGCTATCAATAGAGGGGTTGACGGTATCATAGTAGCGCCTATGGACGGCAGTTCTTTAATCCCTGCACTGGAAAAAGCAAAAGAGGCAGGGATTCCGGTGATTATTGCCGACTCTTCTCTTGACGAAGGAAATGATGATCTGTTCATGTCCCATGTTGGATCTGACAACATTGCCATTGGTTACGAAGCAGGTCAGCAAATGGCAAAGGCTATTGGAGAAGAAGGTAAGGTCTGCGTTGTCCGGGGTGCTGCAGGCGCTATGGGAAGCGAGCTGCGTTCTCAGGGATTTGAGGAAGCCATTGCTGAATATCCCAATATTGAAATTGTTAATCAACAGCTTGGCAACTGGCTGAGTGATGTGGCAATGCAGGTTACGGAAAATATGCTGACAGCAGATCCGGATATGGATGGAATTTTCCTTTGCTCTGACGGCATGCTTTCCGGCGTTATTTCCGGCGTGCAGAACAAAGGCATGGATCCCTCGGAACTTTGCATTATCTCTGTAGATGGTAATATTTCTGCTCTTGATGCCATTAAAGATGGAACCTGTTACGGCTGCGTGGCGCAGTATCCTGCCAATATTTGTGAGATTTCTGCCAATACCATGATAGACGTGTTAAACGGTGATATTGCACAGGAAGATGTGGAGCATGAGCAGGATTCCGGATACTTCTTTATGTGTCCTGATACTATTGAGGAATCAGAAGAAGTTGCGTTTTAAATGAAGTTCTGAATTCATGGAGCCCTGGCAAAGTTACCTGCCGGGGCTTCATCACTTTAAAGATCAAAGAACGGTATAGAGGAGGTAGCAGCGAAGGTGAAGAAAAGAAACATAAAGAAAAAATATATTGCCTATCTGGTAATTTTGATTGCGGCATGTATTGCCGGCAGCCAGATCCCGGGCTTTTTCACGGTGACGAATATTCTGAATGTAACGCGTCAGGCTTCGACAATTGCAATCTGCGCGCTGGCAATGACCCTCGTCCTGATTATTCAGGGCATTGACCTGGGAACGGGGGGCGTTATGGCTTTCTGCGCTATGGTCAGCGGATTTATGATGCTCAATGGAATGAACGTATTCTTTTCCATGTTTGTCGGCGCGGCGGTTGGCCTGGCAATTGGCGTCGTTAATGGTCTGCTGGTATCCAGAATCAATATTCCGCCCTTTATTGCCACTTATGTGACGGGACAAATCACTCTGGGACTTGCGCTGGTTGTGGGAAAAGGCAGTTCCATCAGCGGAATGCCGGAACTTTATGTTGCCATCGGCAATGGGCTTTTTTTGAATATTCCCATTAACACATGGATTATGATTGTGCTGCTTGTGATTACCACGGTTATTTTAAAGTATACCCGGATGGGAAAGCATATTTACGCCCTTGGCGGCAACGAAAGTGTGGTGAAAGCAGAAGGAATCAATCCCGGCAGGATTAAAATTTTTGCCTTTTCTCTTTGCGGTCTGTATTCCGCCATTGCGGGCATTCTGCTTTCCGCTCAGATGGCTACGGTACATCCCACCCAGGGAGCATCCTATCAATTGGATGCGGTGGCGGCTTCTCTGGTAGGCGGCGTCAGCATGCTGGGAGGAGAAGGCGCGGCATGGATGTCAGTTGTGGGCGCTTTGATTATCGGTTTTCTTCGCAATGCGCTGGATATGCTGGCAATCGATCCCTTTTATCAGAACCTGTTTATCGGTGCGGCAATTATTTTTGTTGTGGGCGTCAGCGTGTTTAACAAAAATAAAGAGCTGGAGAAAGCGAAAGTATTCTAGGGGGGGAGGATGACAAATGAAAAGTTTTGCAAAAAAGTACGGCAATGTCATCATATTTGTGTGTGTGTTTATGGTAGGCGTGATTGCCAGGCCGGGAGCTTTCCTGAGTATCAGTAATGTTACGGGAATTATTTCCCAGGCGGCCATTGCGGCGATCTGCTGTCTGGGGATGACCTTTGTGCTGATGACCGGGGGGATTGATCTTTCGGTAGGGTATCTGCTGGGATTTTGTACCTATGTATTCGGATGGTCCACCGTTACCTGCGGGCTTCCTGTTATTGCAGGTATCCTGCTGACCCTGGCTGTGGGAGCTTTTTTCGGCATGGTAAACGGTATTCTGGTGCAGGTATTAAAAATTCCCGCCTTTATTGTAACGCTGGGTACGGGGTATATCATATATGGAATTGCTCAAATTGTCAGCAGCGGTTCCGCCATCACCCCTCTTCCGGATGCCATGCTGGCTGTAGCCAGGACCAATATTTTAGGTCTGAATTCAGTGGTATGGATTATGCTTCTGATTGCGGTGATTGCCTGGTTTATTCTCCACAAATCTACCTTTGGACGGGCTCTGACGTCTGTAGGCCTGAATAAAGAGGCCAGTTCTCTGTCCGGTATCAACGCATCCTTTACCACGGTTATGGTATATGTGATCTGCGGAATTACTACCGCTTTGGGCGCGGTACTGATGGCGAGCCGGGTAAACAACTGCGTGGTTACCATGGGAGGTACGGATTTTACCTTCACCGCCATTACCGCTGCAGTTCTCGGAGGTGCCAGCCTTTTTGGCGGAATTGGTACGGCCTGGGGGTCTCTTCTGGGCGTATTCACGATTTATATGATTCAGAATATTCTGGGAATTTTGGGCGTGAACTTCTACATGTATACAGCCGTGCAGAGTATTGTGATTTTGATTGCGATCATTTTTGAGAATGTGAAAAACAGACTGCTGCAATAAGGAGGGGCTTTGCGATGGCGAAAATTTTGGAAATGAAGAATATCACAAAGTATATCTTTGATGAATATGGAAAGAAAATTAATGGCACCACGGTTAAAATTTTAAACGGCGTCAATTTTGACCTGGAAGAGGGCGAAGTACATGTACTTGTGGGAGAAAACGGAGCCGGCAAGTCCACGCTGATGAAAATCCTTGGGGGGAATATTCCTGCGGATGAGGGGGAAATGCTTCTTGACGGACAGCCTTACTTTGTAAAAGGACCAAGAGAGGCCAGGGAAAAAGGGGTGGCATTTGTTCATCAGGAGTTGAATTTATGCCTTAATCTGGATATCGCCCATAACATTTTTCTGGGGAGAGAGCCCAGAAAAAACGGATTTGTGGATCATAAAACCATTTATAAAAAGAGCCGGGAGTATCTGGATAAGTTCGGATTTCAGGATATTGACCCGAAAACAATCATGCACAATCTTTCTACGGCCAGACAGCAGGTGGTGGAGATTGTGAAGGCTCTTTCCTATGATTCCAGAATTTTGATTATGGATGAACCGACGGCTTCCCTGACGGCGGGAGAGATTGATCATCTGTTTGAACTGATCCGGGATCTGAAGTCCAGAGGCGTCAGCATTATCTATATTTCCCACCGCATGGATGAACTGCAGATTGTGGGGGACAGACTGACCATTCTCCGGGACGGTCAATCCATAGAAACCATGTCCATGAAAGACTATAATCAGGATTACATTGTAAAACAGATGGTTGGCCGTACGATTACCAATATGTTTAATTGTACCCACGAAGTCCAGGATGAAGATATTCTTAAAGTGGAAAACTTTAAAATCGGACCGAATACGAAACCGATCAGCATGCATGTAAAGAAAGGAGAAATTGTGGGTCTGGGAGGACTGGTTGGGTCAGGCAGATCAGAATTTGCCAGGGGAATTTTCGGGGTGAGAAATTACTTTGGCGGAACAATTATTTACAAAGGGGAAGAGTATAAAAAACCATCGGCAGAAAAGTCCATCGCCAAAGGAATTGCTTATCTGTCTGAGGACAGAAAAATTGACGGTTTGATTGTTGCGAAGGACATCAAAGAGAATATTTCCATGGCTTCTATTAAAAAACTGTTTAAGCATCACATTTTAAACAACCGGCTGGAGCGAAAAGAAGCGGAAGAAAAGATCAAAGAGCTGAATGTGATCTGCAGATCCATGGACCAGCTTGTCAGCACGCTTTCGGGCGGCAATCAACAGAAGGTTTTGTTTGCAAAATGGCTGGAGAGCAAACCGGATTTGCTGATTCTCGATGAACCCACAAGGGGTATTGATATCAATGCAAAGGCCGAGATTTATGAAATTATGGATAATATTGCCAAGCAAGGTGTGGCTATCATCATGATCTCTTCGGAACTTCCGGAACTGATCGGCATGAGCGACAGAATCTATGTAATGCGAAGAGGTTCTGTTTCTCTGGAAATCGATAAGAATGAAGAGATGACCCAGGAAAGAATTCTGGCGAATACACTGTAGAATTAAGACTTTATAAAGCAGAAAGAAGGTAGAAATAGTGATAAAACTTGGACTAATTGGAGCGGGCGGCATCGGCCGGATGCATACGGATATTATTATGAACCAGATTCCCGGGGCGGAAATTGCGGCTGTCAGTGATATCAGCCTGGAGAACAGAGAGAAGATTACGGATCAATATCCGTCGGTGAAGAGTTTTGATGATCCCCATGAGCTGATTGAGTCTTCACTGACAGACGCCGTCATCGTGACCACATGGGATCGTACCCATGAAGAATTCGTAACAGCAAGTATCAGGGCAGGAAAGCACGTGTTCTGTGAAAAGCCCCTTGCCGATACCGCAAAAGCCTGTGTCAACATTATGGAAGCTGAGATGGCAGCGGGGAAACGATATCTGACGGTGGGATTTATGAGACGTTATGACAGCGGCTACGTGCAGGTAAAAGAGGCTATTGACAGCGGCCGAATCGGAAGGCCTCTGCTTCTCCATGAGCAGCACAGAAACGCCCATCCGACGGGGGAAAAGCATACGACGGATATGTCAGCAAACGGCGCCCTGGTACATGAATTTGATATCACCAGATGGCTGACCGGGGATGAATATGAAACTGCCCAGCTGATCTGTCCCAGGAGCACCCGCAACGCGGATGAGGATCTGATCGATCCGCAGATGGTAATACTGCGGACAAAAGGCGGGATTCATGTGGATCTGGAAATCTATATGAATTGTATATACGGGTACGATATTCACTGTGAAGTGGTGGGCGAGGAAGGCTGCGCGTCGCTTCCGGATCCTGCCAATGCGATCATTCGTGAAAAAGGCGCCCGTCTTTATAAAATTGATCCTGTCTGGGTCAATCGGTTTGCCGATGCTTATGTCACGGAAATGCGGGACTGGATCAAATGTGTAGAAAAAGATTCTCTGACAGGGCCGACTGCCTGGGATGGTTATGCGGCGGCGGCTACGGCGGAAGCGTGTACAAAATCGCGTCTGGCTGGCGGCCAGGTGGTAAAGGTGGAGATGATGGACAAACCAGCGTTCTACAGATAGAAAGGCTTTCCTTAATATTAACGTCGACGGCATAGGGAGGTAGAAATGAAACGATACGATTCCAGAACATTTAAATTGGCAGTTCCCGAATGGTGTATGCCCGGGGATTGTATCTTTGGGATACGGATGGCTTCTGAGATGGGACTTGACGGCGTACAGCTTGAGGCGGGATTTCCGGATACCGGGTTTAAACTGGCCCACAAAAGGGTGCGGGACCTGTATGTGGAGACGGCGCGTAATTATAACATTGAGCTGATTTCTATTGTGATGAATGATTTGAATAACCATGGGCTTCGACATGGAAGAGGGACAAAAAGCGGCGATTTGGCTTATGAGGGGCTGGATATTGCTCTTTATGCGGCGGCCGATATGGGTATCCCGGTGTTGATGGTGCCTCATTTCGTGGATAATGATATTCATACGGAACAGGACAGAGAAAATGTGGTTCAGGCATTGCAGTATGCCTGTGAAGAAGGGGAAAAATTGGGAGTTGTCATTGCGGCCGAAACAGCCGTTCCGGCGGAGAATTTTATCCAGCTGATAAAAGATGTGGACAAAAGAAATCTTACATTGTTTTATGATTCCCAGAACTATAAGTGTTTCCGCGGGCTTAATCCCATGGATCACCTTCCGAAAGTGTATCCGTATATGGTAAATCAGATTCACGTAAAGGACGGTGTTGGAGCTGCTTACAGCAGTAAGTGTCTGGGGGAGGGGGATTCTCACTTTGAAGAACAGATTGCATGGCTGAAAGCCCATGATTATTCGGGATGGTTTGTTTTTGAAAATTATTATTCTCAGCTGCCTCTCCGTAAGGAAGCAGATGATCCTATGGATCTGCTGCGGAAAGATATCCATAAATTAAAGACTGAGTTAATGAAGTGAAAAATCGGAGGAATCCTATGAAAAAAATAATGCAGGCGGCTGTTTTCTGCGGGAACGGTATTGTACAGATAGAGGAAAAGCAGGTGCCGATAATTACAAAACCGGATGAGGTATTAATAAAAGTACATGCCTGCGGCATTTGTGGAAGCGATCTCCATGTCTTAAATGTTCCGCCGGGGCAGTATGCGAAACCGGGTACGGTTTTAGGGCATGAGTTTGTAGGAACTGTGGAAGCGACAGGAGCAGAGGTAGAGACGCTGAAAATCGGCGATAAAGTGGTGGCGGAACCGAATATTCGATGCGGGATCTGTCCGGAATGCCGCAGGGGAAATTTTAATTTATGCAGAAATGCAGTCAATACAGGACAGACAAGAGACGGCGGGTTGGCACAGTACTGTCTGATGCCGGAAAAACAGTTATATCCGGTGCCAAAAGATATGCCGGATCATCTGGCGGCCCTTGCCGAACCTCTTGCCTGCGTGATGAACGGGATGCAGAAAATCAATCCTCAGCCGGCGCAAAAGGTGCTTTTGTATGGAGCGGGAGCTATCGGCCTTTTTTTTGTAAAAGCGTTGAAGCGATATGGGGTGAAAGATATCATGGTCGCGGAACTTATGGAGTCCAGAAGGAAAGACGCGAAAAGAGCGGGGGCGGATATCGTTGTTGATCCTGCTGCTGACGATATTGCTTCTGTTATGCAGGAAAAATGGGGCGGTTTCGCGGATGTGGCCATTGATGCTGTGGGGGCGGGAAGTGTTCTGGAGCAGAGCATTGATTTGGTAAACTGTGGTTCCACAATCCTGATTTTCGGGCAGAACATGAGTCAGAAATCTACCATACGTCCAGGGATGATCAATAATAAGGAATTGACCATAACTGCCGCGCTCAGTACAAAAAACAGTTTCCTCCCGGCTATTGATTTGCTGAAAGATTACTCTTTAAAATTTGAAGAGCTGATCACCCATGTGGTGAAACTAAAAGAGGTAAATAAGGGGATCGAGTGGATGAGAAACGGGGAAGCCATTAAAGTCATGGTGGAACCATAACAGGAGAAAAGGAGTAAGATATGCGCCATAAACTTAAAATGGGAATGGTAGGAGGCGGAAACGGCGGAAATATTGGAAACAGTCACAGGCGGGGAGCCGCTATGGATAATCTTGCGGTTTTGACTGCCGGCAGTTTTACAAGAAATTCTCAGCAGAATAAAAAGGACGGAATATTCTGGGGAGTGGATGAAGAGCGTATTTATGAAAACTATCAGGAGATGGCCGAGAAGGAATCCAAGCGGCCCGACGGCATCGATTTTGTCAGTATAGTTACTCCCAACCATACCCATTATCCAATTGCCAAATGTTTTCTTGAGCATGGGATTCATGTGGTATGTGAAAAACCGATGACATTGCAGGTGGCCGAAGCAGAAGAGCTTGCGGCGCTGGCGAAAGAGAAAGACCTGGAGATTTGTGTTCCGTATACCTATGCTCATTACCCGGCCATTCGGGAATGCAGAAATTTAATTGAAGAAGGAAAAATCGGAAAAATTCTGGATGTGGTGGCGGAATATCCCCAGGACTGGATGATTCTGGGACTTCAAAACGATGAGGATGATTTTACGAAATGGATTGGAGATCCGAAATATTCAGGCGTTTCCAATGTAACGGGAGCTATGGGGGTGCATTTGTATTATCTGATCCATGCCGCCACGGGGCTTCGGATAGAAAAGGTGCTTGCCGACTTTGGATATTATCCGGAAGATGCAGAACTGGAGACGATTTCCCGCATCCTTATGGCATTTGACAATGGCGCCCACGGGATGGCATGGACCTCCAATGTGGCCATTGGCCATGACTGCAGCATGTATCTGAAAATATACGGGGAAAAAGGATCTATCCAGTGGTCTCATGACGATATGACCCATTTATATGTGTCCTATCTCAATCAACCGGTGCAGATTTTTTCAGCCAACAGAAGTTATATGAGTGATTTCAGTAAACGGGCTTCGCGTTTGCCGGCAGGCCATCCGGAGGGATTTTATGAGGCGTACGCAAATATGTATCATTCCTTTTGCGAAAAGCTTCTGGATCGGATGAATGGATGCCTGAAAGAAGAAAGTTATTATTATTTTCCCCATGGGATCGATGGACTTGAAGGCGTAAAGTATGTGCAGGCGGCAGTAGACAGTCAGAGAAAGGGAAACGTATGGGTCGCTCTTGATGACGCGGCGAAATGATTTCTGTAATGAAGAAAGGAAAAATAAGAAATGAAATTAAAGTTTGGTATGATAGGCGGCGGCAACGGCGCATTCATTGGTGATGTTCATCGGCATGGAGCGGTGATGGACGATCTGGCGCAGCTGGTATCCGGCTGCTTTTCACGGAACATGGAAAAAAATCGGGAAACAGCAGAAAAATGGGGGATAACCGATCCGGATCGGGTGTATGCCAGTTATCAGGAAATGGCGGAGAAAGAAAGCGCCAGGGAAGACGGTATTGACTTTGTCAGTATCGCCACCCCCAATGATACCCATTACCCCATTGCGAAATGTTTTCTTGAACACGGTATCCATGTAATGTGTGATAAACCTCTGGCTTTGCATGCAGATGAGGGAGAAGAGCTGGCCGCCCTTGCCAGAGAAAAAGATCTTCTTTTCGGCATGACCTATACTTATACAGGATATGCTATGGTGAAGCAGGCAAGGCAGATGATTGAAGCAGGGGAGATTGGCAATATTCTGACAGTGGTGGCGGAATATCCTCAGGAGTGGCTTCTTGTGCAGATGGTCAGCGATCGATCGGATCAGGCCACCTGGCGCATGGATCCGGAAAGGAGCGGACCATCCGGATGCTGTGCGGATATCGGCACTCATGTGGAATGTCTGATTAAAAAGATGACCGGTCTTTCTGTTGAAAAAGTGCTGGCGAATTTTGAAAAACTGCCGAAGGATCAGAAGCTTCCCCTGGAAAATAACGTACAGATATTGGTGAAGTTTGGCGGCGGTATTTCCGGCATGATCTGGACATCCCAGGTGGCTATTGGTCATGAAACGGATCTTTTGATTCGTATTTTCGGCGATAAAGGAGCGATAGAGTGGCAGCATAAAGAGCCGGCAGTTCTTCGTGTTACAAAAATCAACGAGCCGCCCAGGATTTACACGCCGACAAGAGATTACGATACCCAGGAATGCCGTGGACTGTCCCGCCTGCCCTCCGGTCACCCGGAAGGCTTCTTTGAAGCTTTCGGAAATATTTACCGGGGTTTTTGTGCCGCGCTGATGAAAGAGAAGTATGGCGTGGATTGCGGCGAATACGATTATCCCACGGTAGAAGACGGAGTGCATGGTTTGCGGTTTATCGACGCCTGCATTGAAAGTAATGCAAAGGGAAATATCTGGGTAGATGTTTAAAGACAGCCCATGTTATAATAGGAAGGAATTATTAATGAACCTTCAGATGGAGTAAGAAATAAGGAGGCGTATGATGAAGAAAACGATGCGCGCTGCGGTTTTTGAAGGAGAAGGCGTTCTGACCGTGAAAGACGTACCTTATCCTGTCATAAAAAACCCGCATCAACTGGTCATAAAGGTAGAAGCTGCCAGTATCTGCGGAAGCGATTTGCATGGTCTGGCTGTTCCTCCCGGTCAGTATATGAAGCCGGGGATTATTTACGGTCATGAATTTTGCGGGACCATTGTGGAAATGGGAGAAAAAGTGGAGGGATTTGCCCTGGGGGAGATGGCAGCGGTGAATCCTAGGGTACGGTGCGGAAAGTGTTATGAGTGTACGCATAACAAAGGGGATTTGTGTTCCAATTCCAGTCATTATGGTCAGCTGGCAGACGGCGGTTTTTCAGAGTATGCGCTGGTAGATGAAGGACAGCTTTATCACGTGGATGCTTCTGTTCCGGCGGAAATTGTCGCCCAGACAGAACCAATTGCCTGCATTATGAATGCCGTGAAAGAAGCCCGGCCGACTCCTGTGGATTATGTACTTTTATATGGCGCAGGTCCCATAGGGCTTTCCTTTATCCGGGTACTGAAGGTATATGGAATTCGAAATCTGATTGTTTCTGCAAAAGGAGAGAAACGTGTCCGGGAAGCCTATGCCTGTGGAGCGGACATCGTCGCAGATGTGGAAAAAGAGTCCGTGGAAGAAGTGATGAAGCGATACTGGCCATATAAAGCTGATCTGATCATCGATGCGGTGGGCCGGGGAAAGGTGCTGGAAGAAGCGGTGCACCTGGTCAATCCCCAGGGAAGAATTCTTCTCTTCGGTTTGGATCAAAACGCAAAAGCAACGATTCCTCCTTCCATATTTACCCTGGATGAAATAAGTTTAAAGGGAGTTTTGGGAAAAGATTTTCCAGCGGCGTTGGAGATGATAAAAAACCCCGATCTCCAATTGGAAAAGATTATTACCCATCGTATTTCCCTTGAAGAGATACACCTTGGTATGGATCTGATGAAAAAGAAGGAAGCCTGCCGGGTCATTGTATTTCCCCAGGGAGTATGATTTCGCCATAGCTAATAGGGATTTTATGTGTTTCGTTCTTCGATACCCAGTTTTTTCCGTATATACCGGCCAATGTTTCGTGTGCTGATCTGCAGTGCGAAGGAAAATTCCTGATCGATAATTTCTTCCGCTTTTTTCAGAATCTGCGCGTCGCTGGAAGAAAGGCCCTTGGCGCTTTGCCTGGATTTTCGATACAGGCAGCTGATCAGCAGCAGAAGTTCCTTTTCATTTCGCCGCAGCAGAATGTTTTTGAACTGTTCCATGCGCTGCTTCCGATCGGGGATCCACAGAAGATCCTGGTCTTTTATGCTCAAGATAATGGCGTCGATTTCCTCGGAGGACAGCACAGGGCGCATGCGCTGAGTCAGATTTTCGTTTTCTGCGGGTACAAAAACGGTGGCGCTTTTCTGATGAACAGGTCTGAGGATATAGTAGTTCTGTCCCTGAGGAGAAGCGGCAAATTTCAGAAACTGAATATCTTCAATCTTACATATGCCGTGCGTACCATAGTTTACATAATCGTTTTTCTGAAACATGAAATCACCCCCTGATATCATTATAGCGAAAGAGAAAATTATTTTCAAAAGACCTTTTGAACAAAAATCAGTGGAGATATTTTTGTGGAAAATGTATAATGTATGCGTGTTGCTGAAAGAGAGGAAGATAAACCATGTACAGTATATACGACGATGAAATGTTTTTTAAAGAATATTCGAAAATGCCCCGCAGTGAGGACGGATTGAACAGCGCGGGGGAATGGCATCAGTTAAAACCATTGTTTCCGCCCCTTCAGGGGAAGCATGTGCTGGATCTGGGATGCGGATATGGGTGGCACTGTAAATTTTCCGAGGAACAGGGCGCAGCCTGTGTATTGGGAATTGATGCCAGCCGGAAAATGATTGAAGAAGCAAAAAGGCGAAATGCGGGAGCAGGCATTACCTATTGTGTATGTCCCATAGAAGAATATGAATATCCGGAACATACATGGGATTGTGTCATATCGAATCTGGTGCTGCATTATATTGAGAATCTTGATGAGATCTTTTGGAAAGTACACAGGACGCTGAAAGAAAACGGAGTTTTTATTTTTAATATTGAGCATCCGGTGTTCACCGCGGGGGTGGGACAGGACTGGATTTATGCAAAAGACGGAAGACCTGCTTGCTGGCCGGTGGATAATTATTTCGTCGCAGGGGAGAGAAGCACCCATTTCCTGGGATGTGATGTGAAAAAACAGCACCATACGCTGACTCAGATACTGATGGGATTACTGAATAACGGCTTTGTGATTGAAGCAGTGGAGGAGGCGCAGCCGCCAAAAGAAATGCTGGATATTCCGGGCATGAAAGATGAACTGCGCCGTCCCATGATGCTGCTGGTAAAAGCGAAGGCAAAAGGCGGAGACGGATTCATGCGATGATTACATCCATCCCCCGTCAAAGGTCAGAACCTGGGCGGTCAGGTAGGGATGATTTACAGCGATATCGTATATAAATTCTGCCGCTTCCCTGGGGCTTGCCATGCGGCCAAGGGCGATTTCCCCGCAGAGGTCTTCTTTGTCCTGGGCGCTGAGCATACCGTTCATATCGGTATCGATGACGCCGAAATCAACGGCGTTTACGCGGATGCCGCTGGGAGCCAGCTCCCGGGCCAGAGCTTTGGAAAAAGCGTTTACGCCGCCTTTGGAGGCGGAGTAGGCAGTTTCACAGGCAGCTCCATGACTGCCCCAGACAGAAGAGATATTTACAATGGATCCGCTGTGCTTTTTTAGCATCACAGGGATTGCCTTTCTGCAGCAGAGAAACTGGGAAGTCAGATTGGTATGGATCACATGATTCCATTCATCCAGCGTCATATCCTGGAGAAGTCCCATATGGGCGACTCCGGCATTGTTAATGAGTAGGTCCAGAGAATCGCTGAAAGCGTTCAGTTCTTCAAAAAGCTGTTCCACGTAAGATTCGTCTGCTGCGTTCCCCGCGGAAATGATGCAGGAGGCCGAAAATTCTGTCTCCAGTTCTTCTTTCAATTCTTCTAAGCGTGTTTTATTTTTATGGCAGTTCAGAATCAGCCGGTATCCCTTTTGGGCAAAGAGACGGGCGCAGGCCTGGCCGATGCCTCTGGACGCCCCTGTGATTAATACGGTTTCTTTTTTCAATTCATATCACCTCATCATATAACATATCATAAATTTAGAAAAATTTCCCTCTGTTTTTTGTTGATTGACAGATAAAATGCATGGTATTATGGGGACAAAATGTGACGGATGGCGAGGGGAAGTTTATGAGAAAACTGATTATTATACTGGGCGTGGTGGGAACGGCGTTTTCCGCCATCCTTGTTCGATATTCCGACGCACCTTCTACGGTGCTTGTATTTTACCGTATGCTTTTTTCGGTGCTGCTGCTTTGTCCGGTGACGGCCCTTGCTCATCGAAAGGAATTTTCAGGAATCCGGGGCAGGGAAATTCTTATGTGCATGGTCAGCGGCATATTTCTGGGAATGCATTTCTTCTGCTATTTTCAGGGACTGCAGTACACCAGTATCGCCTCTTGCGTTGTCCTGGTGGACACGGAGGTTTTTTTTGTGGCCTTGGGCGGGTTCTTTTTTCTGGGGGAGAAAGTAAGCAAAAAAGGATGGGCCGGTATTTTGATCACCTTTGCCGGAAGTGTAATCGTGGCACTGGGAGACGCAGGAGAGGGAAGAATTCTGGGCGATCTCCTGGCTTTGGGAGGAGCCATATGTTCAGCTGTTTATACGCTGATCGGAAGATCTTTAAGGAAAACCATGTCTACTACAGTGTACACATGGATTGTCTATTTCTGTGCGGGGGCGGTGGTTCTGCCGGCGGCGCTGCTGACGGGGAATCAGGTGTTCCCCTGCAGCATGCGCAATCTGGCGGTGGCTTTTGGGCTGGCGGTTCTGTGTACTTTGCTGGGTCACAGTGTGTTCAGTTGGGGACTCAAGTATGAAAAGTCTTCCTTCATATCAGTCGTCAAGCTGCTGGAGCCGGTATTCGCCTCCGTCATGGGAATCGTTCTGTTTTTGGAGATCCCTTCCAGGTCTTCGGTGATCGGTGGGCTGATCATCATCGGGGGTATTGTGGTTTGTATTCTTGGCAGCCATGAAGAGGTTGCCCTGAAAGTAAAATCGTAGTAAAATGTAACTATTCAGAGCCTGGCTCTGAACGGTTCATAAAACGAATGCAGCGGGAGTATTTATGGAAAAAAAATTACTTTTTGTTTTTAATCCCAAATCAGGAAAAGGTCTGATTAAAACAAAACTGCTGGATATCGTGAACATTTTTGTGCGTCACGGATATCTGGTGACGGTGCATCCCACTCAATATGCTCAGGATGCCTATCATGTGGTCAAAAAGACGGCGCCTCTTGTGGATCTTATTGTATGCAGCGGAGGAGACGGCACTCTGGCGGAGGTAGTGGCCGGCATCATTGACAGTAAAGTACAGATTCCCATGGGATATATTCCCTCTGGAAGTACAAACGATTTTGCCAGCAGTCTTTCTATACCGAAAAACATGGAGAAGGCTGCGCTGGAAATTATGGAAGGGAAACTGTATGGATGTGATATTGGGCATTTTAACAGCAAGACTTTCGTGTATATTGCAGCGTTCGGATTATTTACTGATGTTTCCTATCAGACGGATCAGGCGCTGAAAAATGTGCTGGGCCATATGGCTTATATCCTGGAGGGAGTGAAGCGGATTTTCGATATCAAATCCTATCATCTGAAGGTGGAGGCCAATGGTAAGAAGAGAGAGGATAATTATATATTTGGCATGGTGACCAATTCCCGCAGTGTGGGCGGATTTAAAAACCTGACCGGGAAAAATGTGGAAATGGACGACGGCTTTTTTGAAGTGACGCTGATACGGGAGCCGAAAAACCCTCTGGAACTGAATGAAATTATGGGGGCGCTGCTGACGGCGGTGGACGATACGGACCTTATCGATTCTTTTAAATCGGACTGTGTGGTGATAGAGTCGGAAGAACCGATCCCCTGGACTCTGGATGGAGAATTCGGCGGAGACCACAGTGAAATATGTATTGAAAATAAAAAGCGGGCGCTTCATATATTGCTGAACCCAAAGAAGCATAAGGATATGCCGCTGGATGTGCCTGAAGAAGCACCGGAGACAGCGGAACCAATGACTTCCCAGGATGAGAAAGGATGAGAAAAAATGGGCGATTTTATTAATGTATCAAAGATTTTTGGAGAAAATGTATTCAATGATACGGCTATGCAGGAACGTCTTCCCAAGAAGGTTTATAAGGAACTGAAGCAGGCCATCGAGGAAGGTAAAGCGCTGGATCCGGAGACCGCCGATGTTATTGCTCACGAGATGAAGGAGTGGGCCATTGAGAAAGGGGCGACTCATTATACCCATTGGTTCCAGCCGCTGACCGGCACCACGGCAGAGAAACATGATTCTTTTATCTCTGCCCCGATGAGCAATGGCAAGGTGCTGATGAGTTTTTCAGGCAAAGAACTGATAAAGGGCGAGCCGGATGCTTCGTCATTCCCTTCGGGAGGTCTTCGTGCTACTTTTGAAGCCAGAGGCTATACGGCCTGGGATTGTACGTCGCCGGCTTTTGTGCGGCAGGACGCGGCAGGCGCCACACTTTGTATTCCCACAGCTTTTTGCTCTTATACGGGGGAAGCGCTGGATCAGAAAACGCCTCTCCTTCGTTCCATGGAGGCCATTAACGTACAGGCGCTGCGTCTCATAAGACTGTTTGGAAATACCACATCAAAACGGGTTACGCCTTCTGTCGGTCCGGAACAGGAGTATTTTCTTGTGGACGCGGAGAAATTCCGCCAGCGCAAGGATCTGGTGTATACGGGCCGTACTCTTTTTGGAGCGCCTCCGGCAAAAGGCCAGGAACTGGACGATCATTATTTCGGAACCATTCGCCAGAGAATCGCCGCTTTTATGAAAGACGTAAACGAGGAGCTCTGGAAGCTGGGGGTAACTTCCAAAACTCAGCATAATGAGGTGGCGCCGGCACAGCATGAACTGGCCCCCATCTATGCTCCGGCAAATGTGGCGGTAGATCACAATCAGATCATCATGCAGACGCTGAAGAGGATTGCCAGTCAGCACGGGATGAAATGCCTCCTTCACGAAAAGCCTTTCGAGGGGGTGAATGGATCCGGAAAACACAATAACTGGTCGCTGACGACGGACGACGGCATCAACCTGCTGGATCCGGGGAAAACACCCCATGAGAATATTCAGTTCCTGCTGGTGCTGACCTGTATTTTAAAAGCAGTAGATATTCACGCGGATCTCCTCAGGGAATCGGCGTCGGATGTGGGAAATGATCACCGGCTGGGAGGCCATGAAGCGCCCCCTGCCGTAATCTCTGTATTTCTGGGAGAACAGTTGGAAGATGTGATGGAACAGTTGATCAGCACAGGGGAGGCCACCCACAGTATTAAAGGGGGAAAACTGCGCACCGGTGTGAGAACGCTGCCGGATCTGGCCAAGGACGCCACGGACCGGAACAGAACTTCACCCTTTGCTTTCACTGGAAATAAATTCGAATTTCGTATGGTGGGTTCCAGAGATTCTGTGGCTCCTGCCAATACCGTCATCAATACTATTGTGGCGGAGGCGTTTAAAGAGGCCTGTGATGAAATTGAAAAATCGGATAACTTTGCCGAGGCGGTTCATGATTTGATTAAAAAGTATGCTTCGGAACATTACCGGATTGTATTTAATGGAAACGGATATTCTGAAGCATGGATCGAAGAGGCGAAAAGAAGGGGGCTTCCCCATATCCGTTCCATGGTGGAAGCCATTCCTGCACTGGTGACAGATAAAGCCATTAAACTTTTCGGTGAATTCGGAGTGTTTACAGAAGCAGAATTAAGATCACGGGCGGAGATTCAGTACGAAGCCTATGCAAAAACCATTAATATCGAAGTAAAAGCGATGATTAATATTGCCAGCAAACAAATCATACCTGCCGTGATTCAGTATACGAAATCTTTGGCGGACTCGATTAATTCGGTAAAAGCAGCCTGCGATGCGGATATCAGCGTACAGGAAGAGCTGCTGAAGGAGACGTCGTCTCTGCTGCGGGAAGCCAAAACGGCGCTGACCAATTTAAGCGAGATTGAAAAGGAAGCGATGGTGATGGAAGAAGGAGCGAAGCGGGCTAATTTCTACCATGACAAAGCGGTTCCGGCTATGGCGGCTCTGCGCAAACCCATCGATGAACTGGAAATGATTGTAGACAAATCAGTATGGCCTATGCCATCCTACGGAGATTTGATTTTTGAAGTGTGACGAGAGGTAAAAAGTGGAAGAACTGAAATTTTTAGAAGAACAGGGCGTCAGCCCCAGAATGATTGAAGAGGTCAGAAAATACAGGGAAGAATTTCCGGTGGATGAAGCGGTAAAGTACAGAATTGTAAAACCTTTAATTCCTTTTTACGGAAAGGAAATTCTGGAAATGGCCATTGCCGCCCTGCTCCAGGGGGAAAATCTTTTGCTGACCGGTTCCAAAGCGACGGGAAAAAATGTGCTGGCGGAAAACCTGGCTTACATATTCAACCGGCCTTCCTACAATATATCTTTTCATGTCAATACCAGCAGCAGTGATCTGATCGGTACGGATACCTTTGTGGATAATCAGGTACAGCTGCGTAAAGGCAGCATCTATCTCTGCGCCCAGTATGGCGGTTTCGGCATTCTGGATGAGGTGAATATGGCGAAAAATGACGCTGTGTCGGTTCTCCATGCCACGCTGGACTATCGAAGAAGCATAGACGTGCCTGGGTACGATAAGATCATGCTGCACCCGGCGGCGCGATTCATTGGAACGATGAATTACGGCTATGCCGGGACGAAGGAACTGAACGAGGCGCTGGTATCCCGTTTTATGGTGATTGATATGCCCCAGCAGAACCATGATACTTTACAGAAAGTATTTCACGAATTTTTCCCGGACGGAAAAGAGGAGGCGATGGAGCAGCTGATCGGGCTGTTTCTGGATCTGCAGCTAAAGGCCCAAAATGGTGAAATTTCCACCAAGGCACTGGATCTTCGGGGAATGCTGGCGGCGGTCAAAACCATACGCTGCGGTCTTTCGCCGGCGCTGGCTGTCCGTATGGGAATTGTAAATAAAAGTTTCGATACATTTGAAAAAGAGATTATCGACGATGTGGTGATGACCAGAATACCGGATGACTGGACGGAAGAGGACGTATTTGTCTGAGAGGACATCATATGAGTGATTTGATGAAAGAAGAGTACCAGCTGGAAATCGAAAATCGTATTAAAAATCTAATATGGACGGTGTGCGGAGACTATACTCTGGAAGCCAGACCGGATGTGGAAGGTTTTCTGAAATCCCGGTATATTGCTCTCTATGACGGAATCAAGCAGGGGGCGTTTGCAAAGTATTATAACAAGGAAGAATTGAGTCTGTATCTGGTGAAAAAGCTTTTTGTTCATGCCCATGAGGATGCTCTGGTGAATATTGCCCAGCTCTGTATTGAGGAAGCTGTAGAGGATAAGATCGCAAAGGAACGCTCCGGTGTGAAGGCAGTACAGAAGAAGGCCTTTCTGGACACTTTGGAATTTGACTTTTCTTCCCTGGTAAAAAGTGAAATAGGACAGTTGAAAATCGCATTGTTTCGGGAAAAAATCCAGGGAGAATATGTGGTCAGCAATGTGATCCGGAAAAAGATGGAGCAGCTTTATGAGGTAAAACAGGCAAAAACAACCCGACAGGTGATCGAGAAAATCGACCAGCTTTATAATCTGTGGATGGAACCGGGATATGAAGAAAAATACGGTACTTTGGAACAGATTCTTTCAGTGTCGCTGGAGGAGATTGCTTCTTATAAGTGGAAAGATTTTCTGTCAGAAGAGATGTATGAAGACAATCTGGAAGCTTATCTGGAACGGATTGCCAGGGAAATGACCTCCACCCGTTCTCCGGAAGACGAGGCGAAAGATCAGGAGAAAGCAGAAGGCGTACGGCAGAAAAAGATTACGCTGGTGGATGAAGAAACACTGCAGAAAGCATATTCCTACGTGGAACTGAATTTCGGCAGGACGTATCTGTCGCCGCTGGAGGAGAAGCGAATAAATTTCCAAAACTGCAAAGGAATCCATGGGGACTGCAGTCTGTACTTTACCGAGGGAATTTTACGAAATCCGGTGGCGCGGAATTATCAGTATGAATATGCCAGAAAGCAGAAATCAAAAAATAAATATGCCTATTACGATCACCACAGAGTGGTGAAAAGAAATATCCAGCTGCTGACGGACGTGGTGAAGAAAGCCATCGTTCTGCGGGATGAAACTTCGGAAAGCATCTGCGACAGAGGGACGCTGATTCCCGCCAGACTGTGGAAAGTGGGCAGGACGAAGGACGCAAAGCTTTTTAAAAAGGAAGACAAAAGCAGCCGTCAGGATTTCGTGGTGGATATTTTGATTGATTCCAGCGGTTCTCAAAGGCAGCGCCAGGAAAAAGTGGTGCTGCAGGCGTATATTATCATGGAGGCTTTGAGCAATGTGGGGATTCCCCATCGGGTAACCAGCTTTTGTACTTTTTGGGATTATACCATATTGCAGAGGTATCGGGAATATGACGACGGGAGAGAAGAAAACGAAAGAATTTTTGAATTTACCACTTCCTCCAATAATCGGGACGGACTTGCGATAAAGGCCATATCTCAGGAACTGATAAACCGGGAAGAGGAAAAGAAAATTCTGATTATTTTAAGCGACGGCCGTCCCTATGACGTTATCATCAACCGCCCCAATGCCAGAAATCCCAAGCCTTATCAGGGAGATTACGCCATTAAAGATACGGGATTTGAAGTGCGAAAACTGAGAAATCAGGGAATCAGTGTGCTGGGCGTTTTTGCGGGAGAGGAAAAGGATCTGGAGGCGGAAAAGAAAATATTCGGAAAAGACTTTGCATATATTCGCGATATCGGAAATTTTTCGAAAATTGTGGGAAGATATTTAAAGAAGCAATTGGAAGAAAACGGCTGAGAAAAACGGAATAAATTTCAAGGAATTACAGATACTTACAGGGTATCTGTAATTTTTTTCTGAAAAGAGGACTTTATGAGGAGAAAAGATTATGTTCTTATCATCCTGGGAACGGCGGTGATGGCGGTTTCCATTAACTCGGTTTTTGATCCGCTGGGAATGGTGACGGGAGGTTTCAGCGGTCTTGCCATTGTGGTGAAAGAGATGACGGGGATTCCGCTGGGAATCACCATGCTGATTTTAAATATTCCGCTGTTTCTGGCTGCATTTAAAATAAAAGGCTTTCATTTCCTGAAACGGTCTCTGGCGGGGATGATCAGCCTGTCATTCTGGCTTCTGGCGCTTCCGGGGATCCCGATGGTGAAAGAGGATATGATGCTGGCGGCTTTTTGCGGAGGCGTTCTGCAGGGAGCCGGTATCGGTCTTACGTTTATGGGACATGGAACCACCGGCGGCAGCGATATGGCGGCCGTCTTAATACAGAAAAAAATTCCCTGGTATCCGGTGGCAAAAATCATGCAGGCAATCGACTGGGTGATTGTTGTGATCGGCGCCCTGGTATTTGGATTTTCCATGGTTCTGTACAGCGCCGTTGCAATCTTTATCATTGCAAAAGTCAGCGATACCATAATTGAGGGGTTGAAATTTTCCAAAGCAGCGTTTATTATATCTGAGAAGCATGAAGCTGTGACTTTGGCCATAATGGAGGAGCTGCAGCGGGGAATGACGAAAATTCCGATCCGGGGAGGCTACTCCGGAAAGGATAAAATCATGTTGTTTTGCGTCGTTCCAAGGAAACAGATTGCTTTTCTGAAGGACATTGTCCATCGTATCGACGGGCAGGCATTCGTGGTGGTTACGGATGCGAGAGAGGTTCTGGGAGAGGGCTTTTTGCAATATGAATAAAAAAATATAAAAAAATTGTTAAAAATTCCGTATTTTCTCTTTCCTTTTTTGTGAATTTGTATTAAAATATACTCTAGGGATTTCATAAAAAATGCAAAGGGAGTAAGAAAATGATTTCAAACCAGATACTTCAGAATACAATTGAAGGGCTGAAAGCAATATCCAGAGTGGATATGTGTCTGATGGATGTTGAAGGAAAAGTCCTGGTGTCAACTTTTGCAGAACCGGTTGCTACCGGCAGTGAAGTCATGGATTTTGTGGAATCGCAGGCGGACAGCCAGATTATTAAAGGATTTCAGTATTTTAAAGTTTATGACGAACATCAGCTGGAATACGTACTGGTGGTCAACGGCAGCGACGATCTTTTTATGATCGGCAAACTGGCGGCGTTCCAGATAGAAAATCTTCTGATTGCATACAAGGAGCGGTTTGATAAGGATAATTTTATAAAAAATTTGCTTTTGGATAATCTGCTTCTGGTGGATATTTATAACCGGGCGAAAAAGTTACATATTGATGTGAATGCCAGGAGAGTCGTTTTTATTCTGGAAACAGACCAGAGTAAAGATTATAATCTTCTGGAGTGTATCAAGAATATGTTCCACGGAAAAAACGGCGACTTTATCACTGCTGTGGATGAAAAGAATATTATTATTGTCAAAGAGCTTTCTGAAACAGAAGGATACGAAGAGATGAACAGGCTGGCCGCATCTATTCTTGATACCATAGGCAGAAGTTCCGACGGAAGCACTCACATTGCATACGGCACCATTGTAAAAGAATTAAAAGAGGTTTCCCGTTCCTATAAAGAGGCGCGGACCGCTTTGGATGTGGGAAAAATTTTCTTCAGCGACAGGGATGTGTTTGCTTACAGCGCCCTGGGCATCGGCCGTCTGATCTATCAGCTGCCGATTCCGCTGTGCAAAATGTTTATCAAAGAAATTTTTGCCGATAAGTCGCCGGATGACTTTGATGAGGAGACGCTGGTGACCATCAATAAATTTTTTGAAAACAGCCTGAATGTTTCCGAGACCTCTAGACAACTGTATATCCACAGGAATACACTGGTTTATCGTCTGGACAAGCTTCAAAAGAGTACAGGCCTGGATCTGCGTGTCTTTGAAGATGCTATTACTTTTAAGATTGCGCTGATGGTCGTACGTTACATGCAGTATATGGAAACTTTGGACTATTAGTGTACGGGCTGCCGTGCACAGTATAGCAGGAGGAGCTTATGATTACGTTAAAAAACGTAAGCAAATCTTACGGCAAAGGCCAGCCGGCCATTGACCATATGGATTTGCAGATTGATAAGGGGGAATTTGTTTTCGTCGTGGGAAACAGTGGATCCGGGAAATCCACTCTGATCAAGCTTCTGTTAAAAGAGCTGGAACCCACGGAAGGAACCATTGAAGTAAATGGTCAGGTACTGAATAAATTAAAACGCAGAAAAGTTCCGAAATATCGACGCGGCGTAGGCGTGGTGTTTCAGGATTTCCGTCTGCTGAAGGACCGCAATGTATACGAAAATGTGGCCTTTGCGCAGAGGGTTATCGAGCGGCCCAACCGTGTGATTAAAAAGCGTGTACCGGAGGTGCTGACTCTGGTGGGACTGGCAGAAAAATATAAGTCCTATCCCAGAGAACTTTCAGGGGGAGAGCAGCAGCGAGTGGCGCTGGCGAGAGCGCTGGTAAACCGGCCGGATATTCTTCTTGCCGATGAGCCCACTGGAAATCTGGATCCCAAAACTTCTTTTGAGATCATGAAACTTCTGGAAGAAATTAACGAGCGGGGAACCACCGTTCTTGTCGTTACTCATAACCGTGAAATCGTAAATGCCTTTAAAAAGAGGGTTATTGCGATGAAGAAAGGCGTCATTGTAAGCGACGAACAAGAAGGTGAATATCATGCGAATTAGTACGATCGGCTATAATGCAAAACAGGGCGTAGTGAATATTGGGAGAAATATTATATTTTCTCTGGCTTCCATAGCCACCATAGCAGCCTGTGTTTTTCTGTTTGGCCTGGTGTTCTCCATCGTTATCAATTTCAATTACATAGTGAAAAATGTGGAAGAAGGCGTCACCATGACGGTCTTTTTTGAGGACGGTGTGGATCAGGCGACCATCGATGCGGTGGGAGAACAGATCAATGCTCTTAACGGAGTGACCGACGTCAAATACGTATCGGCCCAGGAGGCCTGGGAAGAATTTCAGGAGGAATATTTTGAAGGGGCGGAAGACGCCGCGGAAGGTTTCCAGAATGATAATCCGTTGAGCAATAAGGCAAACTATGAAGTGACGGTGGACAGAATTGAAGACCAGGAGGCGGTGGCAAAGGAAATCGAAGGGATGGACGGCGTCAGCAATGTGAATCATTCCGAAGGAGCAGTGAACACATTGACCACCTTTAACCGGCTGCTGGGAACCATATCCCTTGCGGTGATCATTATCCTGTTTGCCGTAGCTATCTTTTTGATCAGCAATACCATTTCTGTAGGTATTGCCGTACGAAGAGAAGAGATCGGGATTATGAAGCTGATTGGAGCTACCAACGGCTTTGTAAGAGCTCCCTTTATCATTGAAGGTCTGCTGATTGGTCTGATTGGAGCAGTGATTCCGCTGGTTATCCTGTATTTCATGTATAACAGAGCGGTAACGTATATTCTGGAAAAATTCAATATTCTCAGCGATATTGTTTCCTTCCTGGCAGCGAGACAGGTATTCGAAGTATTGATACCGGCCGGACTGATTCTGGGAATGGGCATTGGATTTATAGGAAGCGCCATTACCATCCGCAAACATTTGAAAGTATAAAGCAGCAGAGAAATCATACAATAATATGAGAAGAGAGCTTCAAAAGATATCTTATCTTTTGAAGCTTTCCCAATTTATGGAGAGACTATGGCGAGTAAGAAGAGAAAAAATATTATATGTTTTGCGGCAGGCGTCATAGTGACGGCGGCCGTCATCCTGGGATACCGTTTTGTCTCCGGGTGCATTGCTGATGTTACGGGGAAATCTGTTCCCGGCAGCGCGGCTTCGGAACAGAAAATAGAAGAAATCTGTAATATTATCGATGAACAGTACCTGTTTGAAAAAGAAGATTCAAATTTGGCGGAAAGTATGTATGCCGGTCTTCTGGAGGGGCTGGAGGATCCCTATTCCTGCTATTATACCAGGGAAGAATATGAATCGGTAAGCCAAAGCAATGAAGGCCATTATGAAGGAATCGGTGTGGTTCTGATGCAGGATGCTGATACAGGCGCGGCAACGGTGGCCTACTGCTATGAGGACGGTCCCGCCAGCAAAGCAGGGGTGCAGCAGGGGGATGTGATCAGCGAGGTTAACGGCGAATCAGTGGAAGGCATGGAACTTTCGGAAATTTCCGGTATGATTCAGGAAAGCGAATCGGTTATCTCCATGACCATATACAGGGAAAGTCAGAAGCAGTATCTGGAAGTGAAAGTGACCAAGGAGGATGTGGAAATACCTTCCGTGAGTCACGAAATGAAAGAAGACAAGACGGGATACATTGCGATCAATCAGTTTACCGCTGTGACGGCGGAGCAGTTTAAAGAAGCATATCAGGATCTTCAGGATCAGGGAATGGAAAGTCTCATTGTGGATCTCAGAGATAATCCGGGAGGACTTTTGGACGGCGTCTGCGATACGCTGAACAGTTTTATGCCGGAAGGATTGCTGGTATATACGGAGGATAAAAAGGGAAACCGGGAAGAGTACTTTTCTGAAGGGGAAACCCCCATTGAAGTGCCGCTGGCGGTTCTGGTAAACGAGAACAGCGCCAGCGCCGCAGAGATTTTTGCAGGGGCGGTGCAGGATCATAACGTGGGGACTCTGGTGGGAACCACCACTTACGGAAAAGGCATCGTTCAGAAAACCTTTGGACTCAGCGATGGCAGTGTGATCAAACTGACGATTTCCAGTTATTATACCCCCAACGGAGAGAATATCCATGGGAAAGGAATTGAGCCGGACATTACAGTGGAACAGCCGGAGGATACGCAGGAAGATGTTCAGCTTCAAAAAGCCATGGAGATACTTAGGCGTGGGAATTGAATTTGTGAATGAAAAATGATATGATAAACAAAAAATATAAGGGAGAAAGCGATGAAAGATTTTTTGATAACGACGGATAATATGGCGGATCTTCCCTCTTCCTATTACGAGGAAAATCAGATCCCGTATATGTTTTTGACGTATACCATGGATGGTGTTACTTATCACAGAGAGGATCAGCTTTCCAGCGAAGAGTTTTACCGGCGTATGCGCGAAGGATCCATGCCCACCACTTCCCAGGCCAATGCAGAGGAGGCGAAGCAATTATGGAGACCATGGCTGGAAAAAGGATTTGATGTTCTCCACATTGCTTTTTCCTCGGGGTTAAGCGGGACTTATAACAGTTGTCGTCTGGCGGTAGAGGAATTGAAAGAAGAATATCCGGATCAGAGGGTGATTGTAATTGATTCTCTTTGCGCATCTCTGGGACAGGGGTTATACGTGGATTATGCCGTGCGGATGAAAAAAGAAGGAAAAACCATGGAAGAAATCAGGGAATGGCTAGAAGAGAAAAAGCTTAATCTCTGCCATGTATTTACCGTAGACGATCTGTTCCATCTCCACAGAGGAGGCCGGGTCTCCAAAATGACAGCGGTGCTGGGAACCATGATCAACATCAAACCGGTGCTTCATGTGGACAATGAAGGCCATTTGATTGCGGTGGGAAAAGTTCGGGGAAGGAAACGTTCTCTGATGAAACTGGTAGATATGATGGAGGAACGGCTTCAGGGCTGCAGTGAGAAAAACGACCGGGTATTTATCAGCCATGGAGATTGTCTGGAAGAAGCCCAATATGTGGCGAGACTGGTAAGGGAACGCTTCGGAATCGAGGATATTCTGATTAATCCGGTGGGAGCTACCATAGGCGCCCATTCCGGTCCGGGGACGATGGCATTGTTCTTTCTGGGAAAATATCGTTAAATAGTTGGGGCAGCTGTTGGAAAACAGCCGCCCTTTTTAAGATATTTGATCCAGAGCTCCAAAGGAATAACCCATTTCTTCCCATCTGGTCAGAAGGTCATCGAGAATTTCCGCATTGGTCCGGGAGGTGCTGTGCAGCAGAACGATGGCGCCGGGATGTATACGGGTCAGAAGCTTATCGAAGGCCTCTTCCCTGGTGGGCTGATCGTCTTCGTACCAGTCCACATAGGCAAGACTCCAGAAAAAAGTTTTATAGCCCAGTTCCTTTGCCATTTTCAGATTGGCTTCACTGTATTTTCCCTGGGGCGGCCGGTAAAATTTCGTCATCGGTTTGCCGGTCACCTCTTCGTAGAGTGCTTCCACATCCTGAAGTTCCCGGGAAAAATCTTTCATTGTGGAAATTTCAGACATATTTGGATGATGGAAGGTATGATTTCCAACGGTATGGCCTTCGGAAACCATACGTTTTACCAGATCGGGACAGGAAGTCAGATAATTGCCCACTACAAAAAAAGTGGCGGATACGTTATGCTTTTTCAGCGCATCCAGTATGGACGGAGTGTTTCCGTTTTCATAGCCGGCGTCAAAGGTGAGATAGATGATTTTTTCATCGGTATCGTCCATATAGCAGGCATTGTATTCTTTAAGTTGATCAGATGTGGCGTTTCCCGAAGGAGCTTCGCCTTCTTCAGGGAAACTTAAGCCCCAGTTGCCTTCAGCGGAAACGGGAAGTGTGTCGGGGAGAGGAGAAAAACAAAAAGCAAGCAGCTGTCCGGTCAGGAGCGCAGCGGCGAATAGAAGGGTTACATTGATAAATTTTTTCATGAAATATGAAAGTGATTGATTTTAGTTATGTATATGAGAGAAAAGAAAATTTCATACATAAGACGGCAGGAGGAAGAGCATTTATGGGAAGGGAAAGCGTAAGAGAACTGCTGGACTTCATAGAAAAGAGTCCCAGCTGCTTTCATGTAACAGCCAATATGGCAGATATTCTGGAAAAAAGCGGATTTCACAGGCTGTATGAGAGGGAGGCATGGAAACTGGAGGAAGGAGGAAAGTATTATGTCATGAGAAACGATTCATCCCTGGCGGCCTTTTCCATACCGGAAAAGGAATGGAAGGGGTTTCGCATCATGGCCAGTCATGGGGATTCTCCGTCCTTTCGTATTAAGGAAAATCCGGAGCTGGAGCTGGAAGGCCGCTTTGTCAGAATGAATGTGGAGAAGTACGGTGGAATGCTGATGTCCACCTGGTTTGACCGTCCCCTTTCTGTGGCCGGCCGTCTGCTGGTACAGAAAGAGGCGGGGATTGTGTCCCGGCTGGTTAATGTGGATCGGGATCTGATGCTGATTCCCAGTCTTGCCATTCATATGAACAGAAAAGCAAATGAAGGATATGCTTATAATGCCCAGAGGGATATGCTGCCCTTGTTTGGCGGTGGAGAGAAGGGAGAATGGCAGAGAGTGCTGGCAGAAAGCGCCGGCGTGGCCCCGGAACAGATACTGGGAGCAGATTTGTTTTTGTATAACCGTATGAAAGGCAGCGTCTGGGGCGGGAATCATGAGTTTTATTCCAGCAGCCGGCTGGACGATCAGGCCTGCGCCTTTGCCTCGCTGAAAGGATTTTTAAACAGCGCCAATGATCGTTTCTGCAGAGTGCATTGTGTTTTTGACAACGAGGAGGTGGGAAGTCAGACAAAACAGGGAGCCGCTTCTACTTTCCTTCGGGATGTGCTGGAGCGGATTGTACTTTCTTCAGCTATGGAAAGAGAGGACTATTTCAGGAAACTTGCCTCCAGTTTTCTGGTATCTGCGGACAATGCCCACAGTGTACATCCCAATCAGCCGGATAAAAGCGATGTGAGCAACCGGCCGTATTTGAATCATGGCATTGTGCTGAAATACAGCGCTAATCAGAAATACTGTACCGATGGCGCCAGCGCCGCCGTTTTCCTGGCCTTATGCAGAAAGGCCGGTATTTCATGTCAGACTTTCTTCAATCGTTCCGATATGGCAGAAGGATCGACTCTGGGGAATATTTCCAGCGGTCAGGTATCCATCCCGGCTGTGGATATTGGACTTCCTCAGCTTGCCATGCATTCTGCTTATGAAACGGCGGGAGTAAGAGATTTGGAAGATCTGATCCGTCTCGCTGCTGAATTTTTTTCGTCAGATTTAATAATAGAAGAGTGATTTTCTCCTATGGTATTGTAAATTTAAACAAAATTCGATATAATAGAACAATCATAAGAAGTACAGAGGATAGAAAGATGGATCACGAAGGGGCGGACAGAGAGGAACGCAGAAGAAAGCGAAAACTGCAGAGGGAACGTCAGATCCGACGTCAGAAGCTGATTCTTTTCTGGTCGTCCGCCGCAGTATTGACTCTTGGAATAGGGACAGGAGTGTTTCTGGGAGCCAGAAGCAGACAGGCCGACCGTGCAGCGCAGCAAATGGCCCGGGAAGAGGCGGCGAAGGAAGCGCAGGAACAGCAGCGGCGGCTGGAGGAAGAAAATACCATTCGCTTGGTAGCAGTGGGAGATAATCTGATTCATGAACACATTTATCAGTCGGGTATGGAAGAATCGGGGGAATGGGATTACACTCATCTGTATCAGCAGGTGAAAGATACCGTTGCGTCCGCAGACCTGGCAGTGGTGAATCAGGAATGTATTTTTGTGGAAGATCACGAAAATGTGTCTGCTTATCCTGAGTTTGGTTCGCCTGTGGAAATCGGAGATGCCCTGGCGGACACAGGCTTTGACGTGGTGCTCCATGCGACCAATCACGCTATGGATAAGGGGACGCAGGCCGTTGAGGAAACCATCAGTTACTGGGAAACCAATCATCCCGAAATAACTGTGCTTGGGATCCATAAAAACCAGGAAGAGGCGGATCGTGTAGCCGTGGTGGAATGCAAAGGAGTCAACTTTGCCATGCTGAACTACACCTGTCAAATCAACGGCGAAAATTACGATGGTTTTCCCTCTTACATGCTGGATGTATTGGATATGGAAAAGGTTTCACAGGATGTGAAGAAGGCGAAAGAAGCGGGGGATATAGTCGTCGTATTTCTGCATATAGGGACGGAGTATTCCGCCAGTCCAAATCAGGAAGTGAAAGATTACCTTCAGCTTCTGCTCTCTCAGGGAGTAGATATCGCCGTCTGTTCCCATCCCCACGTTCTTCAAAATTTTGAAACTTTGAAGGATGATCAGGGGAATGAAATGTTGGTGTATTACTCACTGGGCAATTTCATTTCCACCCAGAAGGAACCGGAGTGTATGCTGGGCGGAATGGCAGATATTACCATATCCCGAAATCCTCAAAATGGAGAACTGTCCATCTCTGAGGCGGAGCTTGTACCTCTTGTGACCCATTACAATCATGATGATGAAGAATACGCGGTTTATCCGCTGGATAATTATTCCCGTGAACTGGCAAAGAATCATGGAATACATAAAGAAACTTCAGATCTTTTTACTCTGGAAACTTTGAAAAAGCAGTATGAAGAAGTGCTGCAGCAAGAATACCATACTTTAGATGAGACGACAGAATGGGAGGAATGAATATGCAGGTTTTTAGAAATGCGCGTCTGATTCAGGAGCTGACGGAAGGTTACGAAGACAGATATGGAGATGTGGTGGTTGATCAAGGGATCATCCAGGAGATCCGTCCCGCCAAAAGTGTTTCGGCGCCGGAGGAGGACATCGTTGATCTGACCGGGAAGACATTGATGCCGGGAATGATTGAAGCACATCTGCATCTGGATCTGGAAGGAAGCAGTACCTTTGAAGAGAACGTGCAGCCGGATTCCTATCGGCTTATGTGCTGTCTGCAGCGGGCCCAGGATAACTTAAGAAGAGGATATACGACGGTTCGTGATTTGGGAGACAGAAATAATATTACCCTGGGATTGGCAAGAGCCATTAATGAAGGCCGGGTGATGGCGCCGGATGTTCTGGTCAGCGGAAAGATTATCACCCCCACAGAAGCCGGCAATGAATTTTTCGGCACCATGTATGAAGAAGCAGATTCTCCCATGGAGTACGTTAAGGCCGTTCGGCGCCAATATCAGTTGGGAGTGGACTGGATCAAGATTATGGGAACCGGTGCGGTGATGAATCCGGGAGGAACACCGGGAAATGCCATTATCTTCGAAGAAGAGCTCCAGGCGGCCTGCCGCGCAGCCAATTACGTGGGAGTGCCGGTGGCGGTACACTGTCATGGATCCGAGGGCGTCAAGATGTGCATCAGAAACGGCGTCAGAACGGTAGAGCACTCTTCCATTGTGGATGAAGAATGTATCCGGATGTATAAAGAATCCGGAAAAACCTTCCCCATACCGACCATGTCTCCCATGGTAAATTTTGTGGAGTTTCCTGATGACAAGCCAGAACATTATGTGGTGAAAGCAAAAACTCTGGTGGATAAAATCGTGGAAGGCCTTCGAGCTTATAAGGAAGCAGGCATTAAGATCGGCTGGGGAACGGACGCCGGAGTCTATGTGGGAAGCCATGGAAACGGCATCTATGAATTCCGTGCCAGAGTAAATATGGCTGGCTTTACGCCGCTGGAATGTCTGATACAGGCGACGAAGAATAATGCAGAGATTCTTATGATTGATGATCAGGTGGGAACTATCGCCTGCGGAAAGCGGGCTAATCTGGTGGCCTTTAACGGAAACCCTGATGAAAATATCGACATAGTGGACGATGTGGCATTGGTTGTGAAAGCGGGAAAAATTGTAACATTATAAATCAGTTCGGTCTGCGGATCCGGGAAAATAAATGCATCTATTTTCCCGGATCTTTCTCTTGTCCAATCGTCTATTCCGGGTTGATTTCCAATAGATAATATCATAAAATCTAAAGAGACAAATTTTACAATTGGAAAGAGGCGCAGGAGACAGAATGAGTGAAATAAGGCGAAAAGTACCGGAGAGAAAAGAAATCAGCCTTGGTGAGGGCAATGTGGGAAAATTATTATTCCGCCTGGCGCTGCCGGCCATTACGGCTCAGATTATTAATCTTCTGTACAATTTGGTAGATCGGATTTACATAGGGCATCTGCCGTCAATTGGCGCATCTGCGCTGACCGGAGTAGGGGTTACGCTGCCGGTGATTTTGGCAATATCGGCTTTTGCCTATCTGTTCAGCACTGGAGGTGCGGCCAGGGCTTCCATCATGATGGGGAGAAAGAAAAATGAGGAAGCAGAGCAAATCATGGGAAACTGTGCAGCAGCGCTTATACTGGCGGCAGTGGTTCTCACGGTATTTTTTCAGATTTTCGGCCGGGATATTTTGATGATGTTTGGCGCCAGTGAAAATACCATTGGTTATGCCTGGGATTATATGAAAATTTATTCCTTAGGCACAATATTTGTGCAGATTGCTTTGGGATTGAATTACTTTATCAATGCGCAGGGGTATACTACCACTGGAATGCTCAGTGTGGTTATTGGTGCGGGAACTAACATCATACTGGATCCCATATTAATGTTTGGCTTTAACATGGGAGTTCAGGGCGCGGCCCTGGCTACGATTATTTCCCAGGGACTTTCGGCTGCCTGGATTATCACTTTTTTATGTTCAGATAGAAGTTTTTTAAAACTGAGAATCCGTAATTTCCGAATAGCGCCGGAAATTCTCGCGCCCTGTATTGCTTTGGGGGCATCTCCCTTTGTGATGCAGTTTACAGAGAGTATCCTGAATATTTGCTTTAATGTATCTTTGAAGGCTTACGGCGGCGACATTGCGGTAGGGGTGATGGCGGTATTATCCAGCGTAATGCAGTTCGCCCTTCTTCCCATTACGGGCATGACCCAGGGATCTCAGCCAATTGTGAGTTATAATTATGGAGCGGGGAAAATGGATCGGGTGAAACAGGCGTTTTGGAGTCTTTTGAAAGCCAGTGTTTCTTATGCGGTGATTTTATGGGCGCTGGCGCTTTTATTTCCTCAGATTTTCATGGGAATGTTTACGTCGGATGCCGAATATATCGCCATGGGTACCTGGGCAATGCGGGTATACACGGCGGGGATCTGCGTGATGGGAGTTCAGTACGCTTGCCAGCAGACCTTCGTAGCTCTGGGAAATGCAAAAACCTCGCTGCTGCTGGCCCTGCTGAGGAAAGTATTTTTGTTAATTCCTCTTATTTTTTTGCTGCCCCATATTCTCACAGAACATAAAGTGTTTGCGGTGTTTCTGGCAGAACCGGTGGCTGATGTGACGGCGGCCACTACTACGGCCATTTTATTTTTCCGGTATCTGGGAAAAATAATGAGAGCCGGAAAAGGGAAAGAAAAAGTGGAAAATGAGAAGAATTGAAAGAACGGCGCAGCCTTATGGGCTACGCCGTTTCTCTGTAACAAAGTATTTTGGATTTCATCAGTCTGATGGTATCGTAAATATCTTTTTTGGTGGTTTCCGGATTAATGGTACACATACGCAGAACCTTTCTGCCCTCCAGCTGGGTGGTGAAAATCTGGGCGAAACCGCTGTTTGTCACTGTTCTGGAAATTTCCTGGTTTATCTCATCCAACTGTTCTTCAGGCAGACTGCCGTCGGACCGATAGCGGAAATTTACAATACCAAGCTGGGCAGGAGAAATAATTTCCCATTCCGGACTTTGGCTAAGAAGTTTCTCTGCAAGCCGTGCCATGGCACAGCCATGTTCGATGATACGGCCCATTTCGTCGGTTCCCAGCGTCTGCAGGGTAAGCCACAGCTTTAAGGCTCTGGCAGGACGGGTCAGTTCCGGCCCCAGATCCCAGAATTCTGCATCCCCCTCAGAAATTTCCGCGTCTTTAAGATATTCCGGGTGGGCGGCGAAGCTGCGGATCAGGGCCCCCTGGCTGCGGACCAGAACTACGCTGCATCCGTAGGTCTGCGACAGCCATTTGTGGGCGTCCCAGCTTAGACTGTCGGAGTGTTCAATTCCCGACAGATTTTTCTTGTATTTTGGGGACAGCAGAGCCGATGCGCCAAAAGCGCCGTCAACGTGGAGCCACATTCCATACTCCCGGCAGACAGCGGAAATTTCCATAAGGGGATCGATGCTCCCGGTGTTGGTTGTTCCGGCAGAAGCGATGACGGCAAAGGGTTTTTTATGTATTGCAAGATCCTCCTTCACCCCGGTCTGCAGCGCAGAAACATCCATGCGGAAAAATTTGTCGGTGGGGATAATGCGGAGCTGCTCTTTGGAAAATCCAATGATTTTCAGCGCTTTGGACACCGATGAATGGGTCTGGTCAGAAAGGTATACGACTGCGCGGCTCCGCTCCTCAAAGGTCAGCTTTGTATCCCTTGCTGCTGTCAGGGCGGTCAGATTGGCAATGGAACCGCCGGATACAAAGAGACCGCCGCCTTCGCTGGGATATCCCGCCAGACCGCACATCCACCGGATCAGTTTTTTTTCGATGAGGCCGGCGGCCGGTGCATTCATCTGGCAGCTGGCATGGGGATTAAAGGCGCTGGTCATCGCGTCTCCCATCCACGACAGCAGGGAAGCGGTGGAAGGAATGCAGGCAAAGCTGCGGGGATGCTGTGACAGGAGTGTGTTTGCGTAAATATCACGGAGCATTTCTGAATACACCGTCTGTATCGGCCGGCCGTGAGCGGGAATCTCCTGACTGCCAAGTCTTGCCAGGGTCTCTTCCGGAACGGCATGAAAAACCGGACGGGTATCCAGATGATCATAAAAATCAACTGCTCGCTCAGTAAAATCTTTCATTAATGCGCCGATTTCTTTGTTTTGTTTTTGAGTCTTTCTGTTCATACCGATCGCCTCCTTGACTTCTTCTGATAATAATGCTACCATAAATTCTGTAAATTGTATAATTCATAGATTTCATGAAAACATTCAAAAATTTTGAACGATAGACGGTGATGGTATGGAAATCAGAAACTTAATCACCTTCGTGCGGATTGCGGAGGTACAGAACTTTTCAAAGACCGCGGAACAGCTGGGCTATTCACAGTCTGCCGTTACCATGCAGATCAAACAGTTGGAGGGGGAACTGCATGCCCGGCTATTTGAACGGATTGGAAAACAGGTAAAACTGACCCAGGCGGGAGAGAGGCTGCTGCCCTATGCGCTGGACATTCTGAACTCCATCCGGAAGGCAGAAAGTATTGTGCAGGAACCGGAGCAGATTTCGGGAAAACTGCGCATCGGCACCTGCGAATCTTATGTGATCAGTATTTTGCCTCCGGTCATCATGGAGCTCAGTGAGATTTGTCCCAATGTGGAAATCAGTACGCATACCGCTCTGCTTCCTGATCTGTGCAATATGCTGCGGCAGAATGACGTGGATATTCTGTATTTTCTTGATGAAAAAGTTTATTTTCCAGAATGGGTAAAAGTATCGGAACAGCCCCAAAAGATATTTTTCGTAGCTTCTGCTGACTCTCCTCTGGCGGGAATGAAGGAAATTTCCATTGAACGTCTCCTTCAGGAACCCCTTTACCTTACGGAAAAAGGGATCAGTTACCGCTATGCGATGGAACAGATATTGGCCGCCAGAGGATATGAACTGCATCCTTTTTGGGAAGTGGGAAATACAGATGTGATTACCCGTTTTTTGCTGAAGAATAAAGGCATATCCTTTTTACCGGAATACGTTGTGCGTGATTATACAGCCAGCGGCCGTCTGGCTCTTTTGGATACAGAATGCCCCGAGATCGTTATGTGGAGCCAGCTTGTATATCACAGAAATAAATACGTGACGCCTCAGATGAATCTTTTTTTGGAATTGATGGCCAAGCATGCGGGAGATTAAAATTAATCTGAGTGGGACCGGATATACAGCGGCCGGATTTCTTCGGGAAGAGAGTCGGGCATATTTTCCGAGAATGCTTCGTTTCCTTCCTCTATGGCGTGGGTATAATACCAGCACTTAAATTCCACCATTTCCAATGTTTTTTGAAGCTGGGCGATTTTGTTTTCAATGGATTCTTTCTGGTGCTGAAACATTTTCAGGCGTTTTTCATAGGTGGCGGAACCTTCGCTGCACCAGACCATGAATTGTTTGATGTCTTTAATTTCCATGCCGGATTTTTTCAGACATTCGATTACCCGCAGGGATTCCAGAGAACGATCATCAAATCTGCGGATTCCTGACGCTTCCCGCTGAAGGCCCGGAAGAAGCCCTTCCTTATCGTAATAACGGAGAGTGGAAATGGGCAGATGGAACATTTTGGACACTTTTCCTATGGTGTACATAAGAATTCCTCCTTTTTTTAAAAAAACTCTTGACCTAAAGTCAGGTTTAGGTATTATGGTATAAGCATAGCAAAGACAGAAAGAGATGTCAATGAAATAACAGGGAAAGAAGGGAATCGGAAGATGAGAGAAGAGAACTTGAAATTGACGCAGAAATGGGATAAAGTATTTCCAAAGAGTGACAAAGTAGATCACCGGAAGGTGACCTTTCACAACCGTTACGGAATTACCCTGGCGGCAGACCTGTACAAGCCGGTGGAGGGGTCAGGAAAGTTTCCGGGGCTGGCAGTCTGCGGACCCTTTGGCGCGGTGAAGGAACAGGCCTCCGGTTTGTATGCGCAGGCCATGGCAGAGAGGGGATTTTTGACCATTGCCTTTGATCCCTCTTACACGGGTGAGAGCGGCGGAATGCCCCGTTATGTGGCTTCTCCGGATATTAATACAGAGGATTTTCAGGCGGCGGTGGATTTCCTCAGCGTTCAGGATAATGTTGATCCGGAGAAAATCGGGATTATCGGTATCTGCGGATGGGGCGGCATGGCGTTGAATGCGGCGGCCATCGATACGCGGATCAAAGCGACAGTGGCGTCTACCATGTATGATATGAGCCGGGTCAATGCCAGAGGATATTTCGACGCCGAGGACAGTGAGGAAGCAAGAGATGAGAAGCGTAAAGCGCTCAATGCCCAGAGAATCCAGGACTATAAAACCGGTGAGTATAAACTGGCCGGCGGAGTAGTGGATCCTTTGCCGGAGGACGCGCCGTTTTTCGTAAAAGATTATTATGATTACTATAAAACGAAACGGGGATATCATGAGAGATCTCTCAATTCCAACGGCGGATGGAATGTGACGTCAACGCTGTCATTTTTGAACATGCCGATTCTTCAGTATATCCATGAGATCCGCAGTGCAGTGCTGCTGGTTCACGGAGAAAAAGCCCATTCCTGCTATTTCAGCAGGGATGCATACGAAAAACTGAAGGGAGACAACAAGGAACTGATGATTATTCCGGATGCAGTGCATACGGATCTGTATGATCAGATGGATATCATTCCCTTTGATCAAATGGAAAACTTTTTCAAAAAGAATTTTTAAGGGAGGAAAAAGATATGAGTAAAAAATTGGTAGCTTATTTCAGTGCAAGCGGAGTGACCGCAAAAGTGGCGAAAAATCTGGCGTCTGCTGTGGGAGCAGATTTGCATGAAATCGTACCTCAACAGCCATATACCAAAGCGGATCTGGACTGGATGGATAAAAACAGCCGCAGCAGCATCGAGATGAATGATAAATCTTTCCGGCCCCCTGTTGCCAACAAGGTGGAGAATATGGATCAGTACGATGTGATTTATGTAGGCTTTCCTATCTGGTGGTACGTGGCGCCGACAATTGTCAACACTTTCCTGGAGCAGTATGATCTGAAAGGAAAAACCATCGTGCCCTTTGCCACCTCCGGTTCCAGCGGAATGGGTAAAACCAATGAAGAACTTGCCCCTTCCTGTAAAGGCGCTGTGTTGAAAGACGGAAAACGCTTTTCCGCAGGTACAGACGCTGATGAGCTGAAAAAATGGTCGGAGAGTCTTGGACTCTAAAAAGCTAAAATAAAAAACGCTGTTCCGCTAAAGAAGATTTTCTATGGAAAATTTCTTTAGCGGGCGGCGCTTTTTTATTGGAGCCGGTTATGCCATAAGCTCCTTCATAATATGCTCATAAATTTCCTGGCTTTTTTTCGGCCAGTTGCTGCAGAGCGTTTTGGCCAGGGCTTCCTCGGGAACAGAGAGATTCAGATCGATGAGAATACTCTCCCCCTCCTTCACCTGGCAGTGAACGTCGTATTCATTTCTGCCGGTGATTTTGTAGTAATCGGCCCAAACGGAGACTTCGTTCCGCATCTCATAGGAGTGCTCTTCCAGATACTGGAAGATGTCATCTTTAATGGTAGCTGGAATCTGATTTTCAAAGTAATCCAGAGTCTGACGGCCTTCCGGCGTCATCTGGTAACGGGAAGAGTTTCGGATGACTTCCACATTCAAAAGATTTGCATCCAGCATTTCATTGATGGCCTGCTGCAGGTGAAAATAGGTGGTATATTCCTGGCCCAGAATAAAATCAGAAAGCTGGGCGTTGGTGAGGGGAAAGGTCACCTTTTTCAGCATATACAGGATAATCAGTTTATATAAAGTTAAGGATTCAGCCATTTGTCATTCCTCCTGAAAATGGTACAGGCGCCCCTGCCATGTGTTTTCCAGTTTCATGCGGCGGTGCAGCTCGTTCAAGACCGTTCGTTTGGCGCTGCTCCATGCAGGTGCGATCAACTGATCTCTGGGGCCGTCGCCGGTCAGCCGGTGAATTACGATATGGGGAGAAAGATGCTCCAGACAGGCAATGAGCAGCGTGATATAAGAATCCAGAGTCAGAGTTTCAAAAAGACCTTTTTCATAATCCTTTGCCAGATCCGTATCCTTTAATACGTGAAGAAGCTGCAGTTTGATTCCCTGAATATCACAGGTATTAAGATACTGGATCGTCTGCAGGACTTTTTGCTGATCTTCGCCGGGAAGTCCCAAAATCGTGTGAACGATCACATCCAGTTTCCGGTCACGGAGGTTTCTGACTGCTTCATCGAAACAGTCCAGCGGATAGCCTCTGCGGATGTAGCGGGCGGTGTCTTCATGGATCGTCTGCAGTCCCAGCTCCACCCATACCGGCTTAATGCGGTTCAGAGACATAAGAAGGTCAAGAATATCCTCTCCCAGACAGTCAGGACGGGTTCCAATGGACAAAGCTACAATATCCGGATGCTGAATAGCTTCATGAAAAATGGAACTCAGATGAGGGAGAGGGGCATAGGTGTTGGTGAAGGCTTGAAAATAAGCGATATATTTCTCCACAGGCCTTTTGTGCGATACCATTTTTTTCTGGGCTTCAATCTGATCGGTAATGGAAAGGCGGCTGTCAGCCGCGAAATCGCCGGAGCCGCCGCGGCTGCAGAAAATGCAGCCTCTGCTGCCCAGCGTACCGTCCCGGTTGGGGCAGGTCATACCGCCGTTTAACGCCAGCTTATATACTTTTTCATGAAAGGTTTCCTGGAGCATGGCGTGAAAAGAATAGTAAGGTTTGTCAAGCCATTTCATAAATGCTCTCCTATTTTATATTCAGCCGTTGGAAAACCATCTCATAACCGTCGTTTCCGTAAGTAAGAGAACGGTTGACGCGGCTGATGGTGGCAGTGGAAGCGCCGGTTTTTTCAGATATTTCCAGATACGTTTTTTTCTGCCGCAGCATTTTGGCCACTTCAAACCTTTGTGACAGTGAGAGAAGTTCATTGATGGTACAGACGTCTTCAAAAAATGTATAGCACTCTTCTTTGTTTTTCAAACTCAGAATAGCCTCAAATAATTGATCTACGGCATCCGTATGAATTGTTTTACCCATAAGTATACTCCTTAAAACATTGTTGTCGTTCTGGTTTATCCCATATATTTTAACACGTTAAAATTTTGCTGTAAAGAACTGGCGGATAAAAACTGCGGCAATAAAAAATAGACTGCGCCGGGCGCGGCCTATTTTTTGCTTTTCAGCGGAGAAGGAAGCAGATCAATGAGATTTTCGATAATCTGCTTTTTCAGGTATACGTCAAAACTCAGCAGGCAAATAAAAGAAAAAAGCTGGAGGAAATCCCGCTCCTCACCAGAGACTCCCTGGAAAGTCATGGAAGAACGCTCGTACTTTTTCTTTATATCCTCTTTTAGAATTTCAATCTGCTCTTTTTCCATACTGAACGCTTCGTTGTAGATATCGGTCAGGGAGAGATCTTCCTGACCGCTGAAATACTTGTCCGTCAGGGGATTCAACAAAGTCTGAATATCATTGATGGAAAGAAATCCCTTGAAGTAATAAATGAAAATTAATAAAAGAATATGTTCGGAAGAATATTTCTTTTTGTCGGAGGGGGGAAGAAGATGATTTTTCGTATAATTATTAATCATGGTTTTCGTCAGAATCTTATCGTTCTCATATCGTTTGGAAGATTCCAGATGAGCGTCCATGAAAGTGGTTACCTGATCCATGTACAAGGCAATATTGGGAATTTCCTCAGGTTTGATGTAATCTATTCTTGAGATGCTGTCTAAAATGCTGCCGATTAAATTTTCTTTATCAATTGTCATTTTCTATCTCCTTATGTAAGTGAAACACTTGTGATATATTATATAGTTTTTAATACTAGATGACAAGGGTTATTTCATTAAAACTGTTTTTATGGTATACTTTGTAGAGCATAAAATAAGCCGAGAGGATAAAGATAAGATGAACAATTTTGAATGTCTGAATCCGCAGCAGCAGGAGGCGGTTTTTTATACGGAAGGGCCGCTTTTGATTCTGGCCGGCGCGGGTTCTGGGAAAACCAGAGTGCTGACTCACCGGATCGCCTATTTGATTGAAGAAAAGGGAATAAAGCCATGGAATATTATGGCCATTACCTTTACCAACAAGGCGGCGGGCGAGATGAAAGAACGGGTGGAAAAAACTGTGGGTTTTGGAGCGGACAGCGTCTGGGTAAGCACTTTTCACTCCAGCTGCGTCAGAATTTTAAGACGGCATATAGACAGAATCGGATATGGCACGAATTTCACCATATATGATACGGACGATTCCAAAGCGGTGGTGAAGGAAGTCTGCAAAACGCTGAACATAGACAGTAAACTTTACAAAGAACGGATGCTTCTCTCTGCAATTTCCGCCGCAAAGAATAAAAATGTGACGGCAGAAGAGTATGGGGAGGATCCGGAAGATTCCTGGAATGGGAAAACCATAGCCAGAGTGTACCGGGAGTATCAAAGCCGCCTGCAGAAGAATAATGCGTTGGATTTTGATGATCTTTTAATGAAGACAGTAGAATTATTTGAGAAATATCCCGAGGTTCTGGATTATTATCAGGAGAGATTCCGGTATATCATGGTAGACGAATATCAGGATACCAATATGGTGCAGTTTAAATTCATCAGCCAACTGGCGGGAAAGTACAGAAACCTCTGCGTGGTGGGGGACGACGATCAGTCCATTTACAAATTCAGAGGTGCCGATATTAAAAATATACTGGGCTTTGAACAGGCATTTCCCGACGCTCATGTAATCCGGCTGGAGCAGAATTACCGCTCCACCCAGAACATTCTGGACGCAGCCAATGAGGTGATAAAGAATAATACCCAGCGAAAAGAGAAAACCCTGTGGACGGACAATGAAAATGGCAGTCAGGTGGCCTTTCGGCAGTTTATGAACGCGTTCGAGGAAGCGGAATACATAGCCGGTGAAATTCAGAAGAAAAAAAGGGAAAACGGGGCAGACTATAAAGAGTTTGCAGTATTATATCGAACCAATGCCCAGTCTCGTCTGTTTGAAGAAAAATTTCTCATGGCGAATATTCCCTACCGCCTGGTGGGCGGCGTGAACTTCTATGCCCGAAAGGAAATCAAAGATCTGCTGTCCTACATGAAAACTGTGGATAATGCCAGGGATGATCTGGCGGTTCGAAGAATCATCAATGTACCCAAAAGGGGGATCGGAGCGGCCACGCTGACTAAGGTGGCGGTATACGCCCAGGAACATGAGGTGAGCTTTTATGACGCGCTGAAGGAATCAGATCTGGCATCTGTTGTGGGAAGAAGCTATGGTAAAATCCGTCCCTTTGTGGAAATGATACAGCGGATTCGTTCCCAGGTGGAGTATCTCTCTGTGGCGGAGGTTCTCCATCAGATTATTGAAGAGACAGGATATGTCCGTGAGCTGGAGTTGGAGGATACGGAAGAGGCCAGGGGAAGGATTGAAAATATTGATGAATTGATTACGAAAGCGGCCACCTATGATGAAGAACACGAGAAGGGGACGTTAAGTGAATTTCTGGAAGAGGTTGCGCTGGTAAGCGATATCGATTCGGTGGATGATTCGGAAGACAGAGTGCTGCTGATGACCCTGCACAGCGCCAAAGGACTGGAATTTCCTTACGTGTATATGAGCGGTATGGAGGATGGAATATTCCCCAGCTATCTTTCCATTGTGTCTGATGATTCCATGGCGGTGGAAGAAGAACGGCGTCTTTGTTACGTGGGAATTACCAGAGCCATGAAGGAATTGACGCTGACCTGCGCTCAGCAGCGGATGATTCGGGGAGAAACCCAGTATAATCGTGTCTCCAGATTTATCCGGGAGATTCCCCGGGAATTGGTGGATATGGGGCGTGAGATACAGGAAAAGAAGCCGAAGCTGGATCAGATACCGGTTTCCAACGTATACCGTCAGATGAGAGAAGCTTTCCATACCCAGGCGTTTCAGCCTAAACAGTTTAAGGTGACGAAGGCGGATAAACTGGATTATGATGTGGGAGATACGGTTCGCCATGTGAAGTTCGGAGTCGGCGTTGTGAAAAATATTGTGGAAGGCGGAAAAGATTACGAAGTAACGGTGGACTTTGAGAGAGCAGGCGTGAAGAAAATGTTTGCGGCTTTTGCAAAGTTAAAAAAAATCTGAAATACCTAAATTCAGATTTTTGTGGTAAAATAATACAGATAGTGTTATAATATTCCTAACTAAGAGAGAGGACGGTGTCTACCATGAATAAAATTGATGAACTGATGGCAATGTTACAGAAAAATGAAAACGAAGAAAAAAGTAAAAATACACTGTTATGGGTTTTGGCAATTATCGGTGCGGTTGCTGCGGTAGCGGGAATTGCATACGCGGTATATCGTTTCTTTACTCCGGATTATCTGGAAGATTTTGAAGACGATTTTGATGATGATTTTGACGATTATTTTGAAGATGAAGAGACAGAGGATGAATAAACGAAAAAGGTTTATCACGGTCCCGGCGTGAATGACGTCGGGACTTTTTTCAGTGTAAAATTCATGAGAGAGGAATAAAAAAATGACAGGAGTACTTAAGGGCAGGCCGCAGGATACTGCAGGCCGTCTGGAAAAAGAGATCAGAACTTATGATTTGCTGGACGCGCTGAAGATACCCTATGAGAGAGTAGATCATGAGGCCCATAATACCATTGAAGCCTGCGCGCAGGTGGATCAGCTTCTGCAGATTGAAATCTGCAAGAATCTGTTTTTATGCAACCGCCAGGAGACAGACTTCTATCTGCTGATGCTGCCGGGAGGGAAACAGTTTAAGACCAAGGATCTTTCTCATCAGCTGGGAGTGGCCCGTCTTTCCTTCGGGAAGCCGGAATACATGGAAAAATTTTTGGATATCACGCCAGGGTCAGTCAGCGTGATGGGGCTGATGAATGATGTGGATCACCGGGTGCAGCTTCTGATTGATGAAGAAGTGGCGAAGGAGGAATATGTGGGCTGTCATCCCTGCATCAATACGGTCAGCATTAAGCTGAAAACCTCGGATCTGTTGGAAAAATTCCTGCCCAGAGTGGGTCACGAGCCTGTTTTCGTGAGATTATAAATAAAGGTGAGAGATGATGAAAAAAGGGGATATTTGTCAAGGTGTTATAGAATACGTGGATTTTCCCAATAAGGGAAAAGTAAATCTGGAAGAGGGAACGGTTACGGTAAAGAACGGAATCCCGGGCCAGAGAGTGGAATTTATGATTAACAAGAAGCGGGGCGGCCGCCTGGAGGGCCGTCTTTTGAAAGTATTGGAAAAATCACCCCTGGAAACCCGGAACCCGGTGTGCAGTATTTTCCCGGAATGCGGCGGCTGCATGTACCAGACAATGAGCTATGAGAAACAGCTGGAAATGAAGGAAAAGCAGATTGGAAAATTACTGGATCAGGCCATAAAGACAGATTATGTTTTTGAGCCCATCAAAGGCAGCCCCCGGGAATTCGCCTATCGGAATAAAATGGAATTTTCCTTTGGCGACGCATTCAAGGACGGGCCCCTGACGCTGGGACTGCATAAAAAAGGCAGTACCTATGATGTGCTGACGGCGTCGGACTGTAAACTGGTGCATGGGGATATGACGCAGATTCTTCAGTGCGTTTTGAAGTACTTCCAGGACAGGAAGATTGGATATTATAAGAAAATGCAGCATACAGGCTATCTGCGCCATCTGCTGCTGCGAAGAGCGGACAGAACCGGTGAGATTCTGGTAAATCTGGTGACCACCACCCAGGAGGAACATGATCTGCAGCCGCTGACGGAAGAACTGCTGGCGCTGCCGCTGGAGGGGAAAATTGTGGGTATTCTCCATCTTCTCAATGACTCTCTTTCCGATGTGGTAAAGAGCGACGAGACCAGAATCCTGTACGGCCAGGATTACTTTGATGAGGAGCTTCTGGGACTGAAATTTAAAATAACTCCCTTTTCCTTTTTCCAGCCCAATTCACGGGCGGCGGAAGTATTGTACAGCACCGTGCGGGAATATATCGGAGATACCAAGAACAAAACGGTTTTTGATCTTTACAGCGGTACAGGGACCATAGCCCAGATTGCGGCGGCCGTGGCCGATAAAGTGGTGGGCGTGGAGATTGTGGAAGAGGCTGTGACAGCGGCGAAGGAAAATGCCAGGAGGAACGGGATCGATAACTGCGAGTTTATTGCCGGCGACGTGCTGAAGGTGCTGGACGGTATTTCAGAAAAGCCTGATCTGATTATTCTGGATCCCCCCAGGGATGGGATACATCCCAAAGCGCTGCCTAAGATTCTGGATTACGGTGTGGAAAAAATCATATACATTTCCTGCAAGCCAACCAGTCTGGCAAGGGACCTGGAGATGATTCAGGAGCGGGGATACCAGGTGGAGCGGTGCGTGTGCATCGATCAATTTGTTCATACTGTTCACTGTGAAACAATTTGTAAACTTGTCCGGCGCTGAATACCGGCGCCATACAAAACAGTTGAAAACAGGAGGCGATGAGTTGACGGGAGAAAAAGTATTCGTCAAAGATTATATGCCGATGTTCCGGGATGCTGATGCCCAGGGGAGAATAGGCATAAGGGCTTATATGTCCTATTTTCAGGATATGGCTACGGAACATCTTTACCATATGGAAAAGGGAAACGATACCCTGCCGGAAAAATACGGGGCGGCATGGATTTATACAAGATATAAGATGCAGGTAGGAAAAAGGGCGGATTTTTCCAGAAAACTTCACATGGAAACCTGGATAGAAAAGCAGGATAAACTGCGGATATGTCAGGATTTGAGAATATCTGCCGACGGCCAGGTTTTTGCCATGGGAAGATTGGAAAGCTGTGTAATCCATCTGCAGGCCCAGAAGATCGGCAGACTGTCTGATATTGAAATGCCCCAGGGCATGACCTGTGATACGGAGAAAATTGAGCTGGCGCCCTTTATGAAATTTAAAAGAGACATAGCGGGAATGGAATACATTTATTCCCATAAAGTCAGATACTCTGATTTGGATAAAAGTCAGCATATGGCAAATCTCAGATACGTTAATCTTATGGAAAATGTATTTTCACCGGAATTTTATGAAGAGCACAGCCTGAAGGAATTTGAACTGCATTATATATCCCAGAGTTTTTACGGTGATGAGATTCGCATATATAAAAGTTCTGCGGGGGAACGCCATATTATTGCAGGAAATAAAGAGGATGGAGGTATTGTTTTCCTGGGGACAATGGGATTTTGAAATTAATTCAGATAAAATGAGTCGCGTGAGTAATCGGCGGCTCATTTTTTGTGCATTTTAGCGGGAAATTAACAATTCTGAAACATTACCCAAACAAAACATGAATAAAAGAAGTGCATACTGTGTCGGAAAGAAGAGATATACCGATAGACTTTCCAGCATGCGAGGTGTAAGATGGATTTGAAAAATATAAAGAAAATCTTGAAAAAAGTATTTTTCCTACCTCCGGGAGTTACGCTGCTTGTGGCCGTGCCGTCGTTTGTGCTGGTTTTTTGGGTTCTTGCCAGTGAGCCGGCAAATCCATTTCTCACATATACGTCTTATGTATTTTCTGCTTATGGGGCAGTGATTACCGGTACTGGTATGCCAGGGCTGATTCACTGGTTCCGGGAAGGGATCAGGAATAATCTCCTGGTGAGAAAACTTCTGAAAATCCCTGTGATCCGCAGATGTTTGGATGAGCATGTGTACCGTACGAAAATTTCTCTATATCCCAGCCTGGTGATTAATTTTTTATATGCGGGACTTAAACTTTTTTCGGGAATCCGTTATCGGTCGGTTTGGTTTGGGACCCTGGCTGTTTATTATATTCTCCTGGCAGTTATGCGCTTTTTCCTGCTGAATTATCTGAGAAGAAAAGACGGAAATACCGGGGAAAATCAAAGGGAAGAGCTGAAAAGGTGTCGGATGTGCGGGATCGTTCTTGGGGTACTGGACTGGGCGCTGGCGGGAATTATTATCTTGGTGGTGACAAAGGACAGCGGCTTTACCTATCCCGGAATCCTGATCTACCTCATGGCATTATATACCTTCTATGCCGTAATTACGGCAGTGATGAACGTAATCAGATTTCGAAAGTACGGAAGTCCGGTTATCTCCGCAGCAAAGGTCATCAGTCTTACGGCTGCGCTGGTATCCATGCTGTCTTTGGAAACCGCCATGCTGACCCGGTTTGGAGGGACGGAGGATATAGCTTTGCAGAAGGGAATGGTGACTGCCACAGGAACGGCTGTGACTGCCGTCGTATTTGTCATGGCGGGATATATGGTGCTCCGGACAACCATGGAGATTAATAAATTGAAAAATTCAGGAGGAAGGAATAGATGATCAATATTCTTGTTTTGGAAGATGATGTGAAATTAAATCAGACGGTCTGTACCTATTTGAATGACAGCGGATTCAGGGCCAAGGGGTGTTTGAAAGCGGCAGAGGCCTATGAGGAAATGTATAATCAACTCTATGACCTGATCATTTCAGACATTATGATGCCGGAGATTGACGGATTTGAATTTGCAGAAACCGTAAGGCGTGTAAATCGTCATATTCCCATTTTATTCATGTCAGCAAAGGACGATCTTTCGTCGAAACAGAAAGGTTTTCGGCTTGGGATCGACGACTATATGGTAAAACCCATTGAATTGGACGAACTGCTGCTTCGGGTTCGGGCTCTTCTTCGCAGGGCCAATATTGAGACAGAGAGAAAACTGGCGGCAGGCAATCTGGAACTGGATGCGGACGCCATGACGGCCATGGTAGACGGGGAGGAAATCCCGGTGACAACCAGAGAGTTTAACATCATTTATAAACTGCTTTCTTACCCGAACAAAACATTTTCCAGGGCACAGCTTATGGATGAGTTCTGGGGGGTGGACAGCAATACCAGTCTGCGGGCAGTGGATGTCTATATTACGAAGCTTCGGGACAAATTTTCCGGATGCGACGGTTTTGAGATTAAAACAGTTCGGGGACTTGGATATAAGGCGGTGCTGGGATGAACGGAACAAGGAACAGGGTGCAGGTTCGCCAGACAAGGTTTCCCGTATCTCTTTTCGCCGTAGTTTTTGGCGTTCTTTTGCTGATGTCGGGAATACACGTAGGGCTGATTGTAGGGATGAACAAAATGAACGTGGGGGAACTTCTGCAGGTTATTGTCCCTATGGTTTACTGGATACTGGTGGCGGGAGGCGTAACTCTCTATATTCGCCGTCAGATGAAAAAAACTTTTGAGATTCCCATGCAGATGCTGGCAAAGGCCACCAACAAAGTGGCCCATGGGGATTTCTCCGTGTTTGTTCCGACCATCAATACCCCGGATAAATACGATTATCTGGATACGATGATTCTGGATTTCAACACAATGGTGGAGGAACTGGGCGGCATGGAAACCCTGAAAACCGACTTTTTCTCCAACGTATCCCATGAATTTAAAACACCCCTTGCAGTGATCTACAACAATGCACAGCTTTTAGAAAAGGAGAAGGGTCTGGAAGAAAATCAAAGAGAATGTGTTCAGAGTATTTTAAAAGCCGCAAAGCGTCTGGCTGATCTGATTATGAACATGCTGAAACTGAATAAGCTGGAAAAACAGACCATAAAACCAAAGCCGGAAAGTTATGACCTGTGCCGCCAGTTATGCGAATGTGCGCTGCAGTTTGAAGACAGATGGGAAAGCCAGAAGATTGATTTTGAGGCGGATATGGAAGAACGGGTAATGGTTCTTGCCGATCCCGGGCTGCTGGAGCTGGTGTGGACCAATCTTTTATCCAATGCGATTAAATTCACACCGGCCGGCGGGAAAGTTACCCTTAAAGAATTTTCTGATGATAAGGGGGTAACGGTTATCGTGGAGGATACCGGATGCGGTATGGATGAGACGACGAAAAGTCATATTTTTGACAAATTTTATCAGGGGGATACTTCCCACTCCACAGAAGGGAACGGGCTGGGGCTGGCGCTTGTCAATCGGATTCTTCAGCTTTCAGACGGGGACATATCTGTGGAAAGCGCTTTGGGAAAGGGAAGCAGGTTCACGGTGAAACTGCCGCTGGCTTTAGCGTCAGCCGATGATGATCTGGATGAGGAGGAAGGACTGTGATGACGGAGGGGAAGAAATTTATCGGATATGAATATAAAGAAATTACTGTTCCGGCAGATCAGGTTTCCATGTATCTGGACTGCTATGAGAATTTTGGATGGATAGTGGATGAAAAAGCGTACGTGCTGAAAAAGCAAAAGAAAGTTCAGGAACAGCATCGTCAGACTGTCCGGCTGAAAAGAAACCGGAAAATTATGAATAAAATGGAGCTGACACGGCTTCAGAGAAATTTTGAATCCTGTGCCCATGAGATTGAAGTGCTGGAAGAAGAAAAAACGCGGATGCCCATGATTCAGGCGCTGACGGTGGGAATAGCCGGGACAGCGTTCATGGCCGGCTCTACTTTTGCCGTGGTTCATGAGCCGCCGCTGATCGGGCTGTGCATCCTGTTGGCCATTCCGGGATTTTTGGGATGGATTCTGCCTTATTTTCTGTACCGCCGGATGACGGAGAAAAAAAGGAAAAAACTGGAACCGCTGATTGAGGATAAACTGGAGGAAATCTACAGTATTTGTCAGAAGGGCCACGCGCTTTTGTAAGTAAAATTTTAATATGGTATGGAAGGAACAGTATAGATGAGAGCAGCAATTTATAACGGAAAACAAAAGATAACTTTGGCGGAACTGGATATGCCGGCGGCGGGGGATAATGACATCGTTGTACGGAATCTGTATGCCAGTATCTGCGGAACGGATGTGGCGGTTTACACCCATGGGCCGGGGACAGGCCATCGGATCACGGTGGGAGAAGAATTCGGACATGAGATGGTATCGGAAGTCGTCCAGGTGGGGAAGAAGGTGAAGGGAATCCATGTGGGAGACCGGGTATACCCCTATCCCAGGCTGGCCAAAGGAGATCCCAAAAGAGCAGGAACGGTGGGCGGATTTTCTGAATATATATTGATTCCTGATGCAAAACTTTATCAACAGGTTTATCCGGTCAGCGAAAAAATATCTTCCAAAACGGCAAGTCTGATCGAGCCATTTACGGTAGGGTGCCGGGCTGCGAGACGGACTGCTCCGGTGAAAGGAGAGAAGGGAGTGGTATTTGGAGCCGGAACCATCGGAATGGCGGCGGCCATTGCGTTGAAATATTTTGGTTGTGAGAAGGTGATGATCTGCGACCATTCTGACTTCCGTCTGCAGATAGCGGAAAAACTGGGATTTCAAACCTGCAATAATGAAAAAGAAAATCTCCGGGAAAAAGCAGTTCATTATTTTGGAAAAGCTCCCGGGTTAAAGGGAGAGACGGCAGATGCGGATATCTATATCGATGCGGCGGGAGCCGACTCGATTCTGGAGACCTTCCAGGACATGGGGAAGATTGGCAGCCGGATGGCGGTGGTGGCCGTCCGCGCCGGGAAGCGTCCTGTGGATATTTTATCCATGACATATGCACAGCAGTCACTGATTGGCTCCGGCGGATATCTTCCGGAAGATGTGAAAGATGTAATGAACATTATGGAAAGCGGCAGATGGGATATCGAGTCCATGATTACCCATGAATATCCCTGGGAAAAGCTTCCGGAAGCCATTGAAAAAGCCGGACAGGTAAATGAAGCGCTGAACGTTGTGATTAATTACCGGCTTAAAGAGAGAGAAGAATAGTATCCTCCTGCTTTTTATGGTAAAATTAATAAAAACGACAGGTTAAGCGGAGGGTACGTATGCAGTATATCAGTCATTATGCGTCTCCCCTGGGCGGTATTCTTCTGGCGGCAGATGATATGGGCCTGACTGGATTATGGTTTGAGGGGCAGAAATATTTTGCACGTTATTTGGACGAAGAGCATGAGGAGAAAGAAATCCCGTTGTTTCAGAAAGCAAAAAAATGGCTTGACGTTTACTTTTCGGGAAGGGAACCGGATTTTTCAATTCCCCTCCATTTCATCGGAACGAAATTCCAGAAAGAGGTATGGGAAATCCTCTGCTCCATTCCCTATGGACAGACCGTCACTTATGGGGAAATCGCGAAACAGCTTGCTGAGAAAAGGGGGCTGCCTCATATGTCTGCCCAGGCAGTGGGGGGAGCGGTAGGCCATAATGAAATTTCCATTATTGTCCCCTGTCATCGGGTTGTGGGAGCAAAAGGAAGTCTGACGGGATATGCAGGCGGAATCGATAAGAAAGTGAAGCTGCTGACCCTGGAAGGAGCCAAGATGAAGTCCCTCTTTATTCCCAAAAAGGTTCCGGCATGGGATTCCTCTGCGGGGAAAAAGCATGACAGGTGATGGAACATGGGTTTATTTGAACGAATACCGGATCGATTCTTCAGTATTTTGACCTCCACGAAAAAAGAACTTTACGTGGAGGCGCTTTTTGTGCTCCGGCAGGCTTTTAAGACGGAACTGGTGATCCGAAGAGGGGATCTTGTGTCCATGCTGGTGGATTCGCTGGAAACGTTCATCCTGAATGCTGATTTTTCAGAGGAAGAGGAGGAGATAGGAGCGGCGTCGGGAAGCAGCGAGGGACTTTCAGGTCGTGCTCATCTGCTGATCCGGAAGCTTCGGGATACGGGGTGGCTGGAGTTTGAATATGAGAGAGGCTCTTTCGAGGAGAATATCACGATACCGGATTATGCCATTGAAGTTATCAATCTTCTGTATGATTTGTCCAGGGAGCGGGTGCGGGAATATAACAGCTACGTCTATGGGACTTATGCGGCGCTGAAGAATTCAGGGGAAAACCGCGACTATCTCTATCAGGCGCTGGCAGCGGCCTATCAGAATACGGAGCGGCTGGTGGATGAACTGAAACTTTTGTTCAATAATATCAAACGATATTATCAGCGGATCGGAGACAGTATGGAGGTGAATGAACTCCTGCATGAGCATTTTGACCGGTACAAAGAGTTGATTATTGACACGGTATACTATCCGCTGAAGACCATCGATTCCGTCCCCCGATTTAAGTATTCCATTCTTTTGGTACTGAATCAATGGCTCATGGATGAACAAATTCTTTCTGCCATGGCGGAGCAGGGAGTACAAAGGCATGTATTTGCCGACCTGGAGGAGGGGCGGGAGGAAGTGCTGCGTATGATAGGGTATGTGGCGGATACCTATGACAATATTGAGGGTATGATCGGGGAAATCGACAGAAAGCATGTGGAATACACCAATGCCTCCATTGACCGAATCCGCTATCAAATGAATGCAGATCGAAGCGCCAAGGGAAAACTGGCGGCTATTTTGCAGCATTCCCATGAAAAACGGATTTTTGAAAACATGGAGGCGTCTCTGGAAGCCTACCGGCACTTTTATCTGGATATGCAGTCTTTGTACAGCCGAACGAAGCGTACGGTGAAAACCGAAGGAAAACCCATGCCCCTGGAGAAAAGAGAGGAGAACAAAGAGTTGGTGAGAAATTTTCTTCAGGATGTGCGAAGACAGTACAGCGACCGGAAAATAGACGCCTATGTGGAGACGCTGTTCGGAGAAAAATCGGAGTGCGGCACCGAAGAGGCGATCATGGAAAATTCGGATGATTTCATTCTTTTTTTGCTGAGTACACTTCGGGGACAGGAAAAGACGGCGCCCTACCGGGTGGAATTTGAGGACGGAAATGTGAGCCGGCAGGGATACCGTCTGCCGCGGGTGAAATTTGTGAGGAAGAAAACATGATCGAAGAGGAACTGGAAAAACTTAATATGACGGAGAGGGAGAATTTTAAGCGGATGGTAAATACCCTTCTGGCGCGCACTTACCTCCTCCAGGGAGATTATGATTTTACGGATCATATGAACCGTACCAATCCGGATTACCTTTTTGTGGAGAGAAATTTCCGGTTATTCCAGGAATATCTGGAACTGGCGGGATTTCACCTGGAGCGGGATTCTAATTACGGAGTGATTTGGATCTCCAGCGACTATGAGTCCAACCGCTATAAGTTTGACAAAGCCACAACGGTGATCATCTATGGACTGCGGCTGATTTATGAGGAAGAGAGGGAGAAGCTTTCTCTGTCCAATGAAATTTTTACCTGTACCGGAGATCTGGTGCATAAATTGCTCTCCCTTGGCGCAATAAAAAAGAAGCTGCCCAATCATACGCTGCGGGATTCTCTGCGTACGCTGCAGCGTTTCCGGATTATCGAGAAAGGGGAAGGCGTATGGGAGGCTGCGGATACGAGATTTTTGATACTGCCCACGATTCTTTTTATCGTTTCAAACGAGCGGATCAGCAATATGTACCAGCTGATCGATGAGGAGGCTGCCGTCGAAGATGAAGAAATTGAAGAGGATGCTGCTGATTCACTGGCATCATTATGAGATAGAACTGATAGAATTTGGAATGGTTAACTTCCTGACGGGGAAAACGGCGGCGGGAAAGACCACCATTATCGACGCCCTGCAGCTGGTGCTGCTGGGAGATACCAGCGGCGGATTTTTTAACAAAGCGGCCAATGAAAAGTCTGCCCGGACACTGAAAAGTTATCTTTTTGGAGAGCAGGGAGACGACGGCGATGCAGGGTTTCACTATCTGAGAAAAGAACGTTTTTCCAGTTATGTGGCGCTGGAGTTTGAGGATACGGAGAGGAAAAAACTTTTCACAGCGGGGATTGTCTGTGACTGTTATCGGGATCAGACTTATGATTATAAGTGGTTTCTGCTTCATGCAGGGGGAATTCCTGAAAACCGCTTTGTGGATCAGGAGAGCAATACGCCCTTTGACCTGGCGGGGCTGAAGACTTATTTTGCCCGCATTTACGGCAGAAAGAAAAACAGCGCCTATGAGTTTTTTGATACCAACAAACGTTATCAGGAAGTGATTCTGGGAAAATTTGGGCAGCTGAAGAATAAATACCGTATTTTGCTGCGAAAGGCGGTTCCCTTTTCTCCCATTTCAGATATTGAGAAATTTATCACAGAATCCATCTGCGATGTGAAAAATAATATCAATGTGGAACAGATGCAGAGCGATATCCGTCAGTATAAGAACCTGGAGGAAGACGCCCAAAAGGTCAGGGAACGGATCGAGTATCTGAAAGAGATCCGGGAAATTCATGAAAACTACGAGAGAGAAAAAGAGCGGTTCACTCAGCAGGACTATATCGTGATCAGGGCGGAGCAGGAAGAGTATGAGGGGGAGGAACAGGCCCTTGGGAATCAGATGGAAGAAAAACGCGGGCAGATTGCCCGTCAGGAAAAAGAAATGACCTTGCTGAAAGAGGAGGCGGATAAGCTTCAGAAAGAACGGGAGAAACTGGAGGAAGAATACAGAGGTTCTGATCTTGCCCTAAGGGAGAAGCATCTGCGGGAAAGACTGAAAAAGACAGAAGGGGAGATCGGGAGTCTGGAACAGGGTATCCAGGAAGCCGTCCGGCAGATCAAAAGTTACGGAGAGGGGTGGAGCCGGGCGCTGACTGAGGCGTCAAAGGCCGGATATGAACCGGAAAAAGAAAAGGCGGAAATTGTGGATCGTATGTGCCGCGTGACGGAGGAAGGACTTGCCGGTTTTCCCTTTAAAGAAGCCTCCAGGGGGCTTTCTGCGCTGCAAAATGATCTGAATGAATATCGGATTCAGTTAAAAAGCAGAGGGGATCAGATCAAACACGGCCTGGAAGAGCTGAAAGGAAAGATCCAGAATCTGGAAAAGGGGATCAAACCCTTTCCGCAGCAGGTGACCGCATTGAAACGGCTTCTGGAGGCGGAACTTTTCGGGATGCATAAAAAGGCAGTGCAGGTATCTGTGCTGGCAGATCTTCTTGAGATTCGTGATCCTGCATGGCGAAATGCCATTGAGGGATACCTGGACAGACAGAAGTTCTATCTTCTGGTACCGGAGGAATATTATCGGGACGCTCTTGCCGTTTACGATCAGGAGCGCAGAAGTAATCCGGTTTTTGACGCAGGACTGGTAGATATTGGAAAGCTGCGGAAAAATTTTCACAAAAAGCCGCTGGCCGGATCCCTTTCCGAGGAAATCGAGACGGAAAATCCCGATGGGAGACTTTATGCAGATTACCTCTTGGGCGGCGTTATGAAATGTGAACGGGCGGAGGAACTGAATCACTATAAGACTGCCGTCACTAAGACCTGTATGCTCTATAAAGGGTATGTGAGCCGGAAACTGAATCCCTCCCGTTATGCTACGCCTTTTATCGGGCGGCGGTCCATGGAACTGATGCTGGAACAATACAAAAGAGAATGGGAAGAACAGGGGGCGCTGTATGAAGAGGCGCTTCGTGTACACCGCATGATAAAGAAGGCATCGGAGACAGCCGTACTAAGTGAATATGAGGCACAGAAACATAGCCAGGCGGCAGGTATGGGCAAACGGCTTGCACAGCTTCACGAAGAGTACGCCAGGGTGAAAGAGGAATACGATCACCTTGATCTTACCTATTTGAAACGGATGGAGCAGGAAATCCGTCGCCTCCAGGAGGAGCGGGAAAGCAGGGAAAAAGCCTGGCACAGTCTGGATAAGAAAAACGAACGTCTGCAGACGGAGCTGGAAGGTATCCAGGAGGAGAAATATCCCGCCGTTCTGGGAAAAATCGAAGGGGTGAAAAGAAGGATCGCGGAAAGATTTGAGCCGGAATGGATACAGGAGAAGGGAGAACCGCGCTTTCAGGAGGTACGGACACAGCCCGGTCAATATACCCATTCTCTGCGGGAGCGATTTTACGCCAGCATGAAACAGACCGAACTGAAGCGGGACAGACTCCGGAAGGAGAGGACCCGCAGGCGTTCCGATTACAACAGTATCTATAAGATGCCATATGATATCGAGCTGGAGAGCAACCGGCAGTTTGACAGAGAACTGGAAGAACTGGAAAAAATACGCCTCCCGGAATATGCGGAAAAAATCCGGGATTCCCGGCAGAAGGCCTACGATCAGTTCCGGGATGATTTTATAGCCAAAATCAAGTCCAATATCGAGTCGGTATCCCAGCAGTTGGACGAGCTGAACGATTCGCTGAAGAAAAGTGTTTTCGGCACGGACCGGTATCGCTTTGTCAAAAGTCCCAGACCGGAATACCGGAATTACTATGATATGATCATGGATCCGCTGCTTATGGATACCGGGGGCTGGAACATTGCGTCCCAGAGCTTCAACGAGAAGTATCAGAAAGAAATTGACGAGCTGTTTCAATTACTGATTCTCAATGAGACCAACGTCAGCGCCCAGCGCCGGGCGGAATATGAAAAAAGCATCAGAAAATTCACGGATTATAAGACTTATCTGGTGTTTGATCTGGTGGTGACCGATGAGACGGGGGAGGAACAGAGGCTGTCTAAAACACTTTTGAAAAAGTCCGGCGGAGAGACCCAGATTCCCTTCTACATTGCTCTTCTGGCGTCCTTTTCACAGGTGTGCAGGATCAGGAATAAGAATCAGAACAATACGCTGCGGGTGATTATTCTGGATGAAGCCTTCAGTAAGATGGACGGTGAAAGAATCCGGGAAAGTATCCGGCTGCTGCGGCGTTTTGAACTGCAGGCCATTTTCTCGGCGCCTCCGGATAAGATTCCGGACATCGCGCCTTTGGTGGACCGCAATATTGCTGTTTACCGGGATAACAGACACGCCTTCACCCGGTTTTTTGATCCAAGGGAAATCGAGGAGGTGCAGGATGGAGAAAAATTATGAGAGACAGCTCCTTGAGAAGCTGCTTGAAAAGTATGAAAAGAGCAAAGCTTTTACCGGCGGACATTCTTCCCGAAGAATCGCTCTTACCCTTTCGAAAGAGGAGCGGCTCCAGCGGGAAATGGAAAATCCGGAAGAAAAGCGGCTCTTCCTTTCTGTTCTTGCCGCGTTAAAAAAACAGGGGCTGGTGGATTATTCCTGGGTGAGGTTTGAAGAAGGCAATCTGGTGGATAAGATCTGGCTTATCCAGGATGAGGACAGAATCAGAGAAAGCTACCGGCGGACGGGGCGGATTCCCCTCAAAGAAAAAGCGGATGGGCTTCAGGAGATGGTGGAAAAATACGCGGGGGAACTGAAAGAGGGAACCGCTCTTCGCACTTTTCTGGAAAAGGCCGCAGAGGAAATACAAATCAGGAAAAAGCCCTCTGCTTATTTTCCCGGGGATCAGACGCTGAACGAAGATATTTTAAAATGTCTGATTTATATGGAGAACAATGAAGATGAGCAGATGGAGCGGCTCATGAGTCTTGCCCTTTATGGAGACAGCAAGCGTTTTGAAAAGGAAGTGAAAACAAAAGTACTGTCAATTCTGAAAGGGGTGAAAAGGGAGGCAGGGGAAGATATTCCGGAGGATGAGGAACTGCTGAGAGAAAAGGGAATCGTGCGCTGGCCGGAGATCCTGGAATTTACCGGCAGGATTCAGGTCCTTTTGAAAGACGGCTGCGAAATTGATTACAGCAAAGAAAAATACGGCGCATATATCAATGCGGAGACGGTTTTACACGTATCCCAGGTGAGAGCGAAGGGGGTGCGGCGGGTTCTCTTTATTGAAAATAAAGCCAATTACGTCTGGTATTTATCCCACGGGATGACAGAGGAAGAACTGGTAATCTTTCACGGCGGCTGTTACAGTCCGGTTAAGGGCAAATGGTTTCGGAAAATTTCAGAGGGCCTGAAATATCAGCCGGAGAAAGTGGAATATTACCATTGGGGCGATATGGATGTGGGAGGATTTCGCATTTTTCAGAGACTTCGGAAGAATATTATTCCTGAACTGAAACCATACCGGATGGATCTGCAGTCACTGGAACGATACCGGGACAAGGGGATGAAAATCACGTCGCCCTCCTATGCTGCGGCGCTGGAAAAGATGGGGCAGGATCCGGAATATGCCTGTTTTCATCAGGTAATTGCCAGGATGGTGGAAGAAAAAATTCGCCTGGAACAGGAGGTCATGATACTGACGGATTCAGAGAGAAAAGAAGAAAGCGGCAGGGAGAGAGACTGATGAAGTGGGGAATCTCCTTGACAAACATACTCTTGGTATGTTAATTTATCCATATGAAAAGAAGGGAAAGAGAAGGGAAGTATGCCATGGCACGCAACAAATACCCGGAAATTACGGTGGAGCGAATTTTGGAGGCGTCCCAGCGTCTTTTCCTGGAAAAGGGATATGACAATACCACCATCCAGGATATTGTCGATGAATTGGGAGGGCTGACGAAAGGTGCCGTTTACCATCATTTCAAGTCAAAGGAAGAGATTCTGGACGCGGTGAGCGATCGGATGTTTTTTTCCAATAATCCCTTTGAGGCTGTTCGAAAGCGTACGGATCTTTCCGGACTGGAAAAGCTCCGCGAGGCAATACGGATCAATCAAAGGGATAGGGAACGCACCAGCCTGACTATACAGGCCATTCCCATTACGCAGAATCCAAAGCTGCTGGTGGAAATGATTTCCTCCAACAGGAAAGTTTTGACGCCTTATTTTCTTGAACTTCTGGAAGAAGGAAACAGGGACGGCTCGATCCATACAGAATATGCCAGAGAACTTGCAGAGCTGCTGCCTCTGCTTACCAGTCTTTGGATGCTTCCGTCGGTATTTCCCGCAGTGCGCGAGGAGATACGTCATAAGTTTCGTTTTCTGCTGGATATGCTGGAGAAGATGGGAGTCCCCCTTCTGGACGACAGTCTATGGGCTTTGGTGAATGAGTTTGTCGATCAGATTCCGGAAGAAAAATAAAATTGCCCCAGGGCAATTTTATTTTGAACATTTACATACGTTCGGTAGGTATGAAAGGAGGATTAAGTTGAAAGAACAAAAATTATTTACGCCCAATTTCACGCTGCTGCTTTTTGGTCAGATCAGTTCCCTGCTGGGGAATTATACGTTAAAATTCGCTCTTTCCATGTACGTATTGGAGCAGACGGGATCAGCCTGCGTATTTGCGGCTCTGTTGGCCGTTTCCATGATTCCCACCATACTTTTGTCCCCCTTCGGCGGCATTCTGGCTGACCGGGCCAACCGGCGCAGCATTATGGCAGCCCTGGATTTCCTTTCAGGAATTTCGGTGCTGATGGCGGGTGTGATAATGGTTTTCGGTGATGATATTGTCACTATCGGAGCGCTGCTGATCGTACTTTCGGTACTGGCAGCCCTGGAATCCCCCACTGTACAGGCGTGTATCCCCCAGATGCTCTCAGGTGACAACCTGGCAAAGGGGAATGCTGCGGTGAGCCAGATACAGGCAGTTTCCTCTTTGCTTACCCCTTTTTTGGGCAGCGCTGCTTATACTGCCTTTGGGCTTATGCCGATTATCTGGGGGGCGGCGGTCTGTTTCTTCCTCACGGCTGTTCTGGAATGTTTTATCCGGCTGGATGATCAAAGGAGGGAGAGAGAGGGAAGCGTGGGAAAAATGATCCGGGAGGATTTTGCCCTCAGTGTCCGCTTTCTGAGACGGGAACAGCCGGATATTTTGAAATTGCTGCTGCTTGCCGCCTTTGTCAGCCTTTTTGTGGCGGGGACGGCTGTTGTGGGCTTTGTCTTCTTTGATTTCCAGCGCCCTCTGCCCTTGTTCTTCACCGAGTATGGGGCCATTATGGGACTGTTTGTTTATCTGGCTTATTACGGAACCAAAGGACTCCAGAAGGTGACGGGCACAAGGAGAAAAAGACAGTAAAATGAGGGACAGGCAATTTTGGATTCTGGCAGGTATTATGGTTTTTTTCTGTCCTTTGCAGGATGTACGGCTTCCCAAAGGGAACTCCCGCCGGAACATACCGCAGGATTGTTTGCGATGGGAACGTACATGAATTTTACCGCTTATGGAGAGCAGGCTCAGTCTGCATTAGAGGAAGCGGCGGACTATGTTGAGGAATGGGAATCCCTCTGGTCTGCCATAGATGAACAGAGTGAAATTTACGCGGTAAATCACAGTAATGGAGAAGCTGTACAATTAAGCCGGGAAACGGAAGAACTGCTCCGTTTTACGCTGAACATGGCCAGGGAGACGGACGGCGCCCTTGATCCCACGATTTATCCCCTGGTAAACGCCTGGGGGTTTATCAATCAGGAATACCGCGTTCCCTCCCAGCAGGAGATTGCCCAGCTGCTTGCTTTCACCGGTTATGAGAAAGTAAGGCTGGAAGATCATAGGGTTTCACTGCCTGAAGGAGTACAGCTTGATCTTGGGGCGGTAGGAAAGGGATACACAGGAGAACTGCTGGCAGCCTATCTAAAAGAATAGGGAGTTGCTTCGGCGCTGCTTGACATTGGAGGCAATATCCAGTTGGTGGGCAAAAGACCGGAGGGAACAAAATGGCGTCTGGGAATCAAAAATCCCTTTGGGGAAGGGAGTTTTGGCATTTTAGAAGCGGAGGATTGTGCCATTGTGACATCCGGCGGATATGAGCGCTGCTTCACCGGCGAAGACGGAACAACATACGGGCATATTCTTGACCCGGCCACCGGCTGGCCTGCAGACAGTGACCTGGCTTCGGCAACAATTATTACGGACAGCGGCTTGCTGGCGGATTCCCTTTCGACTGCCATATATGTTATGGGATTAGAAAAAGGCAGCGAATACTGGAGAACCCATGGGGGTTTTGACATGGTGCTCATGACACAGGACGGAAGCGTCTATTTGACAGAAGGGATTAAAAATTATTTCACGTTGGAAGATGAATTTGCCGACCGGGATGTACAGGTGATTAAATGAGAAAATGTATCGGTAACAGAATCGTTTGCTGCGGCGATTCTGTTCTTTTTTTATCATTGCGGCAGGGCAAAAGTGTCTGCTATAATCTAGGCAGAATATAAAAGGAGAAAGGCTCCGAGGATCGGAATAAGGGTGAAGGTATGAAGGAAGAATGTTTAATCTGTAAGGCGCCCCTGGAATATCTGAATGAGGATGTGGAAATGGAGTGCGAATTATGTCATAAGAAGGAAAAAAGCAAAACCAGGTGTATTAACGGCCATTACGTGTGCAGTGAATGTCATATGCAGGGAATCGACAGTGTGATCGGGATGTGTTTGGAGGAAGTATCGGGAAATCCAATTGAAATTCTCAATAAAATGATGGCGATGCCCTTTTGCCATATGCATGGGCCGGAGCATCATATTATGGTGGGCATGGCTCTTCTGACTGCCTACAGAAATTGCGGAGGGGATCTGGATCTGGAAAAAGCGCTGATGGAGATGAACAGCAGAGGAAAATCGGTGCCGGGAGGAGCCTGCGGCTTTTGGGGAGCCTGCGGAGCAGGCATCAGTGCGGGGATGTTCATTTCCATTGCGACGGGCTCTACCCCCCTGGGGCAGGAAAATTTCGGATTATCCCACAAAATGACCGCCAGCGCCCTGGGAGCAATCGGGGAGATCGGCGGTCCCAGATGCTGTAAGCGGGATTCTTATCTTTCTATTCAGCAGGCTGTTGAATTTGTAAAAGCAAATCTGGGAATTGAGATGGAGCAATCGGAAATTATATGTTCTTACAGCAGTCGGAATAATCAGTGCATTAAAACGAGATGTCCCTTTTTCAAAAAGATATAGGGCCAGAAGACGGAATATGGTATGATAGGGGAAAATCATGTGATACAGGAGGAACAATATGGCTGACGCGATCGTTACGCTGAAAAAGGGCGCGGGGCGCACATTAAAACAGGGAGGTCCCTGGATATACGATAATGAAGTGGAAAGCATTGCGGGAAGTTTTAAGGACGGGGATGTGGTGCTCGTCCATGATTTTGACGGTTATCCCCTGGGACGGGGATTTATCAACTGCAAATCAAAGCTGGTCGTCAGGATGATGACCAGGGACTCCCACAGGGAGATCGATGAAGAATTTATACGGATGCGGGTGGAAAACGCCTGGGAGTACCGAAAAAGCGTGATGGATGATCTCTCAAGCTGCCGGGTCATCTTTGGGGAAGCGGATTTTCTGCCGGGTCTTGTGGTGGATAAGTTCTCCGATGTACTGGTGGTGGAATCCCTTGCTCTGGGAATTGACCGGTTCAAAGTGCAGATTGTGGAAATATTAAAGGAACTGATGGAGAAAGACGGGATCCATATCCGGGGCGTCTATGAGCGCAGCGATGCAAAAGTCCGGGAACAGGAGGGGATGGAGCGGCTGAAAGGCTTTATTGGAGAACCCTTTGATACGAAAGTAGAGATTACAGAGAACGGCGTACATTATTATGTTGATGTGGAGAACGGTCAGAAAACGGGATTTTTCCTGGATCAGAAGTACAACAGACGGGCGGTGGCCCGCATATGCAAGGACGCCTGTGTGCTGGACTGCTTTACTCACACCGGTTCCTTTGCGCTGAACGCAGGTCTGGCAGGAGCAAAACGTGTGACGGGAGTGGACGCATCAGCCCTCGGCGTTGCCCAGGCGGAAGAAAATGCCAGGCTGAACGGCCTTTCTGACCGGGTGGGATTTCTCTGTGAAGATGTTTTTGGACTGCTTCCCCGGCTGGAAAAGCAGGGAGAAAAGTTTGATGTGGTGATTCTGGATCCGCCGGCGTTTACCAAATCAAGAAACTCTGTGAAAAAAGCCGTAAAAGGATATCGGGAAATCAATCTGCGGGCAATGAAACTGGTGAAGGACGGCGGCTATCTGGCCACCTGCTCCTGCTCCCATTTCATGGATCAGGAGCTGTTTACCAAAACCATCGGGCAGGCGGCCCAGAATGTACATAAAAGACTGAGACAGGTGGAATTTCGAACCCAGGCGCCGGATCATCCCATTCTCTGGGGGGCCGGAGATTCCTATTATCTGAAATTTTATATTTTTCAGGTCTGTGACGAAAAGTAAACCGTCAGTCTTCCGATGCGAACTGACTGTTGTACAGCTCGGCGTAAAATCCTTTTCTGGCCAGAAGTTCGTCATGGGTTCCCTGCTCAAGGATACGGCCCTGATTCATCACCAGGATTTTATCTGCGTTCTGGATGGTGGAAAGTCTGTGGGCAACGATGAAACTGGTCCTTCCCTCCATCAGGGTATCGAAAGCCTGCTGAATACGGATCTCCGTCATGGTGTCGATGGAGGAGGTGGCTTCATCCAGGATCAGCATGGGCGGAAGACACAGCATGATGCGGGCGATGCAAAGAAGCTGTTTCTGTCCCTGGGACAGATTGCCGCCTCCCTCTGAGATAACGGTGTCATATCCCTTTGGCATTCGCAGGATAAAACTGTGTGCGCGGGCCTTTTTGGCCGCGGCGATGATTTCCTCATCGGAGGCGCCGGGCCGTCCGTAGGCGATATTGTCGCGGATAGAGGCGGATTTCAGCCACGTTTCCTGGAGAACCATGCCGTAGTTGGTGCGAAGGGAACGACGGGTGATATGACGGATATCATGGCCGTCTAATTTTATGGAACCCTTTTGGATATCATAAAAACGCATCAGAAGGTTAATAAGCGTAGTCTTTCCGCAGCCGGTAGGGCCTACGATGGCGATGGTCTGCCCCTGTGTGACGGAAAGATTCAGATCCTGTATAAGGGGAACCTCAGGGAGATAGGAGAAATCCACATGCTCTAAAGAGAGGTTCCCTTTTGCTTCTTTAAGTTCGATGGCCTCCGCAGGCTCAAAAGGAGCAGCCGGCTCATCAAGAAATTCGAATACTCTGGCGGCAGAAGCAATGGAATTCTGAAATTCGGTCAGCACACTGGTGATTTCATTAAAAGGTTTCGTGTACTGATTGGTGTAGCTTAAAAAGCTGGACAGCTGGCCGATGGTGATGCTTCCGGCAATGGCAAGGAAACCTCCGGCGATTACTACTCCGGCGTAAATCACCGCATACATAAACCTGGTGGCCGGATTGGTGATGGAGGAGAAAAAGGTGGCTTTCAGCGAACATTCCGCCAGGCGCCGGTTTATTTCATTAAATTCTTCCTCTGCCTCACTCTGATGATTAAAAGCCTGAACGACTTTGATTCCCTCCAGCATCTCATTGGTAAGGCCGGTCAGCTCTCCCCGCGTTTCCGACTGTCTTTTGAACATGGTGAAGGCTTTTTTTGAAATAAAACCCGCCAGCAAAAAGGAAAGGGGGCTCAACAGTACAACAATAAGCGTGATTCCCCAATTGATGCTGAGCATAAAGATAATGGTTCCCACTATGGTGGCGATGCCGGTAAAGAGCTGAGTAAATCCCAGTAAAAGCCCGTCGGAAAACTGGTCAATATCCGTTATAATACGGCTGATCAGATCTCCGGAAGAGTGACGGTCAATGTAGGACAGCGGAAGTTCCTGCAGATGGTCAAAGGCCTGGACTCTGAGGTCACGGACGATACGGTAGGTGATTTTGTTGTTGAGATGGTTCATAATCCACTGAGCCGCCGCCGTGATCAGGATAGAGATCAGGATTCCTGCGATTACCGTCAGAAGGTCTGAGAAATTCACCTTTCCTTTTCCGACGATGGCGTCTACGCCTCTTCCTGTCAGAATGGGAACGTAAAGTGTCAGTCCCACGGTCAGTGCAGAGAGAAAAAGGGAGAGGGCCGCCAGGCCGCCGTACGGCCGTATATAGCGCAGAATCCGCTTTAATGTGTGTTTGTTTTTGGAATGTCTTTCTTTTGCATGGTCATGCATCTGCAGCAGCCTCCTTTCCCACGTGCTGAGATGAGCAAATTTCCTGATACAGCTCATTGGACAGAAGCAGTTCCTGGTGGGTGCCGAAACCGGCTGGCCTGCCGTCATCCATTACCAGGATGTGATCAGCGTTTCGTATGGCCGATACCCGCTGGGAAATGATAAATACCGTCATATTTCCGGTGCTTTTTTTTATGGCTCTGCGCAGCCTGGCATCGGTGGCGAAATCAAGAGCGGAGGCGCTGTCATCCAGGATCAGAATATCAGGGCGCCCCACCAGGGCGCGGGCGATGGTCAGACGCTGTTTCTGTCCGCCGGACAGGTTGCTGCCGCCCTGCTGAATCATGAAGTCAAGTCCCTGCCTTTTGCCGTCTACAAATTCTTTTGCCTGGGCGATGGCCAAAGCCTGATAGATTTCTTCGTCGGAAGCATTCTTTTTTCCCCACTGCATGTTTTTTCTCAGGGAACCGGAAAAAACACTGGCTTTCTGCGGAACGATCCCCACATGTTTTCTTATGGAAGAAGGCAGAAGTGTTTTGATATCCTGACCAAACAGGCGGATGGTTCCGGAAGTACAATCATAGAATCTGGGAATCAGATTTGCCAGTGTGGATTTTCCGGAGCCTGTGCCGCCGATGACCCCGACGGTTTCTCCCGGCATGACCTGGAAGCTGATTCCCTGGAGAGTTTCCTCACTGGAACCGGCATAGGCAAAGCCCACGTCTTCGAAAGAAACGGCGGGGAAAGATTCATTCACATCCATTTTATTTCCCGTGTTTTGGATAGAGGGTTTCATTTCAAAGACAGCGTTGACTCTTCCAAGGCTGGCCAGGGCTCTGGACAGCAGGATAATGAGGTTGGCCAGTTTTACAAGTTCGGTCAATATCTGTGACATATAGTTGATTAAAGCAATTACCTGTCCCTGTGACAGATTTCCTTCGTCCACCTGATGCCCGCCGAAATAAAGAACGGCGACGATTCCCAGGTTGATAAGCACATAGGTGAGAGGATTCAGCAGAGCGGAAATTTTCCCGACAAAAATCTGCTTCTTGTACAGAATATCCGTTTCGCTGCGGAAATGATTCTTTTCTTCCCTCTGTTTTGCAAAAGCCCGTACGACCCGAATGCCAAGAAGATTTTCTCTTGTGCTGAGCAGCACACGATCCAGCTGCTTTTGTACTTTTTTGTAAAGAGGCATACTGGCGAGGAGGATGGCGAAAACCACAATCAGCAGTACGGGGATGATTATGACAAAGGGAACCGCCGCCCGGACATTTACGGTAAAAGCCATGACCATGGCGCCAAATACCACAAAGGGGGAGCGGAGAAACAGACGCAGAAACATGTTTAATCCATTCTGTACCTGATTTACATCGTTGGTCATTCGATTGATTAACGTGGAGGTTCCTATGGAATCGATTTCTTGATAGGACAGCGTGTTAATGTGAGAAAAAAGGTCGCTTCGCATCGCCGTCCCCGCACTGACGGCGGATTTGGCGGCAAAATACTGAGCGGTCAGTGAAAAACCAAATCCCAGGATTCCCAGAAGGATGAGCAGCGCGCTCATTTTCCAGAGATAAAGGCTGTTATTCCCGGCAATGCCTATATCAATCATTTTGGCAACCACCAGGGGCACAAAGAGTTCAAAGGTGGCTTCCAGCATTTTGAACAGAGGAGCCAGGACTGTGATAAAAGGATGAGGTTTTATGTAACGTAGTAGACGATTCATTTTTTGCGTCCTTTCCCGTATTGGTATTTGATATTTTAAAACAGTTCACTGAAAAATAATACAGCAGGAATCCTGCGGTTTCAAGGAGTTTTTCAGCAGTCATACCGGATAATCTGCCGGGAGCGATTGTGTATAAAAATCAGAAGTATTATAATATTTTCAAAGAATAAAATCAACGGATCGTACGGAATGAGGTGTATTAAGAGAGAAAAATGTTTTTAAGTTCATCCGCTGATTATTATCTGATTCATTAGCGATTCGGTTATTGCAGGAAAAGTTGTGTCGACAGTTTTTGAGAGGAAGATATTTTGAAATATATTGCACATAAAGATGGGGATAGAATACAGACTTTGCCGGAACATCTGGAAGGGACAGCTGCCCTTGCAGAAAAGTTTGCAAAAGTGTTTGGAAATGGCGACTGGGGATACTGCTGCGGGATGCTACACGATATTGGAAAGTATTCAGATAAATTCCAAAAGAAAATTTCAGAGGATTTATCTATTCGCGTAGATCATGCCACGGCAGGGGCGAAAGTTTGTCTGGAAAAAGGCGGTTTTTATCAGTTTATGAGTTACTGTATTGCAGGACATCATGCAGGGCTGCCGGATTATGGGAGCGTTGCTGATACAGGTAGTGAGCCTACGTTAGTGGGCAGAAGCAGGAAGAAAATAGAGGATTATCAGGTCTATAAGACAGAGATTACAGTTCCGAAACTTGCAACTAATCCTTTCGATCCTATGAAAACACAGAATCCGGATTTTTCACTGAGTGTTTTTATCCGTATGCTGTACTCCTGCTTGGTAGATGCGGATTTTTTGGACACAGAATCGTTTATGAAGGTGGGATCGGTTGAACGAGATTCTGGGGAGCCCATGGATATTTTATTGAAGAAACTAGAAAACCATCTTTCCCAATGGCTATTAAATCGTGAGCGGGATACGGTAAATGGAAGAAGAACGGAGATTCTGAGGAATTGTCTGGAAAGGGGAGATCAAGGGAAAGGCCTTTTTCGCTTGACGGTTCCAACAGGCGGCGGAAAGACCATTGCCTCTCTTGCGTTTGCGCTGCGGCATGCGGTGAAACATCATATGGATCGGGTGATTTACGTGATCCCATATACCAGCATTATCGAACAGAATGCAGCGGTTTTCAGAAACATTCTAGGAGAACAGAATGTATTGGAGAATCATTATAATGTAGACTATGAAGGCTCTGAAGAGTTAATATCCATGCAGCTGGCTGCAGAAAATTGGGACAAACCGGTGGTAGTAACTACTAACGTGCAGTTTTTTGAGTCGCTGTATGCAAATAAGTCTTCTAAGTGCCGTAAATTACATAATATTGCCAACAGTGTGATTGTTTTTGATGAAGTGCAGATGCTTCCCAATGATTACCTGAAACCTTGTACTGCCATGATGGAAGAATTAGTGCGCAATTATGGTGTAAGCCTTGTTTTATGCACAGCGACGCAGCCAGCATTGAAGTCGTTTTTTCAGCAGGAAACAGAGATCATGGAACTGTGCCCAAGAATGGAAGAACAGTTTCAATTTTTCCAAAGGGCAACACTTGAAAATATTGGTTATGTGACAGAGGAAGAGCTGATTGAAAAAATGAAAAACCAGCATCAGGTTCTGTGTATTGTGAATACAAAGAAAAGAGCCCAGGCTCTTTTTCAAAAGCTGGAAGGGGAAGGAATCTACCATTTATCCACAAGCATGTATCCTAAGCACAGACGCCGAGTTCTGGGAGAAATCAGAAAGCGATTAAAAGCAGGAAGGAAGTGTATTTTGATTTCCACCAGTCTGGTAGAAGCCGGAGTGGATCTCGATTTTCAGTCTGTGTATCGTCAGCTTGCCGGGGTGGATTCTATTGTACAAGCGGCAGGCAGATGCAATCGGGAAGGGAAACGGAATCCTCAGGAAAGTAAAGTGTCAGTTTTTCAATTTGAGGACAAGGAGATGGTGCCCGGGCAGAGACAGCAGATGGATGTGACCAAATTATTGCTTGCAGAGGGACAGGATCTTTCTTCTTTGGATTGTATCGAGAAGTATTTTCAGATGTTGTATCATTTCCGGGGAGAAAGCCTGGATAAGAAGAAAATTCTCCAGGAATTTCAGAACAAGCAGTATAATTTTGCCAAAGTGGGAAAGGAATTCAGACTCATTGAGGAGAATACCAAAACCATATTGATTCCGAAGGAGGAAGAGGCAGATGAGATTTTACGCCAGCTGAGATATTGTGGATATACAAAGTCCGCTATTAGAAAAGCAGGCCAGTATTGCATTCAATTATATGAACAGGATTTTGTAAAATTAAATGACGCAGGAATGCTGAAGTCTATTTCGGAGGATATAGAAGATTTTTATGAACTGGCCAAGGAAAGTCAGTATACAGAAGAAATGGGACTGAATCTGAATGTGGATTCGGGAATGGCTATTTTGATGTGATAAGGGATGATAGAAGTAAAAAAACTGGATTGTTGTTTTTTGAATGTAAATGTAGTATGATAATATCAAAGATAAAATTTTATACTTACTATATTTATGATAAAAAATTCAGTATTAAAAATGTCGTTGATATAGAAGAAAAATGCGGGAAGGAGACCAGATGATTTTATATCATGGGAGCAAAGAACTTGTGGAATATCCGGAAGTAAGGAGAGCAAAATTTAACAAGGATTTTTATTTTGGCTTTTATTGTACCAAGTATCGTGCGCAGGCGGAGCGATGGGCTTCTCGCTATGGACATACTGGATATTTGAATCAATATGAATATACGCCGGATAAGAATTTAAATTATCGGATTTTTTCGAAAATGACAGAAGAATGGTTGGATTTTGTGATTGCTTGCCGCAGTGGACAATCACATCAATATGACATTGTAGAGGGACCTATGGCAGATGATACAATTTACAATTACATTCAAAATTACCTGGATGGAAAAATATCCAGGGCTGCTTTCTGGGAATTGGCAAAGTTTAAGCACCCTACCCATCAAGTCAGTTTTCATACAATTTCGGCCCTTGATACACTGCGGTTTTTAGGAGGAGAGATTATTTATGGGCAGCAAAAATAATAATAGTTTGTTTTTTACCTGCAGTTTGATTGAATATATGGGAAGAAAGATGAAAAGGACAAGAAAAGAAGTGACAGATTTTCTTGGGAAAGATCGGATTGAAAGAATTTATGAGTATGCGGACGTGTTTCATTGCGAACCGATTGAGAAAGTAGCTTCAGAATTTATCGAAGAAAGTGAAATGGAAGAGGGGACTTTTGACAATGAAAAAGAATGCAGATATTCCGTTCCGGATTATTGGGATATTGGAGAAGTCTATGAGCGTTTGATTGAAGACAGCTATGAGGATGCCAAAATTGTCGATGGAATCTGGGAGGTATATCATTCTTGGATTGATGCACACATTTCAGATTATAATACAGATTTCTATTACCAGCCTCGGGATTATATTGCTGCGTGTTATGAGGAAGGCCGGGTATTGTGAGTAAACATGGGAAGGAGAGAATGAGTAATGGGAATGGGAGTAAAAGTACGGGTGTGGGGAAGTTACGCACTGTTTTCCAGGCCGGAAATGAAGGTGGAGCGATGTTCCTATGATGTAATCACTCCATCAGCAGCCAGGGGAATTCTGGAAGCGATTTACTGGCATCCAGGTATGCGGTGGGTGATTGATAAAATCTATGTAAAGAAACCGATTCAGTTTACCAGTGTGCGCAGAAACGAGGTGAAAAGCAAAATTCTGGCAAGCAGTGTACTGCAATCTTACAATGGCGGGGACAAGCCGCTTTATATCAGTACCAAGGCGGATATCGTTCAAAGAGCTTCTTTGCTTCTGCGGGATGTGGAGTACGTAATCGAGGCTCACTTTGAGATGACGGAAAAGGCAAATGAGACGGACAACCCTGGAAAATTTAAGGATATTATTATGCGGCGGCTGAAAAGGGGAGAATGTTTTCATATGCCTTATTTTGGATGCCGGGAGTTTCCTGCCTATTTTTCTCTCTGCGAAGATACGGTGATTGAAACCGCGTATGAGGACATCGAGGAAAAAGATTTGGGATTTATGCTGTTTGATATGGATTATTCAGATCGGGAAAATATTCAGCCCATGTTTTTCAGAGCCGTTATGAAGCATGGGGTTCTGGATTTGAGAGATTGTGAGGTGGTGCGATGATTCTGCAGGCATTGGTACAGCATTATGAAAATCTGGCAGCCGAAAAGAAAGTTTCCAGAGAAGGATGGAGTCAGGCGAAGGTTTCCTATGCACTCAATCTGTCTCAGGAAGGGGAGATAACAGGAGTTATCTCTTTGAAGCAGGAGGTGGAAAAAGGGAAAAAGAAGGTATGGCTTCCAGCCCTTTTAGAGGTGCCGGAAATGGTCACCCGTTCTTCTGGGATTTCGGCCAACTTTTTATGTGATAATTCTAAATACATTCTGGGTATCGACGCCGATGGGGGCGGTCAGAGAGTGGAGGACTGTTACCAGGCTGCGAAAGAAAGACATTTATCCTTATTGAGAGATACAGAAGGTGAGATGGCTCGGGCAGTCAGAAACTTTTTCGAAAATTGGAATCCCAGGGAAGCACAAAGGTGCAGTGCAGTTCGAGATAACTGGGAAGAACTTACAGACGGCGGCAATCTGATTTTCTGTATGGGAATGCGTTATGCCCAGGACGATCCAGGGATAAGAGAGACTTGGGGAAAGGAAAGAAATATATCAGAAGGAGTAGAAGGAATCTGTCTGGTGACAGGAAAACCAGAGGAAATATCCAGAATTCACAAGACAATAAAGGGAGTTCCAGGTGCCCAATCCAGCGGAGCGGCACTGGTATCTTTCAATGCCCCGGCGTTTGAATCTTATGGAAAGGAGCAAAGTTACAATGCTCCGGTTGGCCGATATGCGGAATTCGCTTATACGACTGCACTGAATTATCTGTTGAGCCAGAAAGAGCATACATTTCAGCTTGGAGATTCGATGATTTTGTTTTGGGCGGAAAGTGGGAAAAAGGAGTATCAGCAGGCCTTCTTTGCTTTTGCGGATCCAAAACCGGATAATCAGGAGGTGATAAAGGGGATCTTTAAAAATCTGAGAATGTACAGGCCGATCTGTGTGGACGGCATTGAATTAAACCCGGAGCAGAGATTTTACATTTTAAGCTTGGCGCCGAATGCGGCGAGATTGTCGGTGCGTTTTTTCTATCAGGATACTTTTGGCAATGTTTTGCAGAATATTGCCAGACATTATGAAAGGATGGCGATGGTGAAACCGGTCTGGGAGGATAGGGAATATTTAGGAGTAAGGCGGATGCTGTTTGAGACTGTAAATCAGAAATCCAGGGATAAATCTCCGATTCCCAATATGGCTGCCATGGTGCTGCAGGCCATTATCTCAGGAACACGATATCCGGCCAGTCTATATACAGACACGTTGATTCGAATTCGGGCAGAACAGGGGCATATTACCTGGGGGCGGGCATCTGTCATGAAGGCCTACCTGATCAAAAATTACAAATGGGAGGAAGGAGAAAAATTTATGGGATTAAATGAGGAGAGCAAAGATACGGCTTATGTGCTGGGCAGGCTGTTTGCCATTTTGGAAGCGATTCAGATGGATGCGAATCCGGGGATCAAAGCTACGATTCGAGATCGTTATTTCAATTCGGCATGTGCGACACCGGCGTCTATTTTTCCGGTTTTAATCAAGCTAAAAAACAGTCACATGAAAAAGCTGGAACGGGAGAAAGGAAGTTCCAAGATTTATTATGAACAGCAGCTGACAAAGATTATGGGCAAGTTAGAGAAGTTTCCAAGGCGTCTTTCTCTGGAGGAGCAGGGGAAATTTGCTCTTGGGTATTATCATCAGATGCAGAAAAAATATGAAAAACGGGAGGAGAATTAGATGGGAGAGGCAATTAAAAACAGATATGAATTTGTGATTTTATTTGATGTGGAAAACGGAAATCCCAACGGGGATCCAGATGCTGGCAATATGCCGAGGATCGATCCGGAAAGCGGTTTGGGACTGGTAACAGATGTGTGTCTGAAACGGAAAATCAGAAACTATGTGGAGACGGTGAAAGAAGATACCGACGGCTATAAGATCTACATCAAAGAAGATGTTCCTCTGAACCGCAGCGACAGAGAAGCCTGCGAGGCTTTAGGAATTGAGGAGACTGAGGAGAAAAAGGTAACGGAATCTCTGAAAAAATTAAGAAAAAATGATCCGGATGCTGATCGAAAACTTCGGGATTATATGTGTGAACACTTTTATGATATCCGTACTTTTGGAGCAGTTATGACTACTTTTGTCAAGGCTTCATTAAATTGCGGGCAGGTACGGGGACCGGTGCAGCTTGGTTTTGCCAGAAGTATTGATCCCATCATCAGTCAGGAAATTACAATTACGAGGGTTGCTATTACTACGGAAAAGGATGCGGAAAATAAAAGTACGGAGATGGGAAGAAAAAGTATTGTTCCCTACGGTTTGTATCGTGCGGAAGGATACATTTCGGCCAATCTTGCCCGCAGGGTAACCGGTTTTTCGGAAGAGGATCTGGAGCTGCTGTGGGAAGCAATTATCAATATGTTTGAGCATGACCACTCGGCAGCTAGGGGAAAAATGGCAGTTCGGGAATTGATAGTCTTTAAGCACAGTAAGGAATTGGGAGATTGTCCCGCGTATAAACTTTTTGATGCAGTGGAGGTTAAGAGAAAAGAAGAAGTGGAATATCCGCGCAGTTATCAGGATTACAAGGTACAGATATGGGAAGACCAGATTCCTGATTCTGTGGAAGTAAAAAGGATGATATGATGGAATATTCGGAAGATGACTATTTGATGATCTCGGGAATTCAGCATTTTAAATTTTGCAGAAGACAGTGGGCCCTGATTCATATAGAACAGCAGTGGGCGGAAAATGTACATACTGTCACAGGAGAATTGATGCACAGGAAAGTTCATGATCCTTATGTGACAGAAAAGAGGAAAGATACGATAATTACCAGGGCGCTTCCTGTTTCATCCAGAAAATTGGGCGTGAGCGGAGAATGCGATGTGGTGGAATTTCATAAATGTGAAGATGGTATAAAGCTGCATGGACACCGAGGACTGTATTCTGTATATCCAGTGGAATATAAGAAAGGGAAGCCTAAGCTGACGGAAGAGGATAAGCTGCAGTTGGGAGCCCAGGCAATGTGCTTGGAAGAAATGTTCTCCGTACAGATTCCGGAAGGGGCAATTTTTTATGGTGAAACCAGACGTCGGGAAGCAGTAGAGATTACAGAAGAGCTGCGGCAGGAGATCCAAGAAATGTTTCAGGAAATGCATCAGTATTATGAAAGACAGTACACGCCCAAGGTAAAATATAAAAAGTCCTGTAATTCTTGTTCTTTAAAAGAAATCTGTTTACCCAGATTGAGTAAAAGCAGCTCTGTAGAAACGTATATCCAGAAAATGTTGGCGGAGGCAGGGGAATGAAGAAGTTATTAAATACATTATATATTACTTCTGAGAATAGTTATCTGGCTTTAGATGGAGAAAACGTTGTCGTTTTACAAGAAAAAGAAGAGGTTGGCAGGCTGCCTTTGCATAATTTGGAAGGAATCGTTTCTTTTGGGTATCGGGGAACCAGTCCGGCACTGATGGGAGCCTGTGCAGATCGGAATATTTCTCTGTGTTATCTTACTCCGCAAGGCAAATTCCTTGCCAGAGTTTCCGGAAAGACGAAAGGAAATGTATTGCTGCGACAGCAGCAGTATGCTGCCAGTCAGGATGAGACTGTCAGTCTGGAAATAGCAAAAAATTGCATTGTTGGGAAAATACACAATGCCCGCTGGGTGTTGGAACGTGCGCTCAGAGATCACAGGATGCAGATTGATGAAGAGAGAGTAAAAGCGGCGTCTGATTTTATGAAAAATTCGCTGAGCTGCATTCAAAAATGCCAGTCAAAGGAACAGCTTCGGGGATATGAAGGTGAGGCGGCGAGTATTTACTTCAGTGTTTTTGACGAACTGATCTTACAGCAGAAAAAGGACTTCGTGTTTCATGGCAGAAACAGAAGACCGCCTCTGGATAAAGTGAATGCGCTGTTATCCTTTGTGTATACTTTACTGACCAACAATATTACTTCGGCACTGGAAACCGTGGGACTGGATCCTTATGTGGGATATCTGCATACAGAGCGTCCGGGGCGGGCATCACTTTCCCTGGATCTAATAGAGGAGCTCAGGGCTGTCCTGGCGGATCGATTCGTTTTATCTTTAATCAATAAAAAAATAGTTAACGGGAAAAATTTTTCACAGCAGGAAAATGGCGCTGTTTTGATGGATGATGAACTTCGAAGGAAAGTGTTGACGGAATGGCAGAATAAGAAGAAGGAGACATTGACCCATCCTTATCTAAATGAGAAAGTGGAATGGGGAATGGTTCCTTATGTGCAGGCGATGCTTTTGGCCAGATTTCTGAGAGGAGATCTCGATGGGTATCCGGTATTTATGTGGAAATGAGGTGACAAAATGCTGGTATTGATTACGTACGATGTGAATACGGAAACTGCAGCGGGTAAGAAAAGGCTGAGGAAGGTGGCAAAACAGTGTGTAAATTATGGGAGAAGGGTACAGAATTCTGTGTTTGAGTGTATTGTAGATAATGCCCAGTGTGTTGCGTTAAAAGCACTTTTGACGGATATTATAGATGAAGAAGTAGACAGCTTGCGTTTTTACTACCTTGGTAATAAGTATCAGACAAAGGTAGAGCATGTGGGCGTTGACAGGGGGATTCCAGCTGATCAAACTTTGATTTTATAGTATAAGTGCGAATCGTAAGTGAACATAAAAAGCTTAGAGGATTCGCACCGGGAAAAAGAGATAAAATGTGATTATTGAGAAGAAGTTGATAGGGAAAAGAAAGAATATGAATAGAGAAAATGTGAAATTTAGTGGTTTTCCATAGAAAAGCGAACTGATTATTGGTTATAATTGCCGTCGTTCCCCACGCGGGAACGTGGATTGAAATAAGGCGATAATATCAAGGAATTTATTAATCCATTGTCGTTCCCCACGCGGGAACGTGGATTGAAATCTCTGGTGTGGCGTTTATTCTTGTATGTCTGCTATCGTCGTTCCCCACGCGGGAACGTGGATTGAAATTAAATCGGTCTCCGTTTGAAGGAGTACCTATGACAGTCGTTCCCCACGCGGGAACGTGGATTGAAATACAAGATCGCAGAGCAGGCGGCGCAGACTAGCACAACGTCGTTCCCCACGCGGGAACGTGGATTGAAATTTTCAAAATCCATTACGTTCGCGTCTGGAGACTTCGTCGTTCCCCACGCGGGAACGTGGATTGAAATCTAGAAAATGATGGTATACATTACCTAGAAATCGTCGTTCCCCACGCGGGAACGTGGATTGAAATACGTGACCGAGAATATATCTGAGGATTCTGCAATGTCGTTCCCCACGCGGGAACGTGGATTGAAATTGTCAAGAAAAGTTACGGCATACCGGGGAACCGTCGTCGTTCCCCACGCGGGAACGTGGATTGAAATATTCCTCCAAACATTAGTTCTGATTGCGAATTAGTCGTTCCCCACGCGGGAACGTGGATTGAAATTCTGGTGGAAAGAGACAGGCAGGCATCCGTATTTGTCGTTCCCCACGCGGGAACGTGGATTGAAATAAGTATGTTTTTACAGACGAAAATACTGTTTTAGTCGTTCCCCACGCGGGAACGTGGATTGAAATAAAAATCAACAGTCCTTCCAAAGTAGCAATAAAGTCGTTCCCCACGCGGGAACGTGGATTGAAATCGTAGGTCATGCGGTCACCTCCATAGATTTCCGGCCGTTCCCCACGCGGGAACGTGGATTGAAATTTCTGTGGAAGTCCAGCTTTCCACCACCTCACCATTGTCGTTCCCATGCGGGAGTATAGATAAAGTCTATCAATTTTTCGCACCAGAAGTCCCGTGCTATAGAAAAAGATATAATCCCAATAATCATTTAAAAGGTTTGACATCGGCAGTGGTAACTGCTATACTGAACAATGTTCATATTGAGGTGGTGAATGATGAATACTGTCGTAACATCAAAAGATGAAATTTTAAAAAACAGCCGTAAGTTAATTCAGCAGCAGGGATGGTCGGCGGTGAGTATCCGTTCCGTAGCTGCGGCTTCCGGCGTATCTGTGGGGTCTATCTACAATTACTTTGGGTCAAAAGCTGAGCTGGTTAATGCTGCGGTGGAAAGCGTATGGCATGAAATTTTCCATCTTCCTCAGGAACCAATGGTATTTCGTGATACCCTGTCTTGTATTTCCTGGTTCTATGAACGTATGGAGTACGGCAGCAAAAAATATCCTGGTTTTTTTACTCTGCATTCTTTCAGTTTTGCAGGAGCGGAAAAAGCAGAGGGAAAGAAACTCATGTATCAGACCTGGAAGCATATTCAGGATAACTTGTGTTCTGTATTAGAACACGATCCCAATGTCCGTCCGGATGCTTTTGGCGGACAATTCACAGCAGAAAAATTTGCCGATGCTTTGTTTTCATTAATATTGTCTTCATTGCTGCGGCAGGATTACGATCCATTTTTTGTTTTAGAAATAATCCGGCGGACTCTTTATCAATAAAAAACAAGGGATAACATATTCCCCTGCATAAATATGCAGGGAATTTTATCCAGGAAAATGAACAATGTTCAGAAGACGAAAAACTACGAAAGTTAAATGAAATGCAGAATGAAAATATGATAGGAGAATGGATTATGCAGGCAATTGCTGAAACTTTATTTGATACAGCTTATCTGATTTTGGTCATTACGATTGGAATATTGATGATTCGAAAAAGCGGGGGAGATAAACAGTTCCGATTGTTTGGCTGGATGGCGGTGGTGCTGGGAGCCGGGGACGCTTTTCATTTAGTTCCCCGCGCTTATGCTCTTTGCACCACAGGACTTGCCGACTACACAGTGGCTCTGGGAATTGGAAAATGGATTACATCCATTACCATGACTGTTTTTTACCTGCTGCTTTACCATGTCTGGCGGCAGCGGTACCGCGTAAAGGGCCGCAGTGCTTTGACTTTTATCGTATACAGTCTGGCTGTTCTGAGAATTGCTTTATGCATGATGCCTCAAAATCAATGGCTTAGTTCCGAGGCGCCGTTCATTTGGGGGATTTACCGCAATATTCCCTTTGCACTGCTGGGTCTTGTCATCATCGTATTGTTTTTCCAAAAAGCGAAGGAACACAAAGACCGCCCCTTCCGCTGGATGTGGCTGACCATTGTGCTAAGTTTTGGATTTTATATTCCGGTGGTGCTGTGGGCGGATACGATTCCAGCCATTGGTATGCTGATGATTCCAAAAACCTGTGCCTACGTCTGGACGATTTTGATTGGCTATCGGGCAATGGCTAGCAATCAGCCGTGAGTTCGCAAAATCAATCGATAATTTTTACCGTGACCAGAACGGTATCGCCGGGGTGTTTCCCGATTTTTCTGCGGATATCCTTTCGGATTCCGATAATATAGCAGATTGATCCATCAGAGTTTTTCACTCCCATATTCACAATACTGCCAACGTAGGGTTCGCCGTCAAAGGTTATATCTGCCTTTACCCTGCCTTTGCCCAGCTCTTTTTTGATATCCCAGGGAAAGCGTACATATGCGCCGCCTCTGTCGGGAACCGGCTCTATTACTGCCAAAAAACGGTAAATCTGTTTTGCAGCCATGAAACAGCGCTTCTTTCTGCCGATATGTCTGATTATGGGGGGAACATATTTTCGCAAAATTTTATCCATTGGTTTTCCTTTAGCCAGTTCGTCAATCAATTTATCAAGATAACGGATCTCCTGCATTAACGGTTCCGTAATGTCTTCCACGCGTACACCGCAGACGACGCCTTTTATTAATTTCCTGGCAGGGTTCAGGCACGGTGCGTTTTTAAAAAAATCACCGTAGCAGACACATCCTTTGGCAGCGTTTTGAATTTCCTCTTCGGTATAGCCGGTGAGCCAGGAGATGACAGTGTTGACTTCTTTGGCCGTTCGGTTTTTCTTTACTGCTTTGTTTACCAGCAGCGGATATATTTTCCCAAAACTCATTCTATATACTTTTTCGTTGTCCATGAGGGTATCTCCCTTCTTTTTATTTTCTGTTCTATCTAAAAATCAGAGGTATTTGCCAGTACAGCTTTCCGGAGCATTTTTTATGTCATTCAAGGTTTCCAGGGCGAGGGATGATTTGCCGGAACCGGATACGCTGGCGATACCTACGATTTGATTAAGCGGAATATCCACGTCAATGTTTTTCAGATTGTGTACTTTTGCACCTCGTATTTTCATTTTTTGGATCATACAGTTTCCTCTTCTGTTCGTAATCTTTCAGAGATTTGAGTGCCTGGGGCGCCAGCGGAATCAGGGCGATCATGTTGAAGACGGTCATCAGGCCGACGCCGATATCTCCCAGCTCCCAGACAAATTGGTAAGCGGCAAGACCGCCGATGAACAGCATAATCAGCGCTAAAATCTTATAAGAAGTCTGGGACAGCCAGTTATCGCCGAAAAGGTAGGCGATATTTGGCCTGGCGTAAAATAAAATTCCGATAAAGGTGGAAAAACTGAACAGCCACAGGATTACAGCGATGAAAATAACACCTGCATCTCCCAGATGATACTGCATGGAAGTCTGAAGAAGATCCATGCCCTCCATTCCCTCGGTCAGTCCGGCAGGGGTCAGCAGCATGATCATGGCTGTGCAGCTGCAGATTACAAGCGTATCGATGAATACCCCCAGCGCCTGCAGCAGGCCTCCCTTTGCCGGATGGCTGATATCAGCGGCAGCGGCGGCGCAGGGAGCGGAACCGGAACCGGCTTCGTTGGAGAAAAGTCCCCGTTTTGCTCCGTTCATGATAACGGCGCCCAGACCGCCGGCAGCCACCTGACGCAGGCCGAAAGCTTCCAGAAAAATTCGCTGGAACACGGCGGGAAGCTGTCCGGCATTTTTAAGGATGATAAAAATGGTGATCAGGAAATAGCAGACCGCCATGATGGGCACCATAATATCCAGAACTTTTACCGTGGCATTTTTACGCAGCACGATGACGGCGGCAAAAGCCACAAGGGCAATGGTGGTGTAAAGCGGCGGAATCTGAAAAGCATTTTCGAAGGCGGAGGAAACGGAGTTTCCGATAACCTGGCTGACGCCGCACCAGCAGATCAATCCGGATATGGCAAACAGGATGGCAAGGACGGAACGTTTCCGGGCAGGCTTATGTTTAAGAAAAAAGTGGTGGATGTAGTAGGCGGGACCGCCCCGGTATCCGCCGTACAGCGGGTCTATTTCTTTATAAATCTGAGCCAGGGTACTTTCCACAAAGGCGGTGGAGGAGCCGAATAATGCGATGATCCACATCCAAAAGACGGCGCCGGCGCCGCCGGCGGAGATAGCCGCCACGATGCCCACCAGGTTCCCCATGCCGACACGGGTGGCGGTGGAGACAATCAGCGACTGCAGGCCGGAAATTGATCCTTTTCGGGATTCGTTTTTCTTTTCCCTGGCGATTCGCACCATTTCCGGAAAAAGACGGAATGGCAGAAAGCGGGTGCGGATGGTAAAATAGATTCCGGAGGGAATCAAAATCAAAACCAGGAGAGAAATTCCCAGAGAATGGCCTCCCGGAAGGGGGATGGTAATCAGATCGCCCCATAAAATAAAGTAGATGCAGTTGAAAAGTTCAATGAAAAAATTCTGGAGTATTTCCATAGAATTATTTCCTCCTGTAAAATAAAATATTTGGAGAATAAAAATGGATATTAAAAATTTAATCACATTTATTCACGTAGCAGAATTAAACAGCTTTACAAAGGCGGGAGAGGTTCTGGGATTTTCCCAGTCAACGGTCTCTTTTCAGATTAAACAGCTGGAGACGGAACTGAACGCACAGCTCTTTGAACGGATCAATCATACAGTTCTCCTGACGGAAAAGGGACGGGAGGTTTTAAATTATGCTCATCAGATCAATAAACTGACCCAGGAATTAAAGGACAATATCCAGAATAGAAAAAATATAGCCGGTCATGCCAGGATAGCCATGGCGGATTCGCTGTGCGGTCTGATGCTGCAGGAATTTACCGGTTTTCGGGAAGAGTATCCGGGCATTATGCTGAATATTATCACAGCGGGAACAGAAGAAATGTTCCGGCTGCTCAATCACAATGAAGCGGATCTGATCCTAACCCTGGACAACCATATCTATAATGCAGAATATGTAATCGCAGAGGAGGAAAAAGTAGGTCTGCATTTCGTGGCAGGCCCCCTTTGTCCCCTTGTGGGACAGCCTTCTGTTTCTGTTTTTCAACTGCTTTCACAGCCCTTTATCCTGACAGAGAAGAGGATGAGCTATCGCCGCCTTCTGGATGAAAAACTGGCGGAGATGTCTCTGGAGATACAGCCTGTTCTGGAAATAGGGCGCACAGATCTGATCTGTTCCCTGGTGGAGCAGAATATCGGCGTGGCTTTTCTTCCGGATTATGAGACAGACAGAAGAGTAAAGGAAGGAAAACTGTTCCGGCTGCCGGTAAATTCATTTGAAATTGAGGTGTGGAAGCAGCTGCTGTATCACCGCGACAAATGGGTTTCTCCCCAGATGGAGTCTCTCCTTCAATATTGTAAAAGGACTCTTTTTGACAGAGCATAACAACAGTATATCGGTCCGGACACCATTTGTAAAATGAATAACTTTGATATCTTCGATCTAAATTTTGGATAATCCTTCTCCTTGACAACCTATACCCCCATATGTATATTATACATATACCGATATGGGTATGGGAGGAGGCGTGTGTATGAAAAAAGCAATGGAAAAGCTGGAAGAATTTCTGGAGCTTGGCGGGATTAAAAAAGATGTGGCGCTGCTTATCATCTCCGGGATTGCTCTGATATTCAGCATTTTTGACATTTTACCGCTGCCCTTTGACGCCGCCTGGGCGGCAATCATTCTGTGCGGCGTACCGATTATCCTGGAAGCTCTCATAGGGCTTGTGACAGCTTTTGATATCAAAGCGGACGTGTTGGTGTCTCTGGCGCTGATCGCTTCTATTTTCATCGGAGAAGATTTTGCGGCTGGAGAAGTGGCCTTTATCATGCAGTTGGGAGGGCTGCTGGAGGAGCTGACGGTGGCGAAAGCCAGAGCTGGAATTGAGAAGTTGGTGCATCTGACTCCTCAGACAGCCCGGGTCATTAATGATGGCCGGGAGAAAGTGATTCCGGCAGAAGAAGTCCAAGTGAATGATGTACTGCGGGTACTGCCGGGGGAAACGGTGCCGGTGGACGGAGTGATTCTGTCCGGACAGACGTCGGTAAATCAGGCGGTAATGACGGGAGAGTCTCTGCCCGTGGATAAAGCAGCGGGGGATGAAGTTTCTTCAGGTACGGTGAATCAGTTTGGCGCCTTCGAGATGAAGGCGACGAAGGTGGGGGAAGACAGTTCCATTCAGAGAATGATCCGCCTTGTTCAGTCGGCGGATGCCGGTAAAGCGAAGATCGTGGGGATTGCGGATCGGTGGGCAACCTGGATTGTGGTAATTGCACTGACGGCGGCGGCGCTGACCTGGCTGATCACCGGCGAGGTTATCCGGGCGGTAACTATCCTGGTTGTGTTCTGTCCCTGTGCGCTGGTTTTAGCTACTCCCACAGCAATTATGGCGGCCATCGGCAACGCCACCAGGCATGGATTCCTGGTACGGGAAGGGGATGCGCTGGAGCGGCTGGCGGCGGTATCCAAAATTACCTTTGACAAAACCGGGACCCTGACTTATGGGGAGCCTGAAGTGACGGCGGTAAAAAGCCTGTGTTCGGAGTATGGAGAAAAAGAGCTTTACGCCTGGTGCGCGGCGGCGGAATATCTGTCGGAACATCCCCTGGGAAAGGCTGTTGTCAGTTGTTATAAAAAAGAGACGGGAGAGAACCCCGGGAAATGTGAGCAGTTTCACATGATTCCGGGAAGAGGGGTTTCCTGCGTGACGGAAGGAAAAAAGATCCTGGCAGGAAATGAAAAGATGATGGAGGAAAATCAGATTCCGGTTTCTCAGGAGATGACAAAAGAAACGAAGGTTTATCTGGAACAAGGATGCACATTGATTTATATAGCAGTGGAAGGAAGGCTTGCCGGATATGTGGCGTTGTCTGATACTGTCCGGGAAGAAAGCAGGGAAATGATTGACCGGCTGACGGGGCTTCAGGTGGAGCCGGTGCTGCTGACGGGGGACCGTGAAAATGCAGCCCGTTTTATTGCAGAGAAGCTTCATATCAGGGAAGTTCATGGGGACTGCCTTCCGGAGGATAAACTGAATATAATTGACGGTTATCAGAAAAAATCCTGCCGCGTCTGTATGATCGGAGACGGTGTAAACGATGCTCCGGCGCTGAAAAAGGCGGATGTGGGCATTGCCATGGGCGGCGTGGGAAGCGACATTGCGGTGGATGCGGCGGATATTGCTCTGGTAGATGATGAGGTGAAAGAACTTCCCCATCTGATTGCGCTGTCCCGGCGGATGATGACCACCATCAAATGCAATATGAGTTTTTCCATGGCCCTCAATTTCCTTGCCATTGTCCTTGCTGTTTTTGGAATTTTAAATCCCGTGGTGGGGGCGCTGGTACATAATGCCGGCTCCGTTATGGTTATTATCAATTCTGCGCTGCTTTTGAACTGGAAAAAGAAACAGTAAACAGCAACATCCCGGCATGCCGGGATGTTGCTTGTTACAGTCCAAAATATTTCTGAATGGTTTTCATCCGGTCCATCTGGGCCACGTGGAAGGGACATCGTTTGTCGCAGTGGCCGCATTGGATACAGTCGCCGGCATGGAGTTCCAGCTTCCGGTAATGATCGGCTGCCAGGGCGTCGCCGGCGGCGGCCAGATCGTAATACTTATTGATCATGGCGATATCCAGTCCCTTTGGACATGGATGACAGTGACTGCAGTAGACGCATCTGCCTTTTGCCTCCGCGGGAGTAAAGGTACCCAGGACGGAGTAATCCCGTTCTTCTTGGGGGGCGTCCAGATAGCCCAGCACATCCATCAGATCTTTTTTGTTCCGGCAGCCGGGGAGAACATTGATGACTCCCGGTTTGTCCAAAGCATATTGGATACACTGGTATTTTGTCAGAGACTTTTTAAAAGGAGAAAGCTTTTCATCCAGCAGCTGTCCGCCGGCAAAGGGTTTCATGACGGTGATTCCCACCTTTTCTTTTTCACAGCGCTGGTAGAGGGCAAGGCGTTCGTCTGAACTGCCTGCGGCGTATTCCCCCTGGCGATAATCATAGGCAGGATTGATGCTGAACATGACCACATCTAAAAGTCCGGTGTCCAGCATCTGATTGACGATTTCCGGCGTATGGGAGGACATCCCGATATGGCGTACGATTCCCTCTTCTTTTAACTGCTGAAGATAAGTGAGAGCGCCGCTGGAATTATATTTTTTCAGATCGGCAGGTTCATCGATGCAGTGAATAAATCCAAAATCGATGTAATCGGTATTCAGCTTTTTCAGCAGCCAGTGAATCCCCTCTTTAATCCGGTTCACCTCTGTAGTCCAGCCGTATTTTCCGCTGGAATAATCCGCACCGAAGTGAATCTGCAGGTAAATATCCGAGCGGACATCGCGGAATGCTTCCCGGTAGATGTCAAAAGCCTGTGATTCAGAAACGGCCAGATCAAAATAGTTGACGCCGTGTTCAATGGCTGTCCGGACGGTGTCAACGCCTTCTTCGAAACCGGCTTCATGGATGCCGGAGCCGCCGAAGCCCAGAATGCTGATATTCTCCTCGCCCTTTGGTAATTTTCTATATTCCATAAAGACCTCCTGTATTCTGATATTATTTAAAACATACACCATAAAGCTAACTTTAGGTCAATATTTTTTTGCGTTGAAGTGTTGCGGCCAAAGAAGATCAGACGGTATAATAGAGGAAGATAATTTCAGGGGAGTACAGGGAGGAAAACGGCATGTTAGCTTATGTATATGAAAAAGAAGGAAAATTTTCTCTTCAGGAAAGACCAAAGCCGGAGATTCAAAGCCCGGATGACGCCATTGTCCGGGTGACGCTGGCCAGCATCTGTACCAGTGATCTCCACATCAAACATGGATCCGTTCCCCAGGCTGTGCCGGGGGTTATTGTCGGCCATGAAATGGTAGGGATCGTGGAGGAGACAGGCGCGAATGTAAATCACGTAAAACCGGGGGACCGGGTGACGGTTAATGTGGAAACTTTCTGCGGGGAATGTTATTTTTGCAGACATGGATTCGTCAATAACTGTCAGGATGAAAACGGCGGATGGGCGCTGGGATGCCGCATTGACGGCGGACAGGCAGAGTACGTAAGAGTACCTTACGCCCGTCAGGGCTTAAATAAAATTGATGATTCGGTTGCCGATGAGCAGGCTTTGTTTGTGGGGGACATTCTGGCGACGGGATTCTGGGCGGCCAGGATTGGTGAAATCAGTCCGGAAGATACGGTTTTGATCATAGGGGCAGGCCCTACCGGAATCTGTGCGCTGCTTTGTGCCGGGCTCTGGCATCCCCGGCAAATTATTGTCAGTGAAGTGGAAGAAGAGAGGATTCGTTTTGTGCGGGAGCATTATCCGGAAGTGCTGACAGTTAATCCCAGAGGAAAGGATGTGCAGCAGTTTGTAAAGGAACACAGCAGTCATGGAGGAGCAGATGTGGTGCTGGAAGCGGGAGGGACGGAAGAAAGCTTTGAAAGCGCCTGGAAGTGTGCACGCCCCAACGGTACGGTGGTGATTGTCGCCCTTTATGACGGACCGCAGACACTGCCCCTTCCCGATATGTACGGAAAAAATCTTACGTTCAAAACAGGAGGGGTGGACGGCTGCGACTGCGATGAGATTCTCCGTCTGATCAAAGACGGCAAAATTGATACTACGCCGCTGATTACCCACAGGTTTTTCCTGAAAGATATTGAGAAGGCTTATGATATTTTTGAAAACAGAAAAGAGAAGGCGATTAAGATCGCTCTGAAAATGTAGAGAGGACAGAGTATGGAAGGCATCAGCAAGAAAATATACCTGGAGCTTACGGCTCCTTCAGAGGAGGATTCCCGCTCCAATCAGATCCGGATTCTGGATGGACTGAAGGAGAAAGGATTAGATGCGCAGATGACCATAGACGCGATGCGTCAGCTTTATCCGCTGTGTGAGAAAAGCGGATGGAAAGTAACGGTATCTTTGGCATGGGACGGCCATCGCTGGATGGCGGTGAAAGTGGAAGAAGGAGACAGAACAAGGGAACATTACGGACTGGCGGTGGATTTGGGCAGCACCACGGTGGCGGTGCGGCTGCTTAACTGTGAGACAGGAGAATGTGCAGGGGAATCCAGCAGCTACAATCGGCAGATTGCTTTTGGAACGGACATCCTTACCAGGATTTTTTACTGCAAAGACGATTCAAAGAAACTGGAAGAATTGCGTCAGGCCACCATTTATTCCATCCGGGATAATCTGGAGGAACTGGAAAAACAGACGGGGATTTCCAGTGAAGACTGCATCCAGATGGTGATCGCCGGGAATATGACGATGATCCATTTCTTGCTGGGCATGGATGCTTTCTGCGTCTTTCACACTCCTTATGCAGTGCGGGCGGATCAGCCGGGATTTATTGCGGGGAAGGAACTGCTGGGAATTCCCCTTCCGGGATACGTGTACTGTTATCCGGGAAAATCCAACTATCTGGGAGGGGATATCATCAGTGGAGTGATCGCCGCGCAGATTTACCGGGAAGAGGAGATCACCGTCTTTTTTGATATCGGAACCAACGGGGAGCTGGTGGTGGGCAACCGGGAATTCCTTCTCTGCGGCGCCGGCGCAGCCGGCCCTGCTCTGGAAGGCGGGGTGGTCAAAACCGGTATGCGGGCGGCCGAAGGCGCCGTAGAGCGGATAAAACTGCAGGATGGAAAGTTTGCCTATGAGGTGATTGGCCAGGGAAAAGCGAAAGGAATCTGCGGTTCCGGCATCATTGATCTTCTGGCGGAATTATTTATAAACGGGTGGATTGACATCAGGGGAAAGCTTGTTCCGGAAAAGAGCGAAAAAATCCGTCAGGAAGACGGGATGTACGGCGTGGAATATGCGCCGGGGCTGATTTTTTGGCAGAACGATATCGACGAATTCATAAAAACGAAGGCGGCCGCGTATACCATGGTGGAATACGTATTGAATGCTGCCGGAATCTCCATGGAAGAAATCGGGAAATTTTATGTAGCCGGTTCTTTCGGAAAACATGTATCGAAGGAATCTGCAGTTACCATCGGCATGTATCCGGATATGGACCGGGAACGGCTGATAAGCGCCGGAAACGCCTCCTTGGAAGGAGCAAAGATGCTTCTGCTTGACAGAAAATATCTGGATGAATTGGAGGAGATCCTGGATAAAATGGTATATATTCAGTTTGGAGCGGTGGAAGACTTTCTTCATATGATGGTGGCGGCGCAGGCTCTTCCCCACACGGATATGAGACGATATCCGTCGGTAATGAAAAAGCTGAATCCTCTGTGAGGGGGAAGATTTTTCTGTCCAGCACCGTAAAATTGTGTTATGCTGAAACAGGAGAGAATAAACGAAGAAGAGAGGATGGTATTTATGGAGTATTTAGGAAAAGACATCAAAAAACTGGGTTTCGGTCTTATGCGTCTTCCTAAAAAAGACAATGCTATTGATGTGGAGCAGGTAAAGAAAATGGTAGACCGTTTCCTGGAAGAAGGATTTACTTATTTTGATACGGCATGGGCCTATGAGGGAAGTGAAGACGCCATTCGTCAGGCGCTGGTAGAACGGTATCCGAGAGAGAAATTCCAGCTGGCAACGAAAAATGCGGCCTGGATTAACTGCAAAACGCGGGAAGAAGCCATTGCCCAGTTTGAAACTTCTTTAAAGCAGACGGGAGCGGGATACTTTGATTTTTACCTCCTTCACAATCTGGGGGAACACAGGACGCAATCCTTTGATGACTTTGATATGTGGAGCTTCGTTCAGGAGAAGAAAAAAGAAGGGTTGATCCGTCACGTAGGATTTTCCTTCCATTCCACGCCGGAAGAGCTGGAGGAGATTCTGAAAAATCACCCGGAGATGGAATTTGTTCAGCTTCAGATCAATTATGCAGACTGGGAAAATCCCGCCATTCAGTCAAGGGCATGTTATGAAGTGGCCAGAAAATATAATAAACCGGTGATCATCATGGAACCGGTGAAAGGCGGCATGCTGGCAAATCCTCCCCAGCCGGTGAAAGATGTGTTTGAAAAGGCGGACAGCAGCGCTTCCTGCGCTTCCTGGGCCATCCGTTTTGCCGCCGGTCTGGAAGGCGTTATCACCGTGCTGTCCGGCATGAGCAGTCTGGAGCAGATGGAAGATAATCTGTCCTATATGAAAGAGTTTAAAGGAATGTCAGAGGAAGAAAAAGCAGTGCTGAAGGAAGCGCAGACAGCGCTCAACAGCATACCGCTGATTCCCTGCACCACCTGCAATTACTGCGCAAAAGTCTGTCCTGAGGGAATCGGCATCTCAGGTTCCTTTACCGCGATGAATTATCTGACGCTTTATCAGAACAAGGAAGCGGCCAAAGGACAGGAGAGCTGGCTGGTACAGGGCCACGGAAAGAAACCGGCAGGCGAATGTATCAAGTGCGGTAAATGTGAAGAAGTCTGTCCCCAGCATATTAAGATACGGGATGAGCTGGAGAAAATTGCGGAGATTTTCCAATAATAAAAAATTTCCGGAGACCAGATTTGGCCTCCGGAATTTTTTTATGCGAACTGACTGTAATACAGATCGGCATACCGTCCCTTCTTTTCCAGCAGTTCCCGGTGATTTCCCTGTTCCACGATATTACCGTCCTGCATGAATAAAATCAAATCGGCGTCGACGATGGTAGAAAGGCGGTGGGCGATGACGAAGCTGGTCCTGTTTTTCATCAGCGCTTTCATGGCCCTTCCAATTTCCATTTCGGTGCGGGTATCCACACTGGAGGTTGCCTCGTCCAGGATCAGCACGGCGGGATCGCAGAGCACCACTCTCGCGATGGTCAGAAGCTGCCGCTGTCCTGCGGAAATGTTTTCCGCATCATTTTCCAGAACAGTGTCATAGCCTTTTGGCATGGTTCGAATGAAAAAGTCGGCCCGGGCCGTTTTGGCTGCGGCGATGATTTCTTCCCTGGAGGCCTCCGGCCTTCCGTAGGCGATGTTTTCTGCGATGGTGCCGGAAAACAGCCAGGTATCTTGCAGAACCATTCCAAAATTGCTTCTTAGATTCTGACGGGACAATGTCCTGGCATCGGTGCCGTCCAGTAAAACGGCGCCGTCCATCACCTCATAGAAACGCATCAGCAGATTGATCAGCGTGGTTTTTCCCGCGCCGGTACTGCCGACGATGGCGATTTTCTGACCGGGACGGACGGAAAAACTGATGTCTTTCATCAGGATACGATCCGGCGTATAGCCAAACTTGACGTGACGAAATTCCACCTTCCCTTTGGCGTTGTGAATGACGGCGGGAACGGCGGGGTCCGGGGATATCTCTTCTTCATCCAGCATTTCATAAATTCGTTCCACGGAAGCCAGCGCGGACTGCATGCTGTTGATCATATAAGCTGCCTCCGTCAATGGTTCAGAGGCCTGATTGACATACTGGAAAAATGCCTGGAATACGCCCACGGTAAGGGAACCCTCCAGAAGCATTTTCCCGGCGATGACGGCCAGCAGTACCTGGCCGACACGGTTGATCATGCGGATAGCCGGATTGACGGCATTGATCAGAAAATCGGCCTTGCAGGACGTTTCCGCCAGCTCCTCTGTTGCGATGCGCATATCTTCCATACTGTGTTCTTCCCGGTTGAAGGCTTTGATCACTGCCCGGCCGCTGTAGGCTTCTTCCACATGGGAAGTGACGTTGCTGACGCATTGCTGCCGTCTCATGGCGTATTTTAATGTTTTGGATGAAAATATCGTTGTAGCATACAGCGCCAGGGCGGTGAAAAGAAGAAAAAGCAGCGTCAGCCAGATGCTGAAGCGAAACATCATAATCAGCGAGCCCACTGTCATGCCTGCAGCGGTAAAGAGTTTTAACAGTCCGGTCTGCAGTGCCTCAGCCATTTTGTCCAGATCATTGGTGGCACGGCTTAAAATCGCGCCCGTCTTGTTGCGGTCAAAATAAGAGAGGGGAAGACGGTTCAGTTTCGCGCTGATTTCCGTTCTCAGACGCAGGCTCAGTTTTTCAGCAAAGCTGGCCATCAGGAAGGACTGCAGGGTGTAAAATGCTGCGGCTCCCATATAAATAAGAAACAGGATAAAGAGCTCCCGTCCGCTTTTTTCCCAGGTAACGGTGAAAGGAATCCCCTCATTTAAAGAGCTGCGGATACCGTTCCAAAGGGTATCCACAACGGAAACACTGTACAGAGGCGCCAGAATAGAAAGCAGGGTATAAAGAATCACGGAAATAAAAACCACAGACAGACGGACATGCTGGTCGCTGACGGAGGCCCACAGCCGTTTCAGCGTTTTTCCTGTGTGATGAGGAAGAGCATAATCTGTATCGTTTTCCTGGAATTCTGTGTGATCATGTTCAGCCAAGAGTGTCATCTCCTTTCATCTGAGATTTGGCAATGTCCTGATAAACAGGGCAGTTTTTCATAAGAAAATCATGGGTTCCGGTGCCGACGATTCTTCCGTCTTCCAGCACGATAATCTGATGAGCATTCAAAATAGTATTGATCCGCTGGGCGATGATAAAGACAGCGGCGTCCTTTGTTTCCTTGATCAGGGCTTTCCGCAGCGCGGCGTCCGTTTTAAAATCCAGAGCGGAAAAACTGTCGTCGAAAATGTAAAGATCGGCTTTTTTCATCAGAGCTCTGGCGATGGACAGTCTCTGCTTCTGCCCTCCGGAGAAATTGGTTCCTCCCTGAGACACCGGCGCATTCAGGCCATAGGGAAGTTCCAGGGCGAAATCAGCCTGAGCGACAGCCAAAGCAGCTTCCATTTCAGAGGGAGAAGCATCTTCCTGACCATAGCGGAGATTATCGGCAACGGTGCCGGAAAAAAGCCACGCTTTCTGAGGCACATAGGCAATCCGGTCACGCAGAGATTGTTGAGATACTTCCCGGATATCCGTACCGTTAAAAAGAATGAAACCGGAAGTGACCTCATGGAACCGCAGCATAAGTTTGGCAATGGTGGATTTCCCGCTGCCGGTACTTCCGATAATGGCGGTAGTTTCTCCCTTATTGCAGGAAAAAGAAATATCATGGAGGGAGTCCTCTTCGGCGTCGGCAAACCGGAAGGTAACGTGGTTAAACTGGATAATTTCCTGTTGTTTTTCTCTCGATTTCGCCAGAATATTTGATCTGTCGGAAATTTCAGGCTGGCGGGACAGGACTTCCTGGACGCGGCGGGTGCAGGTACGGGCCCGGGGGAGCAGGATCAGCACCATCTGAGCCATAACAATATAAAAAAGGATTAAAATGGCATACTGCGTGAGAGCGGTAATATCGCCGATTTCCATAAAACCGGCGCCGACCCGGTTGCCGCCGAACCAAAGGATTGCCACACAGCAAAGATTGATGATCAGCATGGCCACGCTCTCCAAACCGGCGAAGAGGCGGTTGGCGCGGATGGCGGTTTCGGCGTAATCTTCAAAGGATTTTCTCATCCGTTTTTCTTCATGGGGTTCTTTATGAAAAGCCCGGATCACCCGTACGCCGGTCAGATTCTCCCGAAGGATTACATTCATGCGGTCCAGCAGTTTCTGCAGCCGTTCAAAGATGGCGGAAGCTTTTCTTGTGACCAGAACGGCCAGCAGGATAATAATTAAAGTGGAAGCAATCATCAGAAATCCCATCTGAGTATCCAAGGAGAAAGCCATGACGATTCCCATAATACAGATAACCGGCACGGGTAGAACCATCTGGATGCACCAGACAAAGGACTGCTGGATAATGTTGATGTCGTTTAACGTTCGGGTAATCATGGAACCGGTGCCAAATTCTCCGAAATCATGGGAGGAGAAGGCAAGGGAATGCTCGTAAAGACGATTGCGGATATCCCGTCCCATTTTTGCGGAAAGGCTGGCGCAGCACCAGCTTCCCGCCAGGGCGCCTGCGCTGGTGAGAAGGGCGACCGCAAGCATGAAGATTCCGTCTTGAATTATTTGATTCAAATCGCCGCCGGCCACCCCTGTGTTGATCATGCCGGCGGTGATGGTGGGAATGAGAAGTCCTCCCGCCACGTCCAAAATCATTGTCACCAGCGTGAACAGGCACAGTCGCTTATACGGTTTTAGAAAGTGCAGAATCAGTTTCATAGGGTACCCTCCTTTTGATGGGAAAATTGTTCTTTTTCTAAAATCTGCAATCTTACTATATATTTCTTTAACAATCGCAGCAGCATTTTTCGTTCGGCCTCATCCAAAAACTGGAAAGCCTCCCTCTCCATCTCGTATACAGGGAGGATATTTTCACGGACAAATTTCTGACCTATGGGAGTCAGATGAATATGTTTGTCGTGACCCTTGCCCTGGGACAGATAAAGATATCCATCCCGTTCCAGCTTACGTATGGAGGAATTAATTGTTTGTTTGCTGATATAAGATTCCCGGCAGATATCTCTTTGCAGGCAGCCGTCTCCCAGTTCACGGATCAGATAAAAAATGCAGAATGCGCTGTCGGAAACACCAATATTTCGCGCCAAGTCGTGATAAATATCATCCAGTTCTTTATACAGTTTGTTAAAAGCGGCGATGGTGTATTCTGATTTTTCCATATTCCACTATGCTCCTTTCAGGTACGATTTCGGACTTTTGTAGGGTATTATAGTACGAAATCGTACCTGAGTCAAGGCGTTTGACTTTTCTGAAAAAGAAAGTTAAAATTGGACCATAACGAAAGAGAAAAACAGGAATCAAAGGGGGAATTCTTATGTTGAAAAAAACTAATCTTTGCTGTTTCAGTCCGACGGGGGGAACCAGAAATATGGGAGAAATCTTCTGCAGGGATATTTCAGAGGAAACCTTTGTCACAGATCTGATGGTCAGAGAAGAAAAACCGCAGCAGGAGGAGAGCGATCTGACTGTGATCGCAGCGCCGGTGTTTGGAGGGAGAATTCCATCGACGGCAGCAGACAGAATAAAAGAGCTGAACGGCGTAGGAAAAAAAGCGGTGGTTCTGGCTGTATATGGCGTAAGAGCCTATGAGGACGCGCTGCTGGAGCTGAAGGATCTGGCAGAAGAGCAGGGCTTCCAGGTGGTAGCCGGGGCGGCTTTGGTAACCAGACATTCCATCGTGCCTCAGGTGGGAGCAGACCGTCCCGATGAGAAGGATTTGGAGCAGATCAGGACTTTTGCAGCTCAGGTGGAAGAAAAGCTTGCCGCCGGCGGTGAAGAAAAGGTTCAGGTGCCGGGCGGAAAACCTTATAAAGCGCCTATGCAGGTAGCGGCCACACCTGTATCCATGGAAGGATGCGTGCAGTGCCAGGCCTGTGTAAAAGTCTGTCCCACAGGGGCGGCTGCACTGAAGGATGGGCAGATCGTTACTGAGCTTGAAAAATGTATTCTCTGTATGGCCTGCACCGCAGTCTGTCCCAAAAAGGTACGGGTTCTCCCTGCTCCCATGCAGGAAGGCATGAATGCAAAACTTGGTCCCCTTAAAGAAGTGCACAGGGAAAATGAATTTTTTATCTGATCTGGAGGAACAATGACGGAAAAGGAAAAACGGGATGCCGGCCTGATCTATAATGCCAATTACGATGAAGAGTTGGAACGGGAGATGCTGGAAACACAGGATAAGTGTTTTTTATATAACCAAATCTTACCCTCGAAAAAGAGGGAAAGAGATGAGCAGATGAGAAAAATTCTGGGAAAAACGAAGAATAATTTTGAAATTCGCTCTCCCTTCCACTGTGATTACGGATATAATATCGAAATCGGAGAAAACTTTTATGCCAATCACAACTGTGTGATTTTGGACGGAGCCAAAGTAACCTTTGGAGATAACGTGTTCATCGCGCCAGACTGCGGGTTTTATACGGCCGGCCATCCTCTGGATAAAAAGCAGAGAAGTGAAGGGCTGGAATACGCTTATCCCATCACGGTGGGGAACGACGTCTGGTTTGGAGCCGGCGTACGGGTGATGCCGGGGGTGACCATCGGCAGCAATGTGGTGATCGGCGCGGGAAGCGTGGTGACAAAAGATATCCCGGACAATGTGGTGGCGGCGGGCAATCCCTGCCGCGTGATTCGTGAGATTGAGCAATGATTGGTGATGACGTACAGAGGGGGATCTGATCCCCCTCTTTTTGCAGAAGAAATCGTCAGCTTTCTTTAGCTGGCCGCACAGCCAGATCAGACACGTCAATATTGTCAGGCTGCGCAACAGCATACAGCACAGCATTTGCAATTACTTCCGGCTCTAGCCCCACATTTTCGTAAAATTCTTCAACCATGGATTTTGTTTCAGATGGTGCGATGGTGTTAAGCAGTTCGGTTTTAATTGCTCCCGGATAAATGGTTGTGGTACGGATATTTGTGCCTTCTGTAACTGTTTCTGTGCGAAAGGAGTCCAGCATAGCGCGGACAAAATGTTTCGTTCCGGAATAGACCGCATTGCCCGGGACTGATTTTGTCCCTGCAATGGAAGAAGTTACAATGATATGGCCCCGTTTTTGTGAAATAAATTGGGGCAGTACGGCTGCCATTGAGAACAGAACACCCTTAATATTGACGTCTACCATATTTATCCAGTCTTTTACTTTTAACTCGGACATATTGCTGCCGGGCATTATGCCGGCATTGGCAAAGAGTACGTCGATTTTTCCAAATTTCTCTTTTGCCAGAGCTGCCAGCGCCCTCATATCTTCAGCATTTGATACATCTGACGTCAGATAAACTGCATTTTTACCGATTTCTGAAACCAATCTTTGAAGTCTTTCTTCCCGCCGGGCGCTGAGGACAACCTTTGCACCTTTCTCTGCAAGAACTTTTGCTGTGGCTTCTCCTATGCCGGAAGAAGCGCCTGTGATTACGATTACCTTATTTTCGACACCCTGCATTTTGATCCCTCCAACCAATAAACATGTGTTATTACTTTTCGTTTGCAGTATAGGATGAAATCCTTTGACTGTAAAATGCCAATCAGGTATTATGGTATAAATAGTAATTATACTATTGGCAAAGAGGGGATCTTATGATTGAAATTTTTCTGCTGGAACAGTTTATTGCATTCGTCCAAAATGGAACCTTATCCCGCGCTGCTGAGGAATTGCACATTTCTCAGCCGGCTTTAAGCAGATCCATGAAAAAACTTGAAGATGAATTTGGTGTTTCTCTGTTTGAACGGGGAAGAAGTAAAATTGTCCTGAATGATACAGGGAAAATTGCGGCTGAATATGCCAGAAAAGTTTTAGAAGCGGATCGTGAGATGATGGAAAAAACCTTGGCCTTTGAACGGAGCCGGTGTACAATTATTTTTGGTTCCTGCGCGTCACTTCCTGCCAATAAGCTTATTCCAATTATCCAGGAGAATTTCTGCCAGATGGCGATTACATCTGAAGTTTCCGGCGATGACAAACTTATAGAAGGACTGAAAAAGCGCGTTTATCATCTTGCAATATTACACAAGCTGCCCGGCGATGAAGAAATATTTTACCGAAAATTTATGGATGAGCGGCTGGCGGTTACGCTTCCCTCAAATCACCCCCTTGCGGCGAAAAAGAGCATCTCATTTCAGGATTTGCAGGGAATCAGTATTTTGGCCCATGGCGGTTCTGGCTTTTGGCTGGAAATTTGCAGGAAACATCTAAAAGAAACAAAGCTGCTGGTGCAGGAAAGTATGGGTACATTGAGCGAATTGGTTGATGCGTCAACCTTACCCGTATTTAACTCCGACAAAGCAATGCAACTTCGCGATACGACGAACGGCCGTGTGACAATTCCTATTTCCGACGATTCGGCCAGTATCACCTATTATCTTGCCTGTTTAAAATCAGAAAAAGGAAAATACAGCGGGATTTTCAATGCCATATGTTCAGAAAATTTTAAAAGGCAGGAAGGGTAAAAGGATTGCTGGCAAATCAGCATCTATACCTTTAGCCAAGTTTATGATATGATCTATAAGGATTAAAGAAGAAAATGAGGACAAGGAGAGGGATAGATGAATGAAATTCTGACGAATATTAACGATGTGATGTACACATACATCCTGCTGCTTCTGCTTGTGGGAGTGGGTCTGTGGTTTACAATCCGCACCCGGTGTGTACAGATCCGGCTGCTGAAAGACGGAATCAGGTCGCTGATGGAAAAATCGGATAAAACGGATGAGAAAGGAGAAAAAAAGGTTTCTTCTTTTCAGGCGTTGATGATCTCCACTGCTTCCAGGGTGGGAACCGGGAATATTGCCGGGATTGCCACAGCCATAGCGGCAGGCGGTCCAGGGGCTGTATTCTGGATGTGGCTGATGGCGGTGATCGGCGGGGCTTCCGCCTTTGTGGAAAGTACGCTGGCACAGATTTATAAAGTAAGACAAAACGGACAGTTTCGCGGAGGTCCATCTTACTATATGGAGCGGGCGCTGGGAAAACGGTGGCTTGGAATTTTATTTTCCATTTTTCTGATTATCTGTTTCGCCTATGGTTTCAACGGCCTGCAGTCTTTTAATATGTCTTCTGCTCTGGAATATTATATCGAGGATTATTCTCACACAATTCGGCCTGCAGTTCTTGGGATTATCCTGGCAGCTGCTACAGCGGCGGTCATCTGGGGAGGCGTCCACAGGATTGGGTTTATCACTTCCGTGATGGTGCCGGTGATGGCGACTGTTTATATTTTAATCGGAATTATCACGATGATACTTCACATCCAGGAACTTCCCGCAGTATTCGGGATGATTTTTGAAAATGCCTTTGATTTCCGTTCCATGGCGGGAGGTCTGGCCGGCAGCGCGGTGGTGATCGGCGTAAAACGGGGACTGTTTTCCAACGAAGCCGGTATGGGAAGCGCACCCAATGCTTCTGCTTCCGCAGATGTGGAGCACCCGGTAAAACAGGGGCTGGTACAGGTGATCTCCGTATTTATCGATACTCTGCTGATCTGTTCCAGTACAGCCATGATGCTTCTGTTTTCCGGCGTGGAAGGAAAAACGGGCGTGCTGGACGGGATTCCTTATGTACAGGCCGCCATCAGCGCCAATGTGGGAAGCTGGGGAATTCATTTTATTACCATATCAATTTTTGCCTTCGCATTCAGCAGTCTGGTGGGAAATTATTACTATGCGGAATCCAATATACTCTTTATCAAAAATGACAAAAGGCTGCTCACGGTATTTCGAGTGACCTGTGTGGTCGCCATTTTCCTGGGCGCCCAGGCCGACTTTTCCCTCATGTGGAACATCGCGGATATTACCATGGGCTGCATGGCTCTCGTCAATATTGTGGTGATTTTTTTGCTGGGAAATACAGCGATAAAGGCATTGAAACATTATGAAACATTGAAAAGGCAGAAACGGCCCATATCTTTTAAAGGGACGGATATTGGAATCGAGGATACAGTATGGAAATAGAAAAAGAAGATAAAAGCCTGCAGAAAAAGCTGTTGTTGGTTATTCTTTTGGAAATTATCGCCGCGTTGATTCTTGGAGGGATATTTATCCTGCTGAATATCAACCGGGCCAGCCGGTATCAGGATCGGCTGTCTATGGGTAATAAGTACCTGGCGGAGATGAATTATGAGGACGCTCAGATTTGTTACCGAAATGCTATCCGCATCGATCAGAAGAAGGCGGAAGCTTATGTTCGGCTGTCGGATGTTTATATCAATCAAAATCAATATGACACAGCACGGGATATTCTGGAGCTGGCTCAGGAAAGAGTCAGTACGCCGCAGCGCCGGGAAACCATTGCGGTTCAGATGACTGTGGTGGAGGATGCCCAGGAGGAATATGAGAATGAACAAAAGGATTCCCCTGCTCCTGAAGAAGAAACGGAAGACAGTGCTGACGGCGATGAGGCGGAAGAGCTGACAGACAGTCTTTATACCATTGGACATCGTTTTGTGGCCAGAAACGGCTGGGTCTATTCTGCGGATGAGACAGGACTTTACATCTGCGAGAACAATGTCATTGATCCTGCCAAAAACATTACGGGAAGTAATATTGCCTACCCCTTGATGGCGGTGGACAACGGCGTCTATTTTGGACTGAACAACGGATCACTGGTGTTTTATAATCGGGAGACCAATGAGCAGACTGTGATATACAGCAGCGATCAATATGTGGAACCCCTTGGCATTACGGAAAAATATCTGTATTTTACGGAAATGCCAAGCGCCGATGGAGATACTCAGGATGTGATCCAGATGAACAGGGAGGACGGAAGCACCAGGAAATTTTCCCTGCCTGATTTCTGTATCCATTCCAACGCTGTGTTCTGCGGCGAACGGTTTTTCTATACAGAAGGTGTGGCTGATGTCAGCACGTCCTGTCTGTATGAAGTGGATCCGGAGACTGGAAATGTGTCAAAACTGGAGCCAAGTACGGGAAGCGGGATCATTATAAAGGATCAGACCCTTTATTACATCCGGGCGGCTGCCGAGGGAGATCTCACCCAGATGTCAAAGGAGATTGTGGCATGGGATCTTCAGACCGATGAAAAGAGTACTCTGTTAAGCGGTACGGGCGGTGAAATCAATACCATTGCTCTGGTGACGGACCAGGCGGTCTACTATGGAGGAACCGGCGTTTTGGGAGCCATTAAGGATGGAAACATATCTGCCGTGGCGGCAGGAGATTTTGCTTCTGTAGTTGGAGAAGAAGAAGGCGGTTTCTATTACAGCATAGGACAGGATATTTTCTATTATGAGGAAAATTCCGGTCAGAGCAGACGGGTCTGGACCCTTACGGATGGTATGCGGCTGGTCGGCATCGCCTATGGCAGAATCAATTATTCAACTTCAACGGGTTATTTCTGGGAAGATCTGGAAGGATAAAAAAGAAGTCCCGGCTGACTTTGATTTGTCAGCCGGGGCTTCTTTTTACAGAAATTTCCGGATAGGGACGGTGACGACTCTCAGGATACCGTAAATTATTTTTTTCCCGGTACTCATTTCTCTGGGCACATAGTTTTCTCCATAAGTATAGTTTCCGTTTTCGTCGGCGATGCGGCTGCAGGTTTTATCATATTCGGCTTCTTTCTGGATCATCTGGTTCAGCGTGGGAGAGTCCACCGCCAGCATCAGTTCCGTATCCTGATACGTACTTCTCATATCCAGATTATATGAGCCGATGATGCTCATCCGGTCGTCAATCAGGACGGCTTTTGTACGGGAAGAGTGTGCGCCCATATATTCGTAAACCTTGACCCCCGTGCTCCATATCTTTTCTTTCTGATTCAGATAATCGGTGCACCCCCAGGGATTGGCGCCGCGGTTTACGTCATTGGTGATGATGTCTATCCTGGTGCCCTTTTCCGTCAGGGTCTGCAGATCGTCATACATTTCTTTGCCGCAGATGATATAGGGAGTGTAAAAGATCACTTCACTGCCCTGGGCCATCAGTTGATTCAGGGAATACCACATCCAGGGTTCTTTGTTTTTTGGCTGTATGGGGTTGGAAAGAAGGGTGATTTTTCCGGTTTCGAAGGTAATTTCTTCCCAGTCCCAGGGTTTATAGGCATCCGGATAAAGATCTTTCAATTCCAGATACCGTTCTTCAAGCATCCTGCTGTTCTCCTGTATTTCCCCGGTTTCTTTCGTGCACAGATATTCTTTACTGTCAGAGAGTTCTCAGACCTGCCAAAAATAAGACAGGAGTTGATTTACTGATGTGTCGCCGTCTTCCTGGAATGACCGGACAAACAGTTCCCGGTCTATGTTCTGGGAAGAGGAATATTCGCCCAGAAAAAGATTGGTCGTATTTCTGCCGCCAAGAAGATACATCGTTTTATCAATGATCAGATATTTATCGTGAAGTCTGGCCTGGAGTTTCCAGGGCAGGAGCAGGTTAACCGGGTTGTAGATTTTCACAGAGACGTTTTCATGGGAAGCCAGAGCCAGAAAGGAAGGTTGGTTTCTCATGTCCAGAAAGCCGCTGATGCCGTCCACAATAATCCGGACGCTGACGCCTTCTTCGGCGGCGTGCAGCAGGGAAGCCATGATATCCCGGCCGGCTTCATCGTCGTTAAAATCAAAAGTGGAAAGGATGATCTCCTCCCGGGCGTCTTCGATCATCCGCAGACGGAAAAGCAGAGCGTCCATATTGTCGTCGATATAGGCGGCCCGTTCCGGACTCGGAGTATCGCTGTAAAAATTCTTTTTCTGAAATTCTTCACGATAGGCAGCCGATACTTCCTTATGGGCTGCGTAGGGAAGGGTCAGGGCGCCTATATAAGAAAGAAGGAACAGAAGAAGGATATATTTGACAATCCGTCTCCGGGATCGGCGTTTGGTATTTTTTCTCATGGCGTCACATCCTTTTTTGATATGGTATCCATTATAACGGGAAAAGAAGGGGATGTCATCATAAAGTTGGGAAAGTGTCCAAAGGGAGAAAGTTGCATTTCAAAAGAAAATTGACTATAATGTCGATGATAAGAGGAAAGGAAACAGCCAGGATGAGGATTACAATCAAACAGATTGCTCAGGAAGCCGGTGTTTCAAGGGGAACGGTTGACAGAGTGTTAAATAACCGGGGAAAAGTTCGTCCGGAAGTGGAAGAAAAAGTGCGCAAAATAGCCGATGAGTTGGGATATCGTCCCAATCTTCTTGGGCGGGCTTTGGGGATGAATAAAAATAATATTAAGATCGGAGTCATTGCCCAGGCGGCGGAGACACCCTTTATTAAAGCAGTTTTAAAAGGGGTGGAGGCGGCTTCTCACGAAGTGGAAGATTACGGCGGAAGCGTGATTTTGGAAAAAATCGGAGGGATCAGTGCGGAAAAGACCCTGAATGCCATGGAAAGCATGCAAAAGCAGGGAGTAAAAGCCATTGCTATGATGCCGGTAGACGATCCGCGGGTCAAGGATAAGATCCGGCAGTTTACCGGGGAATATCAGATTCCCATTGTGACGTTTAACTCTGATTTGGAAGATACGGGACGGATCTGTTTCGTAGGGCAGCATGCTCTAAGGTGCGGGCAAACGGCGGCGGTACTGATGGGAGAATTTTTCCGGGAGAGAGGCGGAAAGATTGCTGTGATTTCCGGGTTTGCATCCAATACTTCCCTAAGCAACCGGGTTCGGGGATTCTGCAGTGTGATGCGGGAGCAGTTTCCCCAGGTGGAATTGCTGGATACGGTGTACTGCGAAGAAAGTGAAGAAAAGGCAGAACAGCAGACGGAAGAAATTTTAAAAAAACACCCTGATCTGGGAGGAATTTATATGACTTGTTTCGGGGAAGAGGGCGTCTGCCGTGCGCTGAAAAAACATCAGAAGGAGCAGAAACTGATCATGGTGGCCAGCGATTTGATGGGGAAAAATTACGAACGTCTTCTGGAAGGAAGCATTAATCTGCTGATCGGACAGGAAGCGGCTGAACAGGGACATGAGCCGGTGATGATACTGTACCGTCTGCTTTTCAACGGGGAGAGTCCGCAGCAGGAGTATCACTATACAGATATTGTGATCAAAACCAGGTACAACATTTGAAGGAAAATGCATCTGTTAAAATGCACAAAAAAAAGAATGGAATTTTATTATCTATTTCCTGTTGTGTGCTCGAACACATTGTGATACAATACTAATAACAAAAAAATGTGCTCGAACACACAAGCATTGATCAAGAAAGGAAATGGGAAGATGAAAATTGGATTTAACGAAGCAACCGCTTTAAAATGTGAAGGCCAGTCTCTGATGGCAGATTTGGAAATGTGCGAAAAATACGGATTTGATTATTTTGAAATCCGTTACGACTGCATCGCAAAATATATCCAGGAAGGCCATACCCTGGAAGAACTGGGCGAGTGGTTTAAAAACCACAACATCAAACCATGGGCTTACAATACATTGGAATTCTTTAATCAGTTGGATCCCTTCCAGACTCTGGCAATGGACTGGCATCTGGACTGGATTAAAAAAGTCTGCGAAGCCATCGGAATGAAAATGCTGATCGCTGTTCCGTCTTTCAACGTAGGACTGGACAAAACAGTGGAAGAAATTAAAAAAGAAGCAGCGGCGAGACTGCGCTACATTGCTGAGAAAATGGGTCCGGACATCCGCGTATCTCTGGAATTCTGCGGTGTTCCCACCTGCTCCATCAATCAGTTCCAGACAGCTTATGACGTGGTAGAAGAAGTCGGGCTTCCCAATGTGGGCGTGACGCTGGATACCTTCCATTTCCATGAAATGGGCTCCAGTCTGGAAGCGCTCAGAAAAGCAGATCCGAAGAAAATCTTCGTATATCACCTGAATGACTGCGAAGATCTGCCCATCGGTTCCTGCGGCGATGACAAACGTCTCTGGCCGGAAGAAGGCGTGGTAGATCATGCAGGTATTGCAGCAGCTCTCAATGAGATCGGATTCGACGGCGTATGTACCATAGAAGAGTTCCGTCCGGAATATTATGCAATGAATCATGAGGAGAACATCAAAAAAGCGGCTGAAGTAACGAAAGCATTCGTTGCCAAATACTATCCCAATAAATAATCATACATACTTGTTTTCAAAAGCATCTGTTCCATTTGCGGCGCAGATGCTTTTTTTGTACGATAAGCCTGAAATCTGTTATACTGAAGAAAAAATGAGAGGGAAATAATATGAGAGCATGTATTTTAATCGGAAGCCCAAGAAAAGAAGGCAATACCGGAAAACTGACAAAGGCAGTGGCGGAGAGAATGAAAAAGAAAGGCTGGGAACAGGAGCAGATATGGCTTTATGACCGTGAACTTCTGCCCTGTCAGGCATGCCGCCAGTGTCAGAAGAATTGGAACATTTTCGGCTGCCCCAGAAAGGATGACATGCAGGAAATTTTTGACGCGGTGTATGCCAGTGATTTGCTGATCCTGGCAACACCGATTTATTCCTGGTACTGTACCCCTCCCATGAAAACGGTACTGGATCGCCTGGTATACGGGATGAATAAATATTATGGAGATGTAAAAGGACCTTCCCTGTGGCGGGGGAAACAGGCGGCGTTGATTGCCACCTGCGGTTATCCGCCGGAGAAGGGCGCAGACCTATGGGAAGAAGGAATAAAGAGATACTGCAAACATTCTCAGCTGGAATTTCTGGGAATGCTGGCAGAGCGCCATATGGGCTATGATACAGTATTTATGGATGAGAAAAAGGAAGAGAGGGCGGTACTCTTTGCAGATTGGCTGTCAAAAGCGGCGATGGAAAAAGGAAAAGGGTGAAAGAAAGTACCCGTGAAAATTACCTCAGATCTGCCATTTTGCTGTCGGTGTAAGGCGCCAGAGGCAGCCGGATAAAGTACCCCTGTTCCTCATGGCAGACAGGGCATTCAGAAGGAACTTCTTCTCCTGCGTAAATGTGGCCGCAGTTTAAACACATCCAGAGGGTTTCCGGATGATCTTTGAAAAGGCGGCCTTCTTCCAGCCATTGGGCATAAGTGCCGAAACGATCCCCGTGTACCTTTTCTATTTTGGCGATGGAGTAGAAGGAAAAGGCAACGTCATTAAACCCCTCACCTTTGGCTATATCCCCGAAAGATTTGTATATGGGATCGAATTCTTCATATTCGTTATGTTGAGCGCAGCGAAGCAGTGTTGACAGATCATCATATACCTCCACCGGATAAGTACCGTCTACATGAATAGTTTCGCCCGACAGAGTTTTTAAATGATTGTAGAAAATTTCGCCGTGTTCCTTTTCCTGATTGGCAGTGAACAAAAAGACGGCTTCAAGAAGAGGAATTTTTTGCTTTCTGGCGGTGGAGGCGGCGAATGTGTAACGGTTTCTGGCCTGACTTTCTCCAGCGAAGGCGCGCATTAAATTGTCTTTGGTTTTGCTGTTTTTAAAATCCATATGCTAAACTCCTTTGGTTCATATTTATAAATTAGTATGGTTATTTTTTCCAGAGTTATGCGCCGGGACGAGAAAAAACGCATTTGTTTTAGTTATTAATCATCATTAATTATAAGTATTTGCAATTGTAAATGAAAAGTTTTATACTTGCTCCGTGACTGATTTTACAGAGATATTGAAAAGATAGTTAAGTTAACTGGGAGGAATTAATAATGGAAAAGGAAAATATAAGATCCTGTCTGGATAATCCCCAGACGATGCGGGAAGCCAGCCAGCGGGCGATGAGGCTGACAGCAGAATTAAACGGAAGGTATCATGAGCCCTGGGAAGTCAGAAAAATTTTTTTTCAACTGATTTGCCAGCAGGAGGAAGAAACCTTCTGTTTATTTCCGCCCTTTTACACCGATTACGGAAAAAATATTACCGTGGGGAAACATGTGTTTATCAACAGCGGCTGCCATTTTCAGGATCAGGGAGGAATCATTATCGGAGACGGCGCGCTGATTGGTCACAATGTGGTGATGGCTACGCTGAATCACGATGAGGATCCCGGAAAGCGTCATATACTCCATGGAGCGCCCATTGTGCTGGAAAAAAACGTGTGGATCGGTTCCAATGCGACGATTCTCTCCGGGGTGACCATAGGAGAAGGAGCCATTGTGGCTGCCGGCAGTGTGGTGACAAAAGACGTAAGGGCCAATACTATTGTGGGAGGAGTTCCGGCGAAATTTATCCGGAAGGTTGAAGCAGAGGATCTGCCCTGAGAAAATAAGAAAACTCTATGTTAATGGAACTATCCATTAACGTAGAGTTTTTTGCATTAAAAAAATCGTATTGAAGCGCATGTCATGAAAAATAGGGAACGGGCGGTTTTCTGCAATAAACAAAAAATTATACTTTCGTTTCGAGCAATTCCCGCAGATATTGTAAAAAGATTCCTGCAGCTTTGGAAAACACCTGATATTTTTTCCAAACAATAAACCCACGGGCCTCTAACTGCGGAGAAAATGGCCGAAAACAAAGATTGCTGCCCTGGGTATTAATGAGCTTGTCATAGCACAGGGCGTATCCAAGTCCCTCATCAACCAATAGTGAAGCGTTAAAAAGCAGGTTGTAAGTGGCCACGATATGCAATTCTGATTCCTCCCGCTGAAGCCATTGATTCAGGTATAAGTCATCCCCCTTTTGATGGGATACGATCAGAGGTTTATCCCATAGATCCTCCGGGTGGATGGTTTCTTTTTCCGATAAGGGAGAATCCTTACGCATTAAAACACCCCAGGTGTCTTTAATGGGAACAGGGATGGCCTCATATTTCTGCGAATCTATTTCTGTAAAAAGCAGCCCGAAATCAATTAGACCCTTATCCAGATATTCCAATACATGTTCTGCGTTGCCGCTGGAAATGTTGTATCGGATATCTGGATATTTTTGCTGTAATTTCTTTGCAACTTTGGCAAACAGACGAACGATTTCCGTTTCTCCAGTACCTATAAATACATTGCCTGCAATTGTTTCGTTTGAGCCGGTTATTTCTTCTTTGGTCCGCCGCATAAGCAAGAGCATTTCTTCTGCACGTTTGCGCAGAATCATGCCTTCTTCAGTCAAAATAACCTTGCGTGAGCCTTTAACTCCCCGGATTAAAAGCTGTTTTCCCAGTTCATCCTCCATATTTTTGAGTTGTGTGGATAAGGCCGGCTGGGAGATATGCAGGGATTCTGCCGCTGCAGTAATATTTTGTTCTCTTGCTACTGCTAAGAAGTATTCCAATACACGAAATTCCATTTCCATCGCCTCCTTAGGTCAGTATAAAGAAATATTCTATAAAAGTCAATTATGAAAAATAATAATGAATAAGTATTTGATATAATACCTCCTAAAAAATATACTGGAATTATAAAAATGGAAGTATAAGGAGGCTTTCAAAAATGAGTCATAGACGCTTGCAAAGGAACGGGATATTCGGCCTTTCCTTTCTGCTGGGCATTACAATGCTGACGACCGGATGTGAAAGAAGGGAGAATGATCAAATGCGCAACACAGAGAACAGCAGCGCTATTCATACTTTACCGAATACAGAAAATCTGAATTTGGTTTCCCCTGCATCAGAGATTGAGGAATTGGAAAACGGTTTTTCTGCTGTCCGCTATAACGGAGATTATGGCTTTGATGGTTTTCTCATCGGAGGCGGCGCTGCCTCCGATGGAGAAGTTGTCCGATATCTTGCCGATAATCTTCTTTCTGATTTGAATTTTGGGGATTTGCTGGGAGGCGTTTTCGGCTGCAGTACCATTGCGGTTCAAAGCCCGGAAGGTGACGCCTTGTTTGGACGTAATTTTGACTGGGAGAACTGCGAAGCTATGGTTGTGGAGTCCCATCCGGAAAATGGATATGCCTCTCTTTCTACTGTAAATATGGATTTTATCACTCAAAACGTGGACGGCGGTATGGTGGGCATGGCATTAAATCTGGATAAGGTCAAAACCCTTGCAGCTTTGTATGCCCCACTGGACGGGATGAATGAAGCCGGTCTGGCGGTGTCTGTGAATATGATTCAAGACAGCGCTGTCATTGATCAGAACACGGATAAGCCGGATCTTACTACGACGACAGCAATCCGTCTGCTGTTGGACAAAGCCGGGAGCGTGGATGAGGCATTGGAATTGCTGGCGCAATATGACCTCCACGGTTCTATGGGGATGATGATCCATTTTGCTATAGCGGATTCCACTGGCCGCAGTGCGGCAGTGGAATATGTGTCGGACGAAATGATCGTTACGGAAGCGCCGGTATTGACAAATTTCTATCTGGCGGAAGGGGAGAAACAGGGCATTGGAACAGAACAATCTCACGAACGGTATGACATTTTAATGAATCAGTTAGAAGAAACGCCTCAGATGGGAGCGGAAGATGTTCGGGATGCCCTGGACAGCGTCAGCAAAGATAATTTCGGGGAGTTCGAATCTACAGAATGGAGTATCGTTATGAACCTTTCCACCAGGGAGGCTCGATATTATCACCGGGAAAACTACAGTCAGAATTACACGTTCCGATTGGAATCTCGATAGAGAAGGAGAAGAGGAAATGAACTATCTGAAAACACTGAAGGATTTGTTTGCATTTATGAAAAACATCCGTTTGCCGGAAAGGCAGATGAAAGAGCTGCAAAATCAAAAGCTTCGGACGCTGCTCCATTTCGCCTGGGAACATTCTGCATTTTACCGCCGCACCTTTGAAATGGCTGGAATTGCAGAAGAACAGCTGGAGAGCTTACCCCTTCCCGCCTTTCCCACGATGGATAAAACGATCTTGCTGGAACATTTTGACGAGCTTATCACAGTACAGGATTTACATCAGGAAGATCTGCGAAAATTTGACGAGGAAACGGGGACGGACCGTAAGCCTTATCTGGGAAAATACCATGTGGTACATTCTTCCGGCAGTACAGGAAAACCTGGATATTTCATTTATGATGAAGCAGCTTGGCAGGCCATGCTGCTGGGGATTATCCGGGGAGCTTTATGGAACATGACTATGCCGCAGATTTTGAAATTGCTGGCCGGAAGGCCCCGCATTATTTACATAGCCGCCACAGATGGCCGTTATGGCGGGGCTATGGCTGTGGGAGACGGCATTGACGGCGTGGGAGCAAAGCAGATGTATCTGGATATCAAAACTCCCCTGGATGATTGGATCGACGGTGTCCGTAAGTTCAAACCTAACATCATCATCGGTTATCCGTCCGCCATTAAGATCCTGGCGGAATTAACAGCAGGGGGAAAGGTGCAGGTACAGATTAAGCGGGTAATCTCCTGTGGAGAACCTTTAAGCAGCGGACTCAGAAAATTTTTGGAAAAAAACTTTCACTGCCCGGTCATTAATATTTATGGGGCCAGCGAGTCCCTGGCTCTTGGCGTAGAAACCGGAGTGGAAGACGGTATGCTGCTGTTTGATGATCTGAATATCATTGAAGTGGAAAAAGGGGTCATGTACCTGACTTGCCTCTACAATTTTGCCCAGCCCCTAATCCGTTACCGCATTTCTGACCATCTGGTGCTGAAAGAGCCCATTTGGGGAAGCCCATTTACCCGTGCGGAAATTTTGCTGGGACGAAATGAGGATCTTTTATGGTTCGAGGACGGGGCAGGACACCGGGATTTTCTTCATCCGCTGGCAGTAGAAGGATTCTGTATCGAGGGACTGCTGGATTATCAGTTCCGGCAAAGTGCGCCCGATGCTTTTGAAATGTTGGCTCAAGCAGCGTCAGAAGAAAAAAAGCCGGTCATTGAGGCAGAAATGCATCGGCAGATGAAAGAAATTCTGCGAGAGAAAAATCTAAGCTATGTACAGTTTTATGTGCGTTTTGCGGATGAGATTCTTCCCAACCCGGCTACAGGGAAAAAAACACTGATTGTTTCATCAGAAAATGCAGGAATGGAGGAAGCCGGATGAAAGAAGCATTGCTTACAGCAAAAAAAATTGTAAAAATCTATCCCGGTGCACAGGAGCCAGTGCTGAAGTCTGTCAGCACCGAAATCTATCAGGGGGATTTTACTATTATCATGGGTCCTTCCGGCGCCGGGAAATCCAAACTGCTTTATTGCTTAAGCGGCATGGACACCATCAGCAGCGGAAAAGTGCTGTATCGGGACCAGGAACTGGGAACCATGCCGGAAAAGAAGATGGCTGCCCTGAGGGCCAGGGAATTCGGCTTTGTTTTTCAGCAGATCCATCTGGTGAGCAACTTGACTTTGTTTGAGAACGTGGCGGCAGCCGGTTATCTGGAGAAAGGAAAGTCAGAAAAAACAGTCAGGGAACGAACAAAATCCCTGCTTGCTCAGATGCATGTGGAGAAAGCGGGAGAACGTTTGCCTTCGGAGGTTTCCGGCGGCGAAGCACAGCGGGCATCCATTGCCAGAGCCATGATCCATCGGCCCGGACTGCTTTTTGCCGATGAACCCACCGGGGCGCTTAACAGGAAAAACAGCGAAGAGGTGCTGAATCTGCTCACTTCCTTAAATCAGGAGGGGCAAAGCATCCTTATGGTAACCCATGATGTAAAAGGGGCTATTAGGGGAACTCGCATTCTGTACCTGGAAGACGGGAAAATTCTGGATGAAATGTCTCTGCCGCCCTTTGAGATGAAAACGGCAAAAGAACGGGAAGAAAAAGTCAATGCATGGCTTACCTCCCTGTCCTGGTAAGGGGGGAGCATGGCATGGAAATAAAAACATTGCTGAAATCCAATCTGAAATTTCATCGGGGAACCGTGTTTGGCGTGTTTTTTCTGATTCTGTTGGTTTCTTTGTCTTTGGGAACTGTACTGACTGTGTGGCTGAATTCCAGTCGGTATGTGGAAAGTGAGATGAACCGGTTGGGCTACGGGGACATCACCGCCTGGGTATCCGGATTGCCGGAGGAAGCTTCTTTAACGGAGGAAATTTCTGCCTTGGACGAAGTGGAATCTGTCGGGGTGCAGTCCCTTATCTTTTCCGAATATGAGATCAAGGATCAGGAATCAGACAGCGAAGGCCAGTTGATTACCTATGACCCAGCAAATTATCCCTATAAATTTTTTGAGGATGATTTATCCGGCTATCAGGCTGCTCCCGCTAAGATCACTCCGGGAGAAGTATATGTTTCTGCCTCCATGGCTTCTATGTTTGGGATTCAGCCTGGGGATTCCATTACCTTTCCCATTGCCCGCAGCGGAGAAGATGTAACCTTTACTGTGGCGGGATTCTACGAAGACCCTTTTATGGGAAGTTCTATGATCGGGATGAAAGGCTTTTTGGTGAACGGGCAGGATCATGAGAAAATTGCCGGGATAATTAAGAATTCCGGCGCTGACAGCCTGGCTCGTGAAGGATTTATGCTGCACATTTCTCAAATTTCCGGCAGTGTCATGACTGCCGTCCAGTTCAATGCTTTTTTGAATGAAAATACCAACCTGACATACTATGTGGAATTCATTCACAGCCGTGAAGCCGTTGCCGGCTTTATGATGACACTGCAGAATGTGTTCACCGGCTTTCTGCTGGCCTTCGTGGCGATTTTGCTTTTGACTTCCGTGGCGGTGCTCTCCCACAGTATTGGCAGTACCATCGAACAGGATTATGTAAATATGGGAATTCTCAAAACTATAGGGTTTACCAGCGGGAAACTGCGGGGGATACAGCTTTTGCAGTATCTTGTCACCACCCTATGCGGTATAGCAGCGGGAACACTTTTTTCTATCCCGGCATCCGGCCTTATTTGCCGGATGACAGTCACCACCACCGGATTGCTGATTCCGTCAGCATTGCCTGTGGGGATTTGCCTGACGGTTTTGGCTTGGATGCTTCTCTTGCTGATGGGGTTCGTTTGGTTTTGCACTGGGAAGATCCGCCGGATTTCTCCCGTGCGCGCTATCCGGGGAACATGGAAGAAATCTCAGAAAAACAAAAGGACAGCTTTCCCTATCCAAAAGAAAGGCCTTACCTGCTGGCTTGCCCTTCGGCAGCTTCTAAGCGGCAAGCGCTGGTATATGGGGGCCTGTCTGGTGGCAGTATTGTTGGTATTTTTTGCTTCACTTACTGGGCGGGTGGATGCATGGCTGGGGCCAAACGGCGAGGGACTAATGAATGCATTTAACCCTTCCGATTTGCATATCGCTGCTCAGCCTATGGGGGAAACAACCGCCCGGGAGATAGAGCAGACCATTGAGAGTTACACATCCATTACCGATTACTATGATTTAGCCATGCCCAGCGTTTCCGTAAACGGTGCGGACATGACTGCCAACGTGATTACGGAACCGGAACGGTTTCATCTGCTTTCAGGACAAACCTGCCGGGAGGCAGATGAAGTAGTGCTGACAGAGTTTGTAGCGGAGGATTTGGGTGTTGCAGTGGGAGAGACCGTTACTGTGTCAGGGACGCTGGGAAGCGGAGAATATGTGGTCAGCGGTATTTATCAATGTGCCAACGATATGGGAATGAATATTGGCATGAACCGGGAGGGCTATGATCTGATTGGCGAAGAATCCCCCGGCATGTGGTGCAACCACTATTTTTTGGACGACGTATCCATTCAACAGGAGATTATGCAGGCCCTCCAGGATACTTATGGAGGTGATGTGTACCTGCATGAAAATTCATGGCCAGGGCTTGCCGGTATTCTTTCCGCTATGGATCTTTTAATGATTTTCCTGTATGCTATGGTGATTCTCTTTGTGCTGGCGGCCACGCTGCTGACAGCGGGAAAGCTTCTGCGGATCGAGAAAAAAGACCTGAGCATTTACCGGGCCATGGGTTTTTCGGTTGGAATGCTGCGGAGTTCCTTTGCCCTGCGGTTTGGGGTGACCGCCCTTACGGGCAGCATTTTGGGGACAATTTTCAGTGCTTTTCTCACCGATCCGCTGGTGGCAGTGCTTATGAGAATGGAGGGTATCAGCAATTTTTCTTCCCAGCCGGACATCTTTGCCATAGTACTGCCGGGGGCAGCAGTGACAATTCTGTTTCTTCTGTTTGCTTATTTGGCGGCGGGAAAAATCGGGAAAACACCTCTTGCATCTTTGGCGGAAGAGGCCGGATGAGTAAATGTAATTCCATTTATTTTCCTTATGGAAAATAATAAAGTATAAGTATTTGATATTTAATTCTGATGGTACTAAACTGTAGATGCAAAGCGAAAATGAAGCAAAAGAAAAGAGGGATTTTCTATGGAACAGTTTGAATCTGAAATAAATAAGGAGTTGAAAATGTCATGAAAAAACAGTTAATAGGCATAGTTGGATTACTTTTGACACTCAGTATTGCAATGACAGGGTGCAGCGGTTCATCCAATGAGGCCACATCCGCAGGAAACAATGGCGCTTCTTCGTCTGGGGCAGGTGACTGGTTCAGTGCGGAAGAAGACAATATTCCCAGTTCAAATGCCGCAGAGTTGGCCGTTCAGTTTGGTGATGGCGGAGATTCCTTTGTCATGCATTTGGAGGATAACAGTACTGCGGCAGCCATTGCGGGATATGTAGGCACTGCGGATTGGCGATTGCCGGTATACAGCTATGACGAGTCCGATGTGATGGAATATTATGATATTCCCAGTCGGTATGAGATTCCTGACAACAGTGAAACTGTAACGGAGGCTCATGCGGGCGATGTATTTTATTCCGACCCGAACCGTATTGTGCTTTATTATCATGATGCCAAGATTAACGAACAGTACACCAGGATTGGTACATTTGATGCCACAGAGGAATTTGTGGATGCTGTAGAAAACAATCCAGTTTTGGAAGGTTGGGGAAATCAGATTGTGGTTATCAGTGATGGAGAATAAAAATGGGAGAACACAGCACAGCAAAGAGTGAGACTGCCGTCAATCCTTATGCATATACCGTTTTACAGAACCTAAGAGATGCCGGATGCACAGATGAAATGGTAGAGAAATTTTTAGCTCTTCAGGACAGTGAAAATGAGGAACAGCAGATCCGGTTCCTTTCCGGTCATAGAAAGCATTTGTTGGAAAAACTTCATCAGGAGGAAAAACGGATTGATTGTCTCGACTATCTCATCTATCAAATACAGAACAAGAAATAAAAAATAATTATAAACAGTAGGAGGTTTCTATATGAGAACGATTCAGAATCAGACTTTTGATGCAGAGCGCGCCTTTTATGGCAGCAACGATATTCTAGTAAAAGATTGTTCCTTTGACGGCCCGGCCGATGGAGAGAGCGCTTTCAAAGAATGCAAAAACGTGCAGACAGTACATAACTTTTTTAACCTGCGGTATCCTTTCTGGCATGACCATGGCCTTTCTATCCGTGATTCGGAAATGACGGAGCTTTGCCGGGCAGCCTTGTGGTATTCTGACCGCATTACCATAGAAAATACCAGGCTTCACGGCATCAAGGCCTTGCGTGAATGCGCCGATGTAAAGATGACTGGCTGTGACATTGTTTCTCCAGAGTTCGGCTGGTCCATCCGGGGGATTGAGATGGAGGAGTGTGATGTCCAAAGCGAATACTTCATGATGCGTTCTGCCCGTCTGCATTTTACGAATGTACGTATGAAAGGGAAATATTCCTTCCAGTACATAGAAGATTCGGTTTTTGACAACTGCGCTTTTGATACCAAGGATGCTTTCTGGCATGCGAAAAATATCGTCGTCCGCAACAGTATTGTGAAAGGCGAATACTTAGCCTGGTACTGTGAGAATGTCACATTTGAAAACTGTAAAATCATCGGTACACAGCCTCTGTGCTACTGCAAAGGATTGAAACTTGTAGATTGTGAAATGATTGACTGCGATTTGTCCTTTGAACGCAGTGAAGTAGAAGCTACGATTACCACACCGGTTGTAAGCATCAAAAATCCTTTGGCCAACAGCTGCATTATTGTGCCGTCTGTGGGAGAAATTATTCGGGATATTGAAGAAGGAATCGGAACCATACGGGTGCATAAAGAAGAGGGCGCTTGTGCATAAGGATGCAGGGGGAACCTCATGGTTTTCCCTTTTTTGAATGGAGGATGGTATGGAATATTTGCCAAGGGGAATTTTGATTGGTCTTTTATTTGGGATCCCGGTTGGAGCAATTGGTGCGCTGACTGTACAAAGAACATGGAGTTCAGGTGTCAAAGCAGGTCTTTTGACGGGGTTGGGGTCCTCTGCGGCAGATTGTTTCTATGCCTTTGTCTCCGCTTTTGGCTTGACGCTTGTCTTGGATTTTTTGCTCCGCTTTCAAGAAATTATCATCACTTTAGGCGGAATATTGATTTTAATGATGGGTCTTAAATCATTTATTCATCCCCAAGGTGAACTTTCATCTGATAAAGAAATTCTGGGCGGTGCCAAACTCTTTTTTTCGAGCTTTGCTATTGGAATTACCAATCCGGCGGCCATTTTAACTTTTCTCTTTGCGTTCTCTTATTTTGGCATATCGGAAGTGAGCGGGTGGAGCGATGGTATTTTCCTGGTGGCAGGGGTGTTTCTGGGAACCTACTTTTGGTGGGGAAGCCTTTCTGTCTTAACGCAGCTTATCAAAAGAAGAGCGTTCAAACTTCAGCTTCGTACCATAAACCGCATTTTTGGCGGAATCCTTTGTGCCTTTGGCATCATTGTTTTTCTCAGGCTGTTTTTATAAATCTTAAGAAAGTGGTGATTGAACTATGAAAAAAGAAACGTCCATGGCGCTTGTTTTTGTTATATCCCTGGCGGTGCTGCTTACAGGCTGCGGCAACAGTGAACAAGCAGAGAGTAATTTGGAAAGGGGTTCTGTTGGCCAGATGGAAGATACATCTTCTTCTGAAGCAAAAAGGCGGCAGGTCAAGGAGAAAAACAGCGAAATGCAGATGAATGTACAGGTTGGCGGAAGTACATTTACCGCCGCTTTAGAAAATAATGAAGCGGTGGATGCGCTGGTGGAAATGATGGAACAGGGCTCTGTTACCATCCAGATGAGCGACTATTCCGGCTTTGAGAAAGTGGGGCCTCTGGGAACGAGCCTTCCTGCCAGCAACCAGCAGACCACCACACAGGCAGGGGACATCGTATTGTATCAGGGCAATCAGATCGTTATATTTTATGGATCTAATTCCTGGAGCTATACCCGGCTGGGCCATATCAAGGATCTTACCGGCTGGGAAGAGGCTTTGGGCAGCGGCGATGTAACTGTCACATTCTCTTTGGAGGAGTAAGGGATGAAAATACTTGTTTTAGATGAAAATTCTGATTAAATTTCTGAAATTAATTTTGATTATTCTTATACGATATACCCCATTGTTCCATCGCGGTGATGATGGGACGCATAGATTCTCCCAGTTCGCTCAGCGCGTATTCCACCCTCGGCGGCACTTCAGGATAGACTGTGCGGGTAATGATTCCGTCTTCCTCCATAGAGCGCAGGCTGTCGGTCAAAACCTTCTGACTGATTCCCTCCAATGACTTTCTCAATTCGTTGAAACGCCATGGACGCTGCAAAAGATTCCGCAGAATCAGCAGTTTCCATTTACTGCCCACAAATTGTACGGTAGTGGCTACAGGGCATTCCGGCAATTCTGCTTTTGTCAGCCATATTGAACCTTCCTATACATTGAAATATAATGTTAAATTTCTTCATAATGCAATACTCATCAAAAATCAACCGCTAATAGCTTTTTGCAGCCATATGCAGGCAAGATGGTTACAAAAAGGTGACCGGGTTATAAAAAAGTGCGTACTTGTGGGGATGAAAAAAATCCATACAATGGTAAGTACAGAGAACAACACGGCACTCTGAATACTAAAAAGTAGGACAAAATCATGGCACTGTCAAATCTCTTTGGATGGAACAAAAAGATGGAAACGGCTCCTGCTGCCGCTTATCCGATTTGTGCATAAAAGCAAAAGTGAGGGCTTGGAAAATGAAACAATATTTTTCTTTTCAGCGGCACATTACAGACGAGTGCGACCAACGCTGTAAGCACTGCTACATTTTTTCCGAAAACAACTGTAAAAAGGTAGACGCTATGACCTGGGAGCAGATGAAGGAAACATTTTATAACTGCCTGGATTTTTGCCAGGTATATAACCGGCTGCCCTATTTTTACATCACCGGCGGCGATCCCATCCTGCACCCTGATTTTTGGAAACTGTTGGATCTTATGAAAGAGTATGCCGTTCCTTTTACCATCCTGGGCAACCCCTTTCATTTGAACGACGAGGTCTGCCGCAGGATGAAAGAATACGGTTGTGAGAAATATCAGCTTTCTCTTGACGGTATGCGTAAGACCCATGACTGGTTCCGTAAGCCGGGCAGCTTTGATGTCACGCTGGAGAAGATCGGCTGCATCAACCGGGCGGGCATTCGCAGCGTAGTGATGACCACTGTATCAGAAGCCAACATTGCCCAGGTGCCGGACATTATCGACGCAGCGGTCGAAGCTGGCGCCAATGTCTTTGCCTTTGCCCGTTACTGCCCCACAAGTGAGGAAAAAGATGTGGGCATCACACCCCAGCGTTACCGTCAGCTGCTGGCCTTCTGTCGGAGCTGTCCGGCTGTTGCCAGCGGCAAAGAAGGAAATTTCTACGCCGCAGATCCCCAGTGCTGGAAGAAGGTAATCCCATGATTCCTAAAACGATGAAAGCTGTGGTCTTGACTGAGCCTACGCAGGCGGAAAATATCTGTTTGAGTGATGTATCCGTCCCCCAGTCCTGTCCCGGCTGGGTACTGATAAAGATAAGAGCATTCGGTCTGAACCATTCGGAACAGATTCTCCGTCTCAGTGAAATTCAGGCGGACTATATCCAGAAGCCCATCATTCCCGGCATTGAGTGTGTAGGAGAAGTTGCTGACCCGTCCGACAGTTCTTTTCATGAGGGACAAAGCGTCGTTGCCCTTATGGGAGGGATGGGACGCAGCTTTGGCGGCACCTGTGCGCTGGGGTATGCAGCCATCCGCTTGGCGAAAGCCCTGGGCTGCAGGGTTATCGCAACCACCCACAGAGAACGGAAGATGTCCCTGCTGAAAGAGGCGGATCGGATCGTTTTGGATACTGGAATACTGTCCGGTTCTTTTTCCGGCGTCACCAAGGCCCTGGAGCTGGTAGGACCAAAGACCCTCCGGGACACGCTGTGCTGTGTCGAGGAGGGCGGAGCTGTCTGCAGCACAGGCATTCTCGGAGGTGTTTATTCTTTAAATGACTTTGATCCCATTAAGGAGATTCCAAACGGGGTATATCTGACAGGCTTTTTCTCCAATTATCCCACCCAACAAACCATGACGGATATTTTTTCCTTTCTTAGCAGCCGCCAGATCACGCCGGATGTAGGGGCGGTCTATCCCTTTGAAGCGATTTCCGAAGCCCTTTTTGACATGGACCATCACAAAGTGGATGGCAAGATTGTTGTGAAAATGTAAAACAAGCTTTTTAAGAAATAGATATTAAAAAGAAGGCACCGCTTGGGTGCTTTCTTTGCTTGCAATCAGTAGGGAAAACTTTTAAAATATAGAATAAAACAGAGGGGTGATAAATGATGAGATACGAAAAATGCATAGAAAATGTCAAACTTTCTAAACTTGGTCTTGGTGCTATGCGTTTGCCGCAGACAGCACCCGGATTTGCAGGACCTATTGACGAGCCGAAGGCACAGGAAATTATTGATTGCTGCATGGCGCTTGGAGTGAATTACTATGATACCGCATATATCTACCACGGAGGAAAGTCGGAAGAGGTTTTGGGACGGGCGCTTTCTAAATATCTAAGGGAGAGTTTTTATATAGCGGACAAATTCAATGTACAGGCAAATCCTGACTATAAGGAGCAGTTTGCAGAACAGCTTGCCCGTCTGCAAACGGAATACATTGATTTCTATCTGCTGCATGGAGTGACGGATCTGACGGCTGCCGACTATGAAGCTGGCGGATGTATTCCTTATTTTGAAGAACAGAAGCGCGCAGGGAAAATCAGATATTTGGGATTTTCCTTCCACGGTACGCCTGACTGCCTGCGGCAGATGCTCAAAAAATGCCGCTGGGATTTTGTTCAGATACAGCTAAATTACTACGACTGGTACCAGGGAACTGCAAAGCAGCAGTATGAAATCTTGAGAGAACATGGTATTCCTGTCATGGTTATGGAGCCTGTCCACGGCGGAATGCTGGCAAATCTCCCAGAAGAGTGTTTACGACTTCTCCCAAGTCCGGAGGTTTCTCCTGCCGCATGGGCACTTCGCTTTGTGATGAATCTTCCCGGTGTGGCGGTAGTTTTGAGCGGCATGTCCGATCTGCAGCAAACAAAAGAAAATATAAATACAGCGGATCAGAAATATGAGTTGAACGATGAGGAATTGTCAAGCCTTGAAAAAATCAGCAGTATGCTTCGCAAAAAGATCGCGGTTCCCTGTACCGGCTGCCGATATTGCTGCGATAACTGTCCGCAGGGATTGGATATACCCTCGCTTCTGTCCGCTTACAATGACTATCGTGACGAAGCTGCTGCATTGGGAAACGCTGATCTGGCAGTATGGCGGCTGTTCCGTCTGAAAGCATTACCGGAAGGAAAAATGCCAACATCCTGTATCGGCTGCGGAAATTGTACGGCACACTGTCCACAAGCATTGGATATTCCGGCATATATGAAGGAAATGGCTGCTTTGCTTGGTTGAGTGGCGCATAAAAACGCGTGGAAATTTTCCTTTCTTGTGGGAGACTGCCAAAACATGCCGGTTCTTTTTATTTTCATTGAACTAACGGGGAATTCAGTATATAATGGGAGAAGCATAGATAAAAAGGAGGCGGTATCTTGCGCAGAAGAGACAGAGAAATTACGGATATAGAAGAAATAAGATACGTGCTGGATGCCTGTAAGGTGATTCATATTGGTCTCCATGACGGTGACGATATTTATATTCTGCCGATGAATTTCGGCTATATTTTGGAAGAGGGGCAGTTGACTTTTTATCTCCATGGGGGAATGCAGGGGAAAAAACTGGATTTGATCCGGAAGTGTTCCAATGCGGCTTTTGAGATGGATTGCGATCATCAGCTGCTGGAGGGAAGGATCGCCTGCCAGTACGGATATGGCTACGCCAGTATCATGGGAAAAGGAACCATAGAGATCGTGGAAGATCCCCAGGAAAAGATAAAGGCGATGACCAATTTGATGGCCTGTCAGACAGGAAAGGATTTTGAATTTAACGAACGCTTGGTGTCCATTGTGACGGTGATGAAACTCACTGTGTCAGAATTTACAGGCAAAAGAAGACCCACGGGAAAGGATAAAGTGATGAAACCAGGAATTAAAGGAATACAGACGCTGACGGTGACAGAGGAAAATACAGCGAAAGCCATGGGAAGCGGACAGATGGATGTGCTGGCAACCCCGGCTATGGTGGCGCTGATGGAACAGACGGCTTGGATGAGTGTGGAAGACTATATGGAAGAAGGATGCCAGACAGTGGGAACCATGCTGCAGATCAAGCATATGGCGCCGACAGTCATCGGAGGCACCGTCACCTGTGAGAGCGAGCTGATGGAAGTGGATAAGCGCCGGCTGGTATTCCACGTTACGGTCAGAGACGGAGAGAAGATAATCGGCGAAGGCGAGCATGAACGATTCGTAGTAAATGCGGAAAAGTTTATGGCAAAGGCCGGCGGCAAATGATGTTGAGAGACGGAATATTATGGATGAAAAGACGGTAAAAGACCTGCAGCAGGAAATTGCAGGCGTGTTGAAAGGAAAAGGAAAGCCGGAAGAAAAGCTTTCGGCCCTTGATGCAATTGAAAAAAAATGTATGGAGTTGATTCCGGAGGGTGACCCCTCCAGAGAAAGACTGATGATGGTACTGTGTGAGACGACAGGCAATCTCTATGTTACCCTGAAGAATCCGGCGGAAGCGGAAAAACGGTACCGTACTATGCTGCAGAAAGGAGCGGCTCTGTATCAGAAGGACAAAAAGGCTTATGATCTCTTGTTTGCCCAGGCAAATTTGAGGATGGGAGTTTTTTATAAAGGCCTGATCAAGATTCAGACAGTGGATGCAAGACCCCGGAAGCTGAATGAAACGCAGAAAAAAGTGTATGATATCAGCGATAAGTTTTTCCGGAACGCCGTTGGCGTCTGTCTGGACAAAATTAAGGCGGGACATCTCCATGGGGTGGAACTGCAGGGAAAGTGCATGGAGAACCTTATGGTATTAAAAGGAGCTGTAGGAGAATATGAAGAAGCAGTGAAAATTGGCGAGCAGCTGATTAAACTGGGGAAATCCATTTTCCAGGCGACGGACGACGCTCCCCATGCTCTGGAGTTGGCACAGTGGATGAGCATTCTGTCGACGATTTATATGTTCCAGAAGGAATATGTAAAGGCCATGGAGATGCTGGAAGACTGTATCTATGTGCTGGAAGATAAGGAAAGCGCGGCCCCCATGGTCTTCGGCCTGCGTCTGGCAAGCAGCAGCATCAATCTGGGCAACGCCCGTTATCTGGTGCCTGAGGAAGAAGAAAACGCAGAAGAGGCTTATCAAAGAGGGATTCAGCTCTATGAGAAACTGAACAGAGAACATCCGGGCAGATTTGAAAAAGATTTAAAACAGGCCTGTATAATTGTGGGCAATTACTATCAGAAAAAAGGGGAAGCGGAAAAAGCCGCACAATACCTGGCCCGGGGAAAAGATTGAAAGCAAAAACACGATGTGGTATGATGAAAAAAAACGGAGGATTGGTTATGAAGTATTCTATGTTTTATGCGTCTGTGACGGGAAATACAAAAATGTTGGCTGAGACGGTGGAAAAGGTTCTGGAAAATGAAAACAAGACGGAAAAAGCGGAAGATGCGGATCTTGTCTGTGTGGGATTCTGGACCAACGAAGGAACAGCCAGCGAAGAAGTAAGAAATTATTTAAAGACTTTGTATAACCGGAAGATTTTCCTTTTTGGAACGGCAGGATTTGGCGACAGCAAAACCTATTTTGACGGAATTCTGGAGCATGTGGAAGACAATTTGAACGACACCAATGAAGTGATTGGAAGTTTCATGTGTCAGGGAAAGATGCCCCAGGCAGTCCGGGACAAATATAATAAGCTGAAGGAAGAGGTGCCTAATCAGGGAGCTCATTATGATTTGATGATTTCCAATTTCGACAAAGCGCTCTCCCATCCTGATGAAGATGATCTGGAACGGCTGAAAGCCGCTGTTTTGGATACCGTGAAAAAAATGGGATAAGGAAGAAGGAAAAGTGCCGCTGTACAGTCTGTGCAGCGGCTTTTTTTAGGAGGTAATGAGTATGTCCGTAATACAGGTGACAGATCTGAGTTTTTCTTATGAAGACAGTGGAGAGCCTGTTTTTGACCATGTTTCCTTTCATATCGATACCGATTGGCGATTGGGGTTTATCGGAAGAAACGGCAGGGGAAAGACCACTTTTTTGAAACTTTTAATGGGGGAATATGAATACAGCGGAAGCATCCAACTGCAGGTGCCGGTGGATTATTTCCCCTTCCAGGTTTCTCAGCCTCAATTGGATACCATCGACTGTTTATACTGTCTGGAACCGGAAATGGAACTGTGGAGAATAAAAAAAGAGATGGCGAGTCTTCAATTAAAGGAAGAGATCTTATACCAACCCTTTGAAACCCTGTCCAGAGGGGAGCAGACGAAAATTTTGCTGGCCCTTTTATTCTCAAGAGAAAATCATTTTCTGCTCATTGACGAGCCGACGAATCATTTGGATGGGCCTTCCAGGAAGCTGGTGGGGGAATACCTGAGGGAGAAAAAAGGGTTTATTCTGGTGTCCCATGACCGGGCTTTTCTGGACAGCTGCGTGGATCACATTCTGTCTTTCAATCGCAGCGATATTCAGGTGCAGAAGGGAAATTACTCTTCCTGGGATGAAAACAGGAAAAGGAGGGATGCATTTGAAACTGCAGAGAATGACCGGCTGAAAAAGGATATCCGCCGGCTGAAGGAATCTTCCCGCCAGGCAGGAAAATGGGCGGATGAGGTGGAGTCGGTGAAAATCGGAAGAAAGGGCGCAGCAGGACAGAAAGACCGTCCCAATCGGGATTACATTGGGGAAAAGTCCCGGAGAATGCAGCAGAGAAGGAAGAATCTGGAGCAGAGGCAGAAAAAGAACCTGGAGGAAAAGGAGAAACTTTTAAAAAATGTGGAGCAGGCAGAAGAATTGAAATTGATGCCCCTTGCCTATCATCAGGAACGCCTGGTTTCTGCCAGGGATCTGACCATTGCTTACGATGGAAAAAGGATAGGCGAACCTGTCAGTTTTGAGGTGCAAAGGGGGGATCGTCTGGCGCTGAATGGAAGAAACGGGTGCGGGAAATCCAGTCTGATCAGACTGATTATGGGAGAAGAGATTGAGCACAGCGGAGAAATTTTGATTGCTTCCGGTCTGATTATCTCCTATGTATCTCAGGATACTTCTTTTTTAAAGGGAAATCTGTCTGATTTCATCCGCAGCCAGGATCTGGAGGAGAGCCTTGTGAAAACGCTGCTGCGGAAACTGGATTTTTCCAGGGAGCAGTTCGAAAAAAATATGGAAGTATACAGTGAGGGGCAGAAGAAAAAAGTGCTGCTGGCGGCCAGTCTCTGCCGGCCGGCTCACCTGTATATCTGGGATGAACCTTTGAATTACATTGATTTATATTCCAGAGTTCAGTTGGAAAAGTTGATTCTTAGGTGGAGGCCCACGATGATATTTGTGGAGCATGACCGGATGTTTATGGAGAAAACAGCGACAAAACAACTGCCGATGTATTGACTTCACCCGGCCTTTATGTTAAATTGTAAATGCTGAGGAAAGCATAAGATTATTTTTGTTTTCAAGCAAATATAGGATCCAATTTCAAAAGCCCATACGGACAGGCGGGATCGGTTGCCGAGCGTGGCGTGGCCACATTATTGATTGAGTTAGAAGCTCAAATTTTATAAGTTGATTACTTTATAATCAGCGTGAAAAACGCATCATCTTGTGAAACGGTCAATAAGAGTACGTAACATATATTTGCAATATACTCTGAAAACGAAGATAATCTGTATATACATATATGGATTGGGAATGATTGAGAGCAGATGATTATTTTTCATCTGCTTTTTTCATAGGATATAGTCCATCAGGATAAATGGGAGTAATGGCGATGAACAACAAAGATCAGAAAAGGGCTCCGATTTGTGAAGCACTGGAGCGTTTGAGAAAAAAACGGGTAGTGCCTTTTGATGTGCCCGGTCATAAAAGAGGGAGAGGCAATCCGGAGCTGGAACAGCTTCTGGGCGACCGCTGCGTCAGTCTGGATGTGAATTCCATGAAGCCGCTGGATAATCTCTGCCATCCCGTATCGGTAATCCGAGAGGCAGAGGAATTGGCAGCAGAGGCTTTTGGTGCGGATCACGCATTTTTGATGGTGGGAGGTACTACTTCCGCAGTACAGAGTATGATTCTTTCCGTCTGTAAGGCGGGAGATAAGATTATTCTGCCCAGAAACGTGCATAAGAGCGCCATCAATGCGCTGGTGCTGTGCGGGGCGATTCCCGTTTATGTGGACATGGAAGTGGAGGAACGAATTGGCATCGCTCTGGGAATGGAAAATGACAAATTGAAAAAAGCCATTGCCCTTCATCCCGATGCAGTGGCCGTTTTAGTCAACAATCCCACCTATTACGGGATTTGCTCCGACCTGGCTTCCATTGTGAAAACGGCCCATGAGCATGGAATGAAAGTGTTGGTGGATGAGGCCCACGGCACCCATCTCTATTTTGGAAAAAATCTTCCCCTTTCCGGTATGGCGGCCGGAGCGGATATGGCGGCTATTTCCATGCATAAATCGGGGGGCAGCCTGACCCAGAGCTCGGTTCTTCTGACCAACAAGACCATGAACCCGGAGTATGTCCGTCAGATTATCAATCTTACCCAGACCACCAGCGCCTCCTATCTTCTGCTGTCCAGCCTGGATATCTCCAGAAGAAATCTGGCTCTGCGGGGAGAGGCCTCCTTTGCAAAAGTGGTGGATATGGCGGAGTATGCGAGAACGGAAATCAACGCCATCGGCGGTTACTATGCTTACGGAAAGGAATTGATCAACGGCGGCAGCGTCTATGATTTTGATGTGACCAAACTTTGCGTCTATACCCAGGATATTGGTCTTACGGGAATCGAAGTTTATGATCTTCTGCGGGACGAGTATGATATCCAGGTGGAATTCGGCGATATCGGCAATATGATGGCATATATATCCATCGGTGACAGAATCCGGGATATTGAGCGGCTGGTGGGCGCGCTGGCGGATATCAAACGGTTGTACGAGAAGGACGGCAGCGGGCTGATTGACTGTGAGTATATTCAGCCGGAAGTGGTGATTTCGCCCCAGAAGGCTTTTTATGCTGAGCGAAAATCTCTGCCCATTGAGGAGACGGAGCATTGCGTGTGCGGAGAATTTGTCATGTGTTATCCGCCGGGAATTCCCATTTTGGCGCCGGGTGAGCGGATTACCAGGGAGATCATCGATTATATTCTCTTTGCAAAAGAGAAAGGTTGTTCTCTTCAGGGAACGGAAAATCCCATGGTGGAATACTTAAATGTGATACAGGAGCAGTAAATTATGGAAATGTGGTTTTCGGAAATACATACCCAGAATATTAAGCTGACAATTCGGACGGATAAACAGCTTTTCAGCGGGGAAAGCGAATATCAGCGTATTGATGTGTTCGATTCTCCGGAGCTGGGGAAATTTGTAACCTTAAACGGAGATATTATCTTTTCTGATGCAGATGAATTTGTATACGATGAGATGGTAACCCATGTGCCAATGGCGGTCCATCCTGATGTAAAGAAGGTGCTGATCATCGGCGGCGGTGACGGAGGTGTGGCCAAGGAGCTGTCCTACTATCCGGAGATCGAAGAGATTGAAGTGGTGGAGCAGGATGAAATGTTTATGGAAGTCTGTCAGAAATTCTTCCCTGATATGGCCCAGGGGCTGAAGGATCCCAGAGTGAAGATCTATCATGAAGACGGCCTCAGGTTTCTGCGCCGGCGGATTAACGAATATGACCTGATTATCAATGATTCTACCAATCCTTTCGGATATACGGAAGGCCTGTTTACCAAGGAATTTTACGGAAGCTGCTATAAGGCTTTAAAAGAGGACGGAATTATGGTTTACCAGCACGGCAGCCCTTTTTATGATGAAGATGAAGCGGCCTGCAGAAGCATGCACAGAAAAGTATTCCGCAGTTTCCCCATCAGCCGGGTTTACCAGGCACATATCACGACCTGCCCGGCGGGCTACTGGCTTTTTGGATTTGCGTCGAAAAAATATCACCCCATCAAGGATTTTGATGGAGCGAGGTGGAGAAAAAGGAACATTAAAACCTGGTATTATACGGCGAATCTGCATATCGGAGCATTTATGCTGCCAAAATATGTGGAAGACTTACTGGAAGAGGAGGAAGGTAAATTATGAGCAAACTGATGATTATCGGATGTGGAGGCGTGGCTTCCGTGGCTATTCACAAATGCTGTCAGAACAGCGAGGTGTTTGAGGAAATTCTCATTGCCAGCAGAACGGTATCCAAATGTGATGCCTTGAAAGCAAAGCTTCAGCCAACTACAAAGACAAAGATTTCCACGGCGCAGGTGGATGCTGATGATACGAAAGATGTGGCGGAGCTGATTAAAGCCTGGGGACCTGACGCAGTGCTGAATGTGGCCCTTCCCTATCAGGATCTGACTATTATGGACGCCTGTCTTGAGGCGGGTGTTCACTACATCGATACCGCCAACTATGAGGCGGAAGATACGGAAGACCCGAAGTGGAGGGAAATCTACGAAGAGAGATGCAGACGGCTGGGATTTACCGCATACTTTGACTATTCCTGGCAGTGGGCATATCAGGACAGATTTAAAGAGGCGGGCCTTACCGCTCTTCTGGGCAGCGGCTTTGACCCGGGGGTAACCAGCGTGTATGCGGCGTACGCCCAGAAACATTATTTTGATGAAATTCATACCATCGATATCCTGGACTGCAATGGAGGAGATCACGGATATCCCTTTGCCACCAACTTCAATCCGGAACTGAATCTGCGGGAAGTTTCCGCTCCTGGCTCTTACTGGGAAGAGGGAAAATGGATTGAAATTCCGCCCATGAGCATCAAGCGGGAATATGATTTTCCTCAGGTGGGGATGAAAGATATGTATCTTCTTCATCATGAGGAGATTGAATCCCTGGCAAAGAATATTCCAGGAGTAAAAAGAATTCGTTTCTTTATGACTTTCGGACAGAGTTATCTGACTCACATGAAATGTCTGGAAAATGTGGGAATGCTGCGGACAGATCCTGTGGACTTTAAAGGCCAGAAAATTGTGCCTATTCAGTTCTTAAAAGAGCTGCTTCCCGATCCTGCTTCCCTTGGACCGAGAACGGTGGGAAAAACCAACATCGGCTGTATCTTTACCGGGATAAAGGACGGAAAGGAAAAGACGCTTTACATTTATAATGTCTGCGATCATCAGGAATGTTATAAAGAAGTAGGCTCCCAGGCCGTATCCTATACGACAGGCGTACCGGCCATGATCGGTTCCATGCTGGTGTTAAACGGCAAGTGGAAAAAACCGGGAGTATATAATGTAGAAGAATTCGATCCCGATCCTTATATGGAAGCGCTGAATAAATGGGGACTGCCCTGGGTTGTCTGCGAGAACCCGAAACTGGTGGACTGATGAGGATTCAGGAACTGCCCACCCCCTGTTATGTGGTGGATGAGAAGAAATTAAAGGAAAATCTGGATATCTTAAAGAAGGTGCAGCAGCAGAGCGGCTGTAAGATCCTGCTGGCCCAGAAAGCCTTTTCCATGTTTTATGAATATCCCCTGATCGGCAGGTATTTAAGCGGCACCACAGCCAGCGGCCTGTTTGAAGCTCGCTTGGGAAAAGAGGAAATGGGGAAAGAAAATCATATATTTTCACCGGCTTTTCCGGACAGAGATTTTGATGAGATCGCATCCATCTGTGATCATATTATATTTAATTCTTTTTCACAGCTTATGAAGTACAAAGACCGATGTCCGAAAAATTCCGTGGGAATCCGCATCAATCCGGAGTGTTCCACCCAGGGAGATCACGCCATCTATGATCCCTGTGCACCCGGCTCCCGTCTGGGAGTGACGAAGGCAGCTTTCCGGGAAGATCTGCTGAACTATGTGGACGGCATTCATTTCCATACGTTGTGCGAGCAGAACGCCGATGATCTGGAAAAAACTCTGGATGCAGTGGAAGAAAAGTTCGGAGCATATCTTTATCAGATGAAATGGCTGAACATGGGCGGCGGACACCACATCACCAGAGCGGATTACGATCTTGATCTGCTGATCCGCTGTATCTGCCGCATGAAGGAGAAGTATGATCTGCAAATATACCTTGAGCCTGGGGAGGCAGTGGCGTTAAACGCCGGATATCTGGTGACGGAAGTGCTGGATATTGTGGAAAATGAAATCAGTACGCTGATTCTGGATGCATCGGCGGCCTGCCATATGCCGGATGTGCTGGAGATGCCCTACCGGCCGCCGCTGAAAGACGGATACCAGCCGGGAGAAAAGCCTTATACTTACCGGCTGTCCTCCAACACCTGTCTTGCCGGAGACGTGGTGGGAGACTATTCCTTCGAACAGCCGGTTAAAGTGGGCGATCGGCTGTATTTTCAGGATATGGCCATTTATTCCATGGTGAAAAACAATACTTTTAATGGAATGGCGCTGCCCTCCATTGGAGTGATGGCGGAAGACGGCGAATGTAAAATTATAAAAAAATTCGGATATCAGGATTTTAAAGAACGACTTTCCTGAATAGTAAAATGGTATACTCCAAATGAGTTTCTTCATAATTATTGTCGGAACCAAACAATGATTATGAAAAAAACATTTGGAGTATTTTATTATGTGAAAAGTCAAACTGTTAGTCGTAAAAGGTAAAGAATAGATAGACAAAAGATACTTCCAGAAGGAGTATTTTGGTTTGATTTTATAAAAATTTTACATTGATTATAAATCAATTTGATAGAAGGAAAATACTTGATTAAATATAATAAACTTTGGATGTAAATGTAACTGGTAACGTATGAATCGAAAAACGGCATGCAAATTTCCGGAGTGTTTTTGGATTCATACAAAAGAAAAGGGTAAGGAGAGAGTATATGTTCAAAATGTTAAACCCACGGCGGTTTTATCATGCAGTGGGGCGGAAGAAATTCCTGGAATTCATTTTGCTGGCCGTTTTCATTCTGTTTTTCTATGGTCCGCTGCTGAACATGCTGATGCTGGCGTTTGCCAATGAATATTCTGTTCCCAACATTCTCCCTCAGGAGTGGGGATTTGACTGGTGGAAATACATATTCAGCCAGGACAGTCTTGTTTCTTCCATGATTCAGTCTTTTATTATTGCAATAGCAACCACTTTGATTTCCATGGTGTTCTGTATTCCGGCGGCTTATTCCATTGCACGGTTTAAGTATCGCGGAAGGAAGCTTTTTATGTTGTCGTTTTTGCTGACAAACGCATTCCCGAAACTGGGTATCTATACATCAATCGCCGTACTGTTTTATAAATACGGTCTGATGGGTACCTATCCGGGAGTTATCATCATACATATGATCAATTCCATGATGTTTATGGTATGGCTGCCGTCCAGCGCCTTCCGCAATGTGCACCGGCAGCAGGAAGAGGCGGCCCGGGACGTGGGCGCCGGACCGATCCGGACGTTCTTTAAGGTGACGCTTCCCATGGCTATGCCGGGTATCGCAGTGGCAACGCTGTATACATTTCTGGGTTCCATGGAAGAGGCTCAGGGTACCATGCTGGTAGGCCTGGCAAGAATTCAGACTATGCCTGTGGCGATGTACGGTATTGTACTGGACAGTTCCGCAGTACAGATCGGCGCTGTATTTGCACTGCTTCTGATTATTCCGTCTGCGCTGATGATTTTCCTTATGCGGAAATTTATCGGTCCCGAAGCCATTGCCGGCGGGTTTAAGATGAATTAATGAAGAAAGTGAACACAGCTTTTCAGGAGGATAAAGAAACAATGAGTAATGCCAATACAGATCCGGTTACTATTACAGGAGATAATCGGAAAGTCAAACTGGAAATTAGAGATATGACAAAGCGGTATGACAATGGGGACGGCGTAGAGCATATTAATCTAAAGGTATATGAAGGGGAAATCGTAACCTTTCTTGGTCCGTCCGGATGCGGGAAATCCACAATTCTTCGGACCATCGGTGGATTTATGGATGTGACTTCCGGCGATATTCTGATCGATGACAAATCTATCGTGGGTCTGGCGCCGGAAAACCGTCCCACAGCCATGGTGTTCCAGAGCTATAATCTCTGGCCGCATATGACGATTTATGAAAACCTGGCTTTTGGACTGAAACTTCGCAAAATACCGAAAAAGACCATTGATGAGGATATCAAAAAGATGCTGGCGCTGGTGTCCATGAGCGGGTGCGAGAAAAAGTATCCGGGACAGCTTTCCGGCGGTCAGCAGCAGAGAATTGCTATTGCCAGATCCCTGCTGCTGAAACCTTCTTTGCTTCTGCTGGACGAGCCGTTTTCTGCACTGGATGCAAAGATTCGTCAGCAGATGCGAGAAGAGTTAAAAAGAATTCAGAGCGAATTGGGCATCACTGTTATTTTCGTAACTCATGATCAGGAAGAGGCCATGGCCATTTCTCACCGTATTGTGGTTATGAATAAAGGAAAATTTGATCAGGTGGGCACGCCGGACGAAATATATGATCAGCCGGCGACACTCCATGTAGCTTCTTTTATCGGAGAAATGAACTTTATCAAGAAAGATCAGTATACATTGGCAGTTCGTCCCGAAGATCTGGTTGTCACACAAGAAGACGGAGATATGACCGGCACCATCAGTACGGTTATGCTGATGGGGCACTATGTACTGATGACTGCCAAAGTAGGGGACGACATTGTGAAGTGTTATGTAAATCGCGACCTGGGAGATCATCTCCGCGAGGGAGAGAAAGTAAATCTCAAGGTCGGAAAGCATACTCAGTTCCCTTTAAGCGCATGACCATGGGAAACGGGATAATCAAGAATAAGAAAAGGAAGGCAAAGAGATGAAAAACAGAAAAGTAAAAGCATTTATTGCGGTATTGATGGCAGGGATAATGGCAGCCGGCATGATGGGCTGCGGCGGCGGTTCCGGAAGTGAAGAAGGGGCTTCGGCAGAGAATGGTTCCGGTGACAACACTATTACTATCTGGGCAACTGGTTCTGACAACGTACGTCAGATCTATGAAACGTTGATTGAGAATTTTAATAGTTCTGAATATGCAGGGGACTACACGGCAGAGTTGCAATTTATGCTCAGCGGCACTGGTACACAGTCACTGACAGATATGCTGGTAGCCGCTTACAAAGCAAACCAGAAAAATACTGATTATGATCTGGTGGACTTAAGCGGCGATGACCTTTCCAAAGTGGTATCTCAGATCGGCGAAGAAGCTCTGGTGAAACTTGACGATTCCAAGATTTCCAACGCAGAAGGGGTATCTGCAGAAAGTACCGTTGCCACCGATTATGTGCAGCCTTACCGCGGAACGACTGTAGTGCTGGCTTACGATTCAGAAAAGGTGGCCAATCCGCCGCAGACTATGGATGAGTTGGTAGAGTGGATGAAAGCTAATCCGGGACGTTTTGCTTATAATGCACCGGGAACCGGCGGAGCCGGCGACTCCTTTGCCCGTTCTTCTGTTTACAATTTTATGCCCGAGGAAGCCATTACATCTGATGATCCCACATGGGAAGACCAGTGGGATGAAGGTTTTGAATTCCTCAAGGAGATCCATCAGTATATGTACTCTTCCGGCGGATCTATCGTATATCCCAACAAGAACCAGGGTACTTTGGATCTTTTGAATCAAGGCGAAATTGATATGTGTCCAAACTGGGCTGATATGGTTCTGTCTCAGCGTGCAGAAGGCACACTGAAAGATACCATCAAGATTACCCAGATTGATCCTTCACTTACCGGTTCTCTGCAGAGTCTGGCAATCCCTACTTTCGGATCCAATGAGGACGGCGCATACGCATTCATCGACTATATGCTGTCCACAGAAGCACAGGAACTGATGGTTAAAGAGATGGCGGCGATTCCGCTGGTGGATACCAGCAACATGGATATGACCGGTTATGAAGATCTGATGGATCTGGATGTCAGCAATTTCCGTATCATGTCTATCGGTGATCTGTCTACAGATTTCAATGCCCGTTGGGACAGTGAAATTGGTTCGATCGGATAATTGAATGGAAAAAAGAAAGGGAAAACCGATGAGTAAAAATTTAAAGCAAAAACTGGCTGCCTATGGAATGGTTCTGCCTGCTTTCCTCGTCGTAATGCTGACAGTTGCCTATCCCATCGTAGCGGCCGTGATCCAGAGTTTTCAGGATGGTGAGACCGGGGCATTCACTCTGGCAAACTATACTTACTTTTTCACCGACCCGGCCCAGAGAAGCAACCTCCTCTATACGCTGTTTGTTGTATTTGTTACTGTGGCGGTGGCCATTGTGGTGGCTTATCTGCTGGCTCTGTATCTGAGGTTTGTGAAATCAAAGATTTCAAAGGCCATCGGTATGTTGTATCTGCTGCCGCGTTTTGTGCCGGCCATGTGTGCAGTATACGCTATGATTACCATCATCCGTGATACCGGCTTGATCAATAGAATCGGACAACTGTTCGGTCTGGATATCAATCTGGGCATGATGTATCATGCCAGCGGTATCATTACCATGAATCTGTGGTTTAACATTCCTTTTGCAGCCATGATGATTGCTGCAGGTCTGGGAGGCATCCCGGATTCCATCATCGAGGCGGCGAAGGATGTGGGAGCCGGGAAACTGACTATTTTCGCAAAGATGATCCTGCCTTTGTCCATCAAGGACGTGGTGGTTGCGGCGACCTTTGTATTTATGTCAAATGTCAGTTCCTTTACCACACCGTATTTGATGGGAGGAAATGCTCCGAAAATGCTGGGAATCGCTTTGTTTGATCAGTTTAACCGTTATCTGGATTATAATCGTTCAGCGGCGCTGTCCGTGATCATGTTCCTGATCTGTTCCGTATCTGCAGGCGTTTATATTTACACAAATCTGAAAGAAAACGACTGGGAGAAACAGTAATATGGAAAAAAGAACGGTTATCACTGCCCATTCCGGAGCAGACGGCACACCGGACAACAGTATGGAATTCGTGAGGTATGCTCTGATGCATCATGCGGATGTTCTGGAAGTGGATGTGCGCATGGCAAAGGGCAGACTGATTGTCTCTCACAATGAAACCGGGGATGATGCAGTTGCCTTAAAGGATATTTTTGACACTTTGACTGCATTTGCGGATACCAGAATCAACTGCGATTTGAAAGAGTATGATCTGGAAGAGGAGGTTTTGAATCTGGCTCGCGTCTGCGGTCTTTCGCCCGGGCGTCTGTTGTATTCCGGCAGCGTGAAACCGGCGGAACAATCCGTATTTTGCTCCTGGAGAGAAGTAGAGGTATTCTGGAATGTGGAAGAATGTATTCCAGATGTATATAAAACAGACGAAGCGGGACAGGGCAATCCGCTGACGGATGAAGAAACGGAAAAACTGATCAGGGAATGCCGGAAATACGGTATTCATGTGATCAATATCAATGAAAAGTACGTTACACCGGAATTTTTGTCCGCCATGAAAGAAAGCGGAGTGAGAATTTCTGTCTGGACGGTGAACGATCCGAAGCGTATCCGGGAATTTTTGGATTATGGAATCTTCAATATCACGACCCGCCATTTTGCAGAGGCTATGGCTCTGCGCGAAGCAGTCGGGGAGAGAAGCAACGGGAAATGACAAAATAGAATAGAAAAAGAAAAGCCGTCCGGCTGCCAGGTGCAGACCGGACAGTTTTTATGTAAAGAGATCTTTGGGAATTGAAAAGCCCAAAGGGATTGGATATAATAAAGCGCAAAGGAGGTCAGTATGAGTACAGTTATAAACAGTTTGCCGTCTGCGGACGGATTTTATATGCCTGGAGAATTTGAACCTCACCAGGGATGTCTGATGATCTGGCCGGTGCGTCCCGGATCATGGCCCTTTGAGGGAAGAGCGGCAAAGAAAGTTTTTTCTCTGGTGGCAGAAGCCATTGCCCAGAGCGAAACTCTTTATATGATGGTGGAACCGGATTATATGGAAGAGGCAAAGGGCATGCTGTCGGAAAAAATCCGGCTGATTCCGTTTAAAACGGACGACGCCTGGGCAAGGGATGTGGGACCTACCTTTCTGACAAACCATAAAGGAGAAATCAGAGGCGTAGACTGGGAGTTCAACGCCTGGGGAGGCAGTGTGGACGGTTTGTATCAAAACTGGCAGCAGGATGATCAGGCCGCTTCTTACTTCTGCCGCTGCCTGGGGGTGGACTGGTACGACGCCCACCCCTTTGTGCTGGAAGGAGGAGCCATCCACAGCGACGGGGAGGGCACGGTTATGGTGACGGAGGCCTGTTTGTTAAGCAAAGGACGAAATCCCGATCTATCAAAAGAGGAGATTGAACAGAAGCTAAAAACATACCTGGGAGCGGAAAAGGTCATCTGGCTGCCCCACGGGATCTGGCAGGATGAAACCAATGAGCATGTGGACAACGTTTGCGCGTTCGTGAAACCGGGCGAAGTGGTACTGGCCTGGACGGATGATAAAGGGGATCCCCAATATGAATACAGTAAGGCGGATCTGGAATTTCTGGAGAGGCAAACTGACGCCAGAGGACGAAAACTGATTGTTCATAAGCTGCCCATTCCAGCCCGTCCAGTATGTATTACGGCGGAGGACCTTCCTGGCTTTGTCTATGAAGAAGGGGAAGAAGTGCGGGAAGAGGGAGAGCGGCTGGCGGCAAGTTATGTCAACTATTATCCTGCCAACAAAAGCGTCATCGTGCCTCAGTTTGGCGACGTAAATGATCAAAAGGCTGTGGAAATATTGGGGAAATTATATCCTGACAGGAAAATTGTTCCGGTTTACGCCAGGGATATCCTGGTGGGAGGCGGCAATATTCACTGCATTACGCAGCAAATTCCAAAGAAGGGAGAAAAGGCAATATGAGAAAAGTGAAGCTGGCAGCGATACAGTTTGGATGTGCTAAGGAAGCGGAAAAGAATATAGAGAAGGCAGAAAACATGGTAAGGGAGGCTGCCGGAGAAGGGGCGCAGGTTATTTTGCTGCCGGAATTGTTTGAGCGCCCGTATTTTTGTCAGGAGAGAAGATACGATTATTATCATTATGCGAAACCGGTGATGGAAAATGAGGCGGTTCGCCGTTTTCGGCAGCTATCGGAAGAATTAAATCTGGTAATTCCCGTCAGCTTTTATGAAAAAGAAGAAAATCTTCTGTTTAATTCAGCGGCCATACTGGACGGAGGAAAACTTCTGGGGGTTTATCGAAAAACCCATATTCCCGACGATCATTATTATCAGGAAAAATTCTATTTTACGCCGGGAAATACAGGGTTCAAAGTATGGGATACCCGCTATGGAAAAATAGGAGTGGGGATTTGCTGGGATCAATGGTTTCCGGAAGCGGCAAGATCCATGGCGCTTATGGGAGCGGAGCTGATTCTCTATCCCACGGCCATCGGAAGTGAGCCCATCCTGGAATGCGACAGCATGCCCCACTGGAGAAGGACTATGCAGGGCCATGCGGCAGCCAATATCGTGCCGGTGGCGGCGGCCAACCGGATCGGTTTGGAGAAGGTGGAGCCGGATGAGGAAAATGGGGGCCAGGAATCTTCCCTTCTGTTTTACGGCTCTTCCTTCATTACAGATGAACTGGGTGAGATTGTGGCACAGGCCTCGCGGAATCAGGAAGAGATCCTTTTGAGCGAAATTGATCTGGATAGAGGCAGAGACAGCCGTCTGGAATGGGGACTGTTTCGGGATCGCCGGCCGGAGTGTTACGGTGAGATTGTACGGTAAGAGGTAAGCAGAGAAAAATGTATACAAAAACATTTAAAAATGAAAAAATATCGGGTTTGGGTTTGGGCGGTCTGCGTTTTCCGGTGGATCCGGATAATCCCAATCATATTAACCGGACAAAAAGCCGGGAAATCGTAGACACGGCCATGGAATGGGGGATCAACTATTTTGATACGGCCTATACCTACCAGAACGGCGATTCAGAAAGATTTCTGGGGGAGGTTCTGTCTGCATATCCCCGGGAGAGCTACTATTTTGCAACAAAATTTTATGGATCGCCGGGGAAAAAAATAGAAATCGTTTTTGAAGAACAGATGCGAAGATGCGGTATGGAATACTTTGATTTTTACCTGCTCCACAGTATGGACGAAAATCATATCGATGATTATATGGACCGGGAAAAAGGCTATCTGGAGTATCTTCTGCGGCAAAAAGAGAAAGGGCGTATCCGGTATCTGGGCTTTTCCTCCCACGGGGCGCCAAAGACCTTGAAACGTTTTCTGGACTGGTATGACGGATTTGATATGGCTCTGATTCAGCTGAATTATCTGGACTGGACTTTGCTGCAGGCAAAGGAACAGTATGAGATATTAAGCAGCCGTCAGATCCCGGTTTGGGTAATGGAGCCGTTGAAGGGCGGGAGATTGTGTAAACTGAATCAGGAGGCGGAAAATCTGCTGAAAGGGGCGGCGCCGGATCGTTCAATTGAGTCCTGGGCTTTCCGTTTTCTTATGGGACTTCCCAATGTTCAGACGGTTCTAAGCGGAATGTCTTCGGCAGAGCAGGTCAGGGAAAATGCGGCCGCATTTGCAAAAATAGATCCCCTCAATCCAAAAGAGAAAGAAATTTTGGAGAAGGCGGGTCATGCCTTTATTAAGGATCTGGGCGTGCCCTGTTCCGGATGCCGGTATTGCTGCGATACTTGTCCCGCACAGCTGGATATACCCCTTCTGCTTCAAAGTTATAATGAAAAAAGAATAAGCGGGGATACATGGCGGCTGGAAGGACTGTCAAAGATAAAGGGGGCAGATCAGTGCCTTCAGTGCGGAACCTGCGTGACACACTGCCCCCAGAAAATAGACATTCCGGCGGTAATGAAAAAACTGAAAGGGTAAATCATTCATTGTTCTTAGTGGAGACGGTCATACCGTTCACTTCGATATGCTCATCCACAGGAATCACCAGACAGGGACGGCCGTCTATGATTCTGGTTTCCACCAGATCCATCCGTTCCGGCTTTACTTTGATAACCACATCAGGCGTTTCGATCTGAAACTGTCGGGTATTGATGATATTGGACACCAGGATGGGAGCATCCTGGGGTACAGTATCATCGAATTCTTTCTCAAAGATCTGAATCTTTTCATCGGGAATACCGCTGTCTTCCAAAATGCAGCGGACATCATGTTTGGACAGAGTCAAAGGTTCCGGATTGTCCTTGTTGATTTCTGCCATTTCATTTAAATTTTCATGAAGATTTTTAACCACTTCGTATCCGCAGTCTTCACCTAAAGAGTCTTCGATAATAGACTGAAAGGTTTCTTTCTGGGAAGAAGCAGGAAGAGGCGGTGTGCATCCCAGAAGCTGGTCAACAAGACTCTGGCTGATATCGTCTGCATTCTTGGAATAATAGAGAATGCTGTGAATGTCTGTGTTGCGGTCGTTGAAAGCGGGGAACAGAAAACCGTTGGCTGGGGCCGCCACGATCCAGTCCCGGATACGGTCTTCGATGCTGTTTTTTTCCATGTTGTAATACAGGCCGGCTTTGGACAGATTAACCGGACAGATGCTGCATAGTATGTAATCGTATACATTGTCAGAGGCGTCGAACATTTCCAGATTGTCGGTGGATTTTCCGGGGATGTCGTAAACAGCATGGATCAGTATGATGTAATAGTTCATGTCATAGGGATAAAAATCGATGACTTTTCGATAAAACTCTTCTAAAAGCATATCGTCTTCCAGGTGACTGTCCCGCAGCTTCAACAAAAACTCCTGAGTACCGCCGGGGGCTTCCGTTTCCAGGGGAAATTCCATATTCATCATGTTCTTTCCAAGGGTTCCGGACAGAGTCCGCTTAAAAATATCGAAATATTTAAAGGCTTCTTCTTCGGGAATAGAACCGAAAGCGTCTTTGTGTTCCATCTTTATCGTTTTTTCTCCGTCCACATAGCATCCGCAGATACGGGAGATGGTGCAGTTATCCGGAGTAAATTGTTTCCGTATTTCCAGGATTTCTTTTTTATTCATAAATGACCTCGCTTGATTTCTATGAATTTCTGTTTTTACAATATACTTTTTTTGCCGATGAATGTCAAGAAGCCATGTCCTGCAACAGGAAAAATTGAAGATAAATTTACAATACATTTACAACAATCTGATAGATGACAGAAAAAACATCGGTTAAAGTATTGGGTGTCAAACAGAAACTTCAAATCCAAAGTTAAGAACAAGGAGGAAAGGTATGAAAAAAAGGATGTTGGCTATTTTAGCAGCGGGAGCTGTGTGTATGTCCATGCCGCTGACCGCCTTTGCCGAGGAGACAACACAGAATCTGACCGCTACGCTGACGGCGGATCCGTCATATACGGTGACTATCCCGGGCAGCGTATCCATGGGAAATGAAGGCACCATGGTGGATGTGACCGCGGCGGATGTGACAAATCTTCCTGAGGGACAGAAAATATCCGTTACGATTGCAGGTACCAGCGCGTACAGAGATCAGATGGTTCTGGAAGCGCCAAGTACAGGCAGCGGGAGAACCAGTATCCGGTATCAGATAATATCAGAGGACGGTGAACTGATTGAATCCAATGCTTCAACAGATGCGTCGGGAGTAGGAAAAGAAGTGGTTTCTTTTACGGAAGACGGAACGAAGCAGTATGAAATCAAACCGGTTTTAAACGGACGGTATGAGTACAATGTGGATTATACAGGAAGCATTACCTTTGGAATTGGACTGGCTGAGAGCGCCTGAAAAACAGAAGAGATAAGACAAAAGAAAACGGAGGAATAAAAAGTGAAAAAAAGGATGATCGCAATTCTGGCAACTGGAATTATGTGCATGGCAATGCCGATGACTGCATTCGCAGAAGAGGCGAATCAGGAAATAACCGCCACGCTGACGGCGGATCCGACTTATTCTGTAACGATTCCGGCCAGCGTATCCATGGGAAATGAGGGTACAGCAGTGGATGTAACCGCATCAGAAGTGGCAAATCTTCCGGAAGGTCAGAAGATTTCCGTTACTTTTGAAGGAACTGACGATTTTATGAATCAGACGATTCTGCAGCCTGCCGACAGCAGCACCACCTATCCCCAGAGTGAACTCTGCTATCAGATTATTTCCGAAAACGGTACAACCATTGAAACAAACTTTGCCAACGGTACAAACGGCGCCGGCCAGGAAGTGGTTTCTTTCACGGAAGACGGAACAAAGCAGTATACCATTAAACCGGTTCTGGAAGGAGATTTTGAATATGGCGTAGAGTACTCCGGAAGCATTATCTTTGGCATCGGGCTTACGGAGAACGCATAGGGCGATAAGGTAAATGAAAAGAAAAGTAAAAGGTTTTCTGCTTCTGGCCATGGTTCTTTTGCTGGGCGCAGTTCCGGTCACTGCACATGGGGCGCAGACGACTTTCCATCTGAGGCTGGAAGAAGAACAGGAGCAGAACCAGGACTTCACCGGGAAAAAGCCTAAAGTATCGGCGGCAGAATCGGTATCAGCTTCAAGAAGCAAAAAGGCGGGAAGCGTCAATACACAGGATGAGAGCCAAGGGGTTATGGCAATGGCGGTGTGCCTGACGGCCGGAACAGTCATTGGCGTTCTGGTTTATCAAAGAAAAAGAGAGGAATGAAGAAACGTATGCAAAATAGTAGAAACGGGAGAAAATGGGCAGCTCTTGCAGTCGGACTGGTTGTTCTTGCTGCGGCTGTCGGAGGCCTCTGGCATTGGAGAAGCGGAAGTACAGAATCGGGTACGACCCAGGCGGGACTGGTTGTATCAGATGAAGCAACAGATTGGAATAAAGAGCTGGAAAATGCTTCGCCGGAGGCGGAAGGAATAAAAATACCAGGATACGGGGAACTGACGATTTCAGAAGGAGCAGATCAGTTTCAGATGTCCCTGGTGAATCCGGAAGATAATCCCTGCTATTTTAAATACACTCTTGAAATTGCACAGACCTCGGACATCCTGTATGAATCGGATCTGATCGAGCCGGGCAAGGCGATTACTGAGTTTGAAATAGAAAATCTGCCCGCTGCCGGTGATTATGATATGAATATTAATATCAGTACGTATACCATGGATGAGTCACTGACCGCCATGAACGGCGCCCAGGTAAAAACAATTCTTCATGTTGTATGACGATGACCAAAATCCTCTTTGGAATCTGCAGATGATTCCAGGAGGATTTTTAACGTTTTGTTTACCGGATATGCTATAATGAGAGAAATATAAATCCATTGGGGTTGGGAGGAATATTCATTGTTATCGCAGCAGAACGCCCGGAGAATTGTAAGAGAGTTAAGTGATGTTATTGGGCAGAAAATCAATATCATGGATGAAAAGGGAATTATCATCGCCAGCAGTGATTCCCAAAGAGTGGGCTGCTACCATGAAGGGGCCGGAAGGATTCTCAACCTTCACTTAAAAGAACTGATTGTCTGCAGCGACCAGGAGTATGAGGGATGCAAAGAGGGAGTCAACTATCCCATTACGGTTCAGAACCAGATAATAGGCGTGGTGGGGATTACAGGCAATTATCGGGAAGCAGTAAAGTATGGACAGATTATTCAGAAACTGGTCGGGATTTTATTAAGAGAGATTTCAATAAAAGAGCAGAAAGTATTGGATGAAAAGATCCGCAACCGATATGTGGAAGAGTGGATGAACCTGGATGGGAAGCAAATTAATCAGGCGTTTGTAGAACGGGGAAAAGCAATGGAAATTGATATTACCCTACCAAGAAGGCTGATTGCCTTTGCCATTGCAGAAGACGACGGTGTTATCACTGTTTCAGGGATGAAAACGGCAGAAAAAGCGTTGGACAAACTGAAAGAAGTGATAAAGATACAGGAAAAAAGCAGCATTTATCTGCAGTCGGCTTCCCGTTTGATCTGTGCCGTTTCGGAGAGAACGGATGAGCAGATGGAGCGCCTGGCCAGACAGATGAAATCCTATATTGAAAAGGACAGAGCGATCCGTCTTGCCGTTGGAATTGATGATAAATCCTATGATTATCTGTGCATAGGCACAGCGGAAAAAAATGCGGAAAAAGCGCTTCAGGTGAGCCTGAGAAATCCCAGAAAGGAAATTTGCTTCTATCAGGATATTGGAATGGAACTTTTTTCAGATGAAATTTCCGATGGCTCTAAAGTAGAATATGTGCGCCGTATTTTTAAAGACTATACCCGGGAGGAAATTTCGGACGCCATGATTCTGCTCCGGGTATTTTATGAATGCGGCGGCTCGTTGAATAAAGCCTCTGAACAGCTTCATATGCATAAAAATACTTTGCAGTACAAACTGCTGAAGATCAAAGAGAAAACAGGGTATGATCCCAGATCTTTGCAGGAGTCGTCTCTGTTTTATATCGCCTCCTTTTTTTATAACGAAATTCGAAATCTATTGTAAACCGTGATATTACAAAGAACGAAAAAAAACAAAATAAATTGTTTCCTGAAACATATATCCCCGGTATTTAGTTTTGTACAATGAAAAAAATGAAGAGTAAGAGGTGATATAACATTGGAAATAGTGATTGCGATAGATTCCTTAAAGGGAAGCCTGTCCTCTGTAGAAGCGGGAAACGCCTTTGCGGCGGGGATTAAGCGTGTGTCAGAGGTCAGAACCATTGTAAAGCCCATGGCAGACGGCGGGGAAGGAACGGTGGAAGCGCTGACAGAAGGACTGGGGGGAAGTCTGATAGAAACCAAAGCACAGGATCCGTTCCACAGGGAGATAACCGCGGTGTACGGTTATATAGAAAAAGAACAAAAGGCTATTATTGAAATCGCCGCCGCAGCCGGTCTTACCTTAATGGAGGGAGAGAAGAAAGATATTTACAGGGCCAGCACATACGGCGTGGGCCAGGTGATCAGGGATGCCATCGGGAGAGGAAGCCGGGATTTTCTGATCGGAATCGGAGGGAGCGCCACCAACGACTGCGGGATAGGCATGCTGGCTGCGCTGGGATTTGAGTTTTATGACCGGGAGGGGAAAAAACTGGGATTTTACGGCGCAGACTGTGGGAAAGTAGAAAGGATTTGCCTTGATAACCGGATGCCGGAACTGGAAGAATGCCGGTTTCGGATTGCCTGCGATGTATCAAATCCGCTGTTGGGGAAAAACGGCGCTTCCTATATCTATGGCCCCCAAAAAGGAGGAAGCCCGAAACAGGTATCAGAAATGGAGCGGATGCATCAGTGTTTCGCCAAAAAGACGGAGGAGGCAGCGGGGAAGAATTACGCAGAATATCCGGGCGCCGGAGCGGCAGGGGGACTGGGATTTGCTTTCCTTTCCTATCTGGACGCAGTTCTGGAGCCGGGGATTCATACGGTGATGAATGCGGTAAAGCTGGAAGAGTGTCTTAAAAATGCAGATTACGTGATTACGGGGGAAGGGCGTTTAGACGGTCAGTCCCTGATGGGGAAGGTGCCCGTCGGTGTGGCGCAGCTTGCAAAGAAGTATGATGTTCCCGTAATCGCTGTGGCGGGAGGAATTTCTCAGGACGCTGGGAAATGTCATGACATGGGAATCGACGCTTTCTTTTCCATTCTTCCCGGAGCGATGAAACTGGAGGAGGCGATGGAAAAAAATACGGCGGTAAGAAATATTACCCAGGCGGCTGAGGAAGTGATGAGACTGATCCTGGCTGTTGAGAAAAGAAAGAACAGGAGTACCGGTTAAGAGATTTCTTGACCGGTATTTTTTCGGGGAAAAGGGGAGAATCTTATCGTGAGGTGGGAGAAATCTACGATTTTAGTTTCTGATGACATGAAAAGCCCGGATTTGTTAGTTTTGGAACCATATACGGTTCTTTTTTTATCCTCTAAAATAAAAACAGATCAGATGAACAGGAGGAAAACAACATGAGATTCGAGGAATTTAATCTGGAAAAATTTCAAAGGTTTTGTGAAAAAGCAAATGACCGGGCAAAAGAATTTTATACAGGCAAGTTCCTTCCGGTATGTCAGTGGACACTTGGCGATGTCTATGGAAAATATTGCCGTGACCGCACAGTCAGTTTGGAACTTCAGCTGGACGGTATTACAAAGACCATGGAAACGGAAAACGATTGGATTCCTTATTTACATATCAAAGAATGTAATTTACAGGTAAAAGAGCAGATGGATCAGGAGAAGTGGTCCTTTGCGAAAGCTGTGGAGGAGGGGGTTATGTGTGAACCGGGAAGCGGTGATATTGATTTTGCCGGGCTTTTCCGCGAAATGGAAAATGCGGGATATGACGGATGGGCCGTGGTGGAGCAGGACATGTATCCGGTAAATAATTTTGATCTTCCTTTTCAGATTGCCAAGCGCACAAGGGAGTATTTGAGAAAAGCAGGCGTTTAGGAGAAAAATTATGGAATATAAAAAATATGAAAACACTTATCTGCTCCGTCTGGATCCCGGGGATGAAATTCTGGATTCCCTGACGCTACTGGCAGAAAAAGAGAATATTATGCTGGCGGGGGTACAGGGAATCGGAGCAGTGAATGATGTAGCCGCCGGAGTTTTCAAAACAGGGGAAAAAGAATACCTGACAGAGCGTTTTACCGGCGATTTTGAAATCTTAAACCTGACAGGAAATATCAGCAGGCAGGATAAGAAACCTTATCTTCACCTCCATATTTCCATTGGCAACCCTGCAGCGGGCGTCTGGGCGGGAGGCCATTTAAGCAGGGCCCTGGTCAGTGCGACGGCGGAAATAACGGTTACAAAGATCCAAGGAGAGGCAAATCGAGTATTTGATGAATCCATTGGACTGAATATTTTCCAATTTTCCTGAAAAAAATATTATTTACTGTGCATCCGGGATATACAGCAGAAAAACAAAAGAATTGGAAACAAGAGTGCAATATTTATATTGCATTCACGGGGCGGATAGGATATGCTAGATGAAAAGTGAAAAGGATGTGTTAGCGATGATACAGGATATCACACCCCATAAATTTGCCAATGAGTATCGGCCTCAGCCGCCGGATGAAGATTCTTATGTTTTTTATTTTCTGAATAAGAAGGTGTTGATCCGCTGGAACAAAGATAAACTGACCTTCCCCAAATTTCGGGATCTGGAACCCTATAATGACGAATTATATGATTCCTATATTTATCTTTTTTCTATAGATGGAAAGAGATATTATCTCTTAGATAATATCAATTATCCCATGGATGAAAATTATTCCATGGAACATGTGGAGATATTCCGGAAAGACAGGCCGGACTATCTGGACTTCGCCGGGATCACAGCATATCAGCTTCACAGCTGGTACAGAAGCCGCCGTTTCTGCGGCGTCTGCGGAAAACCCATGGTTCACAGCGATAAAGAAAGGATGGTATACTGCGTCAGCTGCAGACAAATGGAATACCCCAAGATCTGCCCGGCTGTTATCGTGGGAATTGTAAATGGGGACAAAATTCTGATGTCCACTTATGCCAACAGTTCCAAAACCAGTTATGCGCTGATCGCAGGCTTTGCGGAGATTGGCGAGACAATCGAGGACACGGTAAGGCGGGAAGTAATGGAGGAAGTGGGCCTGAAAGTTAAAAATATCCGTTTTTATAAAAGTCAGCCTTGGTCTTTTACCGATACGCTGTTGATGGGATTCTTTGTGGATCTGGACGGAGATGAAACCATTACTCTGGATCACAATGAACTTTCTTCCGCCCGGTGGTTCTCTCAGGAAGAGATTCCGGTAGAAGAAAATAATTTAAGTCTTACCAACGAGATGATTATTTATTTTAAAAAGAATGGAAATGTGTGGAAAGAGGAGACGAAGTAGTCTCCTTTTTTCTTACCCATTTTTTACAAGAGTTTTATTTAATCCGGATATTAGAAGAGAGAAAAATATGGTACGTTAACATCAGAAAGTTGGGAGGAATGTGAATGTCAAAAACCTATGTGCTGGATACCAATGTGCTGATTCAGGCGCCATATGCGCTCTACTGTTTCGAAGATAATCACCTTGTTATACCGCTGGTGGTTCTGGAAGAGTTGGATGGACTGAAAAAGGGAGAAGGTGAAACGGGAGCCAATGCAAGAGAAGCAATCCGGAATCTGGAACGGCTCAGATGCCAGGGAGATCTCCTGAAAGGGGTGCCCCTGGACAATGGAGGAAGAGTACGTGTGGAGGCCAATTGTGTGGACGTTGCACTGCCGGAACACCTTCCGGAAGATAAGATGGACAACCGGATCCTGAAAGTCTGTCTGGGACTGCGGGAGAGAGAAGAAGCGGTGACGCTGGTGACGAAAGATATTCTTCTTCGGGTTAAAGCGCAGATGATCGGAGTGGCTGCAGAAGATTTTATGACGGAGCAGGTGGGTTTTGAGGAATCTCAATACACCGGACGCATAGAATGTTATGTAGATGAAGAAAAATTTAAGGATTTTAAGAAAAAGGGAATTTCCTGTGACGCTTTGTACCAGGTGGATGATGAGGGAGAGAGACTGGAGCCCCATCTGGAAGAAAATCAGTTTGTTATATTAAAGGCCGATCAGTCCCGGAAAAAAACACAGCTGGGAAGAGTGGAGGAGAAAAAAGTAGTTCCGCTGGAATATAAGAAAAGCAAACCCTACGGCGTTACGCCGAGAAACGTAGGGCAGTATTTCCTTCAGGAAGCGCTGATGCTTCCCAGTGAGAAGATCCCGCTTGTGATTGTAAAAGGCATGGCGGGTACGGCCAAAACCTTTTACTCTCTGGCGGTGGGGCTGGAAAAAATTCTGAATAATCCCCAAGGAGAGTACCGCAGAATTCTGATCAGCCGACCTAATGCCCAGTTTGATCATGATATAGGTTTTCTGCCGGGAGACGAGCAGGAAAAAATCGCTCCTCTTATGCGGCCCATTTTGGATAATCTGGAACAGCTGCTGGATTCGGACGAGGAGGAACGGTATAAAAATGAAAATGAACTGCGAGGTAAAATCGAAGAAGTATTTGACCGGGGAATTATACAGGCTGAAGCAATGAACTTCATAAGGGGAAGATCCTTCGTACAGACATATTTGATTATCGATGAGGCACAGAATATGACGCCGAATCAGGTGAAAGGGATTATTACCAGGGCAGGCAAGGGGACAAAAGTCATTTTGCTGGGGGATCCCAACCAGATTGATCAGCCCTTCCTGGACGAACGCACCAACGGTTTGTCGTATGCGGCGGAACACATGAAGGGAAGCCCTTACTGCTGCCAGATAACACTGACGGCTCAGGAATGTGAGCGCTCCCAGCTGGCATCGGATGCAATTGTAAGATTATAATAAAAAGAAAGGATGAGAAGACAATGGAAGTAATGAAAATCATGCTGGACACTCTGGAAAAAGTAAAAAATTTTACGGAAGACGCGGAAAAATGTGATGCAGATATGGATTTGATCAGCGGGAGATCCTATGTGGACGCCCGGTCGATCCTCGGTGTCTGCAGTCTTATCAGAAACCGGCCGCTGACTCTGAAAATCTATGCAGATTATCCGGAATTTCTGCAGGTGAAAAAAAGAATGGAAAAATATCAGGTGGAATAACGATGACTGCTGACTGCTTCGGCAGTCTTTTTTTTAGGAATTAATTATGTTGTGAAAAATAGACAAAAAAATATTCTTTACTTTGACAAAGTGACAAAGTGATGTGTTTTCTATTGACAAAAGGGGAAAAATATTATATATGTGTATTATGCAAAATGCTCGCGGGGGCAAAAAGTTTTTTTGTTTATATTTGTCCACATTTTTGTGCAGTAAATACATTTGCCCCAAATTGCTCGCGCGAGCAAAAAGCGGAATGTATCTCAAATATTTTAGTCTATAGTAAAGGAGAACACGATGACGTCAAAAGAAAGGGTAAAAGTTTCATTTGCACATAAGCAGCCGGATAAAATGGCTGTAGATTTTGGAGGATTTTCCTGTTCACAGGCCAATGCATTGGTTGTTGATGAACTAAGAGAATATTACGGATTAAAAAAGGAACCGGTGAAAATCATTGATATGTCTACCATGACGGGAATTATGGATCCGGATCTGAAAGATGTTTTGGGAAGTGACGTCCAGTTTTTGGATCCTAAATACGACACATTCGGCCATATAAATGATAATTGGAAAGAGTGGCAGTATCATGGAAAGACAGTGCTGATTCCAGGAAACTGTACGATAGATGATGATGGCAGCGGCGGATATTATGTATATCCAATGGGTGATTCCACAGCAAAAGCAAGCGGCCATATGCCGGCTGGCGGATATTACTTTGATAATATTATGCGAGCTCCGGAGTTTGATGAAGATACGGCCAATCCGGAGGACAATATAGAGGAATGTCAGATAATTTCCGATGAGGATCTTGCATATTATCGTAAGGTTGCGGATAAATATAAAGACAGCGAAAGAGCCATGGTGATTTCTCCTGGATACTACGCGCTGGGAGATGCGGCAAACATTCCCGGTCCGAATGTAAAAGAGCCAAAAGGGATTCGCAGCCTGGAGGAATGGTATATGGCGCCGCTTTTATACCCTGATTATGTACATGAAGTTTTTGCGGCTGAAGCAGAAAGAGCGGTCAAATCCTTTGAAAGAATTTATGATGTTTTAGGCAATGACATTGATGTGATGTATATTTGCGGGACTGACTTTGGTACCCAGAGAGGTCCTTTTGTAAACCCGGATGTTTTTGCAGAATTTTACCTGCCGTATTATAAAAAGATGAATGACTGGATTCATGAGCATACGGAATGGAAAACATTAAAACACAGCTGCGGAGGTATTTTCCCTATTCTGCCTCTGCTGATAGAGAGCGGATTTGATTCAGTGAATCCGGTTCAGTGTTCGGCTGCAGGAATGGATCCTCAAAAATTGAAGGATACTTATGGCAAAGATATCCTGTTCTGGGGAGGAGGCGTGGATACCCAGAAAGTTCTGCCTTTTGGAACTCCCGAAGAAGTAAAAGATCAGGTGAAACAGCGCTGTGAGATTTTTTCAAAAGATGGGGGATATATTTTTAATACCATTCATATTATTCAGGCCAACACACCTGTAGCCAATATTGCGGCAATGATTGATGCGATAAAAGAATTTAATGGTGAAAAATAGCAAGTTCGTGTAACTTTCCGGATCCGGATTATATATCCGGATCCTTGTCTTAAAAACAGCGCCGATTTATACAAAGAAATTAAGTTGACAGATTAATATTTCCAACGGTATCATAAACAGTGATCATACTATTTTGTGTAAGGAGGTGTGCTTATTTGAAAGTTACATTGCAGCAAGTTGCAGAATATGCCAATGTATCAAGAAGAACAGTTGACCGTGTGATTAATCAACGGGGCAATGTCAGACCGGAAGTGGAACAGCGGGTGAAAGAAGCCTTGGAAGTTTTGGACTATCAGCCCAATAAACTGGCAAGCGCCCTTGCATATAGTAAAAATCAGAAGACAATCTGTGTCATTTACCAGGGAGATGGTTTTTTTGATTCAGATGCAGGAGCGGATGTGGAGCGCGGCATTGCCGATGCCACAAGGGAGCTGAAAGATTTCGGCATCTCTGTTGAAGTAATCTGTGAAAATATATATGATCCTGAAGAATATGCGGAAAAGATGGAGTTAATGGTAAAAAAAGGGGTGAGCGGCTTCGCCCTGCGCGGGCCAAACTCTCAGGTGCTACGTGACAAAATTAATGAACTTGCAGACAGGGGCATTCCGGTTGTAACGTTTAATTCTGATATTACAAAGAGCAAACGGGTATATTTTCTGGGACAGGATGTTTATCAAAGCGGAAGAGCGGCGGGCAACATTATGTCCAAGATCATCAGACCCGGGGAAAAGATTATCATCGAGTGCGGAATTCCGGATTTTTATGCACACCATCTTCGGGTGGATGGTTTCGTTTATGAAATGAAAAAACACGGCTTTGAAGAGGAACAGTGGATTATGCTAAGAAGCGGGGATCAGGTTAATTCGACCTATGAACAGCAGTATAAGACGGTGTACCGCGGACTGGAAGAGATTTTTGCAAATGAAAATGGTATCCGGGGAATTTATATGTCGGTAGAACCCAACAGAGCCTGCGGCGATTTTCTGCGGGCGAACAATCTGAGTGAAAAACCCTATGTCATCTGCCACGATTCTTCAAAAGAAAATGTGGATTTCCTGAAAACCGGTATTTTTGATTTTATTATTGATCAAAATATGTATTTACAGGGATTTCAGTCTTTAATTATCCTGAAAGATATTTTGCGGGACGGCATCATAAAAGAACAGGAGTATATTTCAGATCTGGTAATATTTAATTCTGCCTGCTTGAAGTAAAAGTGCACAAAAAAAGAATAAAAAAAACGGGAAAATTGATAAAAATATGAAAAGTGGTTGACTTTATAAAAATGTATGTTATGCTGTTTATATAAGAAATGCGCGCGAGGGCAAACGGCGCATTTTATTCGGGGCAAAAATGCGCGCGAGGGCAAAATGCAGAAAGAATAGGATGGAGAGTGAGAGATGAGTGAAATGGTGAATGAAAAGATTCTTGAGATGAAAGATATCACGGTAGAATTCCCAGGAGTTTTGGCACTCGATAAAGTTCAGTTCGAAGCCTATCGGGGAGAGGTACATATTCTGCTTGGAGAAAATGGAGCAGGCAAATCCACGATCATGAAAGTACTTGCAGGAGTTAATACAAATTATTCCGGTACGGTAAAGTATAAAGGCGAGGAGATTGTCTGCAAGGACATTTTGGAGCAGAGAAATCGCGGTATCAGCATGATCTTTCAGGAAATGAATTTATTAAACAATCTGACCGTGGCTGAGAACATTTTCCAGGGTAATCCGCCCCGTACCAAGATGGGAACCATCGACTGGAAGAGGATGAATGAAGAAGCAAGAAAATTCCTTGATTCCATCAATTGTGATATCTCTGAAAAAGCAGAGGTAAGTACCCTCAGCGTTGGGCAGATGCAGATGGTTGAGATTGCAAAAGCTCTTTCCATTGACGCTGATGTAATCATCATGGACGAACCGACCTCGGCTCTGACGGAGAAAGAGGTGGATGCGCTTTTTGATGTAATAGCGGACCTGAAAGCAAAAAAAGTTGCGATTATGTATATTTCTCACCGTATGGAGGAAATTTTCCGGATTGGCGACCGGGTAACGATCTTCCGTGACGGCAAGTATATCGATTCCAAGATGATTGCCGATACGACTTTAGATGAACTGATCAGCATGATGGTTGGCCGGGAGATGTCCTCTTATTATCCAAAAGTTGATGTGCCTAAAGGCGAGGTATTCCTGGAGACAAAGGATATTAAAAGCGGAAAAGTGTTAAAAGGCGTTTCCTTTAAAGCTCACGCAGGAGAGATTACTACCTTCTATGGGCTGATGGGAGCGGGACGAACAGAACTTGTGCGAGCCATTTTTGGAGCGGATAAATTTGACAGCGGCGAGATTTATGTAAAGGGTAAGAAAGCCAATATCCGAAGCTGTGAGGAAGCGACCAACAAATACCAGATCGCCCTCCTGACGGAAGACAGAAAGCAGCAGGGGCTGATTCTTTCCTTCGATCTTAATAAAAATATTTCTCTGGCAAATTTGAAAAAACATTGTTCAGCCTTTGGCTTTAAATTAAAAGAAGAAATGGAGGCCAATACTGAACTTGCCAAAAAACTTACCGTTAAAACTCCATCGATTAGACAGCTTGCAGGAAACTTAAGCGGCGGAAATCAGCAAAAAGTTGTTATCTGCAAGTGGCTGAACGCTGATTCGGAAATCATCATTTTCGACGAGCCCACACGTGGTATTGACGTAGGCGCCAAAGTGGAAATTTATAATGTGATGAATCAGCTGAAAGAGCAGGGAAAAGCGGTTATTGTTGTTTCTTCTGAACTTACAGAAGCGATCGGTATCAGTGACAGCATGTATGTAATGCATGAAGGGGAAATTACAGGTCATTTAGATAAAGAAGAGCTTGTGGGAATCACAGAAGAAAGTGTTTTGAAATATGCAACGGGAGTTGCACGTAAATAACGGCCAGTGGAGGAGAAAAATGAGTAAAGTAAAAAAAGTATTAAGCAATGATTATATGTCTGCCGTAATGGTTTTGGTTGTCCTTATAATTGCAATGGCAATTCTCTCACCGGTATTCCTGACCGGAACCAACCTTATTAATGTATTGAACCAGGTAATCGTGTACGCAATTCTTGGCGCCGGCATGAGCTGCGTTATTTATACAGGCGGTATTGACCTTTCTGTTGGGGCGATTCTTGCAGTTGCCGGTATATTATGCGGAAAAATGATGCACGCCAATGTGCCTATGGTTCTGGCTATCATCGGAGGTATTTTGGTTGCGGTAGTAATCGGTGCAGCCAATGGATTTCTTGTTTCTTACTGTAAACTTCAGCCAATGATTGCTACTCTTGGTGTTTTCCAGATAGCCCGCGGCGTTGCCCTCACAATTACAGGCGGACGTACGGTAACAGGATTTTCTGATGCGTTCAAATGGATCGGAAATGGAAAACTTTTCGGAACTGAGATTCCGGTGGCAGTGCTTTTCATGCTGATCATTTACATTATTGTTTATTATGTAATGAAATACAGAAGACTGGGACGTATTTTATATTCCATCGGCGGTAATCAGGAAGCGACAAGACTTTCCGGTATCAACGTTCGGAAATACAAAATGTATTCCTATATGATTAACGGTCTTATGGCAGGTATTGCAGGTATTATCTACACGGCAAAACTGAATTCCGCACAGGGTATTGCAGGCGAAGGTTATGAGCTTGATGCAATTGCAGCGGCAGTTATCGGCGGAACAAGTCTTCTTGGAGGCCGTGGAAGTATCTGGGGAACACTGATCGGCGCCATTGTAATGGGAGTTATCCGCAATGGTATGAATCTTTTGAATATTTCTTCTTATATTCAGCAGATTGTCCTGGGTGCAATCATTATTCTCGCCGTATTGTTTGACAGTTATAAAGCAAAGCTTATGGCAAAATCAAAATAAGAAGTAGTTTATTGGATGAGTGATTTTGACCCGCTGGGTGAAAATAAATTATACTTTGAAAGGAGTAAAGAAGGATGAAAAAGAGAGTATTGAGCGTGTTTTTGGCAGGAGTAATGACATTAGGCCTGCTGGCAGGATGCGGAAGCAGTGAAGGAGGAGATGCTGCGGCGGATGAAGGAAGTGCCTCAACAGAAGAATCAGCAGAAGAATCGACAGAGGGAGCAGCGGAAGAGGCCGGTGCAGAAAAGGAGGACGGCGAATATACCATTGCCGTTGTAGGTAAACAGGAAGCATCCGAATGGTGGCAGATCTTTATTGACGGCGTAAACAGAGCGGGAGAAGAATTAGGAGTTAATGCTTATTATCGGTCACCGGAAAAAGAAACAGATATTCAGGATCAGGTTAATATCTGTCAGGACTGCATTACCCAGGGAATCGACGCCCTTGTTCTTTCAGCGGCAGATCCGACGGCGCTTAACGATATCATTCTTCAGTGCAATGAAGCTGATATTCCTGTAGTTCTTGTAAACGATACAATCGATGACGCGGCTCTGGAAGCAGCAGGCGGTTATTATGAAACCTATGTTGGTATCGTTCAGTATAACGCTGCATCCCTGGCCGGCCAGTATGTAGTGGATAATTATGAGCCATGCAAGATCGGTATCGTTGAGGGTGTTCCCGGTGTGGCAGCCCATGAAGACCGTCTGAATGGATTTAAAGATGTGGTTGAAGAGGCAGGCTTTGAGGTTGTAGCTTCACAGACAGCAAACTGTGATACCAATGAAGCATTCGACGTAACAACAAATATGCTGACAGCTAATCCTGACATCGAAGTTATATGGACAACAAATGCTGAAATGGGACTGGGCATTGTTCAGGCGATTGAGAACATGGGTCTTGTAGCAGGAAAAGACGGCATCAGCGTATTCGACTTTGACTGTTCTTCTGATGATAAAGCCAACATTGCTGCCGGTACTCTTGTAGGTACTATCGACCAGAATCAGTCAGAAATGGCTTACACAGCCGTTGAAACTGCCCTTAAAGCAATTCAGGGTGAAGAATTCGACGGTGTGGGATCTCAGATTGAAACATCCGCAATTATTGTAACAGAGGAAAATATTGCAGATTATCAGTAATCATCCAGGAAAGACATTTTACATGCAGAGAGAGTTATAGGTAAATGATGGAAACCTCCAAACTGACGCAGAAAAAAGCTGCTCGGTTTGGAGGTTTTTTTCAGAAAAGCATAATTGCCGGAGGGACTATTTTTTTGTATAATATCATCAGAATGCATAAGGGGGTAAACATGCGGATAACAGCGTTAATTGAGAATAAAGAGGTTGAAGGACTGGCCTGCGAGCATGGTTTGGCGGTATATATTGAATATGACGGCAGAAAGTATCTGCTGGATGCAGGACAGACCGGCGTCTGTTTTGAAAATGCAGATAAGCTGGGGATACCGGTTGAAGATATTGATACGGCTTTTCTTTCCCATGCCCATTACGATCATTCCGGCGGTCTGGGGGAGTTTTTCCGGAGAAATCAGAAAGCGAAACTTTATCTGCGTCAGGCGGCTGCAGACAACAGGTATTACAAAATCACAGATACGGTCAAAAAGGACAACAGTTTTTCCCGGGAGATTATCGAAAAGCATCGTGACCGTTTTATATTTGCCCGGGGGGATATGAAAGTGGAAGAAGGAGTATATCTGCTGGAATACCATCTTCCGGGGCTGGAAGAGCGGTCAAAACGGGCCTGTATGTATCAGGAAAAGGAGGGAATCCTTCAGCCGGATCGGCTGGAACATGAGCAGACGCTGGTGTTTGAAAGCAAGCAGGGCCTTGTGATTTTGAACAGCTGCTGTCACGGCGGGGTGGAAAATGTGGTACGCACTGTACAGGCTTTTTTCCCTGATCAAAAGGTCGCGGCGGTGATCGGCGGCTTCCATCTGATGGGGGTGGACGGAGTTCGGACCATGGCAGGAAGCAGGGAGGACATCCTGAAGCTCGCAGATACACTGAAAGAACTGGGAGATTTTAAGCTGTACACGGGACATTGCACCGGTATTCTGGCATATCAGATGTTAAAAGAAGCGCTGGGGGAGCGGATTTCCTATTTTTCTGCGGGTACAGTTCTGGAGTTTTAGGCGGTATGGAAAAAAATACATTTCAGAAAATCTATGATGTGGTAAGGGAAATTCCCCCGGGATGCGTGGCTTCCTACGGGCAGGTAGCCGCTTTGGCAGGCAGCAGGAGATGGGCCAGAGCGGTAGGATATGCGCTGAATGCAAACAGAGATCCTGATCTTCCCTGTCACAGGGTGGTGAACCGGGAGGGCCGGGTGTCGGATGCATTTATGGAAAACGGGATAAACCGGCAGATCATCCTGTTGGAGCAGGAAGGGGTAAAATGCAGTGAAGGGAAAGTTGATATGAGCATATACCAGTGGAAAAAAAGGGTATTTTAATTAAAAGGCAGAGGTGAAAAATTGTCAGGCTAATGCCAAACAGTGAAAGGAAACAGCGGATGAAGAGAAAATTATACAGTGTTATACTGGCAGGAATTCTGGCAGCCGGAAGTATATTTCCGGGCGGAAGCGTATTTGCAGAATCGCCTTCTTCACAGGAAATAACGGTGAATGAAGGAAATGAGACACAGGAGGACAGTGAAGAGGGGGAGCAGGATTCTCAGGGTCCGGTGGAAGAGCAGTCTGATCAGCCGGAAAATGAGACGCTTCCGGAGATTCAGGAACCGGTACAGGAAGAAAAAGAAGAAGCAGAAAGTGCTGTCCGGAATGAAGAAGAGAAGCCGGCGGCCGAGGCTTATGCTGAGGAAAGGGATCAGGTAGTGATCTATCATACCAATGATATCCACGGCGCCTTTGATGCATCGGAGGGAGGAAGCGTGGGACTGGCCAAGACGGCAGCCCTGAAGGAGGAGACGGAAAACGCGCTGCTGGTGGACGCAGGTGACGCCACACAGGGGCTCCCGCTGGTGTCCTTAAGTCAGGGAAGTTCGGCCATTGACCTGATGAATACGGCGGGGTATGATCTGATGACTGCCGGAAATCATGAGTTTGATTACGGGTTGGATCAGCTTTTTGCAAACGCGTCGCTGGCACAGTTTCCCATCCTGGCGGCCAATGTGCATCAAAATGGAAGCCCGGTATTGGAAGGGAAAACTGCGGCGGAAAACAATGGCGAAAATGCAGTCCTCACAGTGGGGGACAAAAAAATCGGATTTTTTGGCATTCTCACCGGCGACACCCAGAATTCCACCAATCCGGGGGCGGTCAGCCAACTGGAATTCAAGGATGAAGTGGAGACGGCAAAAGAGCAGATCGATATCCTGGAGGCTCAGGAGGTGGACGCCATTGTGGCTGTCTGCCATATGGGCGACCAGGCGGTGGTGGACTGCACCAGCGTTCAGCTGGCAGATGCGCTGACCGGCGAATACCAGGACAAAGTGGACGTAATCATTGACGGTCACAGCCATACCCAGGAAAACAGGGAGGAAAACGGTGTTCTGATTGTTCAGACGGGAACCGGAATGACCCGGCTGGGAAAAGTGACGCTGACCTTTGACGGCGGAGACGATCCGGAGGCGGCGGGAGAATTCCTGTCTGAAGCGGATCTGGCCGATGTGACTCCTGATCCTGAGGTTGCGGCAAAGATAGCAGAAATCCAGGCAGATCAGGAAGCGGTGCTGGATCAGAAGGCGACCTCGACAGAGACGGCCCTTTGGGGAGGCACCATCAACGGTATCGCGGAAGCCCGGGTATATGAGACAAATCTGGGAGATCTGGCTGCAGATGCCTTTGTAAATGCGGCCTCTGATTATTTGAACGAGAGCGGAAGAGCAGGAGAAGTGGAGTATGTTTTCGGCGCTGTCAACGGAGGGGGAATCCGCGCCGGCATCGCCAAAGGGGAGATTACCCTGCGGGATCTGGTTACCGTCTTTCCCTTCTCCAACACGCTGATGATAAAAAAGGTCACTCCGGCGATTCTCTATCAGACGATGGAGACCTCGGTCTCCTATCAGACCGGACAGAGCAGTGAGACGGGTATGCTGGAAGGAGATGCTTCCGGCGGATATCTTCAGATTTCAGGATTCGAGGTGAGTTATGATCCCACAGCAGCGGCAGGGGAAAAAGTAATTTCTATCCGTGTGCCGGGGGAGACGGAAGGTACGTATACGGAACTTTCCAGAGATGATCAGGAGACGGAGATTGCGCTGGTGTCCAACAGCTTTATTATGGCAGGCGGCAGCGGCCACACTGTGCTGGGACAACTGCCCCTGATGGCGGAGATCGGCGGAGAGCTGGAGACGGTGCGGCAGTACCTGACAGATAATTATGGAAATCAGCCCGTTGATAATTATCCCGTGCAGGGAAACCGGATATTTATCGTAAATGAAAATGCGCCGGAAACCTATGAAGCGAAAATTCAGATTGTGGACAGTCAGGGAAATCCGGTGGCAGATAAAGAGATGTCCTATTATGTGGATGATAATCAGGGACACAGCGGAACCACCGATGAAAACGGCATACTGAAAATATCCGTTTCCAAAGGACCGCATGGGGTCAAACTGACCAAAGATCAGGCGGAAATATATATCAATAATTACACAGGAAACGGTATCCGCACCGATATTACCTCTCTTCCGTCACTGGAATATACGGATGAGGGCGGCGGAGATTCTTCAGCGGAACATACCATTACTTACGTTTTGAACGGAGGAACCAACCACAGGGATAACCCGGACAGATTTAAAGAAAATCAGGAAACCATCCGTCTGAAGGATCCCGCCAGGTCCGGATACCGGTTTATGGGATGGTATCTGGATGAAGAGTTCAGGGAAGAATGTACGGAAATCGCTTCCGGAACCATGGAAGATATCACGCTGTACGCGAAATGGAAAAAAGACGGGCTGGAGCCCAATGATTCCTGGGACACAGCGGTGAACTTAAGAGTTCCTTCCAAAACGGAAAGTTATATCTCCGGAGCGGAGGATGTGGATTATTATCGGTTCAGTTTAAGCGGGGAAGACAGAATTTCCATTCGTCTGACCCAGCCGGAAGATGAAAATGTATATTACGATATCGTGCTGTACAATAAAGATAAGGAAGTGGTGAAAAAGTCACAGATGAGCATGGATCAGTCCATTGTTCAGACACTGCAGAAGGGAACTTATTATATTAAAGCGGCTTCGTTAAACGGAGAATCTTCCAGCCAGCCTTATGTGCTAAGAATCAGCAGGATTGCCGGCACAGGCCTTGATTTTTCAGAACAGAATCTGCTGACCCAGTCTCTGCATCCTGATTCCGATGTAGCCTTCGATCTGGGGGCCGGCCTGAACAGCGGCGGCCACTATCTGATGTCAACGGCTTATTTCGCCCGTTGGAGCGGTCCTTTGCTGGAGGGACAAGATCCCTATCCTGAGTATGATGTTACGGGAATCAGCGGCGGCAATCCGGTATTTGATCCCTCGGAAGATGAGGTGGAAGTTGTAACTGATGAGTCTCCGGCGTACCATATGCAGAATGCCATCTGGCTTCCCATGAGAGCCGATCCTCTTGATAATGATTATATCAAGTCTGCGATCTATACATACGGCGGCGTGGACGCCTATTATCTGGATGCGGGACAGTTCCGAAACGAGGAGAAAGCGTCTGTCTATGTTCCGGAGCTTTCCAGTGAAGAGATCAGTCAGTACAGCGCCGGCGGCCATTATATTATCCTGGTAGGATGGGATGATAATTATTCCAAAGAAAACTTTGCGCCTGCCGTACCGCCGGGAGACGGAGCTTTTATCTTCAAAAACAGCTGGGGAGAGGAGACGGGAGAAGAAGGATACTACTATATTTCCTATTATTCCTATAACCTGCTGCAGAATCCGGGAGCGCTGTATTTCATGGAAGAGGGAACGGATAACTATAATACGATTTACCAGTATGATCCCTTTGGGTATGTGGGCAGCTTAAGCAGCCAGGGAGATATCTACGCTGCCAATGTATTTACCGCGAATTCACAGGAAAAATTAAGAGCGGTATCCTTTATGACAAAGGAAGAAAATACGGATTATGAGATCTATGTGGAAATACAGGGAAACCGTCAGAAAGTGGCGGATGGAAGTATGCGGTATGCAGGATACAAGACCGTGCGCCTTCAGAATGAGATTTCCCTTCAGGCAGGAGAAGAGTTTAAAGTCATTGTCAAATTCAGCGGTGATTCCGGTGAGACTTCTGCGGCTCTTGAGTATCCGACAGAGGGGTACAGTCAGAAAGCGGACAGCCGGGAAGGAATCAGTTTTATCTCCCAGGATGGAGAAAACTGGCAGGATTTGTATGTATACAAGGCAAATCCCTGTATTAAAGCTTTTACCTACAATGATTCTGCAGGGGAAACATTGACTGCGGGGGTAGTTTCAGAGACCAATATCAATGAACAGGGCAGCGGTGTGGATGTTTCTTCGGGAAAAATCAGCGGATACGTACTGGAAAACCTGGAAGGACAGGCAGGTTCAGAAATGCAGATGTCGGAAGACGGAAAAGCGCTGGGCGCCCAGATAGCAGGACTTCAGACCGACGTATCAAAGGAGGAAGCCCCCATTGCCAATTTGCCTCAGCAGTACGATTTAAGACAGATCGGAGCGGTTACCTCAGTAAAGGATCAGTATGCTATGGGATCCTGCTGGACTTTTGGAGCCATGGGATCGGCGGAAAGCATTCTGTTAAGAAATGAAAACGCTTCCTACAGTTATCCCATGGATATACAGATTCAGGGGGAGAAGACGATTACCCTGACCAAAGACAATCCGGAAGTGGTTTATGAAGCCATGGCCCAACTTTCCACGGATGTGGCGGCTACGGATGTCATTATCTGGGAGCTGACGGGAGATCTGGACAGCATCGAACTGGCGGAAGGACCGACAAGAAGCGCCAGCGGGGAGACGATCCCGCTGTTTACTGCAAAACAGGAAGGAACCATTACGCTGACAGCGGTCAGCGCTGCGGATGAAACCAGAAGCGATACGATCATGATCAATATTCAGACAGAGGATAATCAGGAGACCAGGCCTTCCGGCGAACCAACCGTTGCTCCGTCTGTTACCGCAGCCCCGTCGCCGTCTGCCCAGCCGACAAAAGCAGCTTCAGATGTCAGGACGCCTACCCGTCCGGCATCCAAAAGCGGGAAAAACAAAAAGTCGGATTCGGTCAGCACAGGCGATACGGCGTCACCGGAACAGTGGCTGATACTGACTGTGTTGGGCGCGGGAGCGATTTCTGCAATGGTGATCAGGAGACGAATAAAAAATAAATAATATGCTGGGAAATCCTTCGGCGATGTCAGGCGCCGAAGGATTTCTATACATGAAGAAGGCGGCGGATAAAAAGATGAAGAAAAGGATCAGAGGGATTTTGCTGGCGGTGCTGTTGGTATTTCTGTTCCAGCTTCCCGGATGTCAGGAACAGACTCCGGAAGCAGTGCAGACAGAAAAAGACAGTACGGTTTTATCAGAGGAAGAGATTCCGGAGTTTGAGGGAGAGTCCTACGTGGTGCTGAACGATAATCAGCCGGAGTTTGAGGAAGAAGACTTTACGGAAGAATCTTATGAACATTACAGTGAGCTGGACGCACTGGGGAGATGCCAGACGGCGGAAGCCAATATCGGTCCCGACTTGATGCCGGATGAAGAAAGAAAGTCTATCGGACAAATTAAACCCAGCGGATGGCATACGGTGAAGTACGACTGTGTAGAGGGAAAATATCTGTATAACCGCTGCCATCTGATCGGTTATCAGCTGACGGCGGAAAATGCTAATGAAAAGAATCTGATTACAGGAACCAGATATATGAATACAGAAGGGATGCTGCCCTTTGAAAATATGGTGGCGGAGTATATCAGGGAAACAGATAATCATGTACTGTATCGGGTGACGCCGGTGTATGAAGGGGATAACCTGGTGGCCAGCGGCGTTCAGATGGAAGCAGAATCGGTGGAAGATCACGGAGAAGGAATCTGTTTTAATATATATGCCTATAACAGCCAGCCGGACATTGAAATTGATTATGAAACCGGAGCAAGCTGGGAAGAAGAAAGTGAAGAAAAAAGTTCAGAGGGAGTTTATATCTTAAATACCAACTCCCATAAATTCCATCTCCCGGACTGTTCCGGAGCAGCCGACATAAAAGAGAAAAACCGGGAAGAATATGAAGGATCACGGAAATGGCTGCTCAGGCATGGGTATGAACCCTGTAAAAGATGTAATCCATGAGAAATGATGAGGAGTGATGGGGATGCAGAATAAAAATCTGAGAATGGCAGAGAAAATTGCCGCCTGCGTAGCACAGAAAGGGGGCAGAACCTTTTATGTGGGGGGCTGTGTCAGAGACAGAATTGCAGGGATAGAGAACAAAGATATCGATATTGAAATTCACGGAATATCTCCTGAAGATCTGGCGGCTGTTTTGGATCAGCTGGGGAAAAGGACGGAGATGGGAGCCAGTTTTGGAATTTTCGGACTGAAAGGGTATGATCTGGATATTGCAATGCCCAGGAAGGAAGAAGCTACCGGACGGGGGCATAAAGATTTCGAAGTCTTTGTGGATCCCTTTCTGGGAACCAGGAAAGCCGCCATGAGGCGTGATTTTACCATGAACGCATTGATGGAGGATGTGCTGACGGGAGAGGTGCTGGATCATTTCGGAGGAATTGAGGATCTGAAAAACAAAGTGCTGCGCCATGTAAATGACGATACTTTTACAGAAGATCCGCTGCGGGTTCTGCGGGCCGCTCAGTTTGCCGCCAGATTTGAGTTCACCGTCGCGCCGGAAACCGTGAATCTGGCAAAAACAATGGATCTAACAGCGCTGGCGAAGGAGCGGGTATTTGAGGAGCTGAAAAAAGCTTTGCTTAAAGCGGACAAACCTTCGATTTTCTTTGAGGTAATGAAGGAGATGGAACAGCTTTACGCCTGGTTTCCGGAAGTGGAGCGGCTGGAAGGAGTTATGCAGGATTCCCGGTATCATCCGGAGGGAGATGTGTGGAATCACACAATGCTGGTGCTGGATCAGGCGGCGAAACTGAAAAAGGGAGCGGAAAATCCCGTTGGATTTATGCTGGCGGCCCTTACCCATGACTTTGGCAAAGCCATGGCTGAAGAAGAAATCCCCACATTCTTAAAAAGGCTCACCAACGAGACAAAACTGATGAAGTATGTGGTGAATATGGATAAGCTGCATGGGAACCCCAATATGATGTTTGATCAGAAGGAAGAAAAGGAAGCTACGAATAAAATGTTTGATCAGTCAGTGGATCCTCAGGGACTTCTGCTGCTGGCCAGGGCGGATTATCTGGGGAGGGAAAATGTTTCCTCCTATGATGAGACGGAAAACTTTCTTAAAGAACGTCTGGCATACTTTTACCAGACGATGGAAAAACCCTATGTTATGGGAGCCGACCTGGTAAAAGCAGGGCTGAAACCCGGGCCGGATTTTTCGGAATATCTGGACTATGCACATAACCTGAGGCTGGCGGGAGTAGAAAAAGAAGAGGCTTTGATACAGACCATGGCCTATGTCAGAAGGATAAAAAAGGAGAAGGAAGAATAAGATGAGTGTTAATTATCATGCGTTTCAAAGCAGGGGAGTAGTATTTGCGGATTCAGAGGCATTAAGTCAGCAGTGGTGGGATAAGTTTGCCGACTATGATCCTTCGCGGATTGCCGGTATTTTGAATCTTGCAGCAGATGAACAGTATCTGTATCTTACTTATTTTCAGATGCCCTACAGACTTAACTTATCCAACGGTCATCTGGAAAAGCAGAAAGATGGGGAATGGAATACCCATCTGTTCTTTAATGAGACGATGGCGATTTATCACCTTCTCTGGTATACCGTGGATCATCCGGTGCTTTCCGGACAATGGGTGCCTGGTCATGCTCTGGATGGAGTGGTCAGCCGAAACGGGAATTTTCCGGATCCCCTTCTGACGCCCTTTGCAAAAAAATTTGAAGGCAAAGCGAAAAAACTGGATGAGATATGCCGGATGATGGGAGGCATAAAACTGGAAAAAGGGGATGTTTCCTATGAGTTTGAAGCTTTCCCGCAGATAAAGCTGCGTATGGTTTTCTGGGAGGCGGATGAAGATTTCCCTGCACAGGTGCAGGTGCTGGTGGATAAAAGAGTCACAGACTTTATCCATTTTGAAACCGTTGGATGTCTGATCTCTGATCTGTTTGAGAAACTTGAGGAACAATTGTGATGCCGTGGAGGCGTCCGGGAGAATAAATTTTTTTCAGAAGAGCGTTTCATTGAGATGAAGCGCTCTTCCTGTTTTTGTATAGGAATGAATGGCCTTATTGGGTGAAAAGGCAAAAAAATACACATTTAGGGTTTGGACGTATGTATAAAAAATGAAAAAAAGTGTGTAAGATATGACCAGAACATAGAAATTATGCACAAAACAAAACGAGAGTGCACTGGGAGGTAAACATGAATTCATACGAACGCGTCATGGGCCGTCTGGCAGGAAAAGATGTGGATTATCTGCCGAATATGGGATTGGTAATGTTTTTGGGAGCAAAAGAAGCAGGCGTTACTTTTGGTGATTACATTACGAATTATCACTATCTGGCAGAGGGTGCTTTGCGCTGCCACGAAAAATATGGAATAGATATGGTATGTGCGATTTCAGACCCGCTCAGAGAAACGGCAGGCTTCGAAGCGGAAGTAGTCATCCGGGAGGAGGGGACGCCGTACTGCAGCAAACATCGCATACAGGATCTGTCCGATATTAATACGTTAAAAGTAAAAGATCCGATGAAGTCATGGCGTATGCATGACAGGATTGAAGCGGTGCGGCTGCTGAAAGAAAGAGTCGGAAATGATATTCCTGTAGTAGGATGGATTGAGGGAGCGCTTGCAGAATGCTGCGACCTGATGAATATGCAGAATGTGCTGGCGTGTTTGATTAAGAGCCTGAAAAGATAGAAGAAATGATGGAAATCTGTCTGGAACAGGGAATTGAGTTTGCCAGGTGTCAGGTAAACATGGGCGCAGACATAATCGGAATAGGGGACGCCGCGGCATCATTGATCGGTCCTTCCTTATATGAGGAATATGCGCTGCCCTTTGAAAAACGCCTGATAAAAGCCATACATGACATGGGGGCAAAAACTAAACTGCATATCTGCGGAAATACCAACGCCATTTTGGAATACCTGCCGCAGACAGAAAGCGATATTGTAGATCTGGATCATATGGTGGATATAGAAAAAGCTGCGGATATATTCCCGGAAAATGTATGTATCAGCGGAAACTTCGACCCGGCAACTATTTTGTATCAGGGCACTCCGGAACTGTTTTTCCAGGAAGTGAAACGCTGCATGAATATCAGCGGCAGAAACAGGAATTTCATTGCGGCCGGCTGTGAGATTCCAAGGGATGCTCCGGAAGAAAATATCAAAGCAGTAAACGACGCCATTCGTTTTTACAAAAATAACTGATGGAAAAAATAATTTACCATAAAAAATGAATAGAGGACAAAAAAATGACATTAATGGAACATAAAAAGGACCCGGCAACAGAACAGACTGCGTCAGGTTATCCGGAAGTAAAGGCTATGGGCAGCAGTTTTAAGTTTACGCCAAAGGAAATTGAAGTCCTGCGGCGGCTGGCTGCAGAGGTGGCCGAGATTGCCCAGCGCCCTGAGATGAAAAAGAAAGCAGAGTTATGGACTGCTCACAATGATTTGAAGACAGATGAGCCGGTTGTATTTATTGATCTGGAAAACGGATGGAATGAGTGTATTCCTGCAGATACGCTGGAATATACAGATCCTATGGCCAGAGTATGGGAGATGAATCTGAGAAAACAGATTTTCTGGGCCGATAAGATGAAAGATGATAAAGTAGTGGAGCCTTATCTGGATGTACCCTACAGCTATTTTGATACAGGCTGGGGCGTAGAGCTGAAAAAAGACGGCGGCGAAAATGGCGGAAGCTATATCATCAGGCCTGCAATTGAAGATTATGAAACCGATTTTGAGAAGCTGCATCATCCGGAATATCAGATCGACTGGGAGGAATCCAACCGTCTGATGGAGCTGGCTCACGAGGTTTTCGACGGAATCCTTCATGTAAGAAGAAAGAATACCTGGTGGTGGACGCTGGGACTGTGCTTTGATTATGTAAATATCCGCGGTATGGAAAACTTTATGTGTGATTTTGCAATAGAGCCTGAATGGGTGGAGAAGACACTGGATCTTATCTGCGAAGGAAAATTAAAAATGCTGGATTATCTGGAAGAAAATCATCTTTTGGCTCAGAATACGGGGGGAACCTATGTGGGAAGCGGCGGATTTGGATTTACAAATGAGATTCCCACCATTCCGGAAGGAGCTCCCGTAACTACCAGAGATATGTGGGGATTCTGTGACAGCCAGGAGACGGTGTCCATTAATCCTGACTGGTATGGTGAATTTATTCTTCCTCGGCATAAGAGAATTCTGGAGCGCTTTGCCCTGAACTGTTACGGATGCTGTGAGCCGTATCATGTTCGCTGGAAATATGTGAAACAGTTGCCGAACCTTCGCAGAGTTTCCGTATCTCCCTGGGCAGACTGGTCAACGGTGCCGGAATACCTGGGCAAGAATTACATAGCTTCTGTGAAACCTATGCCTACTCAGCTGGCTTCATATCATATGAATGAAGATGTGGTCAGAGCCGACTGCCGCAGAGCGGTAGAGCAGACCAAGGGGGGAATCTGTGAGTTCATTATGAAAGATAATAATACCCTGGGAAATAATCCCAACAATGCGATACGCTGGGTAGAAATCATGAGAGAAGAAATTGACAGAGTATATAAATAATAAAAGATTGAATGCCTGGCAGTAAGTTCAAAGAAGATGGAGAGGGTGCCGCAAATCATCGGTCTGGATGATTTTGCGGCACCCTTTTATCTTAAATATTTATAAACATTAAGGGATATTAACGGGTTAACCAATATCCAGCTGCGAAAAGTCAATCAGCAGATCAGGATAAATACCGGATGGAACAGAATCAGAAAATTCGTACCGGTTCATTTGCTCCGTTTCAAAGCGGTAGACGGTAATCATATCCTTTGCATAGTCTATGATCCAGTATTCCCGAACTTTTGCAGTGCGGTATTTGAAAAGTTTTGTGTTGTAATCCATAGAGATACTGCTGGGAGAAACGATTTCAATGATCCAGTCGGGTGCGCCATTGCAGCCAAAGTCATTCAGCTTATTTTTATCACAGATCACACTGATATCCGGTTCCACATAGTTTTTGCTGTCAGCGTTTAAAAAAACTGCGAAAGGAGCCGGATAAACTTTGCAGTCGCCATTTTTGCTATCGATGTAGTTGGCAATAAGCTGTGTGAATTTTACAACAAATTCCTGATGCTTACGGCTTGGTGGTGCCATAAAATAGATCTGGCCGTCAATAAGTTCTGCGCGTTCTCCTTCCGGAAGATCGTAAATATCTTCAGTCGTATAGATTTTTTCTTTGGGAAGCGGCATAAAATCACTCTCCTTCCTGACCGGTTTCAGATGGAATATATTCCATAATTTCTTCTACCTTGCATTGCAGTATGCTGCACAGGCGATCAATTGTTTTTGTGTTTAACGGTCTGTCTTTGCGTAATTTGTCCAAGGTTGAACTAGATAAATGATGTTTTTGTACTAAAGTGTAGGTAGTTTCTTTGGAATTATTCAATGTATCCCAGAAGCGTTTGTATGATATCATGATGTTCTTCCTCCTGATATTCTTTATTATACACTATAGTTTCGTTATTAAATATAATCTTTATAAAGACGATATCTTTATATTGACTGTGTTTTCGGATGGAGTTACAATAAATAAAAGAAATAAAATGGATAAGGAAAAGGTTGTGTCCATTTTATGGGATACATTTTAGTGGAGACAGGCATTGTAAACTTGGCCATAATCGCCGGTTTCGCAGAAAGTCATGTGATTCTTTATTTCTCTGGAGATCGTCGTGCAATTCTTACCGATGGCAGCGCCGATAGCTTTGAAAGATTGCTGTTCTGAAAGTATCTGGGACATGGAATAATGTTCATCTGTTGTTAAATGTTTGGAACCTATAGTAATAATCCTCCTGTAATAGCTCCCAGAAATCACAGAAGAATTATAAAATATGTCAAAGTGAATGCAATAGAAAGAATTGCCGAAGTAAACGCAGCGGGTTCTGTGTAAATGAGCTGCATTTACTTTGGCAATTAAGCACCAGAAAAAATTGTTGAAAACTCCCAAAATACCCCTTGTATTATTGTAAATAATGTGCTATTCTGGATACAATTAAAAAAGATGTTCTTCAGGGCGGGGTGAAAGTCCCCACCGGCGGTAAGCCTGGTAATAAGTGAAAACAGGTAAGCCCGCGAGCCGCAAGGCAGGATCCGGTGAGATTCCGGGGCCGACAGTATAGTCTGGATGGAAGAAGACAGTATAATGTGCGTAAGAAATGGGATGGATGAGCCATCTCATTATGTGGTGCATAATAAATTAGTCCTGTATGAACGATAGTTTGTACAGGATTTTTTTGTACAGAAAATTACAGGTTCGGGAGGCGATGATATGAAAGCCGAAGCGTATATGCGAAGGGCGATTGAGCTCGCCCAGAAAGGCCGGGGATTTACCAATCCCAATCCCATGGTGGGGGCGGTCATTGTAAAAGAAGGAAAAATTATCGGCGAGGGATATCATGAAAGATACGGGGAGCTTCATGCGGAGAGGAATGCGCTGGCGTCCTGCAGGAGATCCCCAAAGGGGGCGGTAATGTATGTAACTTTGGAACCTTGCTGTCATTATGGGAAAACGCCGCCTTGTACGGAAGCGATTATTGAAGCGGGAATCGGTAAAGTTGTGGTGGGTTCCCGGGACCCCAACCCGAAAGTGGCGGGAAAAGGCGTTAAAATACTGCGGGAAGCGGGAATTGAAGTACAGGAAGATTTTTTAAGGGAGGAGTGCGACAGGATTAATCCGGTGTTTTTCCACTATATCAGAACCAGTCTCCCTTACGTGGCTTTAAAATATGCCATGACGGCAGATGGAAAAATTGCAGCCTGGACGGGGAAATCCCAATGGATAACCGGGCAGAAAGCAAGAAATCATGTTCATTTGTTGCGCCATTATTACAAAGGAATTATGGCCGGGATCGGTACAGTCGCGGCAGACGATCCCATGTTGAACTGCCGGCGGGAAGGTCTGCAGTCGCCGGTTCGCATTATCTGTGACAGTCATCTTCAAATCTCGCCGGACAGCCGGCTTTGCAGAAGCGCCAGGGATTATCCGCTGATCATAGGGTGTGCGCAGGCGGACGAATACAGAAAAAAAGAGCTGGAGAAACTGGGGGCAGAGGTTCTGTGCTGCCCGGGCAAAGACGGACATGTATCTATGGCGGATCTGCTGAAAAATCTGGGACAGAGAGGAATCGACAGCCTTTTGGTGGAGGGAGGTGCCACGATAAACAGCAGTATGATACAGACGGGAATGGTAAAGAAGTGTTACGTCTATGTAGGCGGAAAAATATTGGGCGGTGAACAGGCCAAGGGGCCGGTTGCAGGTCCGGGTGCAGAAGATCCGGAGCATGGGCTGCAGCTTATCCATCCGCAGATTACGATATTTGATGATGATGTGCTGCTGGAATACGATGTAAAACAGTAAGAAAGGATGGGAGATTTGTTTACCGGAATTGTGGAAGAGCTGGGAAAAATAAAGCAGGTAGTATCTGGAAATGCCTGGGGTCAGATTGAAATATTCGCAGAAAAGGCGCTGGAGGGAACGAAACTGGGGGACAGTATTGCGGTCAATGGCGTTTGCCTGACAGTAACGGGAATCCAGGGAAAAAGTTTTACGGCGGATGTGATGGCGGAAACCATGCGGCGTTCAAATCTGGGAAAACTGAAAATGGGAGATTTGGTAAATCTTGAACGAGCCATGGCTGCCGACGGCCGTTTTGGCGGGCACATGGTCAGCGGCCATATTGACGGAACCGGCGTGATTTCCAAAATGGAGAAGGAAGGAAATGCCGTGTGGGTAACCGTGGATGCGCCGGAAAATATTATGAGGCTGATAGTGGAAAAAGGCTCTGTCGCCATTGATGGAATCAGTCTTACCGTTGCAAAAGAAACGAAAAACTGTTTTCAGGTTTCCGTCATTCCGCATACGGGAGAGGAAACGACTCTGCTGAAAAGGAAAGAGGGAGATCTGGTAAATCTGGAAAATGATATCGTAGGCAAATATGTGGAGAAGCTGATGAAAAATGAACAGGAAGAAGAACAAAAAAGCGGACTGACGCTGGAATTCCTGAAACAACATGGTTTTTAAGGAGGCTGGATAATGAAATATAATACGATTGAAGAAGCGCTTGAAGCGCTGAAAGAAGGAAAGGTAATACTGGTAACCGATGATCCGAATCGGGAAAATGAAGGAGATCTTATCTGTGCCGCTGAATTTGCCACACAGGCCAATGTGAACTTTATGGCTACTTATGCAAAAGGGCTGATCTGTATGCCAATGTGCAGACAGCTGGCACAGAAGCTGGGACTGCCCCAGATGGTAGAGGAGAATACAGACAATCACTGCACAGCTTTTACTGTATCCATTGATCATGTGGATACGACTACGGGAATTTCCGCTGCAGAACGTTCTGTCACGGCTATGAAATGCGTGGAAGAGGAGGCAAAGCCATCGGATTTCAGAAGGCCGGGGCATATGTTTCCGCTGGTGGCCAAAAAGGGCGGTGTTCTGGAGCGGGGAGGACATACGGAGGCTACGGTTGATCTGATGCGGTTGGCAGGTCTGAAAGAGTGCGGATTGTGCTGTGAAGTAATGGCAGAAGACGGCACAATGATGAAGACGCCGCAGCTGTGGGAAATGGCGGAAAAATTCCAACTGGTATTTATTACGATAAAAGACCTCCAGGACTACTGCCGCCTTCACGAAAATCATGTGATTCAGGAGGCATGTGCGAAGCTGCCGACAAAATACGGAGACTTTCAGATCTATGGGTATATCAATGATATCACGGGAGAACATCATGTGGCGCTGGTAAAAGGAGAAATCGGAGACGGGGAGGATGTGCTGTGCCGTGTTCACTCGGAATGTTTAACCGGTGATGTATTTGGTTCCGCGCGCTGTGACTGTGGACAGCAGCTGGAGGCTGCCATGAAGCAGATCCAGGCAGAAGGCCGAGGAATTCTTCTTTATATGAGACAGGAGGGGCGTGGAATCGGATTGATTAATAAGCTGAAAGCCTATGAGCTTCAGGAACATGGGAGAGATACCGTGCAGGCGAATCTGGAGCTGGGATTTGCGCCGGATTTGCGTGAATACTGGGTCGGAGCGCAGATTTTGCGGGACATGGGAGTGAAATCTCTGCGGCTCCTGACCAACAATCCCAGCAAAGTTTATGGACTGAAAGGATTCGGGCTGGAAATAAAGGAGCGGGTTCCCATAGAGATCCAGCCGCAGAAGTATGACGAGTTCTATTTAAAGACAAAACAGGAAAAGATGGGCCACATTTTTAAAAAAATCACTTTTTAAAATAAAAACCAATAGATCAATAAAACAAGAGGAGGAAACAAAAATGGGAATTCATGTAATGGAAGGAAAAGTTATCGGACAGGATATGAAAATCGGAATCGTGGCTGCACGGTTCAATGAATTTATCGTCAGCAAGCTGCTTTCCGGAGCTGTGGACGGTCTGGTTCGTCACGGGGTAAATGAAGAGGATATTACAGCGGCATGGGTGCCCGGCGCTTTTGAAATTCCGCTGATGGCGGAAAAAATGGCTCAATCAGGAAAATACGACGCTGTCATTTGTGTGGGAGCTGTGATCAGAGGATCAACCAGTCATTATGATTATGTATGCAATGAGGTGTCCAAGGGAATTGCACAGGTAAGCCTGAAATCCGGCATTCCGGTTCTCTTTGGTGTGGTTACCACAGAAAATATTGAGCAGGCCATTGAACGCGCCGGCACAAAAGCAGGAAATAAGGGTTATGATTGTGCTCTTTCAGCCATTGAAATGGTTAATTTGATGAGGCAGATCTAATATGAAAAAATTTATCATATTGGATTATGACGGTACGATACACAATACCATGAAAATATACAGAAAAGCCTTTCTGGAAACTTACGAGTGGCTGGTAAGAGAAGATAAGGCCGGCCGGCGGGAATTTGAGGACAGTCAGATTTCCCGCTGGCTGGGTTTCAACAGTAAAGAGATGTGGAATACTTTTATGCCGGATCTGGAAGAAGAATATAAAGCGGAGGCCAGCAGAAGAATCGGGGCATCCATGGTGGAACAGGTGAAACATGGAGAAGCAGCTCTTTATCCAGGAGCGGAACAGGCGCTGCAGGAACTGAAAGATGACGGAAATCATCTGATCTTTCTGAGCAACTGCAAAGAACAGTATCGGGATATCCACCGTCATTATTTTAAGCTGGATCGTTTTTTCGATGATTTTTACTGCTGTGAAACCTATGGTTTTATTCCAAAAGGTGAAATTATCCCCCATATTCTCGTGGAACATCCCGGGGATTATCTGTCGATCGGAGACCGCAGGTCGGATTATGAGGCATCAAGAGAAAATAATATTCCTTTTATTGCCTGCCTTTACGGCTTCGGTTCCAGAGAAGAATACGAACATACGGATGCTTTTGCCGATGATGTGAGCAGACTTCCGGAGTTGGCGCGTTCCCTCAGGACTGTTAAAAATAGCTAAAAAACCAGTGGAAAATATGGTGAATAATTTCACTAAAAAAACATTGTAAATCTATTATTTATGTGCTATTATAACAATATCAAGAATGCGTACACGAGCACGCAACATGAGGAACTTGATTTTTATACCAATATTTTTCATGTAAAGGAGAGGAAACTATGACGTCAAAAGAAAGAATCCAGACAACATTTGCTCACAAAGAGCCGGACAAAGTAGCAGTAGATTTCGGTGGCATGAGCTGTTCTATGATTAATGCCACAGTATTGAGCGAACTGAGAGATTACTATGGACTTGAAAAACGCCTGCCAAAGATCAATGATATGTCAACCATGACAGCATTTGTTGAGCCGGATCTGGCGGACTGTATGGGATGTGACGTACAGCGTCTGTACAATTATGGCGATACTTACGGACATATTAATAAAGATTGGAAAGAATGGGTATACCGCGGAACACCGGTGCTGATTCCCGGAAACTGTACAGTAAAAGAAGATGGAAACGGCGGTTATTATGTATATCCGGAAGGAGACGATACGGTAGAACCCAGCGGACATATGCCGGCAAACGGATTCTATTTTGATAACCTGACAAGAACACCGGAATTTGATGAGGATGAAGCTGATCCGGCAGACAACGTAGCAGATTATATGCTTGTTTCTGATGATCAGATTGCATTCCATAAAAAAGTTTTGGAAGAAGTAAAAGGAAATGGACGTGCCATCCAGGTTGATCCCTGTTATGCCGGACTGGGTGATGCCAATAATATTCCAGGTCCTAACCTGAAACATCCGAAAGGTATCCGTGACATTTCCGAATGGTACATGGCTCCTCTTCTGTATCCGGATTATGTACATGAAGTTTTTGAGAGAGGTACGGATATTGCTATCCAGAACTTCAAGAGATACTGGGATGAATTTGGATCAGATATTGATATTCTTTTCCTGTGCGGTACTGATTTCGGTACTCAGAGAGGCCCCTTCATGGATCCAGAAGTATTTAAAGAATTCTATATGCCGTACTATAAAAAGATGACCGACTGGGTTCATACCAATACTACATGGAAAACACTGAAACACTCCTGCGGAGGTATCTTCCCGATTCTGCCGTATCTGATCGAGAGTGGAATTGACGCTATCAACCCGGTACAGTGTTCCGCAGAAGGAATGGATCCTCAGAAACTGAAAGATACCTATGGAAAAGACATCGTATTCTGGGGCGGCGGAGTAGATACACAGAAAGTTCTTCCCTTCGGTACACCGGAAGAAGTTCGTGAGCAGGTTCTTCAGAGACTGGAAATCTTCTCCAAAGACGGCGGATATGTATGTAATACGATCCACAATATTCAGGCCAATACACCAATCCCGAATATCGTTGCTATGGTTGATGCCATTAAAGAATTTAACGGCGACAAATAATTTGCATATACAAAAAGAAAAGGCTGGTTCTATTTTGGAACCGGCCTTTTTCTATGAATATTTTTTCAAAAATATTTTTTTGAAACCTTTAAGATCGAAGGATCCCGCATCTTTTGTTTTTTCATTTTCTTCTTGACAATAAAAAGAACCAGGTGTATTATTGTATTAAGCTAATAATACAATAATACAGAAGGGGGTCTGAGAATGTCATGGGTACTGGATTCAGGACGGTCGATTTATCTTCAGATTGTGGAGAGGATAGAGTTGGAAATAGTTTCCGGGAAATATAAACCAGGAGATAAAGTACCGTCGGTACGGGAGCTGGCAGTAGAAGCCGGCGTAAATCCCAATACAATGCAGAAAGCAATGGTGGAACTGGAACGATATGGGTTGGTGCATTCAGAAAGAACCAGCGGCCGTTTTATTACAGAGGATGAAAATATGATTACGGAGATACGAAAAGATTTGGCCAAAAAACAGATTCTGGAATTTATGGAAAGAATGAAAAAAATGGGATTCAACGGAGAGGAGATTGTAACGCTTCTCCGGAAAACATTAGAGGAGGAAAAGGCATGAGTGGAATTTTAGAGTGTAAAGGGCTGTCAAAATCTTATGGCGGTTTTCAGGCTCTGGATCGCGTGGATCTGATTCTTGAACCGGGTAAAATCGTAGGGTTGCTGGGGCCAAATGGAAGCGGAAAAACTACGTTCTTAAAATTAATTAATCAGCTGCTGGTTCCAGACGAAGGAACAATAATGATTGATGGTAAAACGCCAGGTGTGGAAACGAAGGAAATCGTATCTTACCTTCCAGAAAGAACCTATCTGGATGAAAATCAGAAAATTGAAGAGACTCTTGATTTTTTCGGAGATTTTTATGAAGATTTTGACAGGAGCAGGGCTGTTCAAATGCTGGAAAAACTAAACATTCATCCCGAAGCGCGGATAAAAACTCTGTCAAAAGGTACGAAAGAAAAAGTACAGTTGATTCTGGTTATGAGCAGAAAGGCAAAATTGTACTGCCTGGATGAACCTATTGCCGGGGTGGATCCGGCGGCCAGAGATTATATTTTAAATACGATTATCAACAATTATGATGAAAATGCAACAATCTTAATATCAACGCATTTGATAGCTGATATTGAAAATGTTCTGGATGAAGTAATATTTATACAAAACGGGAGGATTCGTCTTTATTCGGATGTGGATTCCATCCGTGTCAACAAAGGAATGTCGATTGACGGGTATTTCAGGGAGGTGTTCAGATGTTAAAGAAATTATTTAAATATGAATGGAAAGCTTCCTCAAGAATACTGCTGGCAGTATATGGAATTGTTATACTCTTTTCGGTACTGTCCAGATTGCTGATGGAAGCAAGTGGAATCAGAAGCGGGAACGGCAGTTTACCGGCGCTGGAAACGGCCTCGGCACTTGTACTTATGATCAGTGTTGTCCTGATAGGAAGTTCCATAATTTTTACCTGGATATTCATCGCATACCGGTTTTATAAAAGCGTATTTACAGAACAGGGGTATCTGACCAATACACTGCCGGTGACACAAAAACAGATTATTATTGCAAAGGGACTGACAGGGGTAATATGGCAGGTAATCAATTGGATACTGGTCCTAATCGCTTTTTTGATTATCGTAGCCACTGGAAGAGATATTCCGGAATTTTTTAAAATTTTTCCTGAAATTTTCCGGATATTTACAATCAAAGAGATTGCAGCAACTGTTTGGCTGATTTTCTTTCTTGTCATCATATCACCGTTTTGTATGGTTCTGGAAATGTATATGTGTATTGCCATCGGGAATTTATTAAACGGTCATAAAGTATTGGGAGCAGTAGGAGCTTATGCCGGCCTTTACACTGTGCAGCAGATCATAGGCATTATCATTATGATGTGCAGCGGGCTGCAGTACGTGTCGACGAAATACAGTTCGGATACGGTGGAGATGGGCTCACAGATACAGCAGCGGCTGCTTGGCACCCTGAACATTAATTTGGCGGGAGGGCTTATACTCAGTGCGGTATTTATGGTAGGCAGTTATCTGGTAACAAAACATATCATGACAAAAAAACTGAATCTGCAGTAAGCGGGAAGCAGCCTGGGTAAAAGAGAAAAACACCGGCGCAGATCATTTTCGATGATCTGTGCCGGTGTTTTTTTATTTAGAGATCAGTATTAATAACCCGCGTGCAGAATTTAGAAAGATTTTCTTCGCTGTTGGAAATCAGCAGCAAGGAAATATTCAGTTTCTGTAAAGATTCCAACAGTCTGATAAAGTGATATTCAGACAGGTTATCATAAATGCTGTACGGATCGTTGAAAATAAAGACTTTTGGTTTTAAGCAAAGCCATTTGGCCACTTCCACCATAAACTGATCGTGAAAATTCATATTTTCCAGATTGCGCCTTGTGCCGTATTCTTCAATAAGATATTCACCATGGATGGATTCCAAAGCTGCCCGGGCCATATGATTGCGGATGCGGAAATTTAAAAATCCAAGTGCATTATACATGGGACTTTTCAGCAGCAGACCGATATTGTCGTACAGATTCATTTTAGAAAAGATCCGCGACTGCCCTGAGGAAGGGGAGATAAAAGCGATCTGGTTTCTGGTATGAAAATTGGGGATATATTTTTGACTATCCAATAACAAAGTTCCATGTTTGGCAAGTTTTCCATTAGATAAGGTGTGGATAAAGGGCGCCAGTATCTGGTTATTATCGCAGATTCCCAGTATTTCATTTTGATACAGAGAAAAGGAAAATGTCTTTTCAGGATGATCCGGATTTGAAATATGATCGCCGCGCAGTACTACTTTTTGATCATGAGTGTCCAAAAAGGATCGTTTTAACGCCGTATTGATAAAATCATTTTCAGGAATTACGGGAGGAATAGTTGTAAGTTTCGTTATCTGGGTAACAACGCCGCTTTTTATAATAGCATATCGGTCGAAGTTCTGAAAAATAGGATTCCAGCTATTGGAAAACCATAAAATGGAAAGTCCCTCTTCTTTTAAAAGATTCATGATTCTCTGCAGTTTTTTAATCTCAGCCGGCTGGAAAAAGAGAGAGGAGGAAGGGCTGAGCACGATAATTTTTGCCCCGTTTGTGTAAGCATATAAAATAGACAGCATATATGCGTTGGAAAGAGAAAGGGTGTGCACCGGGGCGGAGGGTTTCACGTTGTCCAGAGAAAATTTTTTCAGCAAGGTTTCCGTGGCAGAGTGAAGCTTTCTGGTATCGAGAAAATGTAAGGAATCGTAAAAAGAATTACTGGTCAGATACAGATTATGTGCCACATCCATGGAACCGATCAGCTGCTTTCCATCTACCACATAAACGCCCGCATTGCGGGCCTGTTTCATGTTAGAAAAATGTTTCACGGAATCGTTGATGTATAAATATCCCTGATCGGGGGAAACAAAACCGCGGAAAAAATCCAGAAGAAAATTTTCCGTGTCCATGTCTTCGGTCAGAACACATAATGCTTCCCTGGCATACAAGGTCAGGGAAATATCATTAATGAGTTGGTTGTTGATGGCACGTCCGATGTGATCCAGACGCATAATTTCATAACGCATGGTTGATTACTCCTGGTTTTTGTAGTAGGGCAGAGAAAGCTGAAATTCGGAACCTTTTCCCAGAGTGCTGTAAGCAACGACGCCGTAGGAATCTCCGTACAGCAGTTTAATGCGGGAATTTACGTTGGTAAGGGCAATTCCGCTTCCCGTTTTCTTGGTTTGTTCCACATGCACGGAATCTGTTTCATTAGCGGCCAGTTTCTGATTCAGAAGTCTGAGCTGTTCCGGTGTCATTCCGCCCCCATTATCTGCGATGCTGATAATCAAACGGGACTGTGTGCTGTAAATATTTACGGTAATAACAAAATCCCGGGAAATTCCTTTTAATCCGTGTTTAACTGCATTTTCAATAAAAGGCTGTATAGTGAGCTTGGGAATCTGATAATTCATCACCTGCAATTCAGGTGAGATATTCTGAATGAATACAATATGCTGATTAATCCGGTATTCCTGTATTTTGATGTAATCGTTGAGAATGCTCAGTTCCTGCTGAAGGGTCACCAGTTCCTTTTTACGGCTGATCATATAGCGGAAGAGCCGGGAGAGCACTTCCACCATATCGGAAGTGAGAGGAGCGTTTTCCATGACGGCATATCCCCGGATAGTATCCAGCGTATTATAGAGAAAATGGGGATTAATCTGGCTTTGCATGGCGTCCAGCTCTGCCTGTTTCTGCAGCAGACGGTTGGAATATTCTTTCTCCAGCGAAGAGTCAATAAGATCAAGGATAATGTTGAGGGAAGAAATATAGTCGGTCATTTTGTCTGCATCAATCAAAGAATATTTCTTTTTAATATTCTCTATTTTTAAAGATGCGATAATCACCGCGTAGTAATAACGATGCCAGTATACGGCAGTGAAAACAGAAAAAATGCACAGTCCCAATATTGTCCACAGGATAAGAATGCCCCGGTTATGGAAAATGGATACCGGCGCTTTCCACAACAGAAGCAAAGATATCAGAAAGAAAAACCATAAAGCGATGGTAATCCCTAAACTTTTTATGAAATCATGATAATAGTGTGTGTCGCAGAACAGAGAAATATTTTTCTGATATTCAGCAATGCGGCCGCGCATAATGTATCGCCTCCTCAGTTTCCATATATTTTTCGGTATTCTTTCGGGGTAACGCCAACCTGTTCTTTAAACAGTTTGCTGAAGTATCGTTTGTCCGAATATCCCACAGCATTTGCAATTTCGGCAATATTGTATTTGACATCGTGAAGCAGTTCCTTCGCTTTTTCCATGCGAACAATGGTCAGATAGGAGCTGAAAGATTCCCCTGTTTCTTTTTTAAACAGAACGCCCAGATAGGTGGGAGCCAGATAGACCTGCTCCGCCACATCTTCCAGTTTCAGGTTTTCGTTATAATGTTCGCCAATGTATGATTTTGCCATTTGTATCTGGCGGTTTTCCTGATTATCAGCAGTTTCCCCCAGGGGCAGCAGCTCTTTGATAAAAGACAGAGTGAATAAAATCAAAGGTTTCAATGCTGCATACTGTTCAATGGCGTCGCAGTATCTGAGATACGTATCTGTCAAATTGGCGCTGACCAGTTTATGCTGATAAAAATCAGACAGCAGTGTAGACAATATATCACAGAAAACTTCCAGGAGCAAATGAGGACAGTTTTTGCAGTCAGAAGCTGCATTTGAAAAGAGTTTTTTCAAAAGCTGATCAAGTTTTTGAAGATCCCGGATTTCAATGCTGGAGCGGACAGCGCTTAAATCAGAGGAGGACAGTATGATATCCGGTTTTTTGTTGGTTTGCAGCAGTTCTTTTGCCAGAAGAACGGGACGCCCATGCAGCAGAATGCGGGCGTTTAATGCTTTCTGAGCGGTATTTAGAGAAAAAGGAAGATCCTGAATTTTCGCAGCAGGAACTCCGCAGCTGATGGTAAGGGAAAGTTCTTCGTAGGATTCCAGATAGGAAGCCATATCTTCATAGATAACGGTGATTGCCCCCAGCACCCGGTTTCCAAGGTCAGAAGGATAGTTCAGCAGAAAAACAAACTGGTTGTTTTTATTATAGACTTCCATATCGTAACAATGTTTTTTCAGTTCTGTCTGAAAACTTCGCATCAAATGTTCGATGATAATATTCTGGGTGGGCAGATTTAAGGCGCCGATGCCGTCCACGAGAGTAATGCCCATCAGGAAAGAAGCACCTGTCTGGAAAGAAAAACCATATTCCTCATTAATCTTTGATTCGCTGAATTCAGAGAGATAATCCTTGTTATAGAGAATATCCATGATAAAAGAACGGCGCAGTTTCTGGGTCTGCAGGTGAGCGTCGATTCCCAGTTTCTGTATTTGATAATCCACCTGGAGGGCGGATGCGATTTTTAATATGGTTTTCTCCAGAACATCGTTTAACTCTTCCTTGTTGATAGGTTTTAAGAGATAATCTTCTACCCCCATTTTGATGGCGGAGAGCGCATAGTTAAAGTAAGTGAGTCCGCTGATAATGATAAAATGAACGGGGAGTTTTTCTCTTTGGGCTTTTTCAATCAGATCCAGTCCGCTCATCACCGGCATGGAAATATCTGTAATGACAATGTCCGGTTTCTTTTCCAGAATCATTTCATAGGCGCTTTTCCCGTTCAGAGCGAATCCTACAAAATCCAGATTTAAACGCTCAAAGTCAATTAAGCTTTTGATTAAGTTGGCGATGGCGATTTCATCTTCCGCAATCAAGATTCGCAAAGTATCCATATAATTTTCCCCTCTCTTGAAAAGTCACCGTCATTGTGTACGGAAATAAAAATAAATTAAGCAGATTTCTATGCAGGTGTGACAAATCTATGAATTGGTATGACAACCAAATGGTAAAGCCTCAAAAGTATTTCATTATTTTTTAGTATATGATATTGTTCGATTGTAAGCAAGAAGTAATTAAAAAAGCAGGGAGGAAACAATGAAAAAAGGTTGCGTAAGGAGGTGTAGCTGTGGGTGAGAAAAGCGAATACATTCTGGAGCTGAAAAATATTACCAAAGAATTTCCAGGTGTAAAAGCCCTCGACAGAGTAAATCTTAAATTAAGACCGGGAAGTGTTCATGCTCTGTGCGGAGAGAACGGCGCAGGAAAATCCACGCTGATGAAAATTATCAATGGAATTTATAAAATGGATGAAGGAGAGATATGGTATAAAGGAGAAAAGATTATACCGAAAAGTCCGAAAGCTATGTTGGAGATGGGAATTGCCACCATTCATCAGGAGCTGAGTCCGCTGCCCAATATGACCATTGCGGAAAATATTTTCCTGGGACGTGAGCCCTTGGATTCCTTGAAGATGGTCGATTGGAAAAAGCTCTGGGCGGATACCCAGAAGCTGATGGATGAATTCGGATTCCATTACGATCCCAAAACTTATATGAAAGATCTGACGGTGTCGGATATCGCATTGATTGAAATTGTGAAAGCGATTTCCAGAGACGCTTCTGTGGTAATTATGGACGAGCCAACCTCCTCTATCACCGATTCAGAAGTACATATTTTATTTGAAAATATCGAACGTCTGAAGAAAAAAGGCGTTGGCATCATCTATATTTCTCATAAACTGGATGAAATTTTTGAAATATGCGATGAAGTGACAATCTTCCGGGACGGTCAGTGGATCCATAGCTGCCCTATTCAGAATATTGACAAAAACGGAATTATTAAACAGATGGTGGGACGTGAAATTACGGAACAGTTTCCGAAAACGCCGGCGCCTATTGGCGAATCGGTACTGGAGCTGAAACACTTTACCGGAAAGCGGTTTAAGAACGTGGATTTCACCGTCCGGGCAGGCGAGATCGTCGGATTTGCCGGTCTGGTGGGAGCCGGACGAAGCGAACTGTTCCGTGCAGTTTTTGGTCTGGATCCGGTGGAATCAGGAGAGATGCTGCTGGAAGGAAAGAAAGTGAAGTTCCACAATTCACAGCAGGCCATTGACGCAGGCGTTTTGATGGTCAGTGAAGACAGAAAGCGGGAAGGCGTGGTTCTGTGCCGGTCTATCCGTGAAAATATCACCCTTGCCAGTTTAAAAGATATTTCCAAACAGGGATTCCTCAGTATGAAAAAGGAAAAGGAAAACATCAAGGAAATGATTGACACCTTGTCCATTAAGCTGGCAACGCCGGAAGCTCCGGTTTCTTCGTTGTCAGGCGGAAACCAGCAAAAGGTAGTTCTGGCAAAATGGCTTCTTAGGAAACCTAAGGTGCTGATTTTGGATGAACCAACCAGAGGTATTGATGTAGGGGCAAAATATGAAATCTATAAACTGATGTGTGAACTGGCCCGCCAGGGAGTAGCCATCGTTATGATTTCATCGGAAATGCCGGAGATCCTGGGTATGAGCGACCGCATAGCAGTAATGTCTCAGGGATATCTGACAGGGGAACTGCCCATCGCAGAGGCGACGCAGGAAAATATTATGGAACATGCAATGAAAGGATTCGAACAATGACAAATACAAAATCAAAAAAGTTAAGTGTGGCTGATATATACAGCCGGTTTGGTATATTTATCATTTTAATTATTGCAGTAATCATTGCTTCATTTTTAAGTGATGCATTTCTGACGCCCAGAAATATCAGCAATATCATCCGCCAGAATGCGGTAGTCATGATTATCGCCTTTGGTTCTCAGATGGTACTGATCGCAGGCGGATGTGACCTTTCTCCCGGATCGGTCTGCGCATTATCCGGTGTTATCTCCACCATGGTAATGCTTCAGGTGGAAAATCCGGTGATTGCCCTGATCGTAGGTGTTCTGATCGGAGCCCTCTGCGGTCTGATCAATGGTCTGGTGATTACAACCTGTGAAATTCCGGACTTTATCATGACGCTGGCTTCTCAGTTTATCTGCCGCGGCGCGGTGCTGGCAATCACAGAAGCACAGCCGGTTTCCGGTTTTGACATCAGCTTTACGCTGTTTGGACAGGGATATGTAGGACCAATCCCGGCGCCTATCGTTATCCTGGTTCTGGTACTGATTTTCTACTGGATTTTGATGAACCGCCGTCGTTTCGGCCGTTACGTGTATGCGGTAGGCGGAAATACCGATGCGGCAAGAGCTTCCGGTATCAACACGAAAAAGATTAAAACGCAGGCGTATCTTTTTGCAGGCGCTGCCGCCGGTCTGGCAGGCGTTATGCTGATGAGCCGTATGAATTCCGGTCAGCCAAACGGCGGCGAGCAGTACGAATTCGACGCTATCACAGCAGCCATCATCGGAGGTACTTCCATGAACGGCGGTACCGGTAAGGTATACGGCGTTGTAGTCGGTGCTCTCTTTGTCGGTGTACTTCTTAACATTATGACACAGATGAACGTATCTGCATACTGGCAGAAAATTGTAAAAGGTCTGATCATTGCGCTGGCAGTTATCATTGACGTTCGAGTAGGAAAGAGCAAAAAAGCATAACATAAAACATTAAGAAAAGGAGAAAAAAGATGAAGAAAAAAATGGTAAAACGGGTATTGACACTGGTTATGGCATCTGTAATGGCAGTTGGGCTTCTGTCTGGGTGCAGCTTAAGTCCCAGCGGAGGCGGAAGCGATGATTCGGCATCGGCAGAAGAAGGCGGAGAGAAAGAGTATGTATATCGCGTAGGTTTTGTCAACATCGATAATGCGGATAACTGCTGTTATCCGGCCATGCAGAAATTCGTGGATTATGTGCAGAGCGATGAATTTGCAGAGTCAGTGGGAGCGGATAAAGTGGAAGCGCTGACTGCAGATTCCGCCAAAGATATTGAAAAACAGACCACCAATGTGGAGACTCTGCTCAGCAAGGGTGTGGATATGATGTTTATCATCGGCGTGGATACGGAAGGAAATACGACCGCCGTACAGGCCTGCAATAATGAAGGCGTGCCGGTATTCATGGTAGGTACGGAAGCTTCCGGCGGCGACTGGAAATTCATTGGCTTTGATGAAAAAGAACTGGGAAAAAGACAGGGCGAATGGTGTGCGGAAAACCTTCCGGAAAATGCTAATATCTGCTATCTCCAGGGAACACCGGGCCGTGAAGCTGCCGTTCTGCGTGAAGAAGGATTTATGGAAGGTATCTCTTCCCGAGATGATCTGAACGTGCTTTCTTCTCAGACAGGAGAATTTGAGACAGCGACTGCTATGCAGGTAACGGAAGACTGGATTCAGACCTATGGCGATGAGATTAACGCAATTGTTGCTGCTGACGGTAAAATGGTGGTAGGCGCTGTGGAAGCTCTGAAAGCTGCCAATATGGATCAGAATGTTACTACAGTGGGCGTTGTCAGTGTAGAGGATGACGGATATCTGATTGAAAACGGCGAGCAGTCTTATGCGGTATTTGTAAGCTGGCCGGAAATCGGAACTCTTTGCGGACAGATCGCAGAGCAGGTTTATAATGGAGAAGAAATTGACGAACGCACCAATATTGAAATGTTTGATATGACGCAGGAGAATTATGAAGAACTGATTGCTACGGCAAAATAACATAACAACCTCCTACGACAGGCATCCCATGACGGGATGCCTGTTTCCTCTTTACTTTTGTAAAATTTACACGTATAGTAAAGATACGGAGAAGTTTCAGGAGGTAGGGAAATGAAAGTAACGCTGGAACAGGTGGCAAAATACGCAGGTGTGTCACGGGGAACTGTCGACCGGGTGGTGAATAAAAGAGGAAATGTCAAGCCGGAAGTAGAGCAGCGGGTACGGGAGGCATTGAAAACATTAAATTATGAAAGAAACAAAATTGCCAGCGCCCTTGCCTACAGCAAATATGAGAAAAAAGTCTGCGCCATGTTTCAGAGGACGAATTCCGAGGATTACAATCAGAAGATAATGAAAGGAATTTACGATGCACAAAGGGAATTAAATGATTTTGGAATTGCGGTGGAAACGATTATCTGTGAAACATCAGATGGAAACGAATTCGTAGACAATATGAAGCATATGGTACGGGAAGGCGTCTGCGGATTTGTTTTGAAAGGTCCGGATGTAGCAGAGATGAGGGAGGAAATCGATAATTTGGCCAAGCAGAATGTGCCGGTCATTACGTTTAATTCAGATATACCGGAAAGTAAACGGGTTTGTTTTGTGGGCCAAAATCTGTATAAAAGCGGCAGGGTTGCGGGGAATATTATGGCCAGTCTGATAAGACCGGGAGAGAAGCTGGTAATCGGGTGTGGACTGCCTCAGTATAACGCTCATCATGAAAGGGTAGATGGTTTTGTATATGAATTAAAAAAGAGGGGAATTCAGGAAGAGCAGTGGAAATTGTTTCATACAGACCAGGATTATCAAGTTACTTATCAACGGTTGATGGAAATTTGTCAGGAAGAATGTATTTCCGGTATTTATATGTCGGTGGAACCCAATGGGGCTTGTGGAAAGTTCCTGGAGAATCACCCCATGGTTAAACGGCCCTATGTTATATGCCATGATACGGCGCCGGAAACAATTGAATATTTGAAGAAAGGAATATTTGACTATATCATCGATCAGAATGTTGCCAGGCAGAGTTACTATTCATTATTGCTTTTGCGGGACGCTTTTCGGTATGGCAGTTGTGAGCCAGAAGAAATTTTAGACGTAAATATCTATAATGCCGCTTGCTTTGAATGAAATATACAAAAAACGGAGAAATTATATGAGTATTATGTCAAAAATGATAAAAATGATTGACGAGTATTGGATGAAAGAATATAATAAAATCATAGAAACTGTTCGCGCGCACAGAATTTCTTTTTTGTTTTCAGGAGTTTGTTCGCGCGCACAAAAATTTCAGAAAGGGGAACATGTGTATGAAAAAAAGTATGGTAAAACGATGGATGGCAATTGTTATGGCATTTGTGATTTGTATCGGAATGCTGGGCGGATGCAGTCTGAAATCAGAGACAGGGGAAACAGGCGCCAGTGCATCGGGAGAAAGCAACGGCGAAGCGTCCGATTCGAAAGAAAACGATTCCGAATTCGTATACCGCGTGGGATTTGTCAACATTGATAATGCAGATACAGCATGCTATCCGGCTATGCAGAAATTTGTAGAATACGTGGAAAGTGATGAATTTGCAAAATCTGTCGGCGCAGATAAAGTAGAAGTTTTAACGGCAGATTCGGCAAAGGATATTGAAAAGCAGACGACAAATGTGGAAACGCTGCTCAGCAAAGGCGTGGACATGATGTTTATTATCGGTGTGGATACTCAGGGAAATACTACTTCTGTAAATGCTTGCAATGCAGAGGGTGTTCCTGTTTTCATGGTAGGAACAGAAGCTTCCGGAGGAGAATGGAAATTTATTGGGTTTGATGAAACAGAATTAGGAAGGAGACAGGGGGAATGGTGTGCTGCTAATCTGCCGGAAAATTCCAAAATCTGTTATCTTCAGGGGACACCGGGCCGGGAAGCCACGGTGATGAGGGAGGAAGGCTTCATGGAAGGCATTTCATCCCGGGATGATCTGGAAGTCATTTCTTCTCAAAACGGTGATTTTGATGCAGCAACGGCAATGCAGGTAACGGAAGACTGGATTCAGGCATATGGGGATGAGATCAACTGTATTGCTTCTGCCAACAGTACTATGATTACAGGAGCCATTGAAGCCTTAAAAGCAGCGCGTATGAATGAAAATGTTACTACGGTGGGCGTGGTACATATCGGAGAGGAAGATGGTTATCCAATCCCTGACGGCGATGAAGATTATGCGATTTTTGTAAGCTGGCCGGAAATTGGAACTCTTTGCGGACAGATTGCAGAGAAGTATTATAATGGAGAAGAAATAGAAGACAGAACCAATATTGAGCTGGAGGATATGACAGCGGAAAATTTCGATGAAATTGTAGCTGCTCAGTAAGGCCCCTTTAGTGCCCGCCAAATGGATGCGCATGTGTGTCCGATTGGCGGGCTGTCTGCTGTTAGATGTGACGTATAGCTGGCGATGTCAGTTAAAGTCCAGCTGATATTCTATGTAATAATAATCCTCACCCATTAAAGCTGTGAATTTACAGTTCCAATATGCAGACGACCAGTTATAAAAACCCATGTCATCCGCAGCCGGCTGTATGATATTGGAGATAAAGGTATCATCCGGAAGGTTTGCGATCTGATCCAGAACATCACGTCCTTTCACAAGAAAAGTAAAACTGTGACTCCCGCTGCCATTGGAAACCAGCCATTGATAAATAAAATCAGAATAAACTTCTACGGAATCTATGACATAGGTACAGTCTGTGTCTGTCTGTTCTATGACGCTTAATTCCCAGTCTGTTCCATGGAGAGCATTGTAGTCAAGATCCTCTGAATGACATTCCGGAAGAAAAATACCGAAGTGATCTCTGGAATGCTGGCCATCGGTCATCCTGGTATCGGGCACGTTGAAAAACTCGTAGGACACATAAGAAGGAGTGGTTTCCTGTTCCCCATACTGATCGGCAAAAGTTACGTCACAGTTATAAAAATTCCCATCCAGCTGCAAAATATTCCAGGCATGGCGTCCCATCTCTTCGGTTTTCCAATCATATGCCCAACCTGTGGCAAAATAACAGGGAACGTTCCGCTTCATCATCAAATACTGAAAGGCATGGGCATATCCGGAACAGACGGTAGCCTGCTCCACAAATGCACTGTAAATGTTCTGATCATGAGGCCCCGGACGGTAAACGGTATTTCTGCACAGATGGTCATAAAAGAATTTCTCTGCCTCTAAATCGGTAAGGTGAGAGGCGGCTTCGAGGATCAGGTTTACCTTTCCATCGACTGCCTTTTTGTTGGCTTCCAGATCATTCAGAAGATCATTATATTCGGGATGAACTTCTGTAACGGTCGATGCATTTTCTTCACCGATAAGCTTGGCATCTGCTTCATACCAAAACAGATGGGGTTGGTCATAAGCTATATAGGTAAGAATATTGCTGACGGACAGACGGGTAAGATTGCGTTCTGATAAAAGGATTTCTTCCTCGCCGGCTTCTATGCCCGCCAGAATTTCTTCATATACGATCTTTTCGGAATCATTCAATTCTGCGTAAAAGGGATAAAGTGTTTCATCTAGTCCCTTCGGTCTGTTATCCGGCATATTGCTGCCGGCAGTCTCCGTATATACGGAACTGTCCTGCGTATCGGCATCCTGGTTTTTTGTGTTGAAAAATGAGTCAAAATTAAAAGCGATAAATACAGCCGTCACTGTCAATAGAAATAGAAGGATTTCCCGGCCCTGGTTTCCTTTCTGACTGTCTGTTCTTTTTGTGCGCATGGTTGCTCCTTTCAGAGGATTCACTTATTAAATGCGTGTGAAACGCTATCAGCCGTATAAAGAAAAGTAAATAACTCATCGCGGGACATGATATAATAATAATGTCTGAATTAAAAATGCATATCCGGGAAAGGAGTTATCTTATTATTCATGATACCATATAGACAGCTTTCTTCGACAGATATTTTTCAGATTGTCAGAATAAATTTTAGAATGGCCGGAACTGTTCATTCCTGTTATCGGAGCATAAAGACGCGTATTGCCCTTATGTTATTCTGTATTGCAATGTTAATCAGCGGATGCGGCAAAAGCAGCGGGCAGGCAAACAGCTTCGAGGATGTGAAAAGAATCACATTTGTATGTCCTATTACAAACGACGATACATATTGGGAGTCAGCTTATGAAGGGATGAAAGCAGCAGCCAGGGAGCTTGGGGGAATCGATGTTATGATGACAGGATCTGATCAGGCAGATGAGGAAGAATGGGTACGTTCCTTTGATTCGGCAGTGGCTGCGCAGGTGGATGGGATTATTTCCACAGGTACGTCCAAAGCGCTGATATCACATATTAATAAAGCGGCGGCGGAGCATATACCGGTGGCGTTGATAGATACGGATTTGCCGGAGTCAGACAGACTATGTTATGTAGGGTTGGACAATTATGAATTGGGAAGGGAAGGGATAGAACTTATTTCAGAACTTTCCGGGAAGAAAGCTCAGATCGGTGTAATCGGTTTATCTTATAAGGCAGAAAACTTTAAAGAACGTCTGAAAGGAATGGAGGATGCAGTAAAACAGTACCCGCAGATGCAGATAGTTACAGTGAAAACGGTTTCCAATGCGGTTAAGGCATCGGAAGCCGCCGCGAAAATAACAGAACAGTATCCACAGATTGATACATTTTACTGCATTGATGGAACAACGCCAAAAGGGGCAGCCCAGTTTCTGATAGAAAATCATAAAACATCTGATATTTTATGCGTTGGAATGAGTGATGATCAGGAAATCGTTGACCGAATACGTGACGGTTCTCTGGACGGAACGATCAGTCTGCAGCCTTATGAAATGGGATATCAGGCGCTTATGAATCTGAATGACTATTTAAATAATGAAGAAGTGAATGAAATTACAATACCGGATACACGAAAAGTGTCGGCTGAAAATATCGAGAAATTTGCTTATTCAAAAGGATATCAGTGAAGTTATGATGGGAAGAACAAACAGAGATGGAACAATGTACGGGCAATTAAAACATTACAGCTATATTTTGATTAGTATTTTTGTCATAATATGGCTGGCGACTGCTGTCAGTCTGTTTATACAGAATAATCATTTTTTGCAAATACAGCAGAAACAGACAGATGCAAACCGGTTATTTCGGATCTTAAATGATACGCAGGATGATTTAAAAAGCGTTATATTTTTTTCTGATAATGAAAAACATATAGAAAAATATCAAAAAAATGCATCGGAATTAAAAAAAGCTGCGGAGAAGATCCCAGGTCTGTATGATTCACGTAATTTATTGGAATTGCAGCTGCGTGTAGAAACATATTTAAAAAACGCGGAGCAGACAGTCGAATTAAGAGAGAGAAATCTGCCTGCCAGCAGAGAGTTTTATGAAGAAGCAGCATATGTCAGTGAATTAATACAGGAGCAATATAACGGTGTATTCGATGAGCTGGATTTTTTTCTGAAGCAGGAAATTGACAGCTATCATCATGAGATAATTCTTATGACCTGCATACTGACGGCAGCGGCGGCAGCAGTTATGTTCGGAAGCTTCTGGTATGCACGGTATTTTTCAAAAAAAGTAAGCAGCCCGATTCTTAAGCTGGCCCAAGCAGCGGAAAAAGTTGGCCGTGGAGAGAGGACGCCGATAGGTGATACGATAGACAGCAGCGGAGAGATACAAATTTTGGCGGAATGTTTTGATCATATGATTTTAGAAATTGAAAAACAGATGCAGGAACTGAAAGAAAAGGGGGAATTGGAATATCAGGTGCTTCAGGCACAAATTAATCCGCATTTTTTGTTTAATACATTAAATATGATACGTCAGCTCGCGTTTATTGGTCAGACCGAGCAGACGATGCAGGCGGTTGAATTGTTGTCAGATCTTCTGCGTTACGGTCTGGCTAATGATAAAGAATCAACAATGATACAGGAAATGAAAAATGCGGAAAATTATTTAAAGATTCAAAATATGAGGTATGAACATTGTATCGAGTTTCAGAAACATATAGATCTGGGAATAGAGCAAGTACCCATGCCCGCCATGATTCTGCAGCCTCTGGTGGAGAACTCTGTTGTCCATGGGATGAGCCGAAGCAAAGGCAGGCTGGTGATTGGGCTTGATATACAGAAAAGGGAAAATCATATACGAATGTGTATTTATGACACAGGAAAAGGTATGTCCCAGGAGCGGATAAAAATTCTGGAAAACCTGGAGAAGCACACAGAGGAGAAGGAGACAGTGCCGCGTTCGGATAAAAAGCAGTCTATGGGATTGAAAAATATATATCGGCGTCTGAGGATTTTCTTTGATGAAGATGTAAATTTGAAGCTGAAGAGTATACCATATACATATACGGAGGTTGTCATAGAAATTCCGGCAGCAAGGAGATAGGCATGTGTAAAATTTTAATTATCGAAGATGAAGAAATAGAACAAAGAGCGTTTCAAAAGTTTATTTCACAGTTTTTTCCGGAAGTCAAATTGCTTGAAGGAGCAAGAAACGGGATCGATGGCCTGCTGACCGTTGAGGAAGAAAATCCAGATCTGTTGCTGTTGGATATTCAAATGCCGGATATGGATGGACTTACGCTTTTGAAAAAAATACGGGAAAAGGGTTACCGGGGAAAAATTATCATTCAAACGGCTTATGATTATTTTGATTATGTGCAGACGGCGCTGAATCAGGGAGCGGATGCTTATATCCTGAAACCTGCGGCGGATGATGTGATGTGCGATACAATTTCCAGGTGTTTGAAAGCACTAAGTCTGGAACAGTCTTCTGAACGCGAACGCCAGACGGAAAAAGAACAGTTGAACGATATGAGGGAATATATCGTGCGGGAAACAGCCAAAAAAATTCAAATCCGGAATATGAGCCAAATGTTTACAGAAGGTAAGATAAGCGAGCATGGTTCCCGGATCATAAAGGAAATTGCGGAATCCTTCCTGAAATGTATAAAATCCACGGATTTGAAAACAGGGCAGCGGCAGATTATGGAATCTTGGTCAGTCTTTTGGCATGAAGTAAAAAGAATGAACGATTCTGATCTGCCGGACAGTATTTGGAAAGCAGATATGGAAGAAATTCAAAGTAAAATGACGAGAGAGGAACTGCTGCATTGGCTGGAATGGAAAATAGAGACTGCGCTGCTTCAGATCCTGAACAGAAAAGAAGATACATATCATATTTTTTTAAGGCAGGCGATGAGCTATATTAAAGCACACTACAGAGAAGATATTTCCCTGCAGCAGATTGCGGATGAAGTAGGAATATCTTCCTACTACCTGAGTCATCTGTTCAGTGAACAGGTGGGAAAAAGCATAACAAATTATATTTTGGATCTCAGGATACAGCATATGTTTCAAATGCTTGAAAAAGAAGATCTGACTATTAAAGAACTGGCAGGTGAACTGGGATACCGTGACGTCGCATATTTTTCCAGAGTAGTTAAAAAAAGTACAGGAAAAACTGTGGGAGAAATCAAACGGCAGATTAGAAAATCAAAATAATCGGGCATCGCAAAAATGTACCAAAATAACAAAATGATAGAATTGTTTACGCTAAAAACAAATGATATGATTTTGTTATCAGAAAAAGGAGGTGCCTGAATGAAGAAAAAGAGGTTGTGGGAAAAAACATTATGTATTATTTTGTCGTCTGCCATGGTATTATCTCTGGCTGCCTGTTCCAGAAAAAATTCCGGAGAAATATCTCAAAGGGAAAACGATCAGGAGGAAGCTGAAAACAGTTATGGAACGGTGACAGAGGAAAAGCCCATTGTAGAAACAAAATACGGAAAAGTACAGGGCAGAACGGAAGATGGAGTTGCAGGTTTCCGGAATATTCCGTACGGGAGCAATGTTGACGGCGAAGGAAGATTTTTGCCGGCAGAAGAGCCGGAAAGCTGGAGCGATGTGAAAGACTGCACGATCACCGGACCAAGAGCGGTGCAGACTGTAGGCTTGAGCGGACATGGAAATCTGTTTCAGACGAGGGTTGGCGATTATTTTGCAGGAGGACGTATCGGCGAATTGGGATTGAATGATCAGATGGACAGTGAAAACTGTTTGAATCTGAATGTGCTGACTCCGGGGATTGACGACAAAAAACGTCCGGTTATGGTATATATTCATGGCGGGGCATTTGTAGAAGGTTCCAATGCGATCACAGCCGGCGCTTACGGGCTTCCGCGGGATGAAGACGTGGTGCTTGTAGGAGTTAATCATCGGCTCAATGGTTTTGGATTCCTGTATCTGGGGGACTTGAATGAGAAATATGCGGAATCCGGAAATGTGGGTCTTTTGGATCTGGTACTTGCGTTGGAATGGGTGAGAGATAATATTGAAGCCTTCGGAGGTGATCCGGATAATGTGACTATTTTTGGAGAATCAGGGGGCGGCGCGAAAGTATTATCATTGACTATGATGGAGAAAGCAGACGGTCTTTTCCATAAGGCGATCATACAAAGCGGTACGTATCGTGCTTTTAAAACGAAAGAAGATGCCGCGGAAAATACAAAAATCTGTCTGGAAAAGCTGGGAATCTCAGAAAATGAACTGGATCGTCTGGCCGAAATTCCCACAGATGAGTTGTTTGAGGCCATGGGGACAGATTATGGCCCAGTATTAGATGGGATAAATCTCAGTGAAGACATCTATGAAGCGAATGTTTCAGATAATATATTGCAGATATCCGATGATATCCCCATGTTGATAGGTACTGATGCGGATGAAATGAAATGGCTCTCCGGTGAGGGGAACAGGGATTTATTCCGATTGGAAGATGCGGATCTGGCAGAAATGCTGGAAACAGACCTGGGCGAGAATACGGATAAAATCATAGACGGATATAAAGAAGCATATCCTGAATATTCGGCGTCTGACTTGTATTTTAAAATTACTACGGATAATACCTTTGGAAAGAATGCATATTATCTGTCGGATTTAAAGGCAGATGCCAATGAAGCGCCGGTTTACCGATATCTGTATAATCATATTTGTCCCATTGAAGACGGGCTTTACGGCGCATATCATACAGCGGAACTGCCTCTGATTATGCGGATGGTTATGTACGAAGAAGATGAAAACATGTCAAAAACGCTGGCTTCCATGTGGGCAAATTTTGCCCGTACCGGTGATCCCAGCACGGAGGATATAAGCTGGCCGGCGTATACGACGGATGACCGGCAGGTTATGATTCTTGAAGAAGAGTCTCATGTGCAGTCAGATCCGGAACAGGCAACCAGGGAATTGTGGAATGAAGTAGATGGAAGAGGATAAACACGGATTGTATATTTTTTCTGTATCTTTTATAATGACTGTAAAAGATGGGAGGAAAATATGCGATGAAAACGATAGTATTTTTTGGAGATTCTAATACTTGGGGCTACAATTCCACAACAGGAAAACGCTTTCCGGAAGAGGTCAGATTTACGGGACTTTTGGAACAGAGATTAAAAAACTGCAGAATAATAGAAGAGGGAATGAGAGGAAGGACTCACGCTTTCAATGACAGCCTGATGGAAGGTAGAAATGGTAAAAAGGAGCTTCCCATGATTCTTTGCACCCATGATCCTGTAGATATTCTGGTGATTATGCTGGGGACTAACGATGTAAAGTGTACGTTTCGCAACAGCGCCTATGAGATCGGAAGGGCGCTGGAGCGAAATATTCAGATTGCTCAGGCGCCCCAGATGTGGGATGGGGAACGGACGCCGGAGATTCTGGTTGTGTGTCCTCCAGGGGTAACAGAAGATTTCAAGGGAAGTGATATGGAAGGCCATTTCGATCAAAGATCGGTGGAGGTGTCAAAAGAACTGGATAAAGAATTCCGGAATATGGCTGAAAAGTATGGATGTGCGTATCTCAATGCCATGGAGTATACGGGTCCCGGAAAAGAAGACGGCGTCCATCTGGATGCCCAGGGACACCGGAAACTGGCGGATGCCCTTGAACAAAAGATAAAAGAAATGATATAGCGGAAAAACTGTCATCAACTGATTGCAAATGAAAACAAAATGATGTATAATAAAAACACCAGAAGTAAGGAGGAATGGTTATGGCCAATACATTAGTTCAGTTTCGTGCGGAGGAAAGCTCCCGTATTAAAGCAATCAGTATTTGTGAGAGACTTGGGATTGATCTTGCGACATATCTTCGGATGTGTATGTCACGCCTGATACAGGAAAATGGTATTCCGTTCAGCATGAAAGTGGACGATATTGCTGAAAACCGCGGAGTGAAAGCCATGAAAGAAGCCAGCCGTATTGCCGCTGCAAAGGGTATAGCTGACATGACGCTCGATGAAATCAATGCGGAAATTACAGAGGCAAGGAAGTAGGTGATGGTGTGAATTATTATGCGGTCATCGATACCAACGTACTTGTCTCTGCCATGCTGAAGTGGGATTCAACTCCGGGAAATATTATGGAGCTTGTTTTCGCAGGGATGATTGTTCCGCTTTTAAATGAGCATATCGTGAAGGAGTATCGAGAAGTCTTAAGCCGTGCGAAATTTCACCTGACACGAGAAATCATCCATGATGTCCTTGCTGAAATAAAACGTTTTGGTGTGTATGTGGATGCACAGGAACTTGATATTGAACTGACTGATCCGAAGGACCGGGTATTCTATGAGGTTGTGATGGAGAAACGAAAAACGGAGGACGCTTATCTGGTTACCGGAAATATTCGTCATTTTCCATCGGAACCTTATATCGTAACACCGAGACAGATGTTGGATATCATTGTCGGAAACATGGACGAATGAAAGAAAAATAAAAGGTAAGTGGCATCTATTCAGTTTTAAACTGGATAGATGCTTTTTTTGGACAGAAAAGAAGTTATTGTATATCCTCTGTTAATCAATGTTTTTGAAATAACGGGGCGGGTATCCCATCACCTTTTTGAAGATCCGGGTAAAATAATTGGGATCATATATGCCGACCATTTCAGCGGCCTTGCGGATGGTAACATTGTCACGCTGAATGAATTCCAGGGATTTGATGACCCGGATACGGGTTACATACTCCAAAGGAGTGAGGCCGGTGACATCCTTGAACAGCATGCGGAAATAACTTTCGGACAGGGCGGATGATCTGGCGATCGCAGCCACATTCAGTTCTTCGGCGTAATGTTCTTCCAGGTATAGCAAGGCGCTGTTAATCAGCTCCTTTTTCCTGGTATTTTGTTTTAAAAGTTTCTGGGGCTGCCGGTTCTGAGCGCGTTTGATGGTTACCAGGATTACCTGAAGAAGCGAGGCTTTGATGTATTCCGTACCGAACTGCTCTTCGGTTTGTTCTTCCAGAATCTGCATCAATAAAGATTCCACCCGCAGGGCTTCCTGGGGATTCAGGTGGATGATTCCCTGAATATGGGATTTGTCAATGGGTTCTTCCGGTGCAGGAATATCTTTTTCGAAGCTTGAAATATTGGACAGTAAATTTTCCCACTGGGACTTGATATCATCCATACGGTCAGAAGAAGAATGAGAAGGAAGAACATCCTGCATCAGTTTTTTCCAGTCTTCCCCCAGCTGTTCGGGATAAAAATAGCAGTTGATAAAACGGATCTGAGAATTCATGATATAGCTGTGGGTCTGGTGGGGCGGCACCAGGAAGACATCGCCGGCAATCAGGGGAATCTCAATTCCGCGGAACGTGTGCATGCAGGCGCCTTTTGTGATCAGCACAAATTCCTGGAAACGATGGGTATGTTCAGGGATGACCGTATGACTTTCGTATTCGGCAGCCTCCACAGCGATTGCTGTATTCTTTAATGGAAATTCTATATATGTACTCAAAATAAAACCTCTGCTGCTTAAAAATCTTTCTGCCACTATACCACAAGAGCAAGGAGAAATCCAGAAAAATAATAAGATTGTGCTATTTTCTGATAGCATTGTTATGCTGGAATGGAAAGAAAACGTGGTAAACTGAAATCATGAAGAAAAGGATACGTATTCTGAAAACTGACAAAGATTTTTATGAAGATTTCAGGAGGCAGAAATATGACATCAAGAGAACGGGTATTAAAGGCATTAAATTTTGAAGAAGCAGACCGGATTCCGGTTGACTGGGGCAACAATGCGGTGACAGGGATACAGGCGGACGCCTATCGAAATCTGCTGAAATACATTGGCCATGAGGAAGAGAACATCGTGATCCGGGACATCAAGCAGGGGCTGGCGCTGGTCAGTGATTACGTACTGGACTATTTCGGCGTAGACACCCGCCCGTTGCTTACCAATCCGCCCAGCGGCTGGGAATTGAAAATAGATGAAAACGGCGGATTCTATGATGAAAACGGCGTTTATTTCAAGCAGATGGGAGAATATTTTGATTTTGTGAAAAATCCCCTTGAAGACGCAGAGACGCTAGAGGATCTGAAAGCCTTCAAACCGTCGGATCCTACGGACAAGGCCAGATTTGCAGGGATGAAAGAAAGGGCGAAATGGCTACGTGAAAATACGGATAAGGCCATTGTGATCGGGGAACATGGTTCTGTGTTCTATCAGGCATGGGAGTGGAGAGGCATGCAGAATTTCATGGGAGATTTTGCCGGTGATCCGGAATTTGCTGATTATCTGATGGATATGGCGGCTGACTGGTGGAGCGCCTGGTATGAGACCATGCTGAAAGAAGTTGGCGAATATGTGGATATCATGTGGCTGGGGGACGACTGGGGAACCCAGAACGGGCCGCTGATTCAGCCGGAACAGTTTGAAAAACGGGTGAAACCGCGGATCAGCCGGGTCATTGATTCCATGCGGAAATATTGCGGCGGTAAAGTGGCTTATCACAGCTGCGGTTCCATTGACTGGGCCTTTGATTCACTGAGAGATGCCGGGGTGGATATCATCCAGCCGGTACAGGCCAACGCATTTGGTATGCAGGACAGTAAAAAGATTAAGGAGATGACCTACGGGAAACTGGTGCTTCACGGAGGCCTTGACAATCAGGGGGAATTTGCAGGACCGACAGATGCCGTGATCGCGGATGTGAAGCAGAAAATCCGAGATTTTGCTCCTGGAGGAGGGTATCTTTTTGCCTGCGGACATAATATCCAGTCCGACTGTCCGCCGGAGAATATCGCGGCGATCTTTGAAACATATAAAAAGTACGGGAAATATCCCATTTGCATTAATTAATGCAGAAGCTTTCGCAGCGCAAACTGCGGAAGCTTTCTTTATCTTGACTTCTTTTCCAAGCCATTTTATGATTAGTAAAAAACGGGAGGGCTTTGCCATGGGGAATCTGCAGTTTCATCATGAAAAAGGAGTATACGGAAATTCTCTGATGTATTTTCACACTCCCAGCACCACGGCTTTGGACTATCTTTTCTACTATAATTATTGCGGCCTTTTTTACTGCAACTCTTTGTACCGCATTCAGCGCGGGGACAATGAATTCTATGAACCCTATCTGTTCATATTCGTAAAAGAGGGCTGCATGCATCTGGATTACAAAGGAGGCCATTACGAAGCGCATAAAAATGAATGTCTTCTTTTTGACTGCCGGTTGGCTCACTGTTATTACGCTGAAAATGATACGGTTTTTCAGTATATTCATTTTGGCGGAAATATCAGCGATTATTACATTCAGCGTATCTGTGAAAATAATCAGCATGCCTTTACTCCGGCCAATCCCCATGCGCTGACTTCTGCTCTTTCCCGTCTTCTCATCTATACGGGGGAACCCATTCCCCAGGAGCATATTATTTCCGCTGGAATCCATCAGATGCTGAGTCTGATTCTGGCCAGCAGTGAGATCCATTCCTCTTTAAACGGGCGGAGAGTATCAGACGCGGTAAAGTACATGACCGCCCACCTGTCAGAAGATATTACCCTTGAAGATATCGCGGGACAAACCGGTCTGAATCCCAGTTATTTCAGCCGGCTGTTCCGCCGGTATACCGATACCTCCCCCTATGATTATCTGATCAATCTCAGGATTTCCCATGGGAAAATGCTTCTGATGACCACCGCCCATTCCATTCTCACCATCAGTGAAGAATGCGGGTTTAAGGATCCGGTACAGTTTGCAAAAATTTTCAAAAAAAAGAGCGGCTTCACGCCGCTCCAATTCCGCAAAAGTCATACTTCTGCTTAAAGAGAAATAAAGAAAATTTAAAGAGAATTTTGGAAAAATATCAATATTGATAATTTCTGGCTGCTTCAAAAGCTTTTGCAATATGATCTTCCGGAACATCTCCCATGATGTTGTGAATGGTAGCGAATACATAACCGCCGTCCTTTGCGAAGATATCCAGATTTCTCTTAATATGTTCTGCAATCTGTTCCGGTGATTTGTTGGGCAGAGTGTCCTGAGTGTCGACTCCGCCGCCCCAGAATACCAGTTTATCGCCGTAAGTGTCTTTCAGGCTCTGTGCGTCCATTCCTGCCGCGGTGATCTGAACCGGATTAATAATATCCACACCCATATCTACAAAATCATCCAGGAAAGGGCGGATTGCTCCGCAGGAATGGTACAGTACCTTCCAGTTTGTGTTCTTATGCACCCAGTCGTTGAGACGTCTGAAGCAGGGTTTGTACAGTTCACGGAAAGTATCTACAGAAACCAGCTGGCCAACCTGAGTTCCCAGATCAGTTCCGCTGATATTGATAATATCAATGTTATCGCCGACCGCCTGTTTATAAATTTCCAGGTTTTTCAACCCTGCCTCTGTCCACATTTCCAGAACTTCTTTTACGTATTCCGGGTAGAGGAGCTGAGCCATACTCCAGTCCTGATATCCGCGGATGCCGGTGGGAGCAAGCACCTGAGGGCCTTCGATTTCTGAGGGATCGCCGAGACTGGATCTTTGTGTTCCCACAACAGCTTTTCCTGTCGAACGCAGCAGTTTTGCATTTTCTGCATACCAGTCGGCATCTTCGTCTGTAATGGCTTTCAGTTTGAAGTCGTCTTTAAAGTCTTCTGCCGGTCTTAAATCATCTTCATCGTATTCAGGAGCTCTGTGAAGAGCGTCAAAGAAATAACCGCCTTCCGGCATCAGATAGCTGGGACCATAACTGTCATTTCCCTGGGGATACAGATAACTTCTTCCCTTTTCATCTACTTTATATTTATGAGCGGAAGAAATTCTTACCGGGGTTCCGTCCGGCATGGTAAAGTCCTGCTTCTCCCCATAAACTCTCACACCGGCAAAATCTTTCGCCTGGGGAAGTCCCACAACGTCCAGCTCCATCTTATCGATAATATCAGGATCCATCACGCCGATCATCTGTGAGGTTTCAAAAATATCAATGGGTTTTGTCTCAAGCCCATAATATTCACGAAGTCTGTAAAGGGCACAGGCGCTGATGCCAGTATAAAATGTCGTACCCATATCCAACGGGACACGATCCGGCTGCTGATGATTGATCGCTGCTAATACACGTTCTCTTGAAGTCATGGTAAGTCCTCCTTTTTGCTTATCTTGATTTTTTTATTTACCACGTTTCTCAGTTATTGACTATATATTACATCATTATTATGCATCCTACACTATTTCTTCTTGACTAAAAACAGTGTTTTTTTGACTTGAAAATTCTTCTATCTGTGAATTTCACGACGCTGCTTTTAATTTTAACAGCTTGACATTACACTAAATCAGCGTATAATAGTTCTTTGGAAAACAGTTTTTTAAAATAAAAGTTTTAAAAAAAAACATAAGATCGGGAGGTGTTGATATGGCGATGGCGACAGACTTTTTGGTAAGTATTCAAAGAATTATAAAGCTTCATGAGAGTATGCTTAAAGAGATCTGCGAAAAATACCATATGTCTTTAATTGAAGCGAAGATCATAAGTTTCCTTCATAATAATCCAGGAAAAGATACGGCTGCGGATATTGTGGAGCTGCGGATGCTTCAGAAAGGAAATGTATCCCAGGCCGTGGAAGTTCTGTTTCAGAAATCTTTGCTGCTGCGCAGGCAAGATCAGGAGGATCGGAGGCGGATTCACCTGATTTTAACTGATCAGGCAAAACCGATTGTGGAAGAGATGGAAAGAATATGGGCAGAATTTGAAAAAGAAATTTTTTCTGGCTTATCTCAGGAAGAAAAAAGTGCGTTTAACAAAGTTAATGAAAAAATAAAGGAAAATGCGAGGAAAGCGTTGACAGGGAGGGAAAAATTTTGAACGAAGACAGTAATTTTCTTGGAACCCAGCCTATTGGCAAGTTGTTATGGAAACTGGCGCTTCCGACGGTAACGGCGCAGATTATCAATATGCTGTATAATATAGTAGACAGAATTTATATCGGGCATATACCGGAAACGGGAGCAATGGCGCTTACTGGCGTGGGAGTCTGCATGCCGCTTATTATGATCGTATCTGCGTTTTCGGCTTTTGCAGCATACGGCGGGGCACCCAGAGCATCTATTTTTATGGGCAGGCAGGATTATAAATCGGCGGAGAAAACACTGGGCAATTGCTTCTTGATACAGATTGTTATTTCTGTTATTTTGACAATTCTTCTGCTTGTATTCAACAGAGATTTTCTCATGGCCTTTGGCGCCAGTGAAAATACCATTCAATACGGCGTGGCTTACATGAATATTTATGCGATCGGCACGATATTCGTTCAGATGACGCTGGGGATGAATGCTTTTATTACCGCCCAGGGATTTGCTAAAACAGGTATGCTGTCGGTACTTATTGGCGCGGTTGCCAACATTATTCTGGATCCTGTTTTCATTTTCGGCTTTGGCATGGGAGTGGAAGGCGCAGCATTGGCAACGATTATTTCCCAGGCGATGTCTTGTGCCTGGGTGTTAATCTTCCTGACAGGGAAGAAAACACATTTAAAAATACGAAAAAGCAGCCTGCGGCTGGAAAAAAACATTATTTTGCCCAGTATGGCTTTGGGTGTGTCTAATTTCATTATGCAAGCCAGTGAGAGTATTCTTTCCATTTGCTTTAATTCTTCTCTGCTAAAGTATGGCGGGGATATCGCAGTAGGAGCCATGACCATCTTAACCAGCGTAATGCAGTTTGCCATGCTGCCGCTGCAGGGACTTGGCCAGGGAGCGCAGCCTATTATCAGTTATAATTATGGAGCGCGTAATGCGGCTCGGGTAAAGGCGGCGTTTAAGCTGCTGCTGAAAGTGAGCTTGTGTTATTCCATTCTGCTTTGGGTGGCGGTGATGATATTCCCCCAGGGATTTGCAGCGATGTTCACTTCTGATCCGGAGCTTTTGAATTTTACTAAAACAGCGCTTCGAATTTATATGGCTTGTCTTTTGCTTTTTGGTATTCAGGTGGCCTGTCAGATGGCGTTTATTTCTCTGGGAAATGCGAAGGCGTCCATTGTCGTTGCGGTAATGAGGAAATTCATTCTTCTGATTCCGCTGATTTATATCATGCCTTTTGTTTTTCCTTCCGATCCCACGATGGCCGTATACTTTGCGGAACCTGTAGCTGACTTTATTGCAGTGACCTTTACTGCCGTCTTGTTTTTCTTCCAGTTTCGGAAGTCCTTAAAAGAGATATCCGGAAATGGCAGAGACGGGAAAAATGCGGAAAATGGAAAGTAAGAATTAGTGTCTGTAAGAGGAGAATATTATGTTGTGTCAACAGGAAGGCGTTTTGCCGGGATCAGATTTATATTTTTTTACGCCGTCTGCAACGGCCAGAAATCTGTTGTTCTATTTCACGTCAGTGGGCCATTTTTTCTGCGATTTTGGATATCGGGTATGCCGGAAGGATTACGGAAATTACCTCCTTCTTATGGTGAAAAAAGGACGTCTGTCTGTGGAAACAGGAGGAAAAAAGTTTATTGTAAAAGAGGGGGATACTGCTTTTATCGACTGCCATCGGCCTCATGCATATGCGGCAGTAGGATTTGCAGAATTTCTCTGGATTCACTTTGACGGTTTCCAGGCGGAAAAGTTTTATCGGGAAATTACGGAGAAACTGTTTTCCGGTCCGGTGTTTCATTCAGAAAACAGTATAGCCATTGAAGAGAAGCTGAAAACAGTCATTTCTGTCCGCAGATATGAACAGATTTGTACGGAGTACGAGGATTCCCTGAGAATATATGAACTTTTGATGATGTTATGCGGCAATGGATTGAATAAAAAAAGCGGGGGAGGAGAAGAGGAAAAAATGGAGGAAGTGGCGCGATATATTGGAGAGAATCTGGGACAGGATCTGTCTGTAAAAACGTTGGCAGAATATGCAGGACTAAGCGAATCTCATTTCTCCAGGAAGTTTCGACAGATCATGAACAGCTCTCCTAAAGAATACCTGATCCGACGTAGAATGAATGAAGCAAAGCATCTTTTGAAGACGACCTCTTTTCCGGTAAAGGAAATTGCAGCCAGAGTGGGGTTCCACAGCGAGTCTCATTTTACCAATACGTTTACGACACAGAATGGCTTGTCGCCGAAAAAGTTTCGGGAATTTCCTATATGATCGAAAATTACAAGCGATTGGTCAGAAATTTTATGGAAAAAGAAATGGTATCCCCTTAAAATGTAAACATGGAAAACAGAAAAACCTGAAAGAATGGGGGATTAATTATGATTACGCCAAAAGAGAGAGAACGACTTCGTGAACTGGCTAAAACGCAGCTGGAAATTGCAAACAGTGAAAAGAACAAGAAACGTACGCAAATGTGGATTGCTCATAATTCCTGCAAAGGGGAGCGTCCTATGATTCATCTGGAAATTGACAATTTTACCCAGGAAGTTCTTTTTCCGCAGATGCAGTGTGAGGATCCTATGGCCCGCAGAATTGAGGAACGTCTGCTTCACAATTTTTACAACATGCAGGTTTTGGACGATGATAAGGTTGTGGCGCCATACTTTGGAGTATGGTGGGATCTGGATCTGAAACCATGGGGATTCGATGTGAAGAAAGAGGTAGCTTCTGACGGCGGTCTGGGACAGCATTTCACAGAACAGGTTGAGGAACTGGGAGAAGAAATCGACAAGTTCAAACCTTCAGAGTTTAAAATTAAAGTAGATGAAACTAATGAATATTTCAAAGCGGCTGAAGACGCTTTTGGGGATATCCTTCCGGTAAAACATGTTGGAAAATCCTTGACCTGCTGGCTGACACAGGATCTGGTTCATATTATGGGAATGCAGAATATGTGTTACGCTCTGTATGATTATCCGGATGAGTTTGTACAGGTGCTGAATCAGCTGGCCGATGATTATCTTAAATTTTTTGAAGAGTGGAGAGACAGCGGACTTCTTTATCCTACAGCTGGATATGAGGAGTGTAATCAGGGATCGATCTGCCTGACAGATGAGCTTCCCAGCGAAGGACCGGTGGATCTGAATCAGATTTGGCTGCATATGGATTCTCAGGAAACCATTAATGTATCCCAGGAAATGTTTGAATCCATGGTGTGGGATTCTTATAAAAAAGTGGCGGATCGTTTCGGACTTGTATCTTTTGGATGCTGTGATCCGCTGGAACGTCTTTGGCCTTGTTTAAGTCAGTTGAAAAATTTGAGAAAAGCTTCCATTTCACCGTGGACAGACGAGGCTTTTATGGGTGAAGCACTGGCCGGCAAGAAAATTATTTATCAGAGAAAGCCAAGCCCCAATTATCTGGGAGTATCAGAGATCCTTGATGAAGATGCCTGGAGAGATCATATTACAACCACATTAAAATATGCTAAAGATTGTACTGTAGAATTGACTATTCGTGACGTTTACACCATTCATAATAACGTGGACAAAGCAAAGCGTTGTGTGGAAATAATGAAAGAATGCATAGCCGATAACTGGAATGCATGACAGATTGATAAGAAAAGATACAGAAACGGTTTTCCGGGTTCTGTATCTTTTTTTTGATATATGTGTAAGCGCTTACATAAATACAGGAAAAAATACTCAAAAAAAATCATAGAAAAATGGTAAAAATTCACAAAAATAAATTTGAATGTAAAAACTGCGTAAAATTACACAAATATCATTGCGAAAACTGAGAAATGATGGTATGATATTTACAACAGAAAGGAAAAATGGCAGAAATTAGATATTCCATATAGTAAGCGCTTACATTTTCCGAAACGCAAGGAGAAGGCATATGAGTAATTCTACTATCTATGATGTTTCCCGCCTTGCAGGTGTTTCTACAGCTACCGTTTCCCGTGTGTTTTCGGATCCCAAACGGGTGAAAGAATCTACTTGCAATAAAGTTTATGAAGCGGCGAAAATTCTGAATTATCATCCCAGTGCCATCGCGAGGGCGATGGCGAAACAGAAGACAGATAAGATTGCTTATCTGATCTGCAAAAAGGGCGCTACCATACTGGACGAATTTTATGCAGGTATCTGTGAAGGGGTGATGCGGCAGGCAAAAAAATATAAATATCAGCTTTTAATTTCCACAGAAGAGGAATGGAAGGCAACGGAACAAAGCAAGCAGATTGATGGAGTGATTCTGGCAGGAGACGCTCAGGCAGAGCTGATTCTCGAATTTCAGCGTCAGGGCGTCATGGTGATGTTGGTGAATCACCGCCTTCCTGGTTTTGATCTTCCGTGTGTGGTGGCTGATGAATATGATGGAGTCAGACAAGTGGTGTCTTTTTTGAAAGGGAAAGGCCATTCCAGAATCGCCATGTTGGCCGGGCGGATTTCGCCCTATATAGCCGGTGAGCGATACCATGCTTTTCTGGCGGCCATGAAAGAGGAAGGGCTGTCTGTGGATGATCCCGGCGTCGTAATGTGCGACCGGGACGTAGACAGCGCCGCAAAAGCGGCAGGTAAACTGCTGAGCCGGCCGGATCCGCCCACGGCGGTTTTTGCGCTGAATGATGTTCTGGCAGCCGGGGTGATGAAGGCGGCAAGACGCCTGAATATGCGGCTTCCTGATGATCTTGCCGTGGTAGGCTACGATGATTCTTCTGTCTGTCCGCTGCTGGATCCAGAACTTACATCTGTGCGGGTGGACTGCAGACGGATGGGTGAGGAAGCGGCTTTGCATATGCTGGAACAGCTGAAAGGAGGAGAGTCAAAACCATTATTGACGATAGTGCCGGTGGAGCTTCGTGTCCGGAATTCTGCGTGAAGCGGATTGTTTTTACCAGAATTTTACATTCCCATGATGTTTAATAATTGACTTGGTTGGTATAGTATATCATGGCAATTTATGAAGAAAGGAGGAAAATTGCAACATGAAAAAGAAAAAACATGCCGCTGCTGTCTGGAAAGGGATTGGATGTGTAGTATTTTTATTTATCGCATTGTTTCCCATATACTGGCTGGCGGCCATGTCGATTCGTCTGACAGACGAAATGAAGGGGCATATTTCTGTGATCCCTCATTCCTTCACCCTGGAGCATTTTGCACAGTTGTTTGAAAAGGAAGGATTTGGTCAGGCGATTCTCAACAGTGCGCAGACAACCCTGGGTTCTTTGATTATTTCTCTTCTTGTGGGAATCTGCGCGGCATACGTGATTGCGCGGCGCCGTTTCCGGTTTGGATTTAAGCAGCCGATGACCTACTGGGTTCTGCTGGTCAGAGTGCTTCCGCCGGTGGCATTTGTGATTCCGCTGTATATCATGTTTAATCAGCTGGGGCTGATCAACACAAAGATTCCAGTTATGCTGGCTTGTGTATTGATTAATGTTCCACTCATTATCTGGTTCCTGCTCAGTTTCTTCCAGGAACTGCCGGAGGAAGTGGAAGAGAGTGCTAAAATGGACGGAGCCACAGAGTGGCAGCTGTTCCGGAAAATTGTACTTCCCCTTGTTGCACCGGGGATTGCGGCTGTGGCCATGCTGTCCTTTATGTATGCATGGAACGAGTATACCTATACGGTAATTTTCACCCGCAGCTCAGCGAACAATACGGTGCCCCTGGCGTTGGCGCTGCTGAATACGGAAGATAATCTTACCAATTTCGGTCTGGTGGCAGCCGGCGGTATTATTTCAGTAATACCCATTGCGCTGTTTGTTATCTTTGCTCAGAATTATCTGATTTCCGGTCTGTCCAGCGGTGCGGTGAAAGAATAAGAAAGAATCTGCAAAGTAAAATGGAGGAAAAAAATATGATGAAAAAGAAAGTACTGGCAGTTTTGCTCACTGGAATTATGGCGTTTTCGCTGGCGGCCTGCGGCGGAGGTTCCGACAGCTCTGATTCTTCTGAAAGCGGCTCTTCTGATGGAGAAGCTACCCAAATGTCCATCGTGCTGCGCGGCGGCGTATATGCGGACGTTATCAAAGAATGTCTTCCGGCTTTCGAGGAAGAACACAATGTGACAATCGACGTACAGGAGCTTTCCGAAGATGATCTGCATACTTCTATTGCTCTGAATGCCACCAGTGCAGACGGCGCTTACGATCTGTGCATGGTAGACGGTTCCTGGATGGCGGAATTTACAGAATCCGGAGTGCTGGCAAATCTGTCCGATATGGGATATGAACTGGATGACGATATTATTGAAGCGACCACGTCTATCTGCTATGTGGATGACAGTGTATATCTGGCTCCTTATTATGGAAATGTTACAGTATTGATGCTGAATAAAGCGAATGTGGAAGAGGCTGGATACTCTGCAGATACCATTCAGTCTATGGATGATATCATCAAGATCTGTCAGCAGGCACAGGCCAACGGCAAGCTTGGATTCCTCTATCGTGGCGACAGTCAGAATAACCTGGTAGTTGATTTTATGCCGATCCTGCTTTCCTACGGCGGATGGGTAGTAGATGAAAATAATCAGCCTACTGTGGATACGCCGGAATTTACCGAGGCGATGAACGCTTACATGGAACTGGTGAAGACCGGTGAAGCACAGGTTAAAGATGACCTGGTAGCTTCCATTGATTCCGGAGCGGCAACCATGGGTATCGGCTGGCCGGGATGGTATACACCAACCGAAGATTCTGCTGCAGATTACGTTGCATTGTCTGGTAAGGCAACCGCAGATTCAGAGGCGAACAATGCCAACGTTTATGGTATCTGGTGTCTGGGCATTCCGGCCAACAGCCCCAACCCCGATCTGGCGGCGGAGCTGCTTACCTATCTGATGGATCCGGAAGTGCAGCGCGGTACAGTAGAATCCGGTGGAGTTCCCTGTCGTTATTCCAGTCTGCAGGATGAAGAAGTGCTGGCCACATATCCTCAGTATGAAGTGGTTTGCCAGGCACTGGAAAGCGGCGTATATCGTCCGGTAATCTCACAGTGGACAGAATTTTATACCACACTGGGAACAGAAATGGACAATATTATCAATGGAGCAAAAACAGTAGAACAGGGACTTGCAGATGCCCAGGCAGAACTGGAAGAGGTCATGGCAGGGTAACAGTAGCCGGCAAGTTCGAATGAGGTGACTGTTATGAGAAAGAAAAAGAAAAATAACACGGCTGAAGCGCAGGTTAAGCGCTTCAGCATTGGGATGGCGTCGCCGGCGATTATCGTTCTGGCAATTATGACGGCTTACCCACTGATCTTTACACTGGTCTACAGTTTTTCGGACTATAACCTTCTGAAAGCCATGAGTCAGGGAGTGGAAGTTACCGGTCTGAAAAACTATATCGACCTGTTATCAGACAGCTATTTTCAGCAGTCTGTATGGAATACTGTCAAATTTACTATTTTGACGGTGATATTTGAAATGCTGGTGGGATTTGCGATGGCGCTTTTCGTCAACAGTCTGCGAAAAGGCCAGAAGGCCATGCGTACGCTGCTGCTGCTGCCGTACCTGCTGCCTACGGTTACGGTTGCGATGATCTGGCGCATGATGCTTTCTCCCAACTATGGAATCGTCAATCAGGTGCTGGAGAGTCTTCATCTTCCGGTATATAATTGGTTTTCGGATATCCATACCGCTTTTGGCATGTTGGTACTGATCGACGTGTGGCAGAGCGCACCTTTCGTATTCCTTCTGTTGTATGCAGCGCTGCAGTCAGTACCCCAGGGCCAGTATGAGGCGGCCCGCATGGACGGGGCAAGTTCTGTTAAAATACTCTTTTATGTGACTATACCGAATATTAAGAAGAGTCTGGCTCTGTGTGCGCTTTTGAGAACCATTGACAGCTTCCGTCTGTTCGATAAGGTAAATCTGCTGACAGGAGGCGGTCCGGCCAACAGTACATCTACAATTACCCAGTATCTGTACAATTACGGAATCCAGTCCTTTGATTTCGGATTCGGAAGCGCCGGCGCTATTGTGATGACGGTAATCGTATTGATTTTGTCCAGTTTCTATATCAGACGGGCAATTAAATAGGTAGAGTGATGATATGAAATTAACATTTGTAAATGTGGGTTATGGAGAGGCCGTACTTCTGGAATGGGAAAACTGCACCGTACTGATTGACGGCGGGAGTGCGGATCTGGAAGAGTTTGCCGATCGTTCTTCCGGGCGGATTCCAATCTGGGAATATCTGTCGGAGAGAAAAATTTCGCATATTGATCTGATGGTTAACACCCATACCCATGAAGATCATATCAGCGGACTGTTAAAAGCTGCGCAGCTTCTCCCGCCGGGAGAGCTGTGGCAGAGTCTGCCGCCTGATTTTTACCGAGGTCTGCATTCTCTTAAAGGATTTTCTGTCAGCCATCCCAATCGTAATAAATTCAGGAATGCGCTGGATGATTACTGTGAGCTGTGCAGTCTTACCGTGAAGCAAGGCGGACGGATCCGGCAGATGCAGGCGGGACAGAGTATTAAGGTGGGGCCTGATGGAGTCATTCATATTTTGGCACCATCGAAGGAGAAAATCAGCCGGATGCAGCATTCTCTGGAAGAACTGTATGCGCAGACGGATCCGGATGCATTTCTGGAGAAACTTACAGTTCTGGATGCACAGATGAATAATTACAGTCTGATTCTGATGGTGGAATGCCAGGGCAGGAGGATTTTGCTTCCCGGTGATACAAACCGGGAGGGATATGGAGGCATCCCGGCGGATGCCCTGAAAGCTGATCTGTTTAAGGTAGGTCATCACGGCCAGATCGACGGAGCTGACAAAAAGCTGCTGGATGAGGTGGCGCCGGAAGCGGTGGTATGCTGTGCTTCCAGTGACCGGCGATATGACAGCGCCCATCCGGATCTGATCCGCATGATGGATGAGGCCGGTATCAGACAGTATTTTTCGGACTGTCCCCAGGTTCCAGGCATTCAGATTTTGCCCCATCAGGAACTGAAATTTGAGATTAAAAAGGGGATGGATCTGAAGGGACAGTATCGTTGAATGGAAGGCAGTAAAAAGGAGGAGTTCTACTGTGGCGGAAGTTATTCTGAAACAAGTAAAAAAGGTTTATCCAAATCAGGAGCCGAAAAAAGGAAAGAAGAAAAAGAATACAGAGGAAAAAAAGAGTAATTTAAAAGTAACGGAAGAGGGTGTGCTGGCAGTACAGGATTTCAATATTGAGATTAAAGATAAAGAATTTATCGTACTGGTAGGTCCCTCTGGATGCGGAAAATCAACGACGCTGCGCATGGTTGCAGGTCTGGAAGAGATTAGTGGCGGCGAGCTGTATATCGACGGCGTACTCATGAATGACGTGGCGCCCAAGGATCGTGATATCGCCATGGTATTTCAGAATTATGCCCTGTATCCCCATATGACAGTCTGGGAGAATATTGCATTTCCGCTGAAGCTGCATAAAGTTTCCAAGGAGGAAATCGCGGAGAGAGTCAGTCAGGCAGCGGAGATTCTGGGAATCACTGAGTATCTGGACAGAAAACCTAAGGCATTGTCCGGCGGCCAGCGTCAGCGAGTAGCCATCGGCCGCGCCATTGTCAGAGAACCGAAAGTTCTTTTGATGGACGAACCTTTGTCCAATCTGGATGCCAAACTGCGCAATCAGATGCGTGCGGAGATTATCAAGCTGAGACAGAGAATCAATACCACTTTTATCTATGTAACCCATGATCAGACAGAGGCCATGACTCTGGGTGATAGGATAGTGATCATGAAGGACGGAGAGGTTCAGCAGATCGGTACGCCTCAGGAGGTTTTTAACTATCCTGCAAATCTGTTTGTGGCCGGATTTATCGGTATGCCCCGGATGAACTTTTATGATGCACAGTTGGTGAAAGACGGTGATCAGTATGCGGTGGAAATGGAAAATGCTCATGTGGTACTTTCAGAGGCGAAACAGAAAAATCTGGCAGCCAATCAGGTTCAGCCCGGCCCCATTACCCTTGGTGTGAGACCGGAACATCTTCAGTTAGTCAAAAGCAGCGAAAACGCTTTGAAGGGAACAGTGGAGGTCAGTGAGATGATGGGCAGTGAGATTCATCTCCATGTCAGCGCCTGCGGTACGGATACCATCATTATTGTACAGACACTGGATCTTGAAGACTCGATTCACTTCCCTATCGGCAGTGAAATCTCGTTCACATTCACTGGAAACACGGCGCATATTTTTGACCGTGAGACACAGAAAAATCTGGAGTTGAGATCGGACGGCACACAGCCGTAATGAAATAGTTTTCTGCATGCTTTTTCGGGGTGACTGCTTCACAGTTAAGGTTGAAATAGCCGTGAATAGCAACATCCTGGAAAAGCATATTTTTTCAGAAAGGGTGAGAGAATGAAGGAATTGCTTTTATATCTGGAGGAATTTAATTTTGCTTCGGTAGTTCTGCGACTCTTTCTGGCAATGGTATGCGGCGGCCTTCTGGGACTGGAAAGGAAGCGCAAACACAGGCCCGCCGATGCCCGCACCTATATGATGGTCTGCATGGGAGCGGCTTTGACCATGCTGATCGGCGAGTATGAATATAATATGGTAAAGACAGAATGGTCCGGTCTCATGGAGCAAATCGGAGTAAATGCAGATGTCTCCAGAATCGGTGCTCAGGTGGTGAATGGAATTGGTTTTCTTGGTGCGGGGACTATTCTGATCAACGGTCGCAAGCAAAGCGTTAAAGGGCTGACCACAGCGGCGGGGCTTTGGGCCTCCGGCTGCATGGGGCTGGCCATCGGAGTAGGGTTTTATGAGTGTGTGTTCATCGGCGGTCTGTTGATCTATACGGCCCTGCGGCTGCTTCCGGTGATTGAGGAAACCTTTATTGAGAAAGCGCCGCTGATTAATATCTATGTGGAATTTCAGTCTATGGATAATCTGGGCGAGGTATTGGCCAGAATAAAAGAGCAGCATGCGCAGATTCTTGATTTGGATCTGAATCATGGCAGTTCGGAGTTTTCTGTCAATCCCAGTGTGGTAGTCTCCATGGCGCTGGAGGGCAAACTGCCCCATACCCGCATTCTGATTGCCCTTGCCGGTCTGGAATGTGTTCATGTGGTGGAAGAGTTGTAAAAAGCAGCACAGAAAAAGGAGGATGGAAAAGATCATGCTGGAAATTTTTGATGATCTACGGAATGTAACAGTTTTTTCCGTCGCCCTGCGGCTGTTTCTTGCTGTGCTGTGCGGCGGGCTTATTGGAATCGAGCGTACGTATAAAAGACGTCCCGCAGGATTTCGGACGCATATCCTGATCTGCATGGGGGCAGCTGTGACTACTCTGACCAGTCAGTATATGGTTCTTAATCTTCATTATTATACAGATATGGGACGGATCGGTGCTCAGGTAGTGGCCGGGATCGGCTTCATCGGCGCCGGTACTATTATTGTGACACGCCAGAACCGGGTAAAAGGATTGACTACGGCAGCCGGCATGTGGGCATCAGCTATTATTGGCCTGGCTTTTGGCGTAGGATTTTACGAGGGAGGTATTGTGGTTACGGCGTTGATTCTGTTGGCGGAGACCTGTCTGTCGAAGATGGAGTATCGGATCCTGAGCAATGTGCCGGAGATTAACCTGTATATTGAATACCTGGATCAGAATTGCCTGAAGGATCTTTTGCGAATGTTTCGCTTTCGTCAGGTGAAGCTTTTAGATATTGAAATAACCCGGGCCAAAGGAAATGATAAAATGAATGCCTGTGCGATTTTGACGCTTCGGCTGAATAAGAAATGTACGGTGGAAGAGGTACTGGGATGGATCAGAACGGCTGACGGCGTACTGATGGTAGAAGAATTGTAAGCCCTGGGGGCAGAAAGGAGAAAAATGGGAAATAAATATGATGTAATGGTAATCGGGCCGGTGTCTATTGATTACAATATTGATTATCTGGGAAATGAACGCAGAGAGATTGGCGGAGCGGTGGTTGCTTCCGGCTATGCGGCAGCGGGAAGCGGCGTCAGAACAGCGATTTTCTGTAAATTGAATGAAGAAGAAGTAGATGTGCATGAACGGTTTGCGGATGCCAATGCCGACCTTTACTGGGGACATTCTTCACACACTTGTTCTATTCGGAATCAGTATTTTACAGCTGACAAAGAAAAAAGGCAGTGTACATCTATGGGAGTCTGCGATCCTTTCCGGTTTGAAGAACTGCCCCAGGCACAGACAGATGTATACCATTTTGCCGGTCTGGTTTATGGAGATTTTGACGGAACGTTATTTGAGAAGGCTTCTGCTCACGGAAAAGTTGCATTGGATGTGCAGTGTATGCTGCGCCATGTGGAAGCGGATAAATCCATGCTGTTTCATGACTGGGAAGAAAAAAAGAAATATCTTCCATTGATGGACTACTTTAAAACGGACGCAGCGGAAGCTGAGATTCTGACAGGGCTTACAGACAGAGCGGAAGCGGCGCGTATGATTCATGACTGGGGAGCAAAAGAGGTGGTTATCACTCATAACACCGAGGTGCTTGTCTATGACGGAAAACAGCTTCTTACCTGCCCGATTAAAGCAAGAAACCTGTCGGGCCGCACCGGCAGAGGAGATACTACATTTGCCGGTTATATTGCTGCGCGCCAGACCCAGGGGATCGAAGAGGCGCTGCTGTATTGTACCGCTCTGGTTTCCCTGAAAATGGAGACGCCTGGTCCGTATAAAGGGACTAAACAGGATGTGCTGGATTATATTAAGGAGTTTTATTAATTCTATTGAAAAAGGAGGACGGAGCCTTTCTTCTGGCAGGAGAGGCTCCGCCCTTTTGAGACAAAAGATGTTTCATTTTTTCTGCCGGGCAAGAAATGCATTCTGCAGGGCTGTTTCATTGATCTCCTGACCGATGACGATGAACAGTCCTTTTTTTATGTCAGCAGGTTTGATATAAAAGCCGTCCAGGGAACAGTTGATTTCATACCAGTTTCCAGAAGTATCGGCAATATGGCCTTTGATCCGGAGAATTTTCCCATAAAAAGGGTCTTTCATTAATTTATCCAGCCGTTCTTTTAAATCTTTTTCATTTTCGCACAAACCGGCCATGACTCTGGCGGTAAAGACATTTCCATGCTGCATGAATTCCCGTTGGTGGTCGGAGATCCGGTATCCGGACTGTTCAAAATCAGCAAAATCCTCATCGGTGAGAGAGTCCCAGTCCTTTGTACAGGCGTCGGACCCAAAGACGCGGCTGCACCCCCGGTCTGCAATTAATTCATTGATTTTTTTCAGGGTTTCCTGAATGGCCTCATCGGAAAAAAGCTGGGTTTTACTCATAATCAGTTTCCCGGATGAAAGAAGCTGGGAAAACATCAGATATTTGGCTTCATCGGAAAGACTGTCCTCAAAACGGGCATCCACGATAGTAAAGATATTGCCGATTTCACAGCAGTCCTTCACCGGCTGGGTGAACATCACATCGAAAAATTCATCCACATCGTAGATACCGGAGGGTTCCACCAGAATGCGGTCATAGTTCATGGCGGCTCCCTCAAGAAGCATATTCTGAAAGGCGATTTTTCCGGTGCAGCACATACATCCGCCGGAAATCTGACGGATATCGCAGCCCTGGTCTTTAAGAACGATGGAATCTACGCTGACGCCGCCGAATTCGTTTTCAATTATATTGATTTTTTTCCCCTGGCGCTGCAGATAGTCAGCATACCTGCGGATAAACGTTGTTTTTCCGGAACCAAGAAAACCAGTAATCAGATCTACTTTTACCATAATATTAATCCTCCTTTTTGGAATTCGCCGGGATTTTTTTAAAATAACGGGGCGAATGTCCGATAATCTTTTTAAATAAGCGTGAAAAATAGTTTACGTCTAAAATACCTGCCTTTGCGGCGGCGTCGGAGATGGAAAGGCCATCGCCTTGAATATACTCCAGCGCTTTTACCACCCGAATTCGGTTCAGATAATCCAGGGGCGATAAGCCGGTGACCTCTTTAAATACCGTGCGAAAATAACTTTCCGACAGGGAAGATACGTCGGCGATCTCTTTTACCGTAAGGGTTTTTTGAAAATTTTTTTCCAGGAAAACAAGTGAGTTTAAAATCAGTTGTTTTTTACGTTCCGGAGGAGCCGGCGGCCGCTGGGGCATATTGTTTTTGGCACGTTTGAAGGTGATCAGAATCATCTGAAGGATAGCGGCCTTCATATATTCGGAATCATATTGCAGACTGCTGTGCTCTCGTTCGATTCGGTGAAGAAGGTTTTCCACGTCCATAGCTTCAGCGGGAGCCAGGTGGAGAACACCCTGTTTGGAAAGATTATCGGTGATCAGTATTGGCTCCGGTTCATCTTCTTCCCGCAGACGGATGGTGGACAAAAGATTGTCCCATTGTGCCTTTACGTTCTCAAGGCCTGTGGGAATAGCAGACTGCTGAAAAGTTCCGTTTTTAACGTAATCCGCCATCTGTCCCATTCGTTCGGGAAAAAAGTAACAGTTGGCTATGACGGCGTTGGAGACAACGGTGTATCCGTGATTTTCGTGGGGAGGGATGATAAATACATCGCCGGCAATGAGCGGGACTTCCACATCGCGAAAACGATGGGTACAGGCTCCGCAGGTGACGAGAATGAATTCATAGTGGCGGTGCATGTGATCCTCGATTTCGGTAGGCTTGGTGTATCGTTCAAATTTCACGGCAATAGATGAAGTATCGGAAGCCTGAAAATCATAATAAACATCCATAAAGCACCTCCTCTGGAACTCTGGTATCCTGCTGTTATTTTAGTACGGGAAAGTACAAATGTAAATATAAAAAGTTGAATTGTACTAAAAAACAGATGATTTATTCTCACTGTCCGGGAAAGAACAGAGTACAATATCACTTAAACAGAGACGAAAAACAAAACCAGGATTGAGGAGGAAAAACATGAGGATCGATAAAGGATACTGGGGAAACTGGATAACAGAAGGATGGCCGCTGGAAGAGGTGAAAATTTCAGAGAGGGACTGCAATATTCTTCGGGAACTGGCAAAAAAATTCAGAGGCTTATGTGAAAGACCTGTTGAAAAAGAAAAAATAAGGCTTTGGAAAGAACATAATGATTTAAAAGAAACCAGACCTTTACTTTTGGTGGATATGGAAAACGGCTGGAATGAAGCGGTAAGATTTGACCGGGATATTGAATGCGAAGGGTATATGGCCCAGGATTGGGAAATGTGGTTCAGAAAGGAGATTTTCTGGGCGGAAAAGCTGCAGGATGACAAACCGCTGACCCCCGTTTTCTATCTGCCTCACCGGGCAGTCAATACAGAATGGGGCATCGGTGAAAATAAAGTGGAAATCGGTGAAGGAGATAAGAATAAAGCTTATTCCTGGGTGGCGACGATGAAGGACATGGATGATGAAGAATTTGAAGCGCTGGACGTGGAAAAAACCATCGAAGATCCCGTTGTGGCTGTGGATGAAAAAGCCACTAATGCCGCGTTGGAGCTGGCCAAAAAAGTTTTTGAAGGAATAGTGGAAGTAAAATTAAGAACCTGGTGGTTCTGGTCTTCTCACATCGCTCTTGCTTATGCCAATTTCCGAGGGCTGGACGGTCTGATGTATGATTTCTATGATTTCCCGGAAAAGGTTCATGAGATTTTTGCCAAACTGACCAACGGCTATATCAAAAAACTCCGTTATCTGGAAGAAAATAATCTGCTGTACAATAATACGGACAACACCTTTGTGGGCAGCGGAGGGTTGGGATGGACGGACAGTCTCAATACCGATCCGGATCACGTGACGCTGAAAACCATGTGGGGTCTGTGCGAAGCTCAGGAATGCGGGGAAATTTCTCCTGAAATGTTCCATGAATTTATCTATCCCTATCATAAACAGGTGGCAGAATTGTTTGGCCTTAACTGTTATGCCTGCTGCGAGGGAATTGATACGAAATGGGAGTGGATCAAAGACCTGCCCAATATGCGCCGCATTTCTGTTTCCCAGTGGTCTGATATGGCAAAGATGTCGGAGTATTTGAAAAAAGATTATGTGTATTCTTATAAAGCGAACTCGGCTCATGTAACAGTACCGGATATGAATGAGGACGTAATCCGGACAGAGCTGCGCCGAATGTTTGAAAAAACCAGGGAAAACCAGAATCATGTGGAAGTGGTGCTGAAGGATCTTCATACCATCAGCAGCAAACCGGAACAGGTAATTCGCTGGGTGGAGATTGCAAGAGAAGAGTTAAACCGGATCTATCTGTAAAAGATAAATCCGGCAGATCCGGGGCGGCATCATTCCGAAGTCGGACGGGCCAGGGCAATGGAAGGATTGTTTTTAAAAGTTCTGGGTGTCTGCCCCATGATCTTTTTGAAGATTCTGGTAAAATAATTGGAATCGGGAATACCCACCCGCAGGGCGGCTTCGGTTATGGAAATTTCATCATTCTGGAGATATTCCAGGGATTTGGCGATCCGAATCCGGTTCAGGTAGTCCAGCGGCGACAATCCCATTACCTCCTTAAATATACCGCGAAAATAACTTTCTGATAAAGAAGAAGCGGCAGCCATCTCTTTTACGGTAACGGGTTCCTGATAATGTTCCTCCAGAAAGATCAGAGAATTCAGAATCAGCTGTTTTTTCTGATCCTGCTGTTCGGGGAGCTTTTGAGGGACGCTGTTTCTGGCCCGTTTGAAAATTACCAGAATCATCTGCAGAATACCGGCTTTCATATATTCGCTGTCGAAGGCCAGGTTCATATGTTCCGCCTGGATGCGGTGCAGCAGTCCCACCACGTCCATGGCCTGCTGAGGAGGAAGATGCAGAACGCCCTGTTTAGTCAGGTTATCCGTGATTTTCCGGGATTCCTGATCCCGCGTCACATTTCTGAAGGGTGCGGTAGATAAGAGACTGTCCCACTGTTTTTTTACGTCGCCCAAGCTTGAAGGAATATTTTTTTCTTCAAAGGCCACATCGCTGACATATTCGGCGAACTGTCCCAGGCGTTCCGGAAAAAAATAGCAATTGACGATGCTGGCGGCAGAGTGCATGTAATAAGCGTGAGCTTCGTGGGGAGGAATCAGGAAAACGTCTCCTGCGATCAGGGGAACATCCACACCACGGAAACTGTGGATACATGTCCCTCGGGTGACCAGAGTAAATTCATAATAGTAATGCATGTGAGGCTTGATTTCAGCGCCGCTGTCATAATCTTCAAAGTTGACGTCGATGGAAGTGATGTTGGATGTAGGAAAATCATAATAAAAAGACATAGATACCTCCGGTTTATTATCTGCATCATAAAGGACGATTACTTTTTTGCTTATGTTATGCTTTAAAACTATTTTAGCCTAGACAAGATCATATGTAAACAGGAAAAGTCGTTTTGTGCTATTATTTTGTTGAAATGTTATGTTGAGAACGAAAAAAGCATGATATAATAAGCCCAGCAAAAGGAACAAGTTAACAAAGATGAAGAAAGAAAGGAAGCAAAGACATGAGTGATGTATTAAGAGTGGGTGTTGTGGGAACAGGCGCAATCGGAAGAACACATATTGAGAGAATCAATTGTATACTCCAGGGAGCGAAAGTGGTTGCCTGCTCCGATGTAAACGTGGAATTTGGAAAGAGTGTTGCGGAGAAATACGGCTGCAAATTCTATGAAGACGGAGAAGAGATGATTGCCTCTGATGAAGTGGATGCAGTGGTTGTTACAACTATTGATGAGTTCCATGAAAAGTATGTAACGGCGGCCGTAAAAGCTGGAAAATTTGTAATGTGTGAAAAACCGCTGGCGCCGAAAGCTGATGCCTGCAAACGTATCATGGAGGCAGAGATGGCAGGAGGAAAACATCTGGTTCAGGTCGGTTTCATGAGAAGATATGACCCGGGGTACAATCAGTTGAAAAAGCTTCTGGATTCCGGTAAATACGGAGAGGCGCTGATGGTTCACTGCTGTCACAGAAACGCAACCTGTCCGGACTACACCACAACGGCCATGTCCGTAGAAAATACCATGATCCATGAGATCGACGTGATGAGATGGCTTCTGGGAGAAGAGTATGATGAAGTGGAAGTGGTATTCCCCAAGGCATCCAGAAAATCCACAGAAATCCTGAGAGATCCTCAGATCATGTATCTGACTACGAAATCAGGGGTAAGAATCGATGTGGAGGCCTTTGTAAAATGCGGTTATGGTTATGACATTAAATGTGAAGTGTGCTGCGAAGACGGTACATTGAATCTGCCGGAACCGGCCAACGCTATGGTTCGGACTAACGCAGCGAGAGTGACTCCGATCTGCACAGACTGGTCCGAGCGTTTCCCGGAAGCATATAATATTGAATTCCAGGCATGGATTAACGCCTGCAAAGAAAACAGAGTGGACGGACCGACCGCATGGGACGGATACGTGGGACAGGTTACTGCAACGGCAGCTTCCCTTGCAAGAGATACCCAGACAAAACAGAAAATCGTTCTGGAAGAATGCCCGGCATTCTACGCAAAATAAAACAGTAAAACGGCAGTAGGAGGAAGTACATATGTATTTATCAATCTGTACCGGCGTTTACGGCGAATTTTCCTATCCCGAAACGTTGGATAAAGTAAAAGCCCATGGACTTGATTACGTGGAGCTGTGTGTAGGAGGATGGGGCGGATATCCTCATGGCTATGCCACGGATCTGCTGGCAGACGAAAATAAATTAAAAGCATTTAAAGAAGAACTGGACAAAAGAGATATGAAAATATCCGCGTTCAACTGTTCCGGAAATCCGCTGGCTCCCGGCCCCATGGGCGAAAAGCACAGCAAGAGCGCTTATGATACGGTAACTCTGGCAGGAAAGCTGGGGGTAAAAACCGTAGTCATGATGTCCGGACTTCCGGCAGGGGCTCCCGGTGATAAAACACCCAACTGGGTGGTGGCGACCCAGTCTGTTCCGCCGGATAATCCCTATCTGGAAGAGGTTGTCCGCTATCAGTGGGAAGATGTGGCGATTCCCTGGTGGAAAGAGTTTGTAAAACATTGCCAGGCCAACGATGTAAAAATTGCCATTGAAGAATTTCCTGGACAGTTGGTTTATAATGTATCCACTCTTCTGAGACTGCGTGAGGCGGTAGGACCTACAGTGGGTATGAATTTAGACCCGTCTCATATGATGATCATGGGAGCAGATCCTATTGCGGCGGCCAGAGCGCTGGGAGATGCGATCTATTACGTGCATGGAAAGGACGCCCGTATTGAACGGGGACTTTGCGATGTGGATGGTCTTCTGGATAATCGTCATGTGGAAGATGTGGCGGAACGGACCTGGAATTATGTAGCCGTAGGATGCGGAAAAGATCTTCAGTGGTGGAAAGAATTCTTCTCAGTGCTGAGCATGGTGGGATACAAAGGCGTTGTATCGCTGGAAATGGAAGATCTGACCATGTCTGTGGAGGCTGGTGTAACTACTTCTATTGAGGCGTTGGAAGCGACAATCAGTAAATAAACAAGAATAGTGCTAATAGTGCTGCGGGGAAACCGAAGGGTTTCCTTCGCAGCATTTTCTTTTGGAGGCAGAATTGTAAAGTGAAAGTAAATATAGTATAATAGGAAAGAATTACAGCAAATGGAGGTGCACAATGATAAGAAAAGCATGGAAACTGATCATGATGGTTTTGTTATGCCTGTGGATTTTCTGTGGATGCCGTGGCTTATTTCCGCTGAATGAGGATCCTGTTGTGACAAATTCCGCCTCCGAAGAAAACGAAGAAGAGGAAGATGTAATTCCAGAAGAAAATGTGGTGAATCCGGTAGAAGTTCCGGAAGGTGTTGCCATGTACTGCAGTTCATCCGTAAATGTCAGAACCCTGCCGGGCATGGACGGGCAGGTTATCGGCTCCTTGGAGACCGGAGAAAAGGTTACGGTTACGGGGAAAGAAGGCGGATGGTACGAAATTACATATAACGGAGAAAAAGCTTACGTATATGAAGATTATCTGACCGATGATTCACCGGAAGAAGAATGAGAGGAAATAGGACTATGTTAGAAAACAAAGTAGCACTGGTAACGGGAGCAAGCAGAGGAATCGGCCGTGCAATTGCGAAAAAGCTGGCGGCTCAGGGGGCGTATGTGATCGTCAATTACGTTCATTCGGCGGAAAAAGCAGAGGAAGTAGTAAAAGATATTACAGCAGCGGGCGGCAGTGCAGAAAGTTATGGATGTGATGTATCTGATTATCAGGCAGTGGGAAAGATGATAGAAGAACTCCTTGCAAAACACGGTCATATTGATATCCTGGTTAATAATGCGGGAATTACCAGAGATCAGTTTATTGGAAAGATCACTGAAGAAGCTTATGATGAGGTAATGAACGCCAACTGCAAGAGCTGTTTTAACACCATGCACCATCTGGCGCCTCATTTTCTGGAGAGAAAAAGCGGCCGTGTGATCAATATGAGTTCCACTTCAGGCGTCCTGGGAAATGTGGCACAGGCTAATTATGCCGCATCAAAAGCAGCTATTATCGGGCTGACAAAGACCATGGCAAGAGAATGGGCTTCCCGGGGTATTACGGTCAATGCCATTGCGCCTGGCTTTATCAGAACGGATATGACGGAAGTGCTTTCCGATAAGATTAAAGAGAAAACCATTGCCAGAATTCCCATGCAGCGCATGGGCGATCCGGAAGATGTGGCGGCACTGACTGCATTTTTTGCATCGGAAGAGGCGGGATATATTACAGGCCAGATCGTCTGTGTGGACGGCGGAATGGCAATCTGAGCAGAAACAGGAGGGATACATTATGGTTAGAAAACCAGGAGTGAAGGTTGTGGAAGGCTTAAGAGGCGGTAAAGGAAGTGTGGAATTTCACTATATTCTCTCAGAAGAGGAATTAAACGGTCATGGCAAAATGTACGCCATGCTGCGCATCCTGCCCCACAGCAGTATTGGACGTCATCAGCATGTGGGAAACACAGAACCATATTATATATTGAAGGGTCATGGAATTTTTGAAGACAATGACGGAACCAGGACAGAAGTGGGACCGGGAGATGTGTGCGTGATCAATTTCAATGAGTCCCATTCCATTGAGAATCCTACGGATGAAAACCTGGATCTGATGGCATTGATTTATTTTGAGTAACGGGGGAAACTTTACCTGAATTTTACAGGAAAAAGATGATGAATTTTACCTGTGCTATATACAATAGGAGATACGTATGGATCTGTTTGATGTATTGACGATGCTGGGCGGTCTGGCCCTGTTCCTGTATGGAATGTCAGTGATGGGAGACAGCCTGGCAAAGCTGTCCGGCGGCAGGTTGGAAAAGACACTGGAAAAGCTTACCTCCAATCCTATAAAGGCTGTGCTTTTAGGAGCCGCTGTCACGGCGGTGATTCAGTCTTCATCGGCTACCACTGTCATGGTCGTCGGTTTTGTAAATTCCGGAATTATGAAGCTGTCTCAGGCGGTGGGAATTATTATGGGAGCCAATATCGGCACCACCGTAACTTCCTGGATTTTAAGCCTTTCGGGAATCGAAGGCGGCAACATGGTGACTCAGCTTTTGAAGCCTTCTTCCTTTGCACCAATTCTGGCAGTGATCGGAATTGCCTTGATGATGTTCGGGAGAGACCAGAAAAAGAAAAACATCGCGACGATTTTACTGGGATTTACCGTTTTGATGTTTGGAATGGATACGATGAGCAATGCAGTGAAACCCTTGGCTGATGTGCCGGAGTTTACCGGAATTCTCACCATGTTTTCCAATCCCATTCTCGGCGTGCTGGCAGGAGCCGTACTTACTGCGGTAATACAAAGTTCTTCCGCATCCATCGGAATTCTTCAGGCTTTATGCGTTACGGGTTCCGTGACCTATGGAGCCGCGATTCCCATCATTATGGGGCAGAATATCGGAACCTGTGTGACGGCCATGTTATCCAGTATCGGCGCCAGCAAAAATGCAAGAAGAGCCGCGTTGGTACATCTTTACTTTAATCTGATTGGAACGGCTGTTTTTATGACCCTCTTTTATCTTTGCAATGGGCTGCTGCATTTTTCCTTTCTTCAGGATGCGGCCAACGCAGCGGGAATCGCTGTTGTACACAGTGTATTTAACGTATTTGCTACGGCTGTTCTCCTTCCCTTCTCCAAGGGACTGGAAAAACTGGCCTACCTTACGATCAAGGAGGATGAGAAGCAGGAGACGGCTCCGGAGGAAACCAGCGATCTTCTCCATCTGGACGCCCGTTTTCTGGATCAGCCCGGTTTTGCAATGATTCAATGTAAAAGAGTTGCCGTGCATATGGCCCAGATGTCCCAGAGAGCTCTGGAAACAGCCATAAGTCTGATGGAAGATTATCAGGAGGAAAAGGTCCGTGAAGTCCTTTTGCTGGAAGATCAGGTGGATCATTATGAAGATCAGCTTGGGACGTATCTGGTAAAATTAAGCGGTAAGAATCTGTCCGTAAAAGACAGCCATACTCTGTCCATGCTGCTTCACAGCATTGGGGATTTTGAACGTATCTCCGACCATGCGGTGAACATCATGGAAGGAGCACAGAAAATGCATGATAAGCAGCTTGCTTTTTCCAATAAAGCGTCAAAAGAATTGAGGACATTTACAGGAGCAATACGGGAGATTGTAAATACAGCGGTGGAAGTGTTTCAGAATGAGGACAGTCATCTGGCTCAGTATATCGAACCTTTGGAGGAAGTGATTGACGGCCTTCAGGAGGAGTTGAAGAAACGGCACATCAAAAGGCTGAGAAATGGAAAATGTACCATTGAACTGGGGGTCATTCTTTCCGATTTTATCACTAATTTTGAAAGGGTGGCGGATCACTGTTCCAATGTGGCGGTCTGTCTCATCCAGATACAGGCAGGAGGATATGATACTCACGAGTATCTGCATCTGCTCCGACAGTCCGAGGACGAAACTTATAAAGAAAATGTGATGAAATATGCTCAGAAATACACACTGCCCTGACAGAGACTTGGCAGCGGAAGAAAAATAATACCGGAGGTTTGAAATGGCGGCGATCTATGTTGTGGAAGATGATCAGAATATCAGAGAGATTGAAAGTTTTGCCTTAAAAAATGTAGGATATGATGTGGAAGATTTTGACTGTGCAAAAACTTTTTATGAACGGCTGCGTCACAGAACCCCCATGTTGATTCTGCTGGACATTATGCTGCCGGACGAAGACGGTCTGTCTATTTTAAAGAATCTGCGGTCCCGTTCGGAAACGCGCAAGGTTCCCATCATTATGGTGACGGCAAAGACAACTGAAATCGATAAAGTAAAAGGACTGGATATGGGGGCGGACGATTATATGACGAAACCCTTCGGCGTGATGGAACTGATTTCCAGAGTAAAAGCGCTGCTGCGCAGAAGCGCAGACGGGGGAGAGGAAAAATCACTGTCCATGGGCGATCTGGTTCTGGATAATGAAAAGCGTATGGTGTACGTGGACAACAAGCAGGTGGATCTTACCTTTAAAGAATATGAGCTGCTGAAGCTGTTGATGCAGAACGCCGGAATTGTTACCCCCAGAGACATTATTTTGGACCGTGTCTGGGGCACAGATTTTGAGGGAGAGTCCAGGACGCTGGATATGCATATCAAGACGTTGAGACAGAAGCTGAAAAATGACGGCAAGTTTATCAAGACAGTCAGAAACGTGGGCTACATTATGAGCAATGAGTAGGGGGCGCCTGTGAGAAAGAGAATACACAGTCAATTTATCGGGATAGCAGCGGTGGCAATTATTGCAACGCTGCTGCTGTCTGTCTGGGTTTTTTACGATTTATTTCAGGATCAAGTGCTGAGTGATCTGGAAACCTATGTGAATGTGGTAAAAGATACGATCAGTGAAGATGAACTTTCGGAAAACAGCCGGCGGTATGAAGAAGCGGACATCCGTTTTACCCTGATTCAGCCTGACGGGTCGGTGGCTTATGACAGTATGGTGGATTCTGAGACTATGGAAAATCACAGGGAACGGCCGGAAGTTGCCCAGGCGATGAAGGAGGGCAGCGGGTCGGCTATCCGAAAATCAGAGACGCTGGACAAAAGTACGTTCTACTATGCCTTGAAACTGGACGACGGCAATGTATTGCGGGTGGCTAAGGAAGCGGGCAGCATCTGGAGCGTTCTGGAAAATGCGCTTCCGGTAATCGGGGTTATTGCGCTTTTGATTTTCATCGCCTGTATGGTACTTGCAAAAATTTTGACCAGAAGTCTTCTGTATCCCATCGAGCAGATGGCGGGGGATATGGAAAATATTTTGGAGATAAAAACATATCCGGAACTGATGCCTTTTATTACGATGATACACAGTCAGCATCAGGATATTATGAAAAACGCCAAAATGCGGCAGGAGTTTACGGCCAATGTTTCCCATGAACTGAAGACTCCCCTGACGTCGATATCCGGATATTCGGAGCTGATTGAAACGGGAATGGCTTCCGATGAAGACGTCAGACGATTCGCCAGGGAAATACATAAAAATTCCAGCCGTCTGCTGACCTTAATCAACGATATCATACGTCTCTCAGAGCTGGATGTGGAGGACATGGATGTGGCATATACGGAGCTGAATCTTTACCAGCTGGCGGAAGCCTGTGTGGATATGCTGCAGATAAATGCGGAAAAACATGATGTAATTCTCAGGCTGGAAGGGGGACCCTGTACCATCTGTGCCAACCGTCAGATGATAGATGAATTGATTTATAATCTCTGCGATAATGCCATACGGTATAATAATCCAGGAGGAAGCGTTATCGTCAAGGTGTATAAGGAAAAGGATGAGACGGTGCTGTCGGTATGGGATACGGGAATTGGAATTCCAAAGGTCTACCAGAAACGTATTTTTGAACGGTTTTACCGGGTGGATAAAAGCAGGTCCAAATCCACCGGCGGTACAGGGCTGGGACTTGCCATTGTAAAACATATCGTTTCCCAGCATCACGCCCGCCTGGAGTTGGAAAGTGAAGAAGGCATCGGCACAAAGATCTGTGTATATTTTCCTAAAAACAGCAAAAGGGGATAAAGAAAAAGGACATTTCAGAAGAATTTCTCCGATGAAATGTCCTTTTTGTTTTTATGGGAATGAGCGGTATACTTTTCCGCGCTCCAATGCAGCGCCGGAAGATTTGGCCAGATTGCCCACGGTAACCAGATCATATCCCATGGATTTCAATGTGGGAATCAAAACTTCCGCCGCCTCCACGGAGGTCTCGTGAATATCGTGCATCAGAATGATATCGCCGCCCCGCAGGTTGTTGAGGACGTTTTCTACCGTAGCCTGAACACTTTTGGTTTCCCAGTCTCTGGTGTCCAAAGACCACAGAACCAGAGGCTGATTGATCTGCGCGGCAATCTCTTCCGTGTAATTGCCTCCCGGCGGACGTACCAGCCAGGAACTTCGGCCAACGGTGGATTTGACCCGCTTATTGGTGGAAGTAATCTGATTTTTCACTTCTTTCTCATCCAGACCGGTCAGGTTGGTGTGATCGAAGGAATGGTTGCCGATCTGGCAGCCCATACGGTACATACGCTGCAGGGTCTCCGGATAATTGCCGATCTGCTGGCCAAGGACGAAAAAGGTGGCTTTTGCATCGTTGGATTCCAGACAATTCAGCAGACGGTCGGTGTACGGGCCGGGGCCGTCGTCAAAGGTCAGGGCGATTTTGGTACCCGGCTCTACTTTTCCGGCATTGGGATTCTCCCGTCCCTGTTCATCAAAGAAGTGGACATTTCTTCCGTCCACCAGCCATCCGGTGTGCATTTTTCCATCTCCGTTTAAGTAATATGTGCCGTCGTCCAGAGTGAGCCATCCGGTCTGCATGGAGCCCTGGGTATCGAAGTAATACCAGGAATTCCCGTCCTGCAGCCATCCGATATGCATGGCGCCTGTCTCGTCAAAGAAGTAGTTTTTATTGTCCACCGTCTGCCAGCCGCTGACAGCAGCGCCGTCCTCTCCCAGGTAATACCAGGCGTCTCCATCCTGAAACCATCCCCTCTGCATGACGCCCTGTTCATCCATATAGTAATATTTTCCGGCATCCACCAGCCATCCGGTGTGAGGCTCTCCCTCTTCATTAATATAATAGTAGGTATCGCCGTCCTGTATCCACCCGGTGGACAGGGAGCCGTCCTCTTCAAAATGGTATTTTGTCTGACGGATGGTCTGCCATCCGGTAACCATAACCCCGTCTTCTCCCAGGTAATATCGCTTTTTGCCGTCCAGCAGCCATCCCGTTTCCTTTTCACCGGCAAAATCCAGGTAATACCACTTGCCGTCCTGCTGAATCCAGCCGGTGGTCATATAGCCGTCTTTGCCGAAGTAATAGTCTTTTCCGTCGATGGACCGCCATTGCTCAGTTATCTTCTGACCGCTGCTGTCCGTGTACTGCCAGCCCTGGTCGTCAACATTCCAGCGGCCTTCAGGCTTGCTGACGGTTCCGGAGGGAGTGGGTTCCCACCGCGCCAGTGCGATCTCTTCCTGGGCATAATGGATGAGGGGCCGGCCGAAAAGAATGGCGGCGGTCACCGCTGAAATACCCAGTATTAAACCAAATGTTTTTAACCCTTTCATCTTATGTTTTCCCCGTGTGTTTTTCTAAGCTCTCTGTTTGTGTCTACTATCATAATAAGGGGAGTCAAAGGATTTTGCAAGGAAAATAAAAGTTTTCGGCCAGGGCTGTATCCCGGGCATTTTCTGTGATAAAATATAGAACGCACAGGAGGAATTTATGGAGGAAAAAATTCGTTTAAATAAATACTTAAGCAATGCCGGAATCTGTTCCCGAAGAGAAGCGGACCGTCTCATTGAAGCCGGAAAGGTGACGGTGGACGGAAAAACGGCGGATATGGGAATGAAAGTTTCGTCCTGTTCAGATATCCGCATTGAGGGAAAAAGGATAAAGCCGGAAGAGAGAAAGGTGCTGCTTTTAATGAACAAGCCCCGGGGGATTATCTGCACCGCCCAGGAGAGGGAGAAACCTAATATTGTGGAATATCTGGATTATCCTATCCGGGTCTATCCGGTGGGGCGGCTGGATAAAGAATCGGAAGGGCTGATTCTTCTGACCAATGAAGGGGATCTGGTGAACCGGATTATGCGGGCGGGAAATTTTCACGAGAAGGAATATGTGGTGAAGGTGAACCGTCCGGTAAACGAAGAGTTCTTGCAAAAGATGGGAAGGGGCGTTCCCATCCTGGATACGGTAACCAGGCCCTGTACCGTAAAGAAGATTTCGGCGGATACCTTCTGCATCGTTTTGACCCAGGGACTGAACCGTCAGATACGGCGGATGTGCGAATATCTGGGATATGAAGTGGTGAGACTGAAAAGGGTGCGGATTATGAATCTGACGCTTGAAGGGCTGAAACCGGGAGCGTACAGGGAGATTAGGAAAAAGGAAAGAGAAGAGCTGGAGGAATTACTGAAGGATTCAGATTCCAGGCCATGGAAGGAGAAAGTATGAATCAGCAGGAGCGGATGAAAGAACTGATCGGCCGGTTGAACGAAGCGTCGAAAGCCTACTACCAGGAGGACCGGGAAGTGATGAGCAACCTGGAATATGACCGGCTGTATGATGAACTTAAAAAACTGGAGGAGGAAACGCAGGTTGTACTGGCAGGCAGTCCTACGCTTTCCGTGGGATATGAGGCGGTGGAGGAGCTTCCTAAAGAGACCCATGAGCGCCCCATGCTGTCGCTGGATAAGACCAAGGACAGGGAAGCGCTGAAAAGTTTTATCGGGAATCAGAAAGCTCTGCTTTCCTGGAAACTGGACGGTCTTACCATCGTTCTCACCTATCAGGGAGGAGAACTGGCCAAAGCGGTCACCAGAGGAAACGGGGTTGTGGGGGAAGTGGTAACCAATAACGCCCGGGTTTTTGTCAATCTTCCCTTGAAAATTCCCTATCAGGGAGAACTGATTTTGCGGGGCGAGGCATTGATTACCTATTCTGATTTTGAGGAAATTAACCGGACGATTCCGGAGACGGAAGCCAGATACAAAAATCCCAGGAATCTGTGCAGCGGTTCTGTCCGGCAGCTGGACAACCGGATCACCGCCCAGAGGAAGGTAAGATTTTATGCCTTCGGGCTGGTGCGGGCGGAAGGAGTAGATTTTGAAAATTCCAGAGAAAAGCAGATGGAATGGCTAAAGAAGCAGGGATTTGAAATCGTGCCGTACCATATGGTGACAGCCGGCGATGTGGAGAAGGAAATTTCCTGGTTTGAACAACAGATTGTAAACAACGATTTTCCCTCTGACGGATTGGTGGCGCTGTACGATGATATCGCCTATGGAGAGTCGCTGGGGAGCACATCAAAGTTCCCCAGAAATTCCTATGCCTTTAAATGGGCCGACGAGACGAGAAATACGAAATTAATCCGAATTGAGTGGAGTCCTTCCAGAACAGGGCTGATTAATCCCATTGCCGTGTTTGAACCGGTGGAGCTGGAAGGAACGACGGTGAGCCGGGCCAGCGTCCATAACATCAGTATATTAAAGGAATTGGAATTGGGTGTGGGCGATGAGATCCTGGTCTATAAAGCCAATATGATTATTCCCCAGATAGCGGAGAATCTTACCAGAAGCGGGTTTAAAGATCTGCCGGAATACTGCCCTGCCTGCGGCAAAAAGACGGAAGTTCAGAAAGACCGGGAGGTAGAGGTTTTGTTTTGTCCCCATGGGGATTGTCCGGCCAAGGCGATCAAATCCTTTACACTTTTTGTCAGCCGGGATGCAATGAATATCGACGGACTGTCGGAAGCTACGCTGGAAAAGTGGATCGGCAGAGGCTTTTTAAAGGATTTTGGAGACATTTTTGAGTTGGAACGTTATCGGGAAGAAATTGTGTCCATGGAAGGCTTCGGAGAAAAGTCTTATGAGAATCTTATGGAAAGCATTGAAAAAGCCCGCCGCACCACGCTGCCCAGACTCATTTACGGTTTGGGAATTCCCAATGTGGGCGCCGCCAATGCCAGACTGATCTGCGGCCATTTTGAATATGACCTGGACCGTTTGATGCAGGCGGAAAAGGAGGAACTCTGTGAGATAGACGGCGTGGGAGAGGTGATTGCGCAGACGTTCACGGAATACTTTGCCAAAGAGAAAAACCGAAAGGCGGTGGAGCATCTGCGAAAACATCTCGTGCTGGAAAAACCGGAGGAAACTTCCGCGCAGATTCTGGAAGGAAAAATTTTTGTTATTACGGGAAATGTCCGCCATTATGAAAATCGCAGTCAATTAAAGGCGGAAATTGAGAAATACGGAGGAAAGGTGACAGGCAGCGTATCATCTAAAACGGATTATCTGATTAATAATGACAAAACATCCTCTTCCGCAAAAAATCAGAAAGCGCAGAAACTGGGAGTTTCGATAATTTCTGAGGAGGATTTCCTGAAAATGTTGGGAAGGGCAGATTGACATTTAATCATATATTCAGTAAAATGGCTTTTAACGTGAAAGAAGATTAGACGCATGGAAAAAGAGGGATGACATTGGAAGAAAAGACGAGAATGACAGAAAAAAGGCTGTCGGTGGAAAAGGGAAAACAGGGAATCCTGAAAGTGATTTTCGGGCGGACGACGATACTGGTTGTGCTGCTGTTGGTTCAGCTGCTGGTACTGTTCGGATTGTTTTCTGTGCTGGCCGAATATATCAACGTTATTTACATTTATGTGATATATCAGATATTTATGGCTTTTCTTGTTCTGTACATTGTCAATCAGACGGTCAATCCCGCCTTTAAGCTGGCATGGATTCTTCCGGTATTTATTTTTCCGGTTTTTGGAGCGCTTTTTTATGTTTTTGTGAAAATTCAGCCCATCAGCAGCATATTGAATAAGAGGCTTTTGAAACTGGAGGAGGAAACGAGAAAATACGTTCAGCAGGACGAGCTGGTGATGGAAAGACTGAATCAGGAGCATCCCCATGCTGCAGGAACTGCCTCCTATCTGCTGCGGAAAGAATGGTATCCCGTCTATGAGAATACTGCGGTAAAGTATCTGCCTTTGGGAGAAGATAAATTCGAAGAGCTGAAAATACAGCTTAGGAAGGCAAAGCATTTTATTTTTCTGGAATACTTTATTATAGAAGAAGGAGAGATGTGGAATACAGTCCTGGATATTTTAAAGGAAAAGGTTCAGGAGGGGGTGGAGGTTCGGCTGATGTACGACGGCACCAATACCCTTTCGAAACTTCCGCCCAGCTATCCCCGCCAGATGAAAGAGTTTGGCATTCAGTGCAAAGTGTTTGCGCCGATCCGGCCTTTCCTTTCCACATCCCAGAATAATCGGGATCACAGAAAAATCCTGGTTATTGACGGGGTCACAGCGTTTACGGGAGGAATTAATCTGGCGGATGAATATATCAATAAAAAAGTCAGATTTGGTCATTGGAAAGATACCAGTATTATGCTCCAGGGAGATGCGGTAAAAAGCTTTACCCTGATGTTTCTCAGGATGTGGGATATTGACAGCAAGGGAGACGACTATTCCCGCTATCTGGAAGTTCCCAGATTTATGCCTGCTTACCAGGCGCCGGGGTTTGTGGCCCCCTATGCGGACAGCCCTCTGGACAATGAACAGGTGGGGGAACAGGTTTATCTAAATCTTCTGTATACTGCCAAAGAATATGTTCATATTATGACGCCTTATCTGATCCTTGATCAGGAAATGACGGTGGCGCTGCAGTTCGCGGCTAAGCGCGGGGTGGATGTAAAAATCATCATGCCCCATATTCCGGATAAATGGTATGCCTTTGCCCTGGCTAAAACCTATTATCCGGAGCTGATAAAAGCAGGCGTTAAAATTTTTGAATATACGCCGGGTTTCGTTCATGCGAAAAGTTTTGTGGTGGATGATGAACAGGCGGTGGTGGGTACTATTAATCTTGATTTCAGAAGCCTGTATCTGCATTTTGAATGTGCTGCTTTTCTCTGCCAGGTTCCGTGTATCAGGGATGCTGAAGAAGATTTCCAAAGTACGCTGAAAAAATGCCAGAAAATTACCATGGAAGACGTGAGAAAAGGAAACCTGGCAATGAAAGCGGCCGGAAGACTACTCCGCCTTGTGGCTCCCCTCATGTGATGATACCAGCCCCGGAAAGTCTGCTTTTCATGAGACATGAGAAAGGCAGGCCTTATATATACAAATAATTTAAAACAGGAAGGTGAGAAAAATGCCGATTAAAATACAAAGTGATTTACCGGTAAAGGAAATACTGGAAGAAGAAAATATATTTGTCATGGATGAAAAGCGAGCCCTTCATCAGGACATCCGTCCTATCCAGATTCTGATTCTGAATCTGATGCCGCTGAAGGAGGAAACGGAACTGCAGCTTCTGCGTTCTTTGTCCAACACTCCGCTGCAGGTGGACGTTACCTTTATGAAGGTGAGTACCCACGCGTCAAAAAATACATCCATGAGTCATCTAAATAAGTTTTATCAGAATTTTGACGAACTGCGGACGCATCGATTTGACGGGATGATCATTACCGGAGCTCCTGTGGAACAGATGGAGTTTGAAGAGGTGGATTACTGGGAAGAATTAAAAGAAATCATGGACTGGAGCACCACCAATGTGACTTCTACGATTTTCCTGTGCTGGGGATGTCAGGCGGCGTTATACTATTTTTATGGGCTGCCCAAAGTTCAGCTTCCCCAAAAACTTTTCGGACTGTTCCAGCACAGAGTACAGAACAGAAAAATTCCCCTGGTGCGCGGCTTTGACGACGTATTCTGGGCGCCTCATTCCCGTCATACTGATGTCCCCATAGAGGCCATACATAACTGTCCGGAACTGACCGTACTGGCTGAGTCGGAAGAAGCCGGTCTGTTTCTGGCCATGGCGAAAGAGGGAAGGCAGATTTTTGTGATGGGTCATCCGGAATATGACAGAATTACCCTGGATGAGGAGTACAAACGGGATTTGTCTAAGGGCCTTCCCATCGAAATACCGAAAAATTACTATAAAGACGACAATCCAGACAATAAGCCGGATTTGGTATGGCGGGCTACGGCTAATAATCTGTATACCAACTGGCTGAATTACTACGTATATCAGAGCACGCCTTTTGATTTGTACGGAACGCCGTTCAAATAGTATATGAATGAGGAGTGACAATGAGTGAATGGAAACAGGGAGTCAGAGATGGACTCCCCATTTGTTTTGGATATTTTGCTGTTTCCTTTGCCTTCGGCATTCAGGCGGGGGATGTGGGAATGACGCCTTTTCAGGCGGTGCTGATGTCAGTGACCAATCTGACCTCGGCAGGGCAGCTGGCGTCTCTGGGCACCATAGCGGCCCAGGCCTCCTATCTGGAGATGGCCTTTCTTCAGTTTGTGATCAATATGAGATACTTCCTGATGTCCTGTGCTTTGTCTCAGAAAATCAAGGAGAATGTAAAACCGATTCACCGTTTTATCATGGCTTACGGTGTGACGGACGAAATTTTCGGCGTCAGTATAGTACGTCCGGGAGAATTAAGTCCCTGGTATTCCTACGGGCTGATGAGCGTGGCAGTGCCGGGATGGGCGCTGGGAACCCTGGTGGGCGTGATGTCAGGGAACGTACTGCCGGCATCGGTAATCCACGCCCTGGGAATTGCCATATACGGTATGTTTATTGCAGTAGTTCTCCCCGCGGCGAAAAAAGACCGGGCGGTCCTGGGAGTCGCCGGGGCAGCCATGGTTCTTTCCAGCATTTTTTACTATACGCCGATACTGAACCGGATTTCTTCAGGAATGCAGGTGATTATCATCACATTGGCGGTGGCGGGAGCGGCGGCCTGGCTGTTTCCGAGAAGGGAGGAAGAATAAAAAATGGGCGGAAATATCTATATTTATATCCTGGTTATGGCCTTGGTAACCTATGGGGTTCGCGCTCTGCCGCTGACGCTGATACGAAAGCGGATCACCAGCCGGTACATACAGTCTTTTCTCTATTATGTACCCTATGCCACTCTTTCGGCCATGACCTTTCCGGCGATTTTATATTCGACAGGAAGCATGGTTTCGGCAGCCGCGGGCTTTGCGGCGGCTCTTTTTCTGGCCTACAGAAATAAAAGCCTTATTGCAGTCGCCTTTGGAGCGTGTGCGGTTTCTTTTCTGTTTTCCTTTATTGGAGGTTGACAGAAGAAGGGAAAGGAGTTATACTTTAAAAACGTATTTAATACCAATTAAAAGGGAGTAGTTTCAATGCATCATCAACAATCCCGTCTGCATCAGGCAGTCTGGTGGTGCATACCGGATGAACCGGTTACAAGACTTTTAATGTGCGCTGGGAAAATGTCGTCCCGGGTACATTAAAGGTCTTTTTTTAACTCATACTATACTCATGAGAAGGAGGAAGAATTGTGAAGAATTGGTATCAGATGGACGCGCAGAGTGTGCTGAAAGAAATGGACAGCCAGACAGACGGTTTGTCCAGGCAGGAAGCAAAGCACCGTCTGCAGGAGTATGGAGAAAATGCTCTGCAGGAGGGAAAAAAGAAAAGCGCGCTGCAGGTTTTTGCGGAACAGTTTAAAGATCTTCTTGTCATCATTCTGATTGTTGCCGCTGTGATTTCCATGATTTCCGGAAATGTGGAAAGTACAATCGTTATCATCGCGGTTTTGATTATGAATGCGATTCTGGGAACGGTACAGCACGAAAAGGCGCAGAAGTCCCTGGAAAGCCTGAAGTCCATGTCGGCGCCCAATGCCAAGGTAATGCGTGATGGTCATAAAGTGGAAATTCCTGCCAAAGAAGTGGTTCCGGGAGATATATTAGTACTGGAGGCGGGAGATCTGACGGCTGCGGACGGAAGAATTCTGAATCAGTATTCCCTGCAGGTTAATGAAAGTTCTCTCACCGGTGAATCTGCCAACGTGGATAAGGAACAGGGAACTATTCTGGAGGAGGTTCCTCTGGGAGACCGGAAAAATATGGTGTATTCGGGCAGTCTGGTGACTTACGGAAGAGCCGAGGTAGTGGTGACAGAGACGGGAATGAAAACAGAGATGGGAAAAATTGCCGATCTGATGAATGCCACGAAGGAAAAGCGTACTCCTCTGCAGGTCAGCCTGGATAATTTCAGCAGCCGTCTTGCAGTTATCATTATGATTATCTGTGCGGGAGTTTTCCTGCTGAGTCTTTATCGGGAAATGCCCATACTGGATTCGCTGATGTTTGCCGTAGCTCTTGCAGTGGCGGCGATTCCGGAAGCGTTAAGTTCTATCGTAACCATTGTACAGGCCATGGGTACACAGAAAATGGCCAGAGAAAACGCCATTATCAAAGAACTGAAAGCGGTGGAAAGTCTGGGCTGCGTATCAGTTATCTGTTCTGATAAGACGGGAACGCTGACACAGAATAAGATGACGGTACAGGAAATTTATCTGGACGGAAAAATTTTAAAGCCGGAAGAGCTGGATCTTCATCAGCAGCTTCACCGTTATCTCCTGTACGACGCCATACTGACTAACGATTCCTCCATCGTAGATGGAAAAGGGATCGGAGATCCCACGGAATATGCGCTGCTGGAGATGGCGAGAAAAGTCAGCCTGGACGACGACGATATGCGTCAGGTGATGGATCGTATAGAAGAAATTCCCTTCGATTCCGAACGGAAGATGATGAGTACAAAATATTTGCTTCACGGCGTTCCTACGGTATTGACCAAAGGCGCTCTGGATATGCTGCTGGAGCGTTCTGTTTCCATCCGTACATCGGAAGGAATTTTCCCGATGACAGAGGAAGAGAAGAAGAAAATACTGGATCAGAACAGAGAATTTTCCGAACAGGGTCTTCGTGTGCTTTCCTTTGCCTATAAAGAAGTGGACGAAGAGGAAAAACTTTGTCTGGAAACGGAGAAAGACTTTATTTTTCTGGGCCTGGTGTCCATGATGGATCCGCCCCGGGAAGAATCCATTATGGCGGTGGCAGATGCAAAAAGAGCCGGTATTCGTACGGTGATGATCACCGGCGATCACAAAATTACGGCGGCGGCTATCGCAAAGAAAATCGGAATTTTCCAGGAAGGCGATATGGCAGTGACGGGACTGGAGCTGGATCAGATGTCCGACGAAGAGCTGGATAAAAATATTACGAAGATTTCTGTGTATGCGCGGGTTTCACCGGAAAATAAAATTCGTATTGTAGACGCATGGCAGCGAAGAGGACAGATTGCAGCGATGACGGGTGACGGCGTCAATGACGCTCCCGCCCTGAAAAAGGCGGATATCGGCGTGGCCATGGGAATTACCGGCACAGAGGTTTCCAAAGACGCCGCTTCCATGATCCTGGCGGATGACAACTTTGCCACCATTATCAAGGCGGTAGCCAACGGAAGAAATGTTTACCGGAATATAAGAAATGCCATAAAATTCCTGCTGTCAGGAAATATGGCCGGTATTCTGTCGGTGCTGTATACTTCTCTGGCAGCTCTGCCGGTTCCTTTTGAAGCGGTGCATCTGCTGTTTATCAATTTGCTTACCGATTCCCTTCCGGCCCTGGCCATCGGAATGGAGCCGGCGGAGAGAAACCTGCTGTCGCAGCCGCCCAGAGATCCCAAACAGGGAATTTTGACGAAAGACTTTATGAGAGATCTTCTGCTCCAGGGAGGGCTGATCGCTGTCTGTACCATGATCGCCTTTCATATGGGGCTGTCAGAGGGAGGAGCGGCAATGGCAAGCACCATGGCCTTTGCCACACTGACGTTGGCCCGGCTGTTTCACGGATTTAACTGCCGGAGTGAAAAATCCATTTTCCGGCTGGGATTTAAGAGAAACTGGTACAGTCTCGGTGCGTTTGTGGCAGGCGTCTGTCTTCTCTCCCTGGTGCTTTTTGTGCCGGTACTGCAGAGAATCTTTTCCGTTGTACCGTTAAGCGGCGGTCAGGTTGGCATGATCTTTATCCTGGCTCTGATACCGACGATTATTATTCAGATTACCAAAGAAATTCTTTATCTGAGAAAACCAAAGGAATCCCGCTGAATCTGAATCTGACACATTTCCATAGCTTTTAAAGCGTTTTCGTGGCTGTCCGGCGTTACGCCGGCGCAGCAGGAAGCGTCCACGGTGATGGGAACTTCCGGGAGAAATGTTTTGGCCAGAAGCGCATTGGAAATTACACAAATATCCGTACATAGCCCCACGAGGGTAATGTGGGTGATATGGCTGTAATCTCCCCGTGAAAAGGCCAGAGCCAGCGCAGAAGAACCGAAAGTAAACTTTTCATAAAATGGATATTCATATCCGGAAATAATTTCGCGAAGGGCGGGGGCGAGTTCCCAGCCCTTCGTTCCTTTAATACAGTGGGGTACCGGAAGTTTTTTTCCTTCCTGGGTATCCAGATAGTGATCAAAATGGGTGTCCATGGTAAAAAGGATTTCGTCTCCGTTTGCCTGGTATTCTTTTATTTTAGCTGCCACCCTGGGCAGGATGGCGGCGGCTTCTTTCGTTCCAAGGGAACCGTCGATAAAGTCATTCTGCATATCGATAACCATCAAAAGTTTATTCATGAAAAGTCCTCCATTCGCTGGGGGAAACCCCCATTTTCTTTTTGAAATAGTAAGAAAAATATGCTTCGTTCTGAAAGCCGGTGCTGGCTGCCACCTGCTGGATAGCCATACCGGTATCGGAAAGAAGAATTTTTGCTGCGTTGATGCGGGTGTTTAAAATGTATTCTTTAGGTGAACTGCCGGTTTCTTTTTTGAATTTTGTGGAAAAATATCCGGGGTTCAGACATGCCAGGGAAGCCAGTCCGGTCAGCGTCAGAGGTTCCTGATAGTGGGCCTGAATATACCGGACGATTTCTGACACAATGGAGTCCCGTGCCTGAATCCGGGTTTTTGCCTGATCGATGGTATCGGAAAGGATCAGGTGGATATAAGCGGAAATCAATTCCTCGCTCATGGACCTGCCGCGGTCAAAGGAAGATACAATTTCGCGGATTGGCTCCAGCGTGCGGGACATGGTGACGGGAGTATACACATGGCCGTGACGGCAGATTTCGGTTACCAGCGCGTCGGAGGCGGCTCCGTCAAATCCGATCCAGAACATTTCCGCGTCTCCGTTGGAAGCGTAGATATGATATACCCGTGTATCTACAATGGCGATTTCGTTCTCATGTATGGTGTAATCTCTGGAACCGACGACCAGTGACAGACTGCCTTTCGTTACATACAGGATCAGAAACCTGATCTCAGCGGGAGAGCTGCGGGAAATCAGGTAATGGCGGTCTAGAAAGTAATGACCGCAGCGATCAATAAAATACAGATGTTCTCTGGCAAAGTCGGAAGGAAAAGATAAAAACAGATCCGAGGCTGCCAGCACGCCTGGTTCGCCAAGTGGTTTCATGGCGTCACCTCCCGGAGTAAATATTTTGTCATAATCTTTCTCCGTTTTCATAAAATTATTTATTGCTATTATATAATCAAGATTATCAGAAAGCAAGAAATCAGAGAGAACATTGCCCCGGCGCCGCTGCCGGACTAGGTTAAAAACCATATTTTAAAGCGAAAACAGCTTGTTTAAATGCTTGACAACCTGTTTTTGCTGTGTCAAAATACCTTTTGACTACAATAACACAATATTTATAAGATTATGAGGAATTTAAGAGGTAAGAAGTAATGATAGCGGCTAACAATGTAACACTGAGAATTGGAAAAAAGGCGTTGTTTGAAGACGTCAATATTAAGTTTACGGAAGGAAACTGCTATGGCCTGATTGGCGCCAACGGAGCCGGAAAATCCACATTTTTGAAAATTCTTTCCGGACAGCTGGAAACCACAAAAGGCGATGTTACCATTACGCCGGGGCAGAGACTGTCCTTTCTGCAGCAGGATCACTTTAAGTATGATGCCTATCCGGTGATGGATACGGTAATCATGGGAAATGCCCGTCTCTATGAAATTATGAAGGAAAAAGAGGCAATCTACGCAAAAGAGGATTTTACCGATGAAGACGGTATCCGCGCCAGTGAACTGGAAGGGGAATTTGCGGAAATGAACGGCTGGGAGGCGGAATCTGATGCGGCGCAGCTGTTGAACGGACTTGGTATTGAGACAGATCTCCATTATGTACAGATGTCTGAGCTGAACGGAAGCCAGAAGGTGAAAGTTCTACTGGCACAGGCATTGTTCGGCAATCCGGATATTCTGCTTCTTGACGAGCCCACCAACCATCTGGATCTGGACGCCATTTCCTGGCTGGAGGAGTTTCTGATTGATTTTAACAATACGGTAATTGTGGTATCCCATGACCGGTATTTTCTGAACAAAGTCTGCACCCATATTGCGGATATTGATTATGGAAAGATTCAGCTTTATGCCGGAAACTATGATTTCTGGTTTGAATCCAGTCAGCTTCTGGTGAAACAGATGAAGGAAGCCAACAAGAAGAAAGAAGAAAAGATCAAGGAGCTGCAGGAATTCATTTCCCGGTTCAGCGCCAACGCTTCCAAGTCCCGGCAGGCAACTTCCAGAAAAAGAGCTCTGGAGAAAATTCAGCTGGATGAAATGCGGCCGTCCAGCAGAAAATATCCCTATATTGATTTCAGACCCAACCGGGAAATCGGCAATGAAGTGCTGATGGTAGAAGGGTTAAGCAAAAGTATTGACGGCGTTAAGGTGCTGGATAATATTACCTTTACCCTGGGGCATGATGATAAGGTAGCCTTCGTAGGCGGAAATGAACTGGCAAAAACCACGCTGTTTCGGATTCTGATGGGCGAGTTGGAGCCGGATGAGGGAACCTATAAATGGGGAGTGACGACCAGTCAGGCCTATTTCCCCAAAGACAGCACAAAAGAATTTGACAATGATCTGACCATTGCAGACTGGCTGACCCAGTATTCGGAGATCAAAGATGCCACTTACGTGAGAGGATTTCTGGGAAGAATGCTCTTTGCCGGGGAAGACGGCGTGAAAAAAGTAAAGGTTCTTTCCGGAGGAGAAAAGGTGCGCTGCCTGCTGTCCAAGATGATGATTTCCGGAGCCAACATTCTGATTTTGGATGAGCCCACCAACCATCTGGATATGGAAGCCATTACGGCATTGAATAACGGATTGATTAAATTCCCGGGAGTAATTTTGTTTGCCTCCCATGACCATCAGTTTGTGGAAACGACGGCAAACCGGATTATGGAAATCGTGCCCGGCGGAATGCTGATTGATAAGATTACCACATATGATGAATATCTGGCCAATGACGAGATGGCCAGAAAGCGTCAGGTATACACCATGCAGGGAGAGGATAATTAATGACAGAAATTCTGAATACGTTAGCGGAACTGATACAGAGTCATATCTGGATTGCGCCGGTTTTGTGTCTTGCAGCCGGTGTGATTACATCGTTTACGCCGTGTTCACTGTCCAGTGTGCCGGTGGTCATTGCCTATATCGGCGGATCGGCCGGCAGCAATCAGAAAAAAGCCTTTCGTCTTTCTCTTACTATGGCATTGGGCATGGCGCTGACCTTTGCGGCTTTTGGAACGGTGGCTTCGGTAATCGGTCATTTGCTGCATGGGATCGGAATGTGGTGGCATCTGCTTTTGGGGGCCGTCATGATTCTGATGGCGCTGCAGGTCTGGGGAGTGATTTCGCTGATTCCGGATCATCATTGCCATACGGCGGGAACAACGAAAAAAGGATATGCAGGAGCCCTGGCAGCAGGAGTTTTAAGCGGAGTCTTTGCTTCCCACTGTGCTACGCCAGTGATGATTGCTTTATTGGCGCTGGCAGCCGATTCAGGCAGTACACTCTGGGGAATATTTCTTCTTGCCATATATGCGGTGGGACACAGCATTTTGACTGTGGTAGCCGGAACCAGCTACAGTACCATAGAAAAATGGATGGATGATCCGGCCTATGAAAAAATTAGCCGCAGACTCAGGATGATCCTGGGTTTTGTGATATGTTTTATCGGTATTTTAATGATTTATTTTGCATTTTTACCCGACTAAATTTGAGGGAGGAACGGACGGTATGAAAAAACCCACATTGGTAATAATGGCGGCGGGAATGGGCAGCCGTTATGGCGGTTTAAAACAGATTGACCCTGTGGATGAGCAGGGACATATTATCATGGATTTTTCCATTTATGATGCAAAAAAAGCAGGTTTTGAGAAAGTTGTTTTTATTATTAAGAAAGAAAATGAGGAAGAATTCCGGACGAAAATCGGAAATCGCATCAGTGAGAAGATGGAAGTTGCGTACGTGTATCAGGAGCTTTCCAATCTTCCGGAGGGGATTTCCGTTCCCGAAGGAAGAGTAAAACCCTGGGGAACCGGTCATGCTGTTTTATGTGCGGCCAATGAGATCAGCGGTCCCTTTGTGGTGATCAATGCAGACGATTATTACGGCGCCCATGCGTTCACCGTTATCTATCGTTATCTCACCACCCATGAGGACAATGGAGTATACCGTTACGCCATGGTGGGGTATCAATTGGAAAATACGCTGACGGAGAACGGTCATGTGGCCAGAGGCATCTGTGAGATGGATGAGGACGGTTATCTGACGAAGATCACGGAGCGGACAAGGATCGAGAAAAGGGAAGACGGGGCGGCCTATACGGAAGATGAGGGGCAGACCTGGGTGCATCTTCCTAAAAACGCCGTAGTTTCCATGAATATGTGGGGCTTTACGGAAAGTTTTCTCATTGAGCTCAGAAGGAGATTCCCCAGGTTCTTGGAAAAGGCTCTGGAAGAAAATCCGCTGAAAAGTGAATATTTTTTGCCCTCTGTAGTGGGAGAGCTGCTGAGTGAAAAGGCTGCGGCGGTTCAAGTGCTGAAAACAATGGATAAATGGTATGGCGTTACCTACAGAGAAGATAAACCGGCAGTGATGGAGGCTATCGGCAGGATGAAGGAGAGCGGAATGTATGAGGGAATCTGAGAAAAGCCGGGACTATTTTATTGACAATCTGAAAGCCGTTCTGATTATTCTGGTAATTATCGGGCATTTTTCTCTTCATTATTCCTGGGTTCCGGCAATTAACTGGATGGGGGATTTGATATACACATTCCACATGCCCTGTTTCGTGTTTGTGTCGGGATATCTGGCGAAAAGAGTAAATAAAGATGGAAAATTGCGGGCGGATAAGATTTTGTCTTTTATATGGCTGTATTTTGTCTTTAAGCTTGCTATTTCTTTGCTGCGGTGGGCCTTTGGTCAGGGATTTTCGCTGAGTCTGTTTCATGTGAATCAGGCGCCCTGGTATTTATTTTCCATGGCGGTCTGGTATCTGCTGGTTCCGTTTATAGAAAGGATAAAGCCTTTCTGGGCGATTACGGGATCTTTGATCATTGGCATATTGGTAGGATATGTGGATATCATCGGACAAAGATTTTCCATGTCCAGAAACTTTGTTTTTCTGCCCTTTTTTATCATGGGATTTTACCTTTCAAAGGAAAGGCTGAAGGAATTCCTAAGTAAAAAAGTTTTGCGGACTGCAGGCATTATCATTTTGGTATGCGGCGTAATCTTGTATTTGTTCTTTAATGAACAGCTTCAGCCGTTTCTGGGGATTATTTACGGTGCGAAGGCTTATTCGGGCATTTCTTCCCTGCCGTCGGCAGATATGGGAGGACTGTTTCGTCTGATTTGGTACGGCGCTGCGTTTATCCTTTCGGCTGCGGTGATGCAGGTGATTCCCAGAAAGAAAACCTGGCTCAGTTCTCTTGGAGCCCGCACGCTGCAGATCTATATTCTTCATGTGCTGGTTCGGAATGCATTGGTATACTGCGGAGCTGTGGACTGGTGCAAAAATCTGCCGGGAGAGGTGAATTTCCTGTTGGTTTGGGGAGGATCAGTTCTTTTGGCAGTGGTGCTGAGGAATTCCTTGTTTAAAAAAATATTCGATGTGCTGGAAGGAAGCTGGCTGTTTAAAAAGGTGCTGAATTAATCAGGTGTTTTTTAGAGTCCTTCTCCTGGTCTTATGGGACCGGGAGAAGGGCTTTTTTCAGTCAAAGATGTGTTTAAAATAGGTGGGAGGATAACCCAGATATTTTTTGAATAAGCGGGTGAAATAGTTGGCGTCATAAAGTCCTACGGATGCGGCAATGTCCGAAATGGTCATGTCGGTCATACGGAGATATTTTAACGCATTCAGGATCCGTGTGCGGTTTAGATATTCAGTGGGAGAGATTCCTGTAATTTCACGAAAAACAGTTCGAAAATAGTTTGGAGACAGATCGTAGGATTCTGCTATGGACAGGAAGTCAATATCCTCCGTCAAATGAGAGTCAATAAAGGCTAAAGTATCCATGATCATTCTTTCCTTTTTGGAATTTTTTTGTTCCGACACGGTGTACTGGGCATGTTTGATGCGGGAAAGTTCACAGAGTAAAATTTCCAGATAATCATGCAGAATGTAAGTATATCCCCGGCCTTTTTGACGCTGTTCTGTCTGCATATGGGTCAATAGGTTTTCCATATAAAAACGCTGGGAAGAATTCAGATGCAGAATTCCCTGCTGATTGACCAGAGCAGAGTATTTACCCGATGGGGCTTCGGCGTCGAAGATGGTGTAGTCGGCGGAGAGGGAGGGACTGGCCTGAGCGCGCAGACTGATGAAATTTAAGTCATCCAGAATCCGGAGAAAATAGTCGGAGAAATTGCTGATATAAAACTGGCAATTGTAAATATGCAATCCATCCTGGAATTTGTATGAATGATACCGATGGGGAGGGATGAGAAACATGTCCCCGGGAATCAGAGTGATGGTAGAGCCTTTGTAGGTGTGGAGGCACAATCCGGAAGTAATCAGTACCAGCTCGTGGTAATCGTGGCGGTGAGGGGGGTAAACGCCGCTGCTGTCACAGTTGGGAATTTTTTGAAAATTATCCCAATATTCAATGGAGATGAGGCCGTCCTGGGGAAAGGGTACATAATCATCCGGGTAAAAGTTTTTCATGTGATACCTCCTGGGAAAATCGATGAATTGTGCTAATTAATAATAATTCAATTCTATTATGCCGTCATTTCTTTGTGGTAATCTCAATATATAAGAAGATCAGCCAAAACGCAAGAACAGATAAACGTAAATAAACTGCTGATGCGTTTTGTTCGAAAAAAAGATAATGTGAGGTAAAGATGATGAAAGGGATTATCTTAAAAAAACCCGGAGAATTTGAACTGGCGGAACGTCCGGTTCCGGTAATTGAGAATTCCGATGAAATTCTGGTAAAAATTGAAGCAGCCAGCATCTGCGGCTCGGATCTGCACATTTTCAGCAATCCGCCGGGGATTAAGGCGGTTCCGGGGACGATTATCGGCCACGAATTCGTGGGGAGAGTGGTGAAAACAGGATCGGAGGTACACGGATTTAAAGAAGGGGACCGGCTGGTCTGTGATCCGAATATCTCCTGCGGTCACTGCAGTTACTGTAAAATGGGTCTGCCTAATATGTGCGTGAATATGAAAACCCTGGGTGTGGAGCTGGATGGGGGATTTGCAGAGTACTGTGTGCTGCCGGAAAAAGCGGCGGTTAAAATTTCACAGGATCTTTCGGCGGACAGAGCTGTTTTTGCGGAGCCCCTGACTTGCGTGATGAACGGAATGAATAAAATACGTTTAATGCCGGGAGAGACGGCGGCTGTATTAGGCGCCGGGCCAATAGGCCTGTATTTTGTTAAATTGCTGAGACAAAACGGAGCGGGAAAAATTTTTGTATCGGAAACCTCTTCCTATCGGGCGGAATATGCTGCAAAATATGGAGCGGATATGGTGGTAAATCCGACGAAAGAAAACTTTGAGGAAATGGTAAAAGCGCAGACGGAAGGTCTGGGAGCGGATGTGGTGATAGATGCGGTGGGAAGCTTGCTGGCCCAGGCGGTCCGGACAGTGCGGCGCGGCGGAAAAATACTGCTTTTCGGCTACAATGACAAAGCGGTCTCTCCGGTTGAGCAGGGGGTGATTACCCGTCATGATCTTACAGTTATGGGCAACTGGATCGGTCTTTTTACCCTGCCGGCGACGGTGAGACTGCTGGAAAGTGAAGCGGTGGATTTTGAAATTTCTCACAGAATTTCCCTGGAGGAATTCGGCAGCGGATTAAACGCCATGCGGAGGGGAACCGCGTTGAAAGTAGTGATTTATCCCAATTAACGTGCCCTAGGAGGCTGTCGGAGCAATTGTCTGTCCCCAGGCTTTGCGATATATTTCTTGCTTAAAGGTTCTGGTTCCGGTATAATTTATAGTGGTTATTCAGGAAGGAGCGGATGAGCGGAAAATGAAGATACCGGAGATTAAAATCTGCGGTCTGATGACAGAGCGGGATGTACGGCTGATTCATAAATATGAGATTGAATATGCGGGGATTGTTTTGTTCTGCAGCGAAAGTTCCAGAAACAATTCGCCGGACCGGGCCTGGAGATTGGCGGCGCTGCTTGGACGGCGGGTGATGAAAACGGCGGTCTGCGTTTCGCCTACCTTGGATCAGGTGGAAATGATAGAGCACATGGGATTTGATATTCTTCAGATTCACGGAGAAATTTCCGAAAAAGTGCTGGATCGGTGCCGTCTGCCAGTGTTCCGGGCATATAATGTAGGAGCGGAACCGCAGCCTCAGAAGATAGAAGAACACAAAAATATTGCCGGGTATGTGCTGGATGGGGCAGTGCCGGGAAAGGGAAAAACCTTCGACTGGAATCTGGCCGGCAGCTTTGACAGAAGAGGAAAAAAACTGATTTTGGCAGGAGGGCTGACGGCGGATAATGTCAGCGAAGCGATTAACCGGGTTTCGCCGGATATTGTGGATGTCAGTTCCTATGTGGAAAGAATGAATGCCCCGGGAAAAGACGAAGATAAAATCCGCAGATTTGTGGAGACGGTCAGAAAAGAAAAAAGAAAAAGAAAAAAGACCAATGGACTGGAAATATCATGATTTGATATTTCCGGTTTTTTGTGGGGAAAATTTTCCGCAGCCGTCCAAAACCTGCAGGGGGATTGACAACAAAAATGTAAACTGATAATATAAAGCGGTTAACAATCAGAAGGAGAAAGAAAATGAAAAAAAGGGGCATATCCATTGAAAATATGATAAAAATTGCTATGATGACGGCAGTTCTGGCAGTGATGTCGGTGATACAGATCCCCGCGCCCTCCGGCGTTCCCTTTACGCTTCAGACCTTTGGCGTAGCGCTGTGCGGATATATGCTGGGAGCGAAAAAGGGCGGTATGGCAGTGATGCTTTATCTGATTGCGGGGATGGCAGGGCTTCCGGTATTTTCCGGCATGAAGGGAGGATTTGGAGTTCTGGCCGGACCTACGGGAGGTTTTCTCGTGGGGTTTCCGGGGATGGTTATTTTAAGCGGAGCGGGCGCCGCTGCCGGAAAAGGAAGGATAAAAGCAGTTCTGGGTTTTTTGGGACTTTGCGTCTGCCACGGCTGCGGGACAGTATGGTTTTCTCTGATAATGAATCAGAGTCTGAAAGCAAGTTTTCTTCTGGTGAGCTTACCCTATCTTGCCAAAGATATTGTCTCTGTCGCGGGAGCGATTCTGGTTTCGGAAGCATTAAAAAAAAGACTGGCCAGGGCGGGACTTCCCCAGAAAATGTAGCAGTGTGCAGAATGAATAAACGAAAAGAAAGGAAATTTGTTTTTTTCAGGAAACATGCCGGATAATTTCCTTCATCAAATGGACAGACCGTATATTTAGTGTTATAATGTCATTCAAAGGCAAGATTATGGGTATTTGCAGCCGATTCATATTAAGCAAGGAGGAAATATAAGAAATGGCAAGAAAGATGAAAACCATGGATGGCAATCATGCTGCCGCACACGCATCTTATGCATATTCTGACGTAGCAGCGATTTATCCGATCACCCCGTCATCTGTAATGGCTGAAGCTACAGACGAATGGGCGACTCAGGGAAGAAAGAACATTTTCGGACAGGAAGTTCAGGTTACGGAAATGCAGTCAGAGGCGGGTGCAGCAGGTGCAGTTCACGGATCTCTGGCAGCCGGCGCATTGACTACTACATATACAGCTTCTCAGGGATTGCTTTTGATGATTCCCAATCTTTATAAAATCGCAGGCGAACAGCTTCCGGGTGTGTTTAACGTATCCGCCCGTGCACTGGCAAGCCATGCACTGTCTATTTTCGGCGATCATTCAGACGTATACGCATGCCGTCAGACGGGCTGCGCTATGCTCTGTGAATCCAGCGTACAGGAAGTTATGGACCTGACTCCGGTGGCACACTGCGCTGCCATCAAAGGCAAAGTTCCATTTATTAATTTCTTTGACGGATTCCGTACTTCTCATGAAATTCAGAAAATCGAAACATGGGATTATGAAGACTTGAAAGATATGGTAGATATGGATGCTGTTGATGCATTCCGTGCAAATGCACTGAATCCCAATCATCCATGTCAGAGAGGTTCAGCACAGAACCCGGATATTTTCTTCCAGGCAAGAGAAGCATGTAATCCCTACTACGATGCTCTTCCGGCAATTGTGCAGAGCTACATGGATAAAGTAAACGAAAAAATCGGTACGGATTATAAACTGTTCAATTACTATGGCGCAGCAGATGCGGAGCATGTGATTATTGCCATGGGTTCCGTATGTGATACCATTGAGGAGACTATTGATTATCTGCTGGCAGCAGGAAGAAAAGTCGGCGTTGTAAAAGTACGTCTTTACAGACCTTTCAGCGCCCAGGCACTGATTGATGCAATTCCGGATTCTGTAAAACAGATCTCCGTACTGGACAGAACGAAAGAGCCGGGAGCCCTTGGAGAGCCGCTGTATCTGGATGTGGTAGCAGCGCTGAAAGGTTCCAAATTTGACGCGGTTCCCATTTACACAGGACGTTACGGACTGGGTTCAAAGGATACCACACCGGCACAGATCGTGGCTGTATACGACAATACAGAAAAGAAAACATTTACCATCGGTATCGAAGACGATGTGACAAATCTGTCTCTGAAACTGGGAGCTCCGCTGGTAACTACGCCGGAAGGAACGATTAACTGTAAATTCTGGGGTCTGGGTGCAGACGGTACAGTAGGCGCCAATAAGAACTCCATCAAAATCATCGGTGACAATACCGATATGTATGCTCAGGCATACTTTGATTACGATTCCAAGAAATCCGGCGGTGTAACGATGTCACACCTGCGTTTCGGTAAGAAACCGATCAAATCCACATATCTGATTCATCAGGCAAACTTTGTGGCATGTCACAATCCGTCTTATGTGGATAAATACAATATGGTTCAGGAGCTGGTTGACGGCGGTACCTTCCTTCTGAATTGTCCCTGGGATATGGAAGGAATTGAAAAACATCTTCCGGGCCAGGTAAAAAAATACATGGCTGATCACAACATCAAATTCTATGTGATCGACGGTATTAAGATCGGTAAAGAAATCGGTCTGGGCGGACGTATCAATACGGTTCTCCAGTCTGCATTCTTCAAACTGGCCAATATCATTCCGGAAGAGGAAGCAATTTCTCTGATGAAAGCGGCTGCAAAAGCTACTTACGGAAGAAAAGGCGATGCCATCGTACAGATGAATTATGACGCCATCGACGCCGGCGCAAAACAGGTAGTGGAAATCAAAGTTCCCGAAAGCTGGAAGGATGCTCCCGATGACGGACTGTCCATGACGGTGGCAAAAGAAGGAAGAGCAGATGTTGTTGAGTTTGTAAATACAATTCAGGCAAAAGTTAATGCTCAGGAAGGAAATTCCCTGCCGGTATCTGCATTTAAGAACTATGTGGATGGAACAACTCCGTCCGGCGCTTCTGCATATGAGAAACGCGGTATTGCGGTAGATATCCCGATCTGGAATTCTGAAAACTGTATTCAGTGCAACCGCTGCTCCTATGTATGTCCTCACGCAGTTATCCGTCCTGTTGCTATGACGGCTGAGGAAGCTGCACAGGCTCCGGAAGGCATGAAAACACTGCCGCTTACCGGTATGGACGGCTATAGCTTCTCCATCGTAACTTCTGCCCTTGACTGTACGGGATGCGGCTCCTGTGTAAATGTATGCCCGGGCAAGAAAGGTGCGAAAGCCCTTGCCATGGAAAACATGGAAGCCAACGTGGGAGAACAGAAATACTTCGATTACGCAGTAAAACTGCCGGAAAAAGCAGATGTTATTGCTAAATTTAAAGAGACTACAGTGAAGGGAAGCCAGTTCAAGACACCCCTTCTTGAGTTCTCAGGAGCGTGTGCAGGATGCGGTGAAACACCTTATGCGAAGCTGATCACACAGCTGTTCGGCGACAGAATGTACATTGCCAATGCAACGGGATGCTCTTCAATCTGGGGCAACTCATCACCGTCTACTCCTTATACGGTGAATGCTCAGGGCAAGGGTCCGGCTTGGTCCAACTCTCTGTTCGAGGACAATGCTGAATTTGGATACGGTATGTTCCTGGCCCAGAAAGCCATCCGTGAAGGCATCAAAGCCCAGGTGGAAGATATCGTTGAAAACGGAGAAAATGAAGAAGTAAAAGCAGCCGGTAAAGAATGGCTGGAAACATACGGATGCGGCGCGACCAACGGCGTGGCTACCGATAAACTGGTGGCGGCTCTTGAAAGCTGCGGATGCGAAAAAGCACAGGAACTGCTGAAGAAAAAAGATTTCATGGCTAAGAAATCCCAGTGGATCTTCGGCGGTGACGGATGGGCTTACGATATCGGATTCGGCGGCGTTGACCATGTACTGGCCAGCGGACAGGACGTGAACGTAATGGTATTCGATACGGAAGTTTACTCCAATACCGGCGGACAGTCCTCCAAGGCGACACCGACAGGCGCTGTTGCCCAGTTCGCAGCAGGCGGTAAAGAAGTGAAGAAGAAAGATATGGCCAGCATTGCCATGAGCTACGGATACGTATATGTTGCTCAGATCTCCATGGGCGCTGACTTTAATCAGACAGTGAAAGCTCTGGCAGAAGCAGAGGCATATCCGGGACCGTCACTGATCATTGCTTATGCTCCCTGTATCAACCATGGTATTAAGAAAGGCATGAGCAAAGCTCAGACAGAAGAAGAATTGGCAGTAAAAGCCGGATACTGGCATAACTTCCGTTACAATCCTGCTCTGAAAGCAGAAGGAAAAGATGCATTCATCCTGGATTCCAAAGAGCCGAACGGCGATTACCAGGCATTCCTGGACGGCGAAGTGCGTTACAATTCTCTGAAACGTGCTAATCCTGCCAAGGCAGAAAGACTCTTCGCTAAGAATGAGGCGGAAGCTAAGGAAAGATATGAATATCTGAAAAAACTGGTTACTCTTTACGGAGCAGATAAATAATTAGATACGGTATAATTAGTATAAAAAAGCGGTGCAGCTTAGAGCTGCGCCGTTTTTTTGTGTGCGCCTGGCGGCGCACGTTTCTTAAGGGTGAAAGTCCCAAATCCGCCCGGTAGTGGGAAGGATATAGCCGAAGGCAAGGGTGTTGCAGGTGACTGCAAATCTGAAGGAAGCTGGATG
>JBMNRB010000002.1:0-209694 GCA_050944435.1 Ruminococcus sp.
ACTCATTTGATTCATCTCCTCCAACGTGAGATTTTGGAGTAATCAGGTACAACAAAAGCGACTCAAGATGTGAGATTAAAGCATAGCTTTTGCAACTCCGAGAACCGGATAGGAAGTGAATTACTCCAAGTATCTGAAGTATCTCACAAAAGTTGGAGTTTGACTATCCGGTTGGTTATAAAGCGCTTACCATGAAAATTTATATCAACGTCAGAAAAAATACCACTAAACGGATATCTGTTCTTTACATCATCAGACCCAACATATACATTCATTCCTAACCATTCACGGACATCTGTGGAGAGAACAGCCAAAGGACGCTTTGTCCCGGGAAATCCCTCTTCAGGGAGGAATCAGCATCGGGAATCGCTTTGATATGGAACTGAAAGACGGCGCTTCTTCCCCGGGAGACTATCTGTATCGTTCGGGAAGCTTTGGATGGGATGTGGAATCGGGAATGTGGGGAATATTCCGTGTGATGAAACATTCTGTCGGGCATAAATGCAAAGAGATCTGCAGAAAAATATTTGCTAAATCGGGTTAACGTCTTAAAAACGTCCCCGGTACAGAGCGGAGAGGATGCCTGCCGGGCATCCTTTCTTTGAAAGAAAATACCAGAATCAAAGAAAGATTAAGAGAAAAGACCGAAGGAGAGAAAATCAGAATTGATCTGTAGGCAGAAGATATAGTATGATGATTAAAAATACGAAAGAGCAATCTGGTGATATGTCAAGATGATTTTTGAAAAGATTTCGATATGTTTTTCACAAAAAAGGGTAACTTTAATAAACCTATGCGAAAACACAGGTTAAAAGCAGTTATTCATTTGATGTATCCAGCGATACGCCGGAGTATAGTTGGTTTCTGGCCAGCAATCCATAAACCAAACGAACGAATTTACGTGAAGTCAGCGCGAGTGCTCTTTTGTGTTGATGTTTCGGAACTTCGTTGTACTTCTTTCGATAGTACGCTCCGTACTCAACATTATGTTTTCTCATACTGTTGGCGGCTTCGCCTAGATAGTATCTGAGATAACGGTTGCCAGCTTTGCTCATTGGAGTATCTTCTCCATCGAAATCACCTGATTGGTTTGACTTCCACATGAGCCCGGCATACTTAGCAAGAGCATCAGATGAATGGAAAGCAGAAATGTCGCCTATTTCAGCTACAATGCCACCTGCAAAGACAGGGCCAATGCCATCTATGGATTGAAGAATAATAAAAGCATTAGGATTTAATCCTCTGATTTCTCTTTCGATGGCAGTATCTATAAGCTTGATTTCTTTCTTAAAAGTTTCAATACAGTTGAAAGAGCTGGCAATGGATACATTTAATGGTTCATAAAGAGCTTTATCTAAGCGATAAGAATCTCTGGCCGCTTTCCTGAGTAATTCTGCAGTCTTGCTAATGTCTTTGATACGATTGCGGCTTTTCCTTGCGAGAAAACTTATGAGATCTTCCTCAGATGAATCAATAATCTCCTCAGGAGATAAGTATTCTGTCAATACACTGGAAGAGGTTGCTCCGTAAATATCGCAGAAAGGCTGGTCATCACCTTCTAACATCTGTAGTTCACTGAACTTCAGATACAGGTTAGAGACCAGGTAGGTTTTCTCTCTGGTCATGCATTCAACAAGATGCAGACGATGCCTTGTGAGGCGTTTCAGAGCCAAGAACTGGCTTCCACGCCATGGCTCAGTTTCGATATTTCCTGCACGTGCATAATCAGCAATAACAAAGGCATCAATGGGATCAGACTTACCTAATCCGATATAAGACTTTTTGTAATTAGCTGTGCACTTGGGATTGAGTACAAAAACATAAGGTTTGAAATGCATCAGTTCCTCGCAGGAAGAGAGAAAATTTGCAATGTGAATGCTGTAAACAGAGGTAGATTCTAAAGCAGCAACAATCGTATTAAGTTCAGGGTGTTGTTTTAGACACTCAAGTATCTTCTCAGCTAATTCCTCAGCACCAGGCTGATTGTTAGCAAAAGAAGAGTTTATGTATTTATTTTTGTAAAAATCCAAAGCACAAACATAGTTGGATTTTGAGCTGACGTCAATACCGACGTAAAGCGTAGATAATGGGTTAATCTTTAACATGATATTACCCGCCTTTCCGATTAAGTATTCTTGGAACCTGAAGTAAAAGGTTTATCCTGGGAATCATATGCTGACCGAAACCTCGCGTAATAAGCATGCACCCTGGCAGCTCTTTTGCTGGTGCTGTACGCCAGGGGATGAAACATCTGTGTAAGCGGAATGTGACATATGATTCAGGCTGCAAGCTCCATAAGCAGGCACCGGAGACCGGGCTGAAAGGATGAAAAGCAGTGCCTCTAGACATCAGACTCTGCTGATATCATACCACAGAATAACCTATGAAACTAATAACCAATGTAGATGAGATGGAAAGGGTTTATCTCAGGTGTCTCAGATCATCTATAAATCTATAGAAAGGATAAGTGCATAACCATCATTTCTACCGGTTATACACTTATTATACGAGGATGAAAACATATGGAATACAGACGTTTTGACAATACAATTGTTTTGAGACTGGATCCCGATGAGGAGATCTGCGAAAAGCTTCTGGAAATGGCAGAAAAGGAAAACATCGTTCTGGCGTCCATTTGCGGACTGGGGGCGGTTAAAGAGCTGATCACGGGAGTATTTGACACGGCGACGAAGGAATATCATGCCAATCAGTTCCAGGGGGCGCTGGAAATTGTATCTCTGACGGGGACACTGACGCGGCAGGAAGGCAAACCCTATCTTCACGCGCATTTAAGCGCCGGTGATGCAAAGGGAAATGTGTTCGGCGGGCATCTGAACAGGGCGGTGGTGAGCGCCACTGCGGAAATTATTCTTCAGGTGCTTCCAGGCAAGGTGGACAGGAAGTTCAGTGATGAAATTGGCTTGAACTTGTTTCAGTTTTAAACAGTATTTGAGGACATTATGATTAGAAAATTACAGAACCCGGGAGAGGCGGAAAAGATTTTCGGGAATTGGCCGGAAACAATTCTTTGGTCCTGTCTGTCCGGAACCATGGGAGCGATTTACGCGCCAGAGGGGAAAAATCCAAGATCGGCCATGGCAGTGCTGGGAGATTTCTGCTTTCTGGCCGGAAGGCCGGATCGGGAATTGGTTCTTTATAAGGAGGCTTGGAAAGAGAAAACTTTTATGATTCTGATTCCGGAAAATGAATCCTGGGAGAGCATTCTCGCAGACTGCCACAGGGGAAAGATCCGGAAGATTACCCGGTATGCGACAAAAAAGGACACGGTTTTTGACAAAAGGAGGCTGGAAGAAGCGCTTCAGTCTCTGCCGGCAGATTATGAAATAAGAAAGATAGACGGAGAAATTTTCAGGCGATGCTTCAGGGAAGAATGGAGCAGGGATCTGGTTTCTCAGTTTCCGGATTATGGGGTTTACGAAAAACTGGGCATAGGTTATGTTGTCGTTCACGGGAAGGAGATAGTGTGCGGAGCCTCTTCTTATTCACGATATCCAGGCGGTATTGAAATCGAGATAGATACAAAGGAAAGATGGAGAAGGAAAGGTCTGGCCTATGTCTGCGGCGCCCGATTGATTATGGCCTGTCTGGAAAGGGGGTTATATCCCAGTTGGGATGCTCACAGCAAGGTTTCGCTGGCGTTGGCAGAAAAGCTGGGATATCAGTTTTCTCACGCTTATACTGCGTATGAAATAATGGAGGTATAATGAATGAATGACTATGTGATCCGACAGGAGAAAGCGGAAGAATACAGGGAAGTAGAAAATTTAGTGAGGGAATCTTTTTGGAATATTTACCGGCCCGGCTGTCTGGAACATTATATTCTGCACCGGCTTCGTAAGGATGAGGCTTTCGTATCAGAACTGGATCTGGTAATGGAAAAGAAAGGAATTCTCATTGGCCAGATTACGTATATGCAGGCAGAGATAAGAGCGGATGATGGAAGAGGGATACCGGTTCTGACCATGGGGCCCATCAGCATTATGCCTCAATATCAAAGAAAAGGAATTGGTAAATTTTTGTTGGAGGATTCTCTGGAAAGGGCAAAGAAACTGGGGGCAGGCGCAGTATGTCTTGAGGGAAATATTGCGTTTTACGGAAAGAGCGGTTTTGTTCCCGGATCTGAAAAAGGAATCCGTTATTACGGGGTGCCTGAAGGGAGCGATTTCCCATACTTCCTTTTGAAAGAGTTAAAACCTGGTTATCTTGAGGGAATAACGGGTATATATGCTCCGCCGTCGGGATATTTTGTGGATGAGGAAGAAGCCGAGGAGTTTGACCGGAATTTCCCGAAAAAGGAAAAGCTGGTCCTCCCTGGACAGCTGGCCTGAGGAGGCAGAACAGGAGAGAGAAAATGATAAATAAAAACATTGACAATGGAAAGCCCTTTGACTGGGGACGGACTTCACAGGATTATGCAAAATTCCGGGATATTTACCCCGAAAAGTTTTACGAGAAAATCGTGGGGCGTAATTTGTGTACAGAGAATCAGTCTGTGCTGGATATTGGAACGGGAACGGGTGTCCTCCCGCGAAATCTATACGGTTACGGTGCGAAATGGACGGGGACAGACATTTCAGAAAATCAGATTGAACAGGCTAAAATCCTTTCACGGGGGATGAATATTGATTATTATACGATTCCGGCGGAACAAATGAATTTTCCTGAGCAGTCCTTTGATGTTATTACAGCGTGTCAGTGTTTCTGGTATTTTGATCATCAGAAACTGATGCCAAAACTTTATAAGATGTTGAAGCCCGGCGGAAGTCTGCTGGTTCTGTATATGGCGTGGCTGCCCTTTGAAGACGAAATTGCAGGAGCCAGTGAGAAACTGGTGCTGAAATATAATCCTGGCTGGAGCGGAGCGGGTGAGAGAATTCGTCCCATTGAGATTCCCAAGGCGTATAAAGAAGCGTTTACGTTGTCGTATCATGAAGAATACCTGGTGAAAGTGCCGTTTACGAGGGAGAGCTGGCACGGCAGGATGAAAGCATGCCGAGGGATTGGCGCTTCGCTGACGGGGAAAGAAATTCAATTTTGGGAAGAAGAGCACAGACATCTGCTGGAGAAGATCGCTCCGGAACAATTTGAAATTCGGCATTACGGAGCAATGGCGGAATTGAAAAAATCTGAGAAGGGGAGTGAGGGCAGATGAGTGAACTCAGGAAAATTCCCAATGTGGGGAAGCAGACGGAGAAGGATCTTCTGGAGATGGGATATACCACCATCAAATCTCTGCGCGGGAAGCGGGCGGAAGATCTGTACGAGGAAGAATGCCGCTTAAGGGGAGTCATCCTTGACCGGTGCCAGCTTTACCTGTATCGGGCGGTGGAATATTATGTAAACACAGAAAATCCCGATCCTCAAAAATGCAAATGGTGGTTCTGGAAAGATGATTTTGCAGAACCGTCACCCTGCGGCGCCCGGTGTGCGGAATGCAGCCGTTTTCCAGGAGAATGTGCAGGATGCAGGAAGATTGCAGGGAGAGTTTACTGGGCTCAGTATATGAACTGGGAGCGCTGCGCCGTGTATGACTGCTGCGTAAACGGCAAAGGTTATGACAATTGCGGGAAGTGTGAAGAGGTTCCCTGTCGGCGGTTTGTGAAAGATCCTACGATCTCCGATGAAGAAAATGAAGCCGGACTGAGGCGGATGATGGAAAATTTGAAAATAAAGATAATAAACATGAGCGGTGAGTACATAGAGGAACGGTTTGAATTTCGGAATATTCTTCCGCAGGAGGGGGAGCAGGCAGCCAAGATTGAACAGGCCTGTTTTTCTCCCAACGAGGCGTGTACGGAAATCATGATGAAGGAACGGGCGGAAACGGCGCCGGAGCTGTTTTTCGTGGGGATTGACCGGAAAACAGGGAAAATGGCCGGCTTTTTGAACGGTCTGTCCACCGACGAATGTAAATTTCGGGATGAGTTTTTCAAAGATGCAGGTCTGCATAATCCAAAAGGGGAAAACATCATGCTTTTGGGACTGGCTGTGCTGCCGGAATATCAGGGACAGGGTCTGGCAAGAGAGCTTATGCATCGTTACCTTTGCAGAGAGAGGGAAGGGGGCAGGAAGATGATCATTCTCACCTGCCTGGAATCCAAGATTGGGATGTATGAGAAGATGGGTTTCCAGAATCATGGGATATCGAAGTCCAGCTGGGGCGATGAAGTCTGGTATGACATGGTGTGCATGTTAAAAGAATAAAGGAAGGTTCGGGGCAATCTTTGCGTCTGCCGGGACGATATGATAAACTTAAGAAAAAGCCTGAGAGAAGGGGGGATTTATATTATTACACTGACAGCGGATATTCATATGCACACGCTTGTCAGCGGACATGCATATGGAACCATAAGAGAAATGATGCACGCTGCAAAAGAGAAAGGTCTGAAGCTGATAGGAATCAGCGAACACGGGCCGGGAATACCTGCCGCAATGGATCCTTTTTATTTTCTCAATCTGCAGGTGATACCGCGTGTAATTGAGGGTGTGGAACTGATTCATGGATGTGAAGTCAACGTGTTAAACGGAGGAAGACTTTCTCTGGAACAGAAATATATGGATCATCTGGATTATGCCATTGTGGGAATTCATAAAGAATGTTACGAAAACGAGGACAGGGAAAAGAATACCCGGAATGTGATCGAGTGTATGAAAAATGAGAAAGTTCATTTTGTTTCCCATCCGGATGATGATCACACGCCGCTGGATTATGAAATGCTGGTTCTGGCAGCGAAAGAGTACCAGGTCGCCCTGGAACTCAACAACAGTTCGCTGGTTAAGAAGGACCGCAGGTTAAACTGTTATGAAAATTACCGGACGATGCTGGCTCTGTGCGAAAAGCATCAGGTACCCATCATCGTAAGTTCCGACGCCCATGACCCTGCCTGGGTGGGAGAATTTACCCTGGCGCGCCGTTTGCTGGAAGAGACAGGCTTTGATGAAACGCTGATTTTAAACACCAGTCCGGATAAGGTGAAGCAATTTATTAAGGTAAGATAAGGGGAGAAGGATATGCCCTTTTTAATGATACGAAATGATATTACAAAAGTTATGGCCGATGCCATCGTGAATCCGGCCAATGAGGAACTGCTGGAAGGAAGCGGCACCAGCAGGGCCATCTATCTGGCGGCGGGAGAGGAGAAGCTGACAAAAGCCTGTGCGGGAATCGGCCATTGTGATACCGGGAAGGCAGTGATGACGAAAGCCTTTGGCCTTCCTGCAAAGTACATTATTCATGCAGTGGGACCGGTATGGCGGGGAGGAGACTGGGGCGAAGCCGATCTTTTGTATGGAGCATATATGGAGTCCATGAAACTGGCCGCAAAGCGGCGGCTGAAATCCATCGCTTTCCCTCTTCTGTCCTCCGGAAACTATAGATATCCAAAGGATCAGGCGCTGAAAACAGCAATCCGGGCAATCAGTGATTTCCTGATGGAACATGAGATGATGGTCTGGCTGGTATTATACGACAGAAGTTCGGTGATGATCAGCCGGAAGCTTTCTGGCGCTCTTCAGGAATACATTGACGATCATTATGTGGAACAAAAGGACGAGAGCATTCCGGAGGAAGGAAAGGGGATTTTCAGAGGAACCTATAGAACCGGCGGCGAGCGGACACTTATGATGCCTCAGATCTCGGCGGACGTGGTTTTTCCCAATGCAGGAAAGAAAGAAAAAGCAAAAAAAGCGGCAAAAAGCCTGCACAAACGAAGCCTGGAAAATCTGGTCAGCCATTTGGACGAAACCTTTTCTCAAATGCTCCTCCGGTTAATTGATGAAAGAGGGCTGAAGGATTCTTATGTCTACAAAAAAGCCAACATAGACCGGCGGCATTTTTCAAAGATCCGAAAAGACCGCGGCTATACCCCCAATCGAAAGACGGTGCTGGCTTTTGCCATTGCGCTGGAATTATCTCTGGATGAAACAAAGGATTTGATGATGCGGGCAGGATATGCCTTTTCCCCTTCTTCAAAATTTGATGTGATAATCTGTTATTTTATTGAGAACAGGGAGTACGATATTTATGAGATAAACGGAACCTTATTTACCTATGGACAGCCTCTGCTGGGCGAGTAAAAATGTCTCCTGCCGTGCGACCAATTTTTCATTGAAATCTTTTATACTGGTTACAGAATAAAGAGAGAGGAGAGATTGCAATGAAAAAAGGATTGACGGAATTGATTTTTATTTTGGACAGAAGCGGTTCTATGGCGGGGCTGGAAAGTGATACCATCGGCGGGTTTAATGGAATGATTGCCAAGCAGAAAGAGGAGGAAGGAGAGGCGAATATCACTACGGTACTGTTTGACGACAGATATGAACTGATTCACGATCGTTTCTCCCTGAAAGAGGTCAGCCCTCTGACTGCACGGGACTATTATGTCCGGGGCTGCACAGCCCTTCTGGATGCCATGGGAAAAACTATTGAAAGAGTGAAAAGCACTCAGAAACATCTTCCCAAAGAGGCGAGAGCGGAAAAGGTGATTTTTGTGATCACCACAGACGGACTGGAAAATGCCAGTCATGAATATACCTATGATAAAGTCAGAAAAATGATCCGGCGGTGCAAAAAGGATCGGGGATGGGAATTTCTGTTTTTAGGCGCCAACATGGACGCGGTGTCGGAAGCGGCAAAATTTGGAATTGGAGCCGAACGCTCTGTTACTTTTGAAAATGACAGCATCGGCGTGCAGACGAATTACCGGGTGGTAGGAGAGACGATCAGCTGTATGCGCGCATCTGCCTGCATGGCTCAGGTGGACGGAAGCTGGAAAAAGGAAATTGAGGAGGACTATAAGAAAAGGGGATGGAAAAAACGGCAGTAAATCTGAAATTTCTATAAGAATCTCACTTGTATCTTTTATCGTCATATGCTACCATAAAAAATGGAAAAAATACAGGACAGGATAAGGATACCATTCAGCGATGAAGACACAGGAAATTCAGGAGAGTCGATTGTTGGAATAAACTATCTGAGTGCAGATACAGTCATGCAGATAGTGTTCCATCAGTCGGCTTTTTTATTTGGATAAAAAGCAGGAAGAAGAAAAGAGGAGTAAAATTTGGGAGAAACTTTATATAGAATATTGATTTGTTTTTTGGCCGGTATGGGCGCAGGATTGGGAACCGGTTTCGCCGGTATGAGTGCGGCGGCAGTGATAAGTCCTATGCTGCTTACCTTTCTGGGGGTGCCGGCTTACGAGGCTATTGGCATTGCTTTAGCCAGCGACGTTTTAGCCAGCGCCGCCAGCGCTCGTACCTATGCAAAAAATAAAAGTATTGATATTAAAAACGGTCTGGTGATGATGGCGGGAGTTCTGGTCATGACAATGGCGGGAAGCTGGCTTTCCACCTTTGTAGGCAACAGTACTTTGGGAGGCTTTTCTGTGGTGATGACTTTCTTCCTGGGATTGAAATTTTTAATCTTTCCTGTAAATTCCAGCAGAAAGACGGTATCCGGTGATAAACGGTGGATTCAGGCGGTAAAAAGCCTGGCCTGCGGTTCGGTGATCGGCCTGATCTGCGGATTCTTCGGCGCCGGAGGCGGCATGATGATGCTGCTGATACTGACTGCGGTGCTGGGGTATGAATTGAAGACGGCTGTGGGAACCAGCGTGTTTATCATGACTTTCTCAGCTTTGACCGGCGCGGCGAGCCATTTTGCTTTGGGTGAACTTCCGGAGATGGATCTGCTGTTCTGGTGTATTCTTTTCACTTTGATCTGGGCGCAGATTGCCGCTAAAATCGCTGCAAAAGCAGATGGGAAGACGCTGAATCGTATTGTGGGCGTGATTTTGACTGTGCTGGGCATTATACTGCTGGTGATTTCCTATAGTTGATAAAATGTAAATGCAAAAGAGAGGGATGGGAAAATGAAAGTAAAGAAACACAAGAAGAAACTGATTATTATTGGAATCATCGTTTTACTGTTGATAGCTGCAGTGCCGGCGGTCGTAATTGGCATTGGTAAAATGTTTACGGCCCAGGAAAAGGTAGTACGTACCGACTGGGTTATGGAAGCCGGACAGACAGTGGATCAGAATGAAGAGTGGCAGATTGAGTATGCGCAGGCCCAATTGGGAGATGGTATACAGGCCCTTCAGCTGGTACCCATGGACATTGAAGAAGAAGGCTTCACTTATTATGATGTGGAAGTGCAGGAACGGCTTGAAAATGCGCTGGAAAGTCTGAAAAGGGGAAAGCAGTCATGGACGGCCGAAACGCCTCTTGCGGTCTTAAATCCCTATGGAACGGGCAGCAACGGATTGTATATGTATTTTGAGACAGAGAGAAAGACACAGGTCACTTATACAATACATGTGGAGGATGACAGCATTCCGGATTACACAAAGACGGTAATGGATGCCAGCGGGGAAAACTATACAAAAACTCATGAATTTCAGATTATCGGTCTGGTACCGGGAGCCGCCAATGAAGTCACCATGGAAATTTCCGGTTCCTGGGGGAATGTACGCCAGACAGTAAAATTTAATGTGGATATGCCGGAAAATCAGTCAGGATATAGTACAAAGCTGGAGACGACAGAAGGAGAATCCGGGGAGAAACTGTCAGAAGGCCTATACGCCATGATGCGGGTCAATGGTTATCTGGGATACGGCTTTTTCTTTGATAATGACGGTATTATGCGCTATGAAATGCTTCTGGAAGGTTACGGAATGGATCGGGTTCTGTTTTATGACAATGATATCATTACATGCGCATCCGCGGAGAAGCTGGCCAGGATCAATAGTCTGGGACAGGTGGAACAAGTCTATGATCTGGACGGATACGCCATGCATCACGATATAGGGTTTGGACAGGACGGAGAATTGTTAGTTTTGGCAGAGAAAAACGGCGGAGAGACTGTGGAGGATCAGGTGCTTTCTGTAGACATCGCCAGCGGCGAAGTGACAGAACTGATTGATTTTACAGAGGCGCTTTCCGGATATTTTGAGATGACTCGTCCCATCGCAGCGACAGATCCCATGTTCTGGCAGGTGGGCGAGTGGGATTGGATTCACCTGAACAGCCTTCAGTACATGGCGGAGGATGACAGTCTGATCGTGTCCTCCCGGGAGACGTCCACAATTATAAAAGTAAAAAATATTCATAATGATATTCAATTGGATTGGCTGGCTGGAGACAATAGATTTTGGGAAGATACGCCCTATGCGGAATACTGTCTTGAACAGGATGGGGATTTTGTGCCCCAATACGGCCAGCATTGTGTGGAATATATCCGGGACGGTGAAGGAAAGGGGGTATACTATCTGGCCCTTTATAACAATAATTACTGGGCATTGAGCAGCCGGGATTTTTCGATGGATGTGGCTGACAGCGTAGGGACGGACCTGTATGATGCAGGAGGCAGCAGCAGCCAGGTATACGTCTACAAAATAGACGAAAATGCCGGCACGTTCAGCCTGGAATCTTCTTTCGATGTGCCGTATTCCAGTATTGTATCCAATGGCTCCCTGTATGGGGAAGAGGATCACTGGATAGTCAACAGCGGAGTGGCTATGGTTTTTGGAGAGTATGATTCACAGGGCGTCCTGATCCGCCAGTATGCTTATGAGTGTACCATGCAGAATTACCGAACGATCAAATATGATTTTACCGGCTTCTGGTTCATGTAAACAGTAAAAGAGAGAGGAAATTTAAGTTATCTACCTATTGACACGGTAGGAATATTAAGATACAATAAAAACCAACTTAAAAAGTAGGTTGAACTGAGATATTCTGCCCCGTGAACAGTATAAAGAAAAATGCTTATTACCGGAAGATTGCATCAGAATCTTCCGGTTTTTTACAGGAAGAAGGATATCCGAATGAGAGAAAAGGATTAACGATCCACAGGAAAGGAAGGTTATTATGGCCAATTACAAATTTGAAACGCTGCAGCTCCATGTGGGCCAGGAAAAGCCCGATTCGGCAACAGATGCCCGGGCAGTTCCCATTTATGCGACTGCCTCTTACGTATTTAAAAATTCTGCCCATGCAGCTGCCCGGTTCAGTCTTGAGGAGGAGGGAAACATATACGGAAGACTTACCAACTCCACTCAGGATGTTCTGGAAAAGCGCGTGGCGGCCCTTGAAGGAGGAACGGCGGCCCTTGCCCTTGCTTCCGGTGCAGCGGCAATTACGTATACTCTGGAGGCTCTGGGACAAAACGGCGGTCACTTCGTGGTTCAAAAAACCATATACGGCGGCAGTTATAATCTGCTGGCACATACGCTTCCCAATTTCGGCATCACTGCTTCCTTCGTCAATATCCATGATCTTCAGGAAGTGGAAGCGGCTATTCAGGATAATACCAGAGCGATCTATATTGAAACGCTGGGAAATCCCAACAGTGATATTCCGGATATTGACCAACTGGCAAAACTGGCTCATAAATATAAGCTGCCGCTGGTTGTGGACAATACTTTCGGCACGCCTTTTTTTATCCGTCCCATCGAACACGGCGCAGATATCGTAGTGCATTCTGCAACCAAGTTTCTCGGCGGCCACGGCACCACATTGGGAGGAATTATCGTAGATTCCGGCAAGTTTGACTGGGCGGCCAGCGGGAAATACCCGCAGATTGCGGAGCCCAATCCCAGTTACCATGGGGTATCCTTCATCAAAGCTTCCGCTTCGGCGGCTTTTGTCACGTATATTCGCGCGATTCTCCTTCGTGACACCGGGGCGGCTATTTCACCCTTTGCAGCTTTTCTGCTTCTGCAGGGAATCGAAACGCTGTCTCTCCGTCTGGAACGGCATGGGGAAAACACAAAGAAAGTCGTAGAATTCCTTGCCCGTCATCCTCAGGTGGAAAAGGTGAATCATCCGTCTTTGCCGGAACATCCCGACCATGAGCTTTATCAGAAATTTTTCCCCAGAGGAGGAGGTTCTGTTTTTACTTTTGAAATCAAAGGCGGCGTGGAAGAGGCACATAGGTTTATTGACAGCCTGGAGATTTTTTCCCTGCTGGCCAATGTGGCTGATGTGAAAAGCCTTGTCATTCATCCTGCCACCACAACCCACAGCCAGCTTTCCCGGGAAGAGCTGGAAGATCAGGGGATTAAACCAAACAGCATCCGTCTTTCTGTGGGCACGGAGCATATAGATGACATCATTGCCGATCTCCAGAAAGGATTTGAGGGTGCGATAATTTCGGAAAAGGACGGGGAAAACAGGAAATGATGATATCTACAAGGGGAAGGTACGCATTGCGGGTCATGATCGATCTGGCTGAAAATTACGGGAAAGGATACATCCCCATGAAAGTCGTTGCCCGGAGGCAGGGGATATCGTTAAAATATCTGGAACGGATTCTTCCTGTATTGACCAAAAATCATTTGATAGAAGGCGTTCAGGGAAAAGGAGGCGGATATCGGTTGACGGCGCAGCCTGCCCAGTATCGTGTGGGGGATATTCTGCGGTTAACTGAAGGAGATCTGGCGCCGGTGGCCTGTCTTGAAAGAGGAACAGAAATGTGTGACCGCGCAGCCGGCTGCAGGACTTTGCCAATGTGGCGGGAATTCTACCGGATGACCAATGCCTATTTTGACAGTATTGCTCTTTCAGATTTATTGGGCGAACAACGGCCATAGAAAATGAACGGCAGTTAATTTTTCTTCCGGATATTTAAAATCTGCTCAATTGTGAATGGCGGTGGTCTCTGGTATGCTGTAATCAGCAAAGGCGATGCGGATTATTTATGAAGGAGGCTCATTATGGAGATTGGAACCGTAATAAGAAAATACAGAAAGCAGAAAAACATCACGCAGGAAGAAATGGCTGTTCGTTTAGGTGTAACCGCTCCTGCAGTAAATAAATGGGAGAATGGGAATTCTCTTCCGGATGTGTCATTGCTGGCCCCTATCGCCCGGCTGTTGGATATTACCACGGACACTCTTCTGTCGTTTGAAAAAAATCTGACGGAAGAAGAAATCAATCAGATAATTTCGGAGTTTAACATGCGTCTGAAACAGGAGACTTGTGAAGAGGCATTTCAATGGGCAAAGAAGAAAACGGAACAGTATCCGGACTGTGGGAAACTATTGGTGACCATGGCTGTTATGCTGGAAGGACAGTTTGCAATGGAGGGTACTGCTGAAAGAGAAAAATACGATACCTATATAAAAAAATGGTATCTGCGAGCCCTGGAAAGCGAAGATGAAAATATACGGTATTCGGCGGCTGATCTCTTGATCAATTTTTGTATAAGAAAAGAAGTCTATGATGAGGCGGAAAGGTATCTGGAATATCTTTCGGATAAGGATCCGGAGAAGAAAAGAAAACGTGGGCAGATTTACAGCCTAACAGACAGGAAAGAGGAGGCTTACCGGGAGTACGAGGAACTTCTTTACTGTGATTACCAGGCGGTCAGCGCCGCGCTGCATGGGATTTATCTGTTGGCAATAAAGGAAAATAATCTGGAAAAAGCCCGGGAAATGACAAAGAAACAAAAGAAGCTGGCAGAACTTTTTGAAATGGGCGAGTATTATCAGATATCCGGAGGACTGGAGTTGGCGGTACTGGAACAAAATAAAGAGTCAGTGCTTCAGATCGCAGAAAAGATGCTGGACAGTGTCAGTGACATCGGCAGTTTTTCCCATGCCGACCTTTATGAGCATATGAATTTTCGTCAAATTAAAAAAGAGACTATAGAAGAATTAAAAGAGCGTTTGAAGGAGAGTTTCCAGGATGAGGAAACCTTTGGATTTATGCAGGGAGATGAAAGGTGGGAGAAGCTGATTTTCTGAATAATTAAAAAAAAGGAGGGAAACAATGCCCCAGCATATTATCGTGACCGAATATTCGGCACAGTGGCCGGATCTTTTTGAGAAGGAAAAGAAGCTGATCCAGAACATTTTAAAAGATAACTGCAGAGCGATTTATCATATTGGGAGCACGTCGGTCGAAGGCATGAAGGCAAAACCGATTATTGATATTATGCCGGTGGTAAAAAGTCTTGGGTTGGCAGATGAAAAAAGAGAAGAGTTTGAGAATGAAGGATATGAATATCTGGGAGAATTTGGTATTCCAGGCAGACGGTATCTGAGAAAAGGAGGAGATGAAAGAACCCATCAGATTCATATATTTGAACAGAAAAATTTCCAGGAGATTGAACGACATCTGGCGCTGAGGGATTATTTAAGGTATCATAGAGAGGAAGCGGAAGCTTACGGTGAACTGAAAAGACGGTTGGCGCTGCGTTTCCCGTATGACATTGAGGGATACTGTGAGGGAAAAGACGCCTTTGTCAGTGAGCTGGAGAAAAAAGCGATGAAGTGGAAAGGGGAATATGATGGAAACCGAAGTGAAAATATCTGACCTTCTGGATGTGGCTGCGGAGGCAAAAAAGAATTGTGTTGACCGGGAGCATTCGTTAAAAGTTATGGAGAAGGGGTTTGCCAACTATGTAACAGAAGTGGATATGAATGTTCAGAAGTTTATAGAAAAGAAATTAAAGGACCTGTATCCTTCTATTCAGTTTATGGGAGAAGAAAAGAATAACGACCATATTGATTTTACAAAACCGGTGTGGATCCTTGATCCGGTGGATGGAACATCCAATCTGATCCATGATCTGCGAAACAGCGTCATTTCTCTGGCTCTTTATTCCGGTCAGGAGCTGGTCATGGGAGTGGTATGCCATCTGTTTGCAGATGAAATCTATTATGCGCAGAAGGGAAAAGGGGCTTATCTCAACGGAAGGCCCATTCACGTCAGCAGCACGGAGGAATTTTCCAGAAGCCTGGTATCCATTGGAACCAGTCCCTACTTTAAAGATTTGGCAGATGAGAATTTTGAAACATTTAAGATAATCTTTCAGAACTGTGAAGACATTCGGCGGATCGGGTCAGCGGCCCTGGATCTGGCTTATGTGGCGGCGGGAAGACTGGAAACTTATCTGGAAAAACGTCTGAACCCCTGGGATTTTGCTGCCGGGGTTCTGCTGGTGTTGGAGGCCGGCGGCAGTGTGACGGATTTCGGCGGAAAGCCCGTGGATGTGACAAAGGTCTCTGATATTTTCGCTGGCAATGGAATTGTTGATAAAAAAATAAGAACAGAATTGCTGAACTGGGAGTGAAACTATGGGAGCGGAAAAAAGAAAGCGTGAAAAAATAGCGGTAATATTTCCTGGAGTGGGCTATCATAAAGACAAACCGCTTCTATATTATGGAAAAAAGCTGGCAATGGAAGCCGGCTGTCAGATTATGGATGTATTATACGGAGGATTTTCGGGAAACATAAAGGGATCCCGGGAGAAAATGGAGGCAGCTTTTTTCAGCGCCCGGGCTCAGACGGAAGAGATATTGAAGACAATAGACTTTGGGAAATATGAAAACGTCCTTTTTATTTCCAAAAGCATTGGCACTATTGTAGCTGCGGAGTATGCAAAGAGCCATAATATAGATACGGAGCATATTTATTTTACACCGTTGGAGGATACTTTCCGCTTTGTCCGGGAAGGAAAAGGCATTGCTTTTCACGGAACGAAGGATCCCTGGGCTGATACGGAAAAAGTGGAAATGCTCAGCTGCAGAAAAGGCATTCCCCTCTTTAAAACAGAGGATGCCAATCATTCACTGGAGACAGGAAGCGTATGGAAGGATATTGAAAATCTGAGTAAAATTATGGGAATCTGCAGAGAATATTTGATTTCTGCAGGCATAGATGAAGAATCGGGAAAGTGAGGCATATTTATGGCAGGAATTTACAAAAATATTGAAGAATTGATTGGAAATACACCGTTGGTGGAATTGCAGAATCTGGAAAAAAGTGAAAAACTTGAGGCCAGAGTATTGGCAAAGCTGGAATATTTCAATCCGGCGGGCAGCGTTAAGGACAGGATTGCCAGGGAGATGATAGAAGATGCACAGACAAAAGGAATATTGCGGGAGGGTTCCACAATCATTGAACCTACCTCCGGCAATACGGGAATCGGACTGGCGGCGCTGGGAGCGGCGAAGGGATATCGCGTTATTCTTACCATGCCGGAAACCATGAGTGTGGAACGAAGAAATATATTGAAGGCGTATGGCGCCGAGGTGGTTTTGACAGAAGGCGCTAAAGGCATGAAAGGTGCCATCGAAAAAGCTCAGGAGCTGGCGAGGGAAACGGAAGGCAGCTTTATTCCGGGACAGTTTGAAAATTCTGCCAACCCAACGGCTCATCGGAAGACTACGGGACCGGAAATCTGGGAAGATACGGATGGACAGGTGGATATACTTGTGGCCGGAGTAGGAACAGGCGGAACCATCAGCGGGACAGGTTCTTATCTGAAAGAGAAAAATCCAGATCTGTATATAGCGGCGGTGGAACCGGCAGATTCGCCGGTGCTGTCAGAAGGGAAAAGCGGCCCTCATAAATTGCAGGGCATTGGCGCAGGGTTTGTTCCCGATACCCTGGATACTGAAATTTATGATGAGATCATAAAAGTAGGCAGTGAGGAGGCCTACGAAGCTGCGAAGCTGCTGATGAAAAAAGAAGGATTTATGACGGGAATATCTTCAGGGGCCGCTCTTCATGGAGCGCTTCTGCTGGCTGCGAAGCCGGAAAATAAGGGAAAGACCATCGTGGTGATTCTCCCGGACAGCGGAGACCGTTATTATTCCACGCCTCTGTTTACAGAATAGTAAAAGGAATTGGATTAAATTGCTGAAAGAACAAATGGAAAACGGGGAAAGGGAGATCATAAAAAGATCTGCCCTTTTCCGAGGAATTGATGATAAAGATTTTGCTCCCATGCTGAAATGTCTTGGATGTTTCGTCCGCACTTATCAAAAAGGCGAAATCCTGATGCTTTCGGGGGAGACGGTAAAATGCCTTGGCATGGTGCTGGAGGGAACGGTGCATATGGTACAGGAAGATTTGTGGGGAGGAAAAACCATTCTTTCCTGTATCGTACAGGGCGAGGCATTTGGCGAGACTTTTGTGTGCGGCAGTTCCATGGCGTCGGCAGTCACTTTTCTGGCGGCCTCACGGCTTCGGGTATTGTTTCTTCCGTTCTGCCGTGTGATGTATTCCTGCAGTAATTCTTGTGTTTTTCATCATCGTCTTATTGAGAATATGGTCACGCTGATAGCGGATAAAAACGCACAGTTAATGGCAAAGGTGGAGGTGATATCCAAGAAAACGCTGCGGGAAAAAATTTTGACTTATCTGTCCCTTCAGGCACAGATACAGAAAAGCAGTTATTTCGAAATCCCCATGGGAAGACAGGAGTTTGCGGAATATCTCTGTGCCGACAGGAGCGCACTGTCCAGAGAACTTTCCAATATGAAAGCAGAGGGATTGCTGGACTATGACAGGAATACTTTCCGGCTGAAAAATTTTTCAAAAGAAGAGCTGTAATGTTGCATGCGCAACAACGCAGCTCTTCTTTTTATGTAATAGTAATGGCATCAAAGGGAACAGAAAGAAAAGGAGAAGGAAAAATATGAGCGAGAATATGTTTTGTTTTCAATGCGAACAGACAGCCGGGTGCGACGGGTGTACGGGAAAAGCGGGAGTGTGCGGAAAAACGGCGAAGACGGCAAATCTGCAGGATGAACTGACCGGCGCGCTGATCAGCCTGGGCGAGGCGGCGGAAAGACTGCCTGAAAGAGAGAGACCGGATCGGCTGGTTCTTGAAGGTCTGTTTGCCACATTGACCAATGTAAATTTTGATGACGATGCAATCAGAGAAATAACGGAACGTGTTCGAATGGCACGAAAGGAAGTAATGGGAAAAGAAGAGGGGGACGATTACGACCTGGGGAAAATCTGGAACGCAAATGAAGACATCCGTTCACTGAAATCATTAATTCTTTTTGGAATAAAAGGAATGGCGGCCTATGCATATCATGCCCATATACTGGGATATTCCAGCGATGAAGTAAACCATTTCTTCTATCAGGCCCTGGCTGCGCTGAAACAGGAAGGCACTGTGGAAAGCCTGCTGCCCCTGGTACTTAAAACCGGTGAAGTAAATTTGAAATGTATGGAGCTGCTGGACCGGGCCAACAGGGAAAGTTTTGGAGAACCCCAGCCCACAACCGTATCTCTTACGGTGGAAAAAGGACCTTTTATTGTCATTACAGGTCATGACCTGCAGGATTTAAAACTTCTCCTGGAACAGACGGAAGGAAAAGGGGTTAATGTATATACCCATGGGGAGATGCTGCCGGCCCACGGCTACCCATTGCTGAAAAAGTATCCCCATTTAAAGGGAAATTTCGGTACGGCATGGCAGAATCAGCAGAAAGAATTTGCCGATCTTCCGGCTCCGGTTCTTTTTACCACCAACTGTCTGATGCCGGTGAAGCCTTCCTATGCAGACAGAGTTTACACCACTTCTGTTGTTGCCTGGCCGGGAATGCAGCATATTGACGGAAAAAAGGATTTTACGCCGGTGATTGAAAAAGCTCTGGAATTGGGCGGCTACAGGGAAGACATGCATTTTAAAGGCTTAAACGGCGGCGAACAAGTGACGACAGGTTTTGGTCATCAGGCGGTGCTGGCGGCTGCCGATCAGGTGGTGGAAGCGGTGAAAGCCGGTGATGTACGGCACTTTTTCCTGGTAGCAGGCTGCGACGGTGCGAGAGCAGGCAGAAGTTATTACACAGATTTTGTGAAAAAGACGCCTGAGAATTCCATTGTGCTGACCCTGGCCTGCGGTAAATATCGTTTTCATGATCTGGATTTGGGCAATATCGGTCCCTTCCCCAGAATCATGGATATCGGTCAGTGCAACGACGCTTACAGCGCGATCCGGATTGCCGGGGCTCTGGCGGAAGCCTTCCAGTGTGATATCAATGAACTGCCTCTTTCCATGGTGCTTTCCTGGTACGAACAGAAAGCAGTCTGCATTTTGCTGACGCTGCTCCATCTGGGCGTGAAGAAGATTTTCCTTGGACCGACCCTTCCGGCCTTTCTTTCAAAGAATATATTGAACTATCTGGTGGAACATTATCAGATTTCGCCCATCAGTACACCGGAGGAAGATCTGAAAAAAATGCTTTCATAATCTAATCAGCGAGAGTTTTTGGAGTATTTAAGAAGGCCGCCCTTCACTTTGGGCGGCCGGAATATTTGAAAATGCTTTGTCATACAAATGTATATGGGGAAATGAATCATCCGCGCTCCAGATGGAGAAAAATCAGCGTCTTAAGCTTTTTTTATCATTTCCAAAATCTGTTCTTTTGGACGGTATCCGGCGGAAACGGCGGATACTTTTCCATTGGCAAAGACCATCAAAGTGGGAACGGACATAATTTTAAATCCCGCTGCCAGTGCAGGTTCTTCGTCCACATTTACTTTCCCCACAGAATAACCTTCGGCTTCTTCTGACAACTCTTCGATAATAGGGGAGAGCATTTTGCAGGGACCGCACCAGGATGCGTAAAAATCCACCAACACTGGCTGGCTGCTCTGTAAAACTTCCTGCTGAAAATTCTGATTCGTTAATTTTTTTGCCATAATGATCCTCCTTAAAGATTCTTTTTATTTTTAACTTTCTAATGTCTGCTGTTTCTTTATGGCTGTATTGTAACAGAATAGAAAAGGGATTTCTGTAACTGAGTCACAAAATGCCCGGTTTGTCTATTTCTTGACGATTTTAAAAAAATGTGGTAAATTAATTCACAAGTTTTGACACATGTTTTACAGCAAACGGGAAAGAAAGGAATGATTGCATATGCCGTTGAGCAAGATTGTAGAAGCAAATGATGTGACTGCTATCGCAAAGATGCTGGTTTTTGGAAGATTTGGTATGTCTAATCTGGGAACAGATAAGCTGTATACCCAAATGTCAAATTTCGAATATCTGACCATGGAGCAGATCAGCAGTCTGATCCAGGAAAAAGGCGATGGAACGCGTATCTATATGAAAGAAGTGGCTGAAGCATTGAACGTGGAAGTAAGCCGTCTGTCCCATACGTTAAGTAAACTGGAAGAACAGGCGCTGATTGAGTGGAAACACGATCCGGATTCTGATACCGGAACCTATATTACGCTGACAGAGAGCGGGAAAAAACGCCTGGACAATCAGGAGAAGATCCTGAAAGAATTTTATCAGAAAGTTTTGAAAGATTTTGGAAAAGAGCGTGCAGTCAATCTGGTAGAAGAGATGGTGGAGCTGGAAAAGGTGATGCGCAAAGAGCTGGACGCTCAATAGAAAAAGAAATATTTGATCCGTGCGAAGACTTCCCGGATTTCCCGGTAACATTTTCTGCGGTACCTGCGTCTGTCGGAAGCCACTCCCCAGGCCTGGATACCCAGCTTGCCGGCGATATACAGCGCGCGGTACAGATGGTATTTCTGGGTGACGATAATCATATTTCTGGTGTGGAATACATCACGGGCGCGCCGGGCGCTGTCAAAGGTAGTAAAGCCGCAGGGATCCGTGAGGATTTTTTCCTTTGGGACGTCATGTTTCATGGCAAAATTTTTCATCACCAGAACCTCGTTATAGCCAGAGGACTGTCCGTCTCCGCTCATAAGAAGAAAAGCGTCCGTATGTTGACGGTAGAGGGAAATTCCGGTAAGAAGGCGGTCTTCCAGGATGGGACATGGTACGTTCCCCGGCCATATGGCTGCCCCCAATATAAGAATACAATTGCAATCCTGACAAACGGCAGATTGTCCGTTGGGCAGGATTCTTTTTTTGGAAGACAGAAGGATTTGGATGTTGATAACGGCCGCGGTCAGGAACAGCAGCAGGATAATGACAGTCAGAATAAGCATGGAGAGCCCCCTTTTTCGCCATTGTACCATAGTGTGCGATTTTGTGAAAGTATTTGAAAAGGGAATGTGGTATAATATTCTTCATCATGTATAGGAGGTGTAAGATGAAAACATTGAAAGTGGGGGTAATTGGAGTAGGAGATATCAGTACTGTTTATCTGAACAATCTGAAAAATTATTCCGATATTGTGGAGTTGTACGGCTGTGCCTGCCGGGGCCTGGAAAAAGCGGAAAGAAAAGCCAAAGAGCATGGGTTTAAAAAGGCCTATAGTTCCGGAGACGAACTGATCGCCGACCCGGAAGTGGATATTGTGATGAATCTGACCAATCCGGAAACCCATTATTATTATAATATGGCGGCTCTGCGGGCGGGAAAACATGTTTATTCGGAAAAAGCCCTGGCGGCCACATTGGAACAGGGAAAAGAGATCATGGCCCTGGCCAGGGAAAAGGGACTGTATGTCGGATGCGCTCCGGATACTTTTATGGGAGGAAGGCTTCAGACCTGGAGACGCCTGCTGGATGAAGGCCAGTTGGGGGAAATTGTAGGAGGATCGGCGTCCATGGTATGTAAGGGATGGGAATGGTTTCATCCCAATCCCGGTTTTTATTATCAGCCGGGAGCCGGCCCCCTTCTTGATATGGGGCCCTATTATATCACTGCTCTTTTGTCTCTTCTTGGACCGGTGGAGTCGGTTTCGGCCATGGGAAGTCAGACGGAAAAGGTGCGCACCATTTACAGCGAGCCGAAAAAGGGAGAGAAAATTCAGGTGCATCCAGATGTGTTCACCCATATCATAGCAAATCTGAAATTCAGACAGGGAGCCATTGTAAATCTGTGTGTCAGCTTTGATGTGTGGGATTCTGAACAGCCCAGAATGGAATTGTATGGAACTAAGGCGACCTTAACCATGCTGGAGCCGGATCCCTGCAGCGGCCCCAACCTTTTTGGCGGCGATGTGCTTATGCGGACGCAGGAAAACTGCCGCTGGCTTTCCATGCCCCGCCAGGATGAGATGGTCAATACGCCATGGGAAAAAGTGGAGGTAAGACATGACCACAATTCCATCAGCCATGCGGTCAACAGCCGGGGAATTGGTCTGGTGGATCTGGCGCTGGCAGTACAGGAGGGAAGAAAGAACCGTGCCAGCGGCGATATAGCGCTGCATACGCTGGAAGTTATGGAGGGAATTCTTCGTTCGGCCAGGGAGCAGGTATTTGTAAAGATGGAAACAGATTTTGTCCGGCCGGATCCCATGCCTCAGGCAAAAGGGTAAAATGACAGAAAGGGAAGGGATTAATTGAGGAAAAACTTTTCTCTGTATACTTGGATGAGACAGGAACTGGACAGCATGAAAAGGAAGCATCCGGATACTTTGCGGATTGGGACTGCAGGCAGGTCCGCCGACGGCCGCTGTATTCTGGAGGCGGTTCTGGGAACAGAGAAAGCGCCGGTACATATTCTGATACAGGCGTCAATGCACGGACGGGAATATATAAATACGAAACTGGCTGTGAAACAGTTGTGGCGCAGTCTGGAGCATGGGGATATGGAAACATATCCCCATGTGTGTCTTCATGTGCTTCCCATGGTGAACCCCGACGGAGTGGTCATCAGCCAGATGGGCCCGGAGGGCATCAAAAGCCGGCGGCTGCGGGAGATATTGGAGCAGTGCCGGCAAAATGACTGCAGGTCTGGCCGGGAGACAGAAGGGGGAAAAGATTATTGGAAACGGTGGAAAGCCAACGCACGGGGAGTGGACTTGAACCGGAACTTTTCGGCTGGCTGGGATTCTTATCAGGGTCCTGCGTCTCCCTCCGCCTGGGGATATAGGGGGAGGTATGCCGGGTCGGAGAAGGAGACACAGGCAGTCCTTTCCATTCACCGAAGATATCCGCTGGCTTGCGTACTGTCTTATCACTCTTCGGGAGAGATGATTTTCTGGGACTATGGAGGAAGCAAAGAGACGGAAAAACTGGAGAGGCGGCTGGCATTTCTGGCAGCGGAAGTTACCGGTTATCGTCTGGTTTCTGTCCGCGGCGGGAAAGAGGATCGGGCAGGGTGCAGCGATTACTTTGTGCTGAAGGAGAAAGTACCCGCCATCACCATAGAAAACGGCCGGGGAGACTGCCCTTTGGAAGAAGGAGAATTGGCAGACATATGGAAAGCAAACCGCCGGCTCTGGCAGAAAGTCATGGGGCAGTATTGAAAAGATTCGGTTCAATCCGTATAATAGAGGAGTCAGTAAAGATTCATGCAAAACAACAGGAGAGAATCGGTGATTATCAGAAACGGCCTGGTATTTCAGGAAGACGGAAGGTATAGAAAACAGGATCTTTATATTGAAAACCGCAGAATAGTCAGTTCCCGCCGGGAAGTAAAAGATGCTGAGGAAATCAACGCAGAGGGGCTGAAAATAATCCCCGGATTAATTGATATTCACAGCCATGGGGCGGCAGGGCACGATGTTTCAGAGGGAAGTACGGAAGGACTGAAAAAAATACTCCGGTATCAGAAAGCCCACGGCGTCACCTCCTACTGTCCCACCTCCATGACCCTGCCCTTTGGGAAGCTTTTGCAGGTTATGGAGTCGGTGAACATGGTAGAGGAATCGGAAGACCAGGCGGTCATTGCCGGTATTCATATGGAGGGACCGTTTCTTGATCCGGAAAAAAAGGGAAGTCACATGGAAGAGTGTATCGTGCCGCCCGACGTTTCTTTTTTTCGGGAATGCAACGAAGCCTGCGGCGGAAAGATTCGTCTGGTGACTCTGGCGCCCAATATGGAGGGAGCCTGGGAATTCCTGGATAAATTAAAAGATAAGACGGTGATTTCTCTGGGACATACCACTGCGGATTATGAAACGGCAAAAAAGGCTTTTGAAAAAGGCGTTTTCCATGTGACTCATCTTTATAATGCAATGGCGCCTTTCTCACATCGGGCGCCGGGGCTTGTGGGAGCGGCTTTCGACAGCCCCAAAGTCATGGTGGAACTGATTGGAGACGGCGTCCATGTTCATCCTTCCGTGGTGCGCAGCACCTTTGCCATGTTTGGAAAGGACAGAGTGGTTCTCATCAGCGATTCCATCATGGCGGCCGGGATGAGAGACGGAGTGTACCGTCTGGGCGGTCAGAGAGTTACGGTTCGCGGGCAAAAGGCTGTGTTGGACGACGGAACCATAGCCGGTTCCGCTGTGGATCTGTTTACCTGTGTAAAGAGAACGATACAGGCGGGAGTGGAGGAAGGAGACGCCATCTTGGCGGCCACGGCCAACCCGGCAAGAAGTATAGGTATCTTCGACCGGGTGGGATCCATAACGCCAGGGAAAAAGGCGGATTTGCTGCTGGTGGATCAGGAGCTGAATCTGCTGCAGGTTATATCATAGGGCAATAAGGAGGCAGGAGACAATGGAGTCAAAAATTACGAGAGAGCAGGCGGTGGAACTGCTTGAGAAATACAATAGGGAAAGCTTTCATATCCGTCACGGATTAACTGTAGAGGGAGTGATGCGCTGGTATGCAAAGGAACTGGGATTTGAACAGGAGGAGGAATACTGGGGAATTACCGGCCTGCTTCATGATATTGATTTTGAGCAGTATCCCCAGCAGCATTGTCAAAAAGCGCCGGAACTTTTAAGGGAAGGGGGAGTCGGAGAGGATATGATCCGTTCTGTGTGCTCCCATGGATTTGGACTTTGTTCTGATGTGGAGCCGGAGCATTTAATGGAGAAGGTACTGTTCGCAGTGGATGAGCTGACCGGACTGATCGGCGCGGCGGCCCTTATGCGGCCTTCAAAGAGTGTGATGGATATGGAAGTGAAGAGCCTGAAGAAAAAATTCAAAGATAAACGGTTTGCAGCCGGATGCTCCAGGGAAGTGATAGAAAGAGGGGCGCAGATGCTGGGCTGGGATCTTGGCGAGCTTTTTGAAAAGACGCTCCTGGCGATGCGCTCCTGTGAGCAGCAGGTAAACGCAGCGGCGGCAGAATACGAACAGAGGAAAGGGGACTGATATGTCCGTCAATATCTCCAGAGAAAAACGGGAACAACAACTGAAAATGCTGGCCTATCTCAGAAAACATATTGCTGCGGAGGATCAGGGGGAAAAGACCGGAGAGCTTCTGAAGTTTTTAAGCGATATTGAAAAGACGTTAAAAGAAAAGAAATTCGGCCTGGTCTTTGAAAAGCATAAAGAGAAGATTCAGGAAATCCTTGAGACCCATCAGCCTTATCTGGAAGAAGAGAAAAGTCTGCGCATAGGGGGAGAGGGCCCCTGCAATTATCTGATAGAAGGGGATAATCTTGCATCGTTAACTCTTCTTTTGAAAACCCACCGGGAGAAGATTGATCTGTGCATCATTGATCCTCCTTACAACCGGGGGAAGAATGATTTTGTCTATGACGATGACTACGTGGATGGGGGGGACACTTTCCGTCACAGCAAATGGGCTTCTTTTATGTATTCCCGCCTTCGCATGGCCAGAAAGCTGCTGAAGCCCGAAGGGTACATTTTTATCAACATTGATGACAATGAGCTGACCACCCTCAAAATGATTTGTGATGAAGTGTTTCGCGAGCAGAATTTTGTGGGAATGTATATGTGGGAAAAGACATCCACAGCGCCGGCTCTTTCCAAGAAAGTGAGAAAGAAACTGGAATATATTCTCTGTTATGCGAAAACGCTGGATTCCGCTCACCAATTTTCCCAGGGCAGTATCGACGGAGACGACGCCCCCCTTCTGAACCGGGGAAATGGATGGAAAACTTTGACTTTTCCGGCGGGAAGCGTACAGTTTCGCATCAAAGACGGTGTTTATCATCCTGACGACAGCAGGAAAATCCATCTGGAGCAGCCGGTGGAAGTGAAAGATGGGGTTAACATAACTCCCCTGGTGGCGTCGGGGGAATATAAATGGATACAGGAAACCCTGAACCGGGAGATTGAGGAAGGGACGTATTTTCTGATTAAGTCAAAACAGTTTTCCATCCGTTATCAGCGGACGGGAAAGACGGTGCATAAAACTCCTCAGAATCTGATCAACGGTGAGTTGGGAGTGGGAACTAATGAAGAAGCGGAAAAAGAGATAAAGGCGCTGAATCTGCCTCCCTTTGATTATCCCAAACCCACGTCCCTTTATACCTTTCTGATCAATATGATCAACCGGGATAAAGATATTACGGTGCTGGATTTTTTTGCAGGCTCCGGCACCACCGGCCACGCAGTGATGAAGCAGAATAAAGCCGACGGAGGAAGGCGGAAATTCATTCTCTGCACCGACAATCAGGGAGGCGTCTGCAGAGAAGTTGCATATCCCCGGCTGAAAGGGGCAATGGAGCGGGAAGAATACTCAGGGTCGCTGTCTTATCTTAAAGTAAATTATCTTCCGACGGAAGACAGAATGTATTATGAATATGCCGGAGAGCTGGCGGCCCATGTAAAAGAGCTGATACAGATGGAATGGGGACAGTACCTGGAAGACACAGATCAGGTTCTGCTGGTTTCCACCCAGGAGGAGGCGGACCGATATCTGACAGAGGAGCAGTGTCCGAAGGCGTGCCGGGTGATATATCTGGGGTGCGATATCCTTCTGTCGGCCCGGCAGGAAGGCTTGATCATGGATAGAAAGATAGAGATACGGACAGTACCGGAGTATTATTACAGTGAACTGGAGGGATGAAAATGCAGATCAGACTGGCGGAATTTCAAAAGGACGCCATCGGCAGACTGATGGATGCCATGACGTCGTCCAGAAGGGATATTGTATTAAAAAGCTGTACCGGCAGCGGCAAGACCATCATTCTGACCAGATTCATGGATGAATACTGCAAAGAATATGGCAAAACAGTTTTCGTGTGGCTGACTCCGGGGAGAGGCAATCTGGAAGAACAGAGTAAGGCAAAGATGGACCGGTACGTCCACGGCAGCCAGACCAAACTTTTGCCCGATGTGCTGTCGGAGGGATTCGAAGAAAACGACGCCTGTTTCATCAACTGGGAAAAGCTGACGAAGAAAGGAAATAACGCCCTGAAAGAAGGGGAACATACCAATTTTCTGGAACATATTCAGCGGGCGCTGGATGAAGGGCTGAGCTTTCGCATTATCGTAGACGAAAGCCACCAGAATGATACCATTAAGGCGGAGGATATTATCAGCTATTTTCATGCGGACAAGATCATACGATGTTCTGCTACTCCCAGGAATGTGAAAAGAGCCCAGGTGATTGAGATACCGGAATCAGAAGTGATTGCAGAAGGGCTGATTAAGAAAGTTCTGATAATCAACGAGGATTTTGCTCAGAATATCAGCGTGGACAGCCAGGTTTCCTATCTGCTGCAAAAGGCGGTCAGCAAGCAGCAGAGCCTTCGGGCGGAATTCTTAAAAAGGAAGAAAGACATTAACCCGCTGATCGTCATTCAGATTCCAAATAAATCAGTGGTTCTCCAGGAAGAAGTGGAGCGGTATCTGGAATCCCAGGGACTGACTTACGAAAACGGCCGTCTGGCCGTCTGGCTTTCTGACCGGAAAATGAATCTGGATGGAATAGAAAAAACCGACGGCAGCCAGGATGCGGTAATCATCAAACAGGCCGTGGCGACGGGGTGGGACTGCCCCAGGGCCTATATTCTGGTAAAACTGCGGGACAATATGAATGAAACCTTTGAAATACAGACCATAGGCCGGATTCGCCGGATGCCGGAGGCAGTACATTATGAGAATGATCTGCTGGACAGTTGTTATCTGTATACGCTGGATGAGAAATTTACAGAGGGTGTCCGGCAGCATCTGGGGAAGAATGCGCTTGATGCGCTGACATTGCATCTGAAACCGGAATATAAAAAGATTACGCTGAAAAGTGAGCAGAAAACCAACGTTCCGGTTACCAGAGACGATGTGTCGGCTCTGCGCTCCATTTATGCCTGGTATGAAAAAGAATACGGGACAGACACCCGCACTCTGGAGAATCAAAAAAGGCTGGAGGCCTCCGGATACGTTTTTACTGACAGTATACGGAATTATACCATATCGGGAAAGGTGGCGACCCTGGATGAAGTGTTGGAAGCCAGAAAGCAGGGGCTGAATGTGATTACCATTGATGTGAGCCTCTGGATACTCATAAGCACGGGCGGGTTTATCACCATACGGTGGCGGAGATTGGCAGGAGAGTCAGTCTGTCCTACCGTCAGATGAATACCATTTTCCGGAATCTTTTTGACGGCAGCGTGCGTTCTTCTAAAAAAATACTTATGTTAACCACAAGGGAAGTCTACGGTTTTGTTTTAAATAATGAAAAGAGGCTTAAAGACGCTGTCCGCCGCGCAATGGCAGATATGCTGGAGCAGGAAATGATAAAGGTCAATGCCAAAACCCTGGTGGATTTTACCATTCCGGAAACCTGCATTTTTACTTATGACGGCAAGGCGAAAAAGCAGAAAGAAATGAAAAAGAATGTTTATCAGGGTTACCTGACTTCCGCAGAGGTTCGTTCTTCTTCGGAGAAGGAGCTGGAAAAGTTCTGTGAGGAGAGAAAAGAAGTCCAATGGTTTTATAAAAACGGAGACCAGGGATCGGAATACTTTTCTATTGTGTATGAGGACAGTTTTGGAAAACAGCGTTCTTTTTATCCCGATTATCTGGTGGGAATCCGCGGGAAAATCTGGATTCTGGAGACGAAGGGCGGTTTCAGCCGGAGCGGAAAAAGTGAAGACATTGATATTTTCTCGAAGCGAAAGTTTTATGTATTAAAGGACTACCTGGAAGCTCACGGGATTAAAGGCGGATTTGTCCGGCTGGATGAGAAAAGCAGACAGCTTTGTATCTGCATGGAAGAATTCAGCGATGATATTGAAAGCAGTTACTGGAAGCTGCTGGAGGAGGTTGTGGAAGCAGAAGATGAAGAAGGAAGTACAGAAACTTCAGAGAGTCATCCATGAATTTGCCCCGGTGTTTGACGAAAGATCCAGAGTGCTGATGCTGGGGACCATGCCTTCTCCCAAGTCTCGGGAGAACGGGTTTTATTACGGCCACCCCAGAAACCGTTTCTGGCCGGTTCTGGCAGAAGTGTGTGGAAGTCCATGCCCCGGAACCCGGGAAGAGAAAGTAAAGTTTGCCCTGGATCACAGAATTGCCGTCTGGGATGTGCTGGCGGGCTGCGATATTTGCGGAGCCGATGACAGCAGCATTCAGAATCCGGTTCCCAATGACATAAAGGCAATACTTGATCAGGCGGATATCCAGGCGGTGTTTACCACGGGAACAAAGGCTTATGCCCTTTATCAAAAATACTGCCGGCAAAAGACGGGGATGGAGGCATTCTGTCTGCCTTCCACCAGTCCGGCCAACTGCCGGGTATCTTATGAAGACCTGGTGAAAGCGTATAGCCGAATTCTGGAATATTTGTAATCAGGACTGGACAGAGAAAAAAGTTTATGGTAAGATACGAGAAAATAAAAACGGACCAGGTGTGCCCGAAAATATTTTCGGAAGACTGCCGAAGACAGACATGATGATCATGTCTGCCTTCGGTTTTTTATTTTTGGGCAGAAGGAGAGAATATGTACGTGATGATTGACAATTATGATTCTTTTGTGTACAATCTGGCGATTTACATGAGAGAGCTGGGGGAGGAAATAAAACTGATCCGCAACGATCAGGTATCCGTAAAACATTTGCTGCAGGAAAGCCGGTCGGGGCGGCTGAAAGGGGTGATCATATCGCCGGGGCCGAAATCGCCGGAAGACTGCGGCAATTCCAGGGATGTGGTGCGGTATATGGCCGGGAAGGTTCCCATATTGGGGGTGTGTCTGGGACATCAGATTATCGGCCATGTGTTTGGAGCGGAAGTTTCCAGGGGGGAACGGCCCATGCATGGCAAAGTGACGTCCATATCCCACAGCGGGAAGGGACTGTTTGCGGGACTGCCCTCATCCTTTGACGTGACCCGGTATCATTCGCTGGCGGTGAGAAAGGAAAATTTTCCCCGAAGTCTGCAGGTGGATGCCTGGGGGGAGGATGGAACCATACAGGCGCTGAGCCATCGTTTCTGTCCCGTCTACGGCGTACAGTTCCATCCTGAAGCGGTACTGACCCAATATGGTCACCAGCTTTTGGAAAATTATATTAGATTGTGTGAAAAATGGTGGGAAAATTATGAGAACGTTGGTTAGAAAACTGGATATTTATGTGCCCCTGGAAAAGCTTGCCGCAGAATGCCATGAAGAATCTCCCTGCGTCTTTCTGGATTCTTCTCTGCCTGGTGAGCGGGGCAGGTATTCCATCCTGGGAAGAAATCCCTATCTGACTTTTTATGAATGGAATGGACAATGTTTTAAAAATAAGGAGAAGATATCGGAATCCATAGAAGAGGCGCTGGATTCTTATCTGAAAGAAAACTGGGAAGAAAATCCTTCTTCTCTGCCTATCACAGCGGGAGCATTGGGCTACTTTTCCTATGATTTCGGGAGAAAATTTGAGAAAATAGAAAGCAGCAGCAGGGCGCAAGTGGATATGCCAGAAGCCTGGTTTACCTTTTATGACAACCTGATTATTGAAGACTGCCTGAGAAAAGAGATCTATATTACGGCGCAGGGCAGGAAAAAAGAGGCGGAAACTTCCTGGAAAGAACTGGCAGACTGGGTCTTTGCCTGCGGGGAAAAAACGGAGGAGCCATTGCCGGAAAAGCATGGAAGGCTGGCCGGTTTCCAGGCCGACTTTAAAAAAGAAGAGTATCAAAAAGCCATAGACGCCATGATAGAATATATCTGCGGGGGAGATATTTATATTGCCAATATGACGCAGCAGTTGGTGATGGAGAGTAAAAAAGCCCCCTATGAGGTGTTTCGATATCTGAGAACTCATAATCCTGCGCCCTTCGGCGGGTACTTGAATTACGGTGATTTTCAGATTGTATGTGCTTCTCCGGAACGCTTTTTGAAGGTAAAAGGGAAGCAGGTGGAAACCAGGCCGGTGAAGGGCACCAGAAAACGGGGAGAAACGCCGGAAGAAGATGAGAGACTGAAGGAGGAACTGGCTCAGTCGGAAAAAGACAGAAGTGAATTGCTGATGATTGTGGATCTGGAACGCAACGATTTGAATCATGTCTGCAAACCGCAGACCGTGAAGGTGATGGAGCATTTTGCCGTAGAAACCTATGCCACGGTTTTTCATCTGGTAAGCACCGTCATGGGAGAACTGAGGGAAGAAGCTTCACTTATGGAGCTGATAAAAGCGGCTTTTCCAGGCGGCTCCATTACGGGAGCGCCAAAAATTCGGGCGATGGAAATCATAGAGGAACTGGAACTAAGCCAAAGGGGAATTTACACGGGATCCATTGGTTATCTGTCCCTGGACGGTTCCTGTGATTTCAATATTGTAATCCGCACAGCGGTTTTTCAGAAGGGGAAATACCATCTGGGAGTGGGCGGAGGAATCACCTGCGAATCAGATACAGAATTTGAATACGAAGAAACTTTACAGAAGGCAAAAGCGATACGGGAGGCAGTTTATGACGGTGAAAATGGATGAGGGACTGGCCTTTGGACTGGGCGTATTTGAAACCATTGCCATAGAACAGAAGAAACCGCTTTTTTTAAAGGAGCATCTGGATAGAATGCGCCGCGGAGCAAAGACGCTGGGATTTTGGAATAAGGAGCTGGAAGAAAAAATATCATTGCCCCGGATCTTCTCCAGGCTGGAAAGCCAGCCGTCAGAAAGGGGGGCGTTAAAGATTATAGCGACGCCAAAAAACGTTGTATTTTCCTGGAGGGATAATCCTTACCAAAAAGAGGATTACGACCGGGGATTTTCTTTGAAAATCAGTCAGATACAGCGGAATGAAACTTCTCCGCTGACCTATATGAAGACGCTGAATTACGGAGACAATATCATGGAAAAAAGAAAGGCGCTCAGTGAAGGCGCCGACGAGCCGGTTTTTTTAAACTCCAGAGGAGAATTTGCGGAAGGCGCCACAACCAATCTCTTTTTCGTAAAAGATGGAGAAATTTTCACCCCGGCTGTTTCCTGCGGCTTGCTGCCGGGGGTTGTCAGAGGATTTGTGATGGAAAACTTTTCTGTTCGGGAACAGAGGATTTTTAAAGAAGAAAGGGCGGATTTTGAAGAAGTCTTTGTCACCAATTCCCTTCTTGGAATCATGCCGGTCAGACGACTGGGAGATAAAGAATTCACGGAACGTAGATTTGTACAAAAAGTACAGAAAAAGTACAGAAATCTCATACTTTAAGAAATGTGGACATACTCCTTGCGCTTTTGGTTCTATGTGCTATAATTGGGGTGGATGAAGGATAATATGCAAAATAGGATTTCATGCGTCAAGTGTTCAGTGGATGGGGAGTTGCCGCCGAAACGAAAAGTTCGTCTTACGATATGAAATCTGCACCCGTTGCAACAATATAGGATTACATCTCATATTGTGTAGGGATATTTTCAGTCATATGTCTGTCACATTATGGAGATGTTTTTTTATTTGTGAGAAAAGTTCCGGACAGCAGATGTGCGGGATGGGAAGCAAAAAATGGAAAAACAGTCTCCAGAAAAAAACAAAGACCTTGGAGGAAAGGAGTCTGTTTCGTGGACAAAGAGAAGATTAAAGCAGCCATTCGTATGTTATTGGAAGGAATCGGTGAGGATCCGGATCGGGAAGGGCTGTTGGAAACACCGGATCGGATAGCCAGAATGTGTGAAGAAGTATACGGAGGATTATATGAAGACGCCGCATCCCATCTGGCAAAACAGTTTACTGTGGACAATAATGAGATGGTAATCGAGAAAGATATTACCTTCTATTCCATGTGTGAACATCATCTGCTTCCCTTTTATGGAAAGGCTCATATTGCCTACATACCAAATGGGAAAGTGGTGGGTTTGAGCAAACTGGCCAGAACGGTGGATGTCTATGCCAGAAGAGCCCAGATCCAGGAAAAAATGACCGCTCAAATTGCAGATGCACTGGAAAAAAGTTTAGATCCCAAAGGCGTTATGGTAATGATAGAGGCGGAACATACCTGTATGACCATGCGGGGAATTCGCAAACCGGGCAGCAAGACGGTGACTTCGGTGACCCGGGGAGCTTTTAAAGATGACTTTGAACTGCAGAAAATGTTCATGCAGATGGTGAAAAACTGATGCGGGATATGGAACGGGTAAACCGTATCTGGAATCATCCTTTATATCAGAAACATCTGAAAAGCCTGCTGGAGGCGGAGCAGGAAAGGGCGTTCTGCCGTCATACGGTGGAACATTTTCTGGATGTGGCCAGGCTTACCTATATATTTGTGCTGGAGGCCGGGATTTCCATCCCCAAGGATGTGATTTACGGCGCGGCCCTGCTCCATGATATCGGGCGGAGGCAGCAGTACGATCATGGGATTCCCCATGAAAAAGCAAGCGCAGAAATTGCCGGGCAGATTCTGCCGGAATGCGGCTATACAGAAGAAGAGTCCAGGGAGATTTTGAACGCTGTTTTAAGTCATCGCAGGAAAGAAGAAGGAGAAAACTTTAATACGCTGATGTACCGGGCCGATAAAATGTCCAGACTTTGTTTCGGATGTCCGTCGGAACCGCAGTGCGACTGGTCGGCGGAGAAGAAAAATATGACAATACAGTATTGACTGGGAGGAAATATGAAAATCGGAAATCGGGAATTTGACTTTTCCCGCAGCACATATATTATGGGAATTTTAAACGTGACGCCAGATTCCTTTTCAGACGGAGGAAAATGGAACGATATGGATAAAGCGCTGCGTCACGTGGAGGATATGATGCAGGAGGGCGCCGATGTGATCGATGTGGGAGGAGAATCCACCAGACCGGGCCATCTGCAGATCTCAGATGAGGAGGAAATTGCCCGGGTGGCGCCGGTGATTGCCGCCATTAAGCAAAGATTTGACGTGCCGGTATCGGTGGATACCTATAAATCTGCCGTAGCTCGGGCGGCTTTGGAAGAAGGCGCGGATCTGATCAACGATATCTGGGGATTCAAATACGATGAACAGATGGCCGGCGTTGTGGCTGCATCAGGAGCCGCCTGCTGTCTGATGCATAATAAAAACGAGGCGGTTTACCAGGATTTTATGAAAGATATGATGGAAGAAACCCTGGAATGTGCCCGTATCGCAGAGAAAGCGGGAGTGGAGAAAGACCGGATTCTTCTGGATCCGGGAATCGGATTTGGAAAAACTTACGAGATGAATCTGGAAGCGCTGCGCAGACTGAAGGAATTCTGTGAACTGGGATATCCTGTTCTTCTTGGCACTTCCCGTAAATCTGTCATCGGCCTTGCACTGGATCTTCCTTCTGATCAGAGGGTGGAAGGAACTCTGGCAACTACCGTGCTGGGCGTACTGGCCGGCTGCGCCTTTGTCCGGGTTCATGACGTCCGGGAAAACAGGCGGGCTATCCGGATGACGGAAGCCATATTGGGGAAATGAATAGCCGGGAGAAAAAGGTTATGGATAAAATATATATAAAAAATCTGGAGCTTTTTGCAAAACACGGGGTTTTTCCGGAAGAAAATGTACTGGGCCAGAAATTTGTGGTGTCGGCAGTGCTGTATACGGATATCCGGGAAGCGGGCAGAAGCGACGACTTGACCAAATCCATTCATTATGGGGAAGTCAGCCATCAGATCAAAGAGTATGTGGAAAATCATACGTTTCAGCTGCTGGAGCGGGTGGCGGAAGGGCTGGCGGAGGAACTTCTCCTTACGGTGCCCAGACTTTCCGGGGTAAAACTGGAGATAAAAAAACCCTGGGCTCCGGTGGGACTTCCTCTGGAGACGGTGTCTGTGGAAATTCAAAGGCAATGGCACCGGGCCTACATTGCCCTGGGCTCCAATATGGGAGATAAAAAAGGATATCTTGATCAGGCGGTGGCCGCCCTGGATAAGATGAAGGAATGCCGGGTGGGAAAGGTGTCCGATTTTATTGTCACCAGTCCCTACGGCGGCGTGGAGCAGGATGACTTTTTAAACGGCGTCCTGGAACTTTCCACTATTTTGACGCCGGAGGAACTGTTGGAACGCCTTCATGAGATCGAAAAATCTGCCAACCGGGAGCGGGTGGTGCGCTGGGGTCCCAGGACTCTGGATCTGGATATTCTGCTGTATGACAGTCTTGTAATGGATACGGAAGAACTTCATATTCCCCATATTGATATGCACAGAAGGGACTTTGTGCTCAAACCCTTAAATCAGATTGCATCCTGGGTACGCCATCCAGTCCTTGGATGTACCATAGGAGAACTGTGGGAAAATTTAGAGAAAACGTTGCCGCAGCAGCCTTAGGCTGCGCGGTTTTTTTGTTAGGAGGTTTTATGCGTTTTTTTCATTTGTCGGATCTTCATATTGGAAAATCTCTGCATGGATATTCACTGGCAGAACTGCAGCGTCAGATGTTGGAACAGATTATCCGGCAGGCCGGACAGGAACGGCCCGATGCCATAGTAATTGCGGGGGACATTTATGATAAACCAGCCCCTTCCGGGGAAGCTGTGCTTCTGTTTGACTGGTTTTTGACAGAACTGTCCGGACTGCAGCCCCGGATTCCCGTAATGATCATCAGCGGGAATCATGATTCATCTCAGCGGCTGAAATATGCCAGCGCCATGTTGGAAGAGCACCAGATTTATCTGGCCGCCAGACCGCCTCAGAAGGAGGGAGAATATCTGCAGAAAGTGATGCTCTTCGATCAGTACGGTCCGGTAACTTTTTACTTGCTGCCCTATATTCGTCCAAGGATGGCGGGGCAGGTGCTGGGGGAAGAGAAAACAGGCAGTTATCATGAGACGGTAAAATACCTTCTGGAACGGGAAAATCCCGACTGGGAACAGAGAAATGTACTGGTTTCCCATCAGTTTTATACCGCGGGCACTTTTCGTCCCCAAACCAGCGATTCGGAGACCATTCACGTGGGGGGGATGGACAATGTGGATATCGAGGCGATTAGGAAATTTGATTATGCTGCCCTGGGTCACATTCACGGCCCCCAACAGGTGAAAGAGCCCCATATCCGTTACTGTGGTTCGCCCATGAAATATTCTGTCAGCGAATGGAAGCAGGAAAAAGGAATCCTTCTGGTGGAGCTGAAAGCCAAGGGAGAAGCGCCGCAGTTTTCCCTGCTTCCCCTGAAAGTGCAGCGGGATGTGGTGAAAAAACGGGGAACCCTGGAGGAAATTCTGGCAGAAGGAAAATGTGAGGATTTCGTCAGCGTTACGCTGACGGATGAAAAGGAATTGTATCAGCCCCGGGATATTCTGGAAGAGTATTTTCCCTGGCTTCTGGAAGTAAAAGTGGAAAACAGCAGAACCAGAAATATGGTTCATCCGGAAGGAGAAATCCTGTGGGAGGAAGATCCGATGACCGTCTTTGAACAGTTTTTCCGGGAGATGCAGGGAAGGGACATGACCGAGGCGGAAAAAAGAGTAATGAGGAAAACGGCGCAGAAAGCCGGGGAGGAATCAAGATGAAGCCAATAAAACTGATAATTTCAGCCTTTGGCTCTTATGCCGGCGAGGTGACTGTGGATTTTTCAAAAGTGCAGCAGGGGATTTTTCTGGTGACGGGGGACACGGGATCGGGAAAAACTACGATTTTTGACGCCATCACTTTCGCCCTCTATGACCGAACCAGCGGAATGAAACGGGAAGGGGCCATGATGCGCAGCCAATATGCGGGCCCGGAAACGAAAACCTTTGTGGAATTTACCTTTTCCCACTGCCAGGAGCAGTATTCGGTGAGACGAAATCCGGAGTACAGAAGGAAGAAAAAGCGAAACACTGGCGGCAGGGACGAATTTACCACGGAGAGAGCTCAAGTATCCCTGACGATGCCGGACGGCAGTGATTATCCGGGAAATAAAACGGAGATCAACAGGAAGATTGTGGAAATTCTGGGATTGGACGTACAGCAGTTTACCCAGATTGTCATGATTGCCCAGGGGGATTTTCTGAAGCTTCTCCACGCCCAGTCTCAGGAACGCAAACAGATCTTCGGGAAAATTTTTAATACTTCGATTTACTGGAGGATTCAGGAAGAGCTGAAAAATATGGCCAGAGAAGCCAGGGAAAATCTGGAGGATTACGAAAAAAATCTTCTGAGGGAAACGGAGCGGGCGGAGTGTCCGGAAGATTATCCGGAAAAAGAGAAGTGGGAAGAAATCAGAGGCTCCCGCAGGCCGGATTCCAATTCCGTTTTGTATCATCTGGAGAAAATGGGCAAATTGGGGGAGGAAAGGCAGCAGGAAATCCAGAAACATCTGGAAGAACGGGAAAAACGTCTGGGAGAACTGCAGAGATACCTGAAAGCGGCGGAGTCGGTAAATGAGCTTTTTCTTCAGTTTGAGAAAGCCGAGAAATATAGAGAAGAATTAAAGAAAAAATTTCCCTCCATGAAGGAATTGGAGAGTCGTCTTGCGTCTCTTAAGGGAGCTTCACTGGCGGCGGAAAAAGAAGAACAGATGGAGATGCAGAATCGTTTCTATCAGCAGATAAAGGAGGAGCGGATTCAGGAGGAACGGGAAGTGCTGGCCTGGAAAAAGCTGATGGAAATTTATCAGGCCGCTCCGGAAAATCTGGGAACAGCGCTGAAAGAAATATCCGGGGAGACGGTGAAAGCGCAGGCGGCGAAACTGCAGAGACTGACAGAGGAACGGGTTCTTCTTCAGAATAAAAAAATTCAGACGGCTGCGGATGTGGAACGAAAAGAAGAAGCCTATGAAGCCGGATACCGTTCATTTTTGGAAGCTCAGGCGGGTTTGCTGGCACAGGAGCTGAAAGAAGGAACCCCCTGTCCTGTCTGCGGTTCAGTGCATCATCCCAATAAAGCTTCCCTGCCCGAAGGAGCGGCAGATCAGCGGCGGACAGAAGCGCTGAAAAAGAGCCTGGAGGATGCCAGAAAAAAATTGGATCAGGCGGCGCAGGTCCTTCAGAAATCGGAACAGGCCTGCAGCGATCAGTATCAGGAATGTCTGCAGGAGATCGGAAGACGCCAGGGAAAGGCAGAGCAGCTAAGGGGCCAGGAGGAACAGGAAAGAAAGAAAAAAATACGGGAAAAGGAAAAATTCCAGCAGGCGCTTCTGGAGGCGGGGCTTTCCAAAGAGGAGTATGAAAAAATAAAGGAAGACCGGTCTCAGGCAGAAGAGTGGCAGAAAAATCTGGATACATATCGGGAAGAATGCATCCGGGCCGATGAGAATTACAGGCGATGCAGCGAGATGCTCCAGGGCAAAAAGAAAATGGATACTGAAGAGACGGAAAGAATGATGGTAAAGCTGCAGGAGGAAAAACGGCTTCTGGAGAGGGAGAGCCATCGTCTTTTTGCTGAGAATGAGAAAAACAGGGAAATAAAGAGGCTGGTGGAGGAACTGAAAAAAGAAGGAGAGCGGCAGAAAGAAGAATACGAAGTGATATTGACGCTGTCCAGAACTGCCAATGGCACGTTGAATCAGAGTATAAAAATGGATTTTGAAACTTATGTTCAGAGGAAATTTTTCGGTTATGTCATCCGGTGTGCCAATCAGCGTTTCGTGGAAATGACTTCCGGACAGCTTATGCTGCGTCTGCGGGAAATAAAACACCTGTCCACCCAGGGGCAGGCGGGGCTTGATTTGGATGTGTACAGTCCTGTGACCGGCAGCGTGCGGGATGTGAAAACACTCTCGGGAGGAGAGTCTTTTATGGCGGCACTGTCCATGGCCCTGGGAATGTCTGACGTGATCAGCGCCGCGGCGGGAGCCGTTCGAATGGATACCATGTTCATTGACGAAGGTTTTGGATCGCTGGATGAAGAGGCCCGGGAAAGGGCGGTTGGGATACTGAACCAACTGGCTGGTTCCAGCAGGCTGGTGGGGATCATTTCTCATGTGGAGGAGCTGAAGGATCAGATTGACTGCAGGCTGGTGGTGTCCAAAACAGAAAAGGGGAGTCAGGTTCGCTGGGAGATGTGAAAAAAGAGAGTCGGAAGGCATCAGCGCTTCCGGCTCTCTCTGTATTTCTTGGGGGTCATGCCCACATAACTTTTAAAAATTTTGGTAAAGTAGCTCTGATCCTCAAAGCCGCACATATTGGCGATCTCCACAATGCTCAGTTTTTCATCGGAGAACAGGAGCTTGCTTTTCTCAATGCGCACCTTATTGATATAGTTGGTGATGGTTTCTCCCGTTTCCTTCTTGAAGATGCTGCACAGATAAGTTTTGCTCAGGTAAGTTTTGGAAGCAATCTCATCCAGGGTCAGCTTGTTCTGATAATGGGTCTGAATATATTTATCCACTTTGTGAATGGTCTCTGCGTGTTTCAGACGGTCATAGTCAAAGGTGGTCGAAATAAAACTGTGCATGACATTGGAAACCCAGGCGCTGAGATCTTCGATGGTTTTAAAAGTATCAATATGCTTCAGCGAGTTCTGGGTGATCAAATCTACTTTTTCCATATCGGCGCCGGCATCCAGAGCAGTTCTGGAGATGACGATCATCAGCTCCGTGATGCGGGGTTTGATGGCTTCCAGATTGGAATTGTTTGCCACATATATGTACGCAAGAATCTGATTCAGGACGTTTTCTGCTTCCTCTTTGTCACGGTTGCGGATAGCTGAACGGAGACGTCTCTCCTGAGTGATGGGATAAGTATAATAGTCGTTTTCACTGAAACTTTTGATCTTTTCTGCGTAGATGTTGTTGAGCAGTGATTCTTGACTGTAAAAATACCGTCCGGCTCTGCCGTGGGAAATACCGGAAATATAGGAGGTAATGGCAGACATTACTTCCGCCAGACTCTGAATTTTTTCCGGGGGATAGCAAGGCATGGAGGCCACTATTTTCCGAAGATCAGAGTGGGGAATCTCAGAGAGATAATCATCCATATTTCCCATGCAGAGGGGACCGGCTATGATGCCTCCTGCCAGATTTCCCTTTTCGTCGGAGATGAAAGTGGCTACCAAAACCAGACCAAGATTACAGAAATAAATATACATGCCATCCCAGCGGTATGCTTCCTGGCAGCCATGGATAAACGCATTGATCCCATAACATTTGGAAGATAGATACTTTTCGCAGGTTTTGCACAGTGTGGTTGTCACATCCTGTTCCAGATACAGCTTATTGTTGGTACAGTCCACCGGTATACAGTGGATATCAAAAAGTGTTTCGAAATGACGGCAGTACTTTTGTGCCTGTTTAATCAAAATTGAATCCATATACTTTGCACGTTCTTTCTGTTTTTATAATTATGTTTGAGTATATTATAAACATATCATAAGATAAAAGAAAGAGCAAAGGTTTTATAAAAATTTTTAACAAAAAGAGGACAGCCGTTTAAACTTCGGCTGCCCTGGAGGAATTGGGGCCCCAAAGCCCATGGAAAAGTTTACATAATAATATCCAAAAGACGCTGTTTATAGTAGAAAGAATTCACGGTATCGAAAAATGCGTCGATATTTTCAAATTCTGTCAGCGGCGGAATATCGCAGCCGGAAGAGATGACAAAATTGCGGTACTCCTTACACTCTTCCAGAAGACGAACGGTCTCAATCCGGACAGATTGGGGGGTTCCGTTGCGGAACTGCGAAGAAGGACTGATATTTCCCATGGCAACACAGTCGGCAGGAATATGATCCAGCATATCTTTCATCCGGACGGCGTCTCCGAAGTGGAAGACGCGGCAGCCGGTGTCCAAAATGCTGTCGATTAACTGGAGAGCATAATTGCCGCAGTTATGATAGATAATGATAAAGCCCTGTTCCTGGGTTGCCTCCACAATCTCTTTTACATATTCTGTGGAAAACTCCTGAATAAGCTGAGGGGAAAGAATTCCCGCCAGGGGTTCAGCCATAATAACTCCGTGGGCTCCTGCTTCTTTGTAGGCGTTAATATAGTTAATCAGGAAATTAGTCGCTTTTCGAAGAAGTTTATGTACCATGTCCGGCTCTTCGTAACAAAGAGGCATGATCTCATTGATATCTGCCAGACGGCCGGCCAGAGAAAAGGGGCCGGTGCATCCTGCGAAAACCGGACGGTCAGTGATCAGCTTCAAGGCTTTGCGCACACCCTCGATATAGATGCCGGTCCGTCCCTCTCCCACTTCGGGGATTCGCAGAGTATCGGCGTCCTCTTCCGTTTCAACGATTTTTCCAATAATAGTGGGAACTTCGTCGGCTGCATATACGGCTCGCGCGCCGAAAGCTTCCGCCTCCACAGAAAGATCCATAAAGCTGGCCACAGCCGGCATGGGATATTTGTCAGCCAGCATTTTCATGCCCAGCGCCTGATAGTTGCTGTCCGTCACCAGTTCCTTAACTGTTACATATAATAACTGGACGGACGGAAAAGAAAGAAGCGGAAATGCTTTTTTATCTTCCTGATAGATCAACCGGTCGATCCATTTGTACATATTCATAGTCTTGAAACCCTCCAATAGGTAAAATCTTTGTAAAACATGTTTATAATATTCGTATTTTGTAAATATTTATAGCAGAAAAACATTCTTTTTATGATAATATTATTTTAAAAAGTAAATATTAAAAAAATATTTAAAATACGAATGGCGATGTGGGTGTTTGAACGTGAAGCAGATTGTGCTATAATAAGGTTACAAAAAAGAGAAAGAGGTAAGAAAATTGAGATATGAAGGACTGGTATATCGGCCGCCCAGCGAGGCAAGGAGTCTGATTGTCCAGGTGACGATCGGATGCGCCCACAACAAATGTACATTCTGTACAATGTATAAAGATAAACAATTCAGAGTGAGAAAAAAAGAAGAAGTGCTGGAAGATTTTCAAATGGCATACGACGCTTATGGAGATCGTATCCGGCGAATTTTCCTGGCAGACGGCGACGCGCTGATTGTCAAAACGCCGGATCTTCTGGATATCCTGAATTTTATAAAGGAGCGCTTTCCCTCTGCCGAGCGTGTAACTTCCTACGGAACGCCGGGAGATATTCTGAGAAAATCAGAGGAGGAACTGAAAGCGTTGGCGTCTGCGGGGCTGGATATGGTTTATATGGGAGCAGAATCCGGCGATGCAGTGACCCTGGAGCGGATTAATAAAGGGGTTTCCAGAGAAGAGATCATTGAAGCGGGACAAAAACTGCGCAGATGCGGGATAAAATCATCCATTACGCTGATTTCCGGCCTGGGAGGCAGGGAGCGAAAAAAGGAACACGCGGTGGAGTCTGCCAAGCTGATCAGTGCGATTAAGCCGGATTATGTGGGATTCCTCACTTTGATGCTGGATGAATCCACAGAGATTTATCGGCAGATCAAGGAAGGAGAGATGGAGCTTCTGACACCGGAAGAGGTGGTGGAGGAAATGCGCCTGTTTCTCACTAATGTGGATTCCCAGGGAACCGTTTTCCGGGCAAATCACGCATCCAATTACGTCATACTGAAAGGGAATCTGAATGATGATATCGACGATATGCTGCATCGGCTGGATGAAGTGGAAAAAGCGGGAAAATACCGGCCGGAAAGAGTTCGAGGATTATAGGAGGGAAAAATCATGCAGTTGGAAACATTAAGAAAAGATATGGTCGCAGCGATGAAAGCACATGATAAAGTGCGCAAAGAAGCCATCTCATCGGTGATCGCAGCAGTGAAAAAAGCGGCCATTGACGAGGGCTGCCGGGATGACATTCCGGAAACATTGGTGGATCGTGTGATTCTCAAAGAATTGAAAACGGTAAAGGAACAGGTCGACACCTGTCCGGATCAGCGGCAGGATCTGAAGGAGGAATATCAGGCCCGTTATGACATCATAGAAGAATATGCGCCAAAGCTTCTTTCTGAGGAGGAAATTAAGGCGGTACTGAATGAAAAATTCTCTGATTTGCTGGCAACGAAAAACAAGGGACAGATCATGAAAGCAGTTATGGGAGAACTGAAGGGAAAAGCGGACGGCAAATTGATTAATCAGGTCGTTGCAAAATTATGTGAGTAAGATTTAAAAAACTAGTTTATGCTAACGGAAAAGAGAAATGTGGTGAGAAAAATGAAATTTGATATGCATTGCCATACAAAAGAAGGTTCTATGGACGGGAAAGTCCCTATCGAGGACTACATTATCCGTTTAAAGGAATTGGGCTTTAAAGGAATGTTGGTATCGGATCATAATACGTACAATGGATACCGGGAATGGAAAAACAAGATAAAAGGGGAGCGCCACAGAGACTTTATCGTACTGAAAGGAATTGAATACGACACCATTGACGCAGGGCATATTCTCGTTATCATGCCGGAGGGAGTAAAGATCAGGGTGCTTGAGCTGCGGGGCCTGCCGGTGCGGATTCTGATTGATGTTGTGCATAAAAACGGAGGAATTCTGGGACCGGCTCACCCCTGCGGAGAAAGATATCTGAGCATTGTCAACACCAAGAAAAAGAAAAGCAAGGACGCTATTCTCAGGAAATTTGATTTCATTGAAACCTTTAACGCCTGTGAATCGGATCAGAGCAATGAAGCGGCCAGAAAACTGGCGGAACATTTTATGAAGCCGGGATTCGGCGGAAGTGATTCCCACCGTTATGACTGTATCGGTACGGCATATACGGAACTGCCAAAGGATATCAAGCGGGAGTCGGATTTAATCCGTTATATACAGAGCGGAGGAGAAGTTGCCTGCGGAGGGACGCCTTATACAAAGACGACGAAAGACAAAATGGGAAAATGGCATCAGATATTAGTACAGTCCTTTTATCTGTATAACAGGACGGCCAGTCTATATCGGAAACACAGAAGGAAAAAAGAGTTGGAAAAACTTCACGTTTAAGCAATGAAAAAGGAACTATCAGATTAACCACTTCTGACAGTTCCTTTTAAATTTCGTTGTCCATTGGAATTTACCTCAAATCATAAATTTTTGTTTTTGGATTTAGCTTAAGTTTTTGGTGGTCTGTACCTTCCTTTCATAAAATTCCGGGGTGAATCTTTAAGTTTTCGGTGGTCCGTCCTCCTTATTCTTAATATTTTCTGTTGATAGTGTTATTATATCTGATAAAAAGGAAAAAGTCAAGGGCAAAAAACAAAAAATATGAAATAAGAATCCAATTCAACAGAAAAAATATTTAAATATTATAAATAAACTGAAAATTATAAATAATTAAAATACTAAGCGCAGATAGATACAAATTTTCCTCGGATAAGTTTACATAATGCGTCTGGGGAAAGGCAGAGGGACACGCCGATTTTTCCGCCGCTGATATATATGGTTTCAAATTGCTGCGCGCAGCTTTCAATAAAAGTGGGAAATTGTTTTTTCATTCCAATGGGACTGCAGCCTCCCCGAATATATCCGGTCACATTATTTATTTCTTTCACATGGATCATCTCCACTGATTTTTCACCGGCCGCTTTGGCTGCTAGTTTCAAATCTACTTCCTGAGCGATGGGGATCACATAGACATAGTACTGACCGCTTTTTCCCCGGGCTACGAGAGTTTTAAAGGACTGTTCCACCGGAGCTTTGGTAAGCTGGGCAGTATGAAGACCGTCGATAAATTCGTCGCATTCGTAGTAAAGAGCCTGATATGGGATTTTGTTTTTATCTAAAATACGCATTACGTTTGTTTTCGTTTCTTTAGCCATTTTTATTCCTCCTGACCATAGCATTGTACTACCTGAAGTCAAAAACTGCAATGGTGACATTTTGAAACAAGTGGAAAAAGTGCTGGACATGGGGAGAAATTTGTGGTTTAATAGGGTCAAGCTTCTTAAAGCCATCTGTTCTGATGGTGATTCCCAATTAAAAGAAATTTAATATGGTTTTAAGGGAGGTGCATAAGTGCCTTTATACAGCAAACTCTTGTTTTCTATGGCTTTTTTGGCCGTGGGCTGTGATTTGAAAACAGAAAAAATACCCAATGAGGCGATCTGCCTTTTTTGGGGAGTTGGTTTCATATACCGGATTCTTACAAAAGGGTGGGAAGGATTTTGTTTTTATCTTGCAGGAGCAGCATTGCCTTTTGCAGTAATGGCCGGTCTCTTTATCTTCCGTATGACGGGGGCGGGAGATATTAAACTGCTCTCGGCGTTGGGAGGAGTAATGGGGCCCACAGCTATTTTTAAATGTATTCTCGTATCTTTTTTCGCAGGAGCTATTCTAAGCGCTGCAATTCTCGCTGAGACGGGAAGTCTCAAAATTCGTCTTCGGTATTTCGCCGGTTATTTTCAAAATATTTATTTCAGAAAAACCATCGTTCCCTACTGTCAGAGGGGGAAACGACTGGAAAATATACATTTCAGCGTGCCGGTATTTATGGCTGTCATGCTGCATATAGGAGGGTTTTATTCATGAACAATGGGAAAAACGTACTGGCTGTCTGCGATCTGGAAGCGGCTTATGCGTGCAACTTTGTGGAGTATGTTCACCGGAAAAAAAGTATGCCTTTTGATATTCAGGCGTTTACCGGTTTAGAATCTCTAAAAAAGTTTGCGGAAAAGCAGAGGATAGAAATTCTTTTGATTTCGGATAAGGCCATGTGCGAGGAAATCAGAACGCTGGATATCGGGCAGATTGTGATTTTGTCCGAGGGGGTGCATCATCCTATGCTGGACAGCTATCCCAGCGTTTATAAGTATCAGTCCTCTGATACGGTGATCCGGGAGGTGATGAACTGCTGCGGAACGAAAGAAAAACTATGTTTTAAAGGAATGGGGAAGGGGAAGAAGAAAGAACGAATCGGCATCTATTCTCCGGTGGGACGTACGGCAAAAACTTCTTTTGCCCTGACGCTGGGGCAGATTCTGGCCAGGGAAAAGCCAGTTCTCTATCTTAACCTGGAAGAGTACGCAGGGTTTGAACAGCTTCTGGGATGCAGTTATGAGCGCAATATCGGAGATCTGATTTATTATATCCGGCAGGAATACAGCAATCTTTCTCTGAAAATCAGCGGAATGGTGCAGACGATGAATCATCTGGACTATCTTCCGCCGGCGATGTCGCCTATGGATATCCAGAATACCACATCGGAGGAGTGGCTGAAGCTGTTGGAGGAGATTGAGAAGAACACGGCATATGAGACGGTAATTCTTGACTTCGGCGATGGAGTCAACGATCTGTACGCGCTGCTGAATCAATGCAGCAGAATATATATGCCGGTGCGGGGGGATGTGATGTCCGCGGCGAAATTACAGCAGTTCGAGAGTCTCCTGGTGACCTGGAACTACGGTGAACTTCTGGAGCGGATTGAGAAACTGAAGCTTCCTTACCACCGGACAGAAAGATGCGGCAGAGAATACCTGGATGAGCTGGTCTGGAGTCAGTTAGGTGATTTTGTCCGTGAACTGATAAGAAAGGAAAAGAGCGGTGGTGACGGGGTTTGAAACATTACAGAAAGCGTTGATGGAACGGCTGGAGCAGATGCCGGATCTGTCGGACCGGCAGATCCAGGAGATGATCGATGAAATGGTGCTGGAGAAAAAAACAGGATGGTCGCTGCCGCTGACTGAAAAAATGAAGCTGCAGAAAGAATTGTTCGATTCTGTACGCAGGCTGGATGTGATTCAGGATTTGATTGATGACCCCAAGGTGACGGAGATTATGGTCAACAGTTATGACCAGATTTTTGTCGAACGGGGCGGAATGGTCAGCCGATATGAAAAGAAGTTCACCTCCAGAGAAAAACTGGAAGATGTCATTCAGCAGATTGTGGGAAAATGCAATCGCATTATCAATGAAAGCAGCCCCATTGTGGATGCCCGGCTTGAAAACGGCGCGCGGGTCAATGTGGTTGTGGAGCCGGCGTGTATAGGAGGGCCGGTAATGACCATTCGCCGTTTTCCCGATTTGCCTATCACGATGGAACGCCTGATTGTGCTGGGGAGTATCACAGAAGAGGCGGCCAGGTTCCTGGAAGATTTGGTGAAAAGCGGATATTCCATACTGATCGGAGGAGGAACCTCGGCAGGAAAAACTACTTTTCTCAATGCTTTGTCCAATTTTATACCGAAAGACGAGCGGATTATCACTATTGAAGATACGGCGGAACTTCAGATCCAGGGCATTAAAAATCTGGTCCGTCTGGAAGCGCGCAGCGCCAATATGGAAGGTGGAAGACAGATTACAATCCGGGAACTGATTAAGACGGCGCTGCGGATGCGGCCCAACCGGATCATTGTAGGCGAGGTACGTCAAGAAGAAGCTATCGATCTGCTGCAGGCCTGGAATACAGGCCATGAGGGAAGTATCGGTACTTTGCATGCAAACAGTACGGCAGATATGATCAGCCGGATGGAGACCATGGTTCTGATGGGAATGCAGCTCCCCCTGGAGGCGATCCGGAGGCAGATTGCTTCGGGGGTAGATATCATGGTACATCTGGGGCGGCTGAAGGATAAAAAGAGAAGAGTTCTGGAAATCAGTGAAGTGATTGGTTTTAAAGAACAGGAGGTAAAATTGCAGACGCTGTATGTATGGGATGACAGAAGGAAAGTTCTGCAAAAGGAACATCCGTTGACGTGCAGGGAAAAACTGGAAAGGATGAAGAGATATGAAACATGATTACAATCAGTACAAGTTCAGCAGAAAGGAGACGGCCAGATACTTGGGAGAGGCCTTGCTGCTATGCATTGGGATTAATTATCTGTGTTACCGTTCCTGGTGGGCATTTCTTATTATGCTTCCCGTTCCGGGGATTTATCTAAAGGCAAAACGAAAAAATCTGCTGGTACGAAGAAAAAAACTTTTGAACTATGCTTTTAAAGACGCGATAAATTCTCTGAGCGTTGCGCTGAAAGCGGGATATTCCATGGAAAACGCCGTCTCAGAATGTATTCGTGATCTGAAAAATATTTATTCGCCGGAGGATCCGATTGTGCAGGAGTTCTGCCATATCAGGAATCAGCTTAAAGTGAGTGTGCCGATAGAAACACTGTTGAGGGATTTCGGCGAGCGAAGCCAGGTGGAAGATATACAGAATTTTGCCGGTGTCTACGGGATTGCGAAACGCAGCGGAGGAAATTTGAGCAGGATACTGCAGAACACGGCCAGAACTCTTGGGGACAAAATTGAAGTGCAAAAAGAGGTGGAGGCCTGTATTTCTGCCAAACGTATGGAGCAGAACATTATGGCTGCCGTACCCTTAGGGATTATTCTCTATATGCAGGCGATAGATCCGGAATTTCTTGCAGTACTGTATGGGAACATCGCCGGCGTCTGTGTGATGTCCGTATGTCTGGCCGGATATCTGCTGGCCTTTTGGATGGGGCGCCGAATTGTACGGATTGAGGTGTGAAATGATTTGGATTCATGGGGCAGTATTTTTGCTGCTGTTTCTGGTATCCCTTCCCGGAATAAAAGAAAAAAGAGATAAGATTTTGGGAGCGATAGCGCCGTCCGGAGTGATCACAGGAGCCGTGCTTATTCTGATGGCCGGGAATGTGTTGGGAACAGTGGTTACGGTTGCTGAAATGACGGAACGAAGGGATGGGGTGACTGAGGTGGAAAAAGAACCGGCGGAAGGACAGGAGCAGACGGTGATACTGGAGGCGGAAAAAGAAGACGGAAGCCGTCAGGAGGTTCATTTTACCATTCCAGGTACAGAGTACAGCAAAGAAGAAATTCAAAAATGGTTCCGGGAAGGGAAGGAAAAATTAGAAAAAATTATTCTGGGAGAGAATCAGTCGCTGGATCACGTAAATTCTAATCTGAATCTTGTCAATACCATTCCGGATTTGCCCATTGAAATTGGATGGGGAAGCAGCGATCCCCAACTGCTGGACTGGGAAGGCAGGCTGGGTGAAAATATACCGGCAGAAGGAACTGCAGTAACTTTGTATGTTGCCTTTACCTGCCAGGATGAGCGGGAGGATTTTGAATGGAAAGTCAAGGTGTATCCCCCGGCTCTTTCGGCAGCGGAACAGTGGGAGAGAAACGCCCAGGAGAATTTCCGCGAATTAAATCAAAGCAGCGAGACGGGAGATATCTGGTATCTTCCGGCGGAAGTGGAAGGAAAAGCGGTGGACTGGAAGAAACCCTTCTCCGGAGCCGGCATGACGGCAGTGGCGACTGCATGGGTGATGGCAATGGTATGGATTGTGGGGAAGAAAAGGGAGAGGATGAATGCACAGAAAAGGCGTCAGGAAGAAATGATAACCGATTACCCGGAAATTTTAAATAAGTTCGTACTGCTTCTCAATGCCGGGATGAATACCAGAAAAGCTTTTTCAAAAATTGCTCTGGATTACAGGAAGAAGAAACAGGCGGATAGGGAACGTTTCCGGGAAAGAGCAGCCTATGAGGAGATTGCCTCAGTGTATTCAGAAATGGAACAGGGCGTACCGGAGGCGGAAGCTTATGAACATCTGGGCAGCCGCTGCGGCCTGGCTGTCTATAAAACTTTTTCCACACTGCTGGTACAGAATCTTAGAAAAGGAAACGGAGAAATTATTGACATGCTGGAACGGGAGGCTGTGGAGGCTTTCGAGAACAGAAAACGGCGGGCAAAGATACTGGGTGAACAGGCTGGAACAAAATTGCTGCTGCCTATGGTCATGATGCTGGTGATTGTCTTTGTCATTCTGTTGTTTCCAGCGGGCAGCAGTTTTGCCATATGAGGTTCCGTGCGGGAAAGGAGGTGAGGCTTATGGGTGCATTTCTCTGTGATTTATGGAAAGAAGAAGATGCTATCGGGGTTGTGGAAATTATTCTGATTCTCGTCGTTTTGATTGGTCTGGTAATTATTTTTAAAAACCAACTGGTCAGTCTGGTGAAAAATATTCTTTCAAAAATCACAAGTCAAAGCAACAGTATTTAGAAAAGGGGGCACATCTTGTACGGAAAAGGAAGTATTACAGTTTATCTAAGTCTGACATTGGCTGTGCTGCTGTCTCTGATTGGAACGGCCCTGTATTCGGTACAATTGGCGGGGGCCAGAGTACAGGCGGTTCACGGAGCGGATCAGGGGTTATATTCCCTGTTTGCCCGGTATGATATTCCAATGCTGGAAAAATACCATCTGTTTTTTCTGGATGGATCCTTCGGCAGCGGAAGTCTCCAGATGGGGCAGGTGTACAGTATTCTGGAAAAAGATACCGCTGAAAATTTGAATGGCGGGAATAGAATCATAGAAAATATAAGATTAAAAAACGGCGGTATCACAGGTTATACGTTGGCCACGGATAACGGAGGTAATGCAGTCAAGGCTCAGGCCGTGGCGTATATGAAAACGGTATTGGGCGTACAGGGTGTGCGTTCCCTGACAGAGAAGATCCAGGGGCAGGAAGAAACGGTGCAGGTTATTGAGGCGAAAAGAGAGGAAATTAACGAAGATGAAGCCTTAGCGCAGTATGAAGACTTAAAAAACCAGACGACGGGACCGGCGGAAGAGGTACCGGAAGGTTCAGTTACCGTTCCGGAGGACTTTATCAACCCGGTGGAAGCGGTAAAAGCGGCAAAAGGAAAGGGAATTCTCTCACTGACTCTTCCTGAAGGAAAAGAAATATCCACGGCCGGCCGGGCAAAGGCGACGATGGTTTCGGCTCGTGCGCTGGAAGAAGGATTGGGAGTCCCGGCATACGATTCTTCATGCAATACCTGGACGGCAGATCTGATGTTTAATGAGTATTTGCTGAGACATTTTGGATGCTTTACGGAGAAAAAATCTGATTCAGGTCTTCAGTATCAATTGGAATACATTCTTCAGGGCAAAGAAAATGATCTGGAAAATCTAAAAGGAGTGGTCAATCGACTATTTCTGATAAGAGAAGCATCTAATCTTCTGTACCTCTACCAAAACGAAGGAAAACGGGGGCAGGTACAGATAACGGCGCTGATCCTTGCCTCTTTGTTTGGAGCGCCCCAGGGAGCAAAAGCACTGGAACCGATTTTGATGGTCTGCTGGGCCTTTGGCGAAAGTGTTCTCGATCTGCGGGAATTATTGGATGGAGGGAAAGTGCCGCTGATGAAAAACGATGATTCGTGGCAATTGGCTATATCGGATCTGCCGAAACTTCTGCAGGGAGTGGACGCACTCAGAAAGGAACAAAGAGAGGGACTGGAATACCAGGATTATCTGCGTATTTTGCTTCTCTTAAAGGGTTCCAAGGAAAAAACATCCCGCTGTATGGATATGATGGAAATGACTCTTGAAGAAATTGAGGGAAAAGAACAGTTTCGGCTGGACTGCTGTATATATGAGGCGGAAATTGAGTTTGCTTTCGAGACGAAACGAGGGTTTTCATATCGGGCGGTGCGAAGTTATGGATATGATATGGAATAGGAGGTGCAGGAAGATGCTCTGGCACGGGATCAGTAACTGTCAATTAATTAAAAAGCGAAAAAATAACTCTCTTCAGGCATATCATTACATGTTTCCCCCGGCACAACATGATACATCCCGGGCCAGGGTGTCTTCCTGCATCTCTTCAGCTAAAGCCAGCCTTACGGCAGAAGCGGTAGTCGCCCTTCCCCTGTTTTTTATTATGACAGTCATACTGATCAGCCTTATTGATCTGGTCAGGGTATATTCTGAAGTGACGGTCTCTCTCAATGAAAGTGCGAAAAAACTGGGCATGTACGCTTACGTGAGCGAGAGAGCGCCGGAATCTTCCCCGGTGGGGATTGTGGGAACGGGAGTATGCATTGGCTATGCTCAGTCTCAACTTCCCCGTGAAGAAAGGGTTTCCGTATCCTGTACAGCCTCCTCCTATCGGAACAACACTGTGGATCTGAGAGCAAGAGTGATATATCGTTTTCCGGTATCTTTTGCCGGGATAAAGCAGGCGGTATTTCCCGTTCGCGCCGTTGTTCATGCCTGGACCGGCTATCAGGGAACAGCGGCGGAAGGAATAACGGGAACTTCTGAAGAAATGGTGTATGTCACAGAACGGCAGACAGTTTACCATACCCACAGTGACTGCAGCCATATGAATGTGACAGTATATTGCGTAACGAAAAAAGAAGGGAAGTCAAGAAGAAACGATTACGGCCAGAAATACGAAGCATGCAGTCATTGTAAAGAATATGGGGACAGTGATACGGTTTACCTGACGCCGAAAGGGGACAGCTATCACTTTTCTGCAGAATGTTCCGCGTTAAAAAGAACGGTACAGCTGATAAAAAAATCGGAAGCTGCTTCCCTGCAGGAATGCAGCCGGTGCCGGGGAAGAGGTTAATATGGCAGAAAGCATATGGACGTCTGTATTTCTAGGCGTAAATGGAATTTATGATATAAAGCACAGAAAAATTTTATTATGCTCCTTTCCGGTATATCTGATTATTGGGATTATTTTGTGGTGGAAAGCTGGAGGAAATCTCCGCCAGGCAACCGCTCTGCTTCCTGGATTTCTGTTTCTCTGCATTGGGAAAATCACAAAGGAAGCCATAGGATATGGGGACGGCTTGACGGTACTGATGCTGGGAATTTGCCATCCATTGGGAACGGTCTGCGAGATTGTGCTGGGAGGGCTGATGCTGGGGGCTGTTTGGGGAGGAATATTGGTGATGGTAAGGAAAAAAAGCTGGAAACAAGAATTTCCATGGATTCCCTGGCTGTTTTTAGCATATATCGGAAGGATGGTGATCACATGAAGGAAAATCCAAAGGGCAGTATGACGGTGGAGGCGGCTTTTGTTGTCCCTGTGATTTTGATGGCGGTTTTTGCCCTGCTTATGCTTACCATGTATGTCCATAACAGGGCATGGTATACGGCTGTGTCTGCCGAAGCCGTGATATCCGGCAGCACAGAAGGGATTCGGTCTTCGCAGAAAGGAAAGGAGATTGTGACAGAGAAAATGGCGGAAAGAAAGGGAAAGCAGGGATTTCCGGCCGGAAAGATAGAAATGATCGTGGCTTCTGCGAAGGATTATGCCAGAACACAGACACAGGTTGCTTCGGATGGAGTTATGGGGATCGGCTCATGGAAAGCTGAAATAACAGAAAAAAGCAGTTTTATAAAGCCAGTTTCTTTTATACGAAATATGTTGGCGCTTGAAGCATGGAAGGAGGAAATAGATGATGGAAGTTAGCTATAAAAGGGATTTTCATCACAGCTATCTGATTTTGGCAGATGAAAAAATACCGGATTATGATGCCTATCCGGTCAGAATGATGTTAAACAGTTCGGTTCCGGGGCTTCTGTCCTGCAGCATTCACAGAGTGGACAATCAGGCCATGTTTTACTATGAAATCACCTCCATGCAGCCGCTGGCATCTCTGTGCGAAAGTAAAAAAATAAATCGGGACAGTTTGATTCTGGTGATCGGTGCGTTGATGAAAACCATAGAGGAGATGGAGAGGTATCTCCTGAATCCTGCCAGCCTTTTGCTTCAGCCGGAATTCATTTATGTCAATATAGCAGATCGGGTGGTGGGATTTTGCTGCTGGCCCGGCAAAGAAGAGGAGGAGCAGGCATTTCTCCATTTTACGGAATTTCTGCTGCCGAAAATTGATCATCAGGATCAGGATGCAGTGGTACTGGGATATCAGTTGTATCGGAGGGCTATGGAAGGGAGAATAAACCCGGAAGAGATTCGGCGGGAAATCTACCGGGAAGTGATTAAGCCGCAGGAAACAAAAGAAGAGAAGGATAATCAGGAAGCGTCTTGCGAAACAGATCCGGCTCTGCTGGAGGAAGAGATGCAGAAAAGACGGGAAATAATAAATACGTTTTTGAAAAATCCGGAAGAAGAGAAAGAAATAAGTTCGGGGAAAATTACATTATGTATTATCTTGGCCGGATTTACCGGGTTGCTTTGTTTTTATATGGCAAAATACCATTACTTGCCCTTGCCGGTTTGTATCGGGATAGCGTGTGCCATGGCGCCAGTTATTGCGGGGCTCCTGTTTTGGCAAAAGATAAAGAGAAGATTTATGAAAAAAGAGACAAAAAAAGAGCAGAAACAGGAAATCAGAAAAGATAATTTAAAAGAGACGGAATGGAAAAGCGAAGAAACGCCAATACCGGATCTTGCAGATGATTCCCGTACTTCGCTTTTATGCCAGCCGACGGATAGGGAGAATTATGGAATCCTGAGAGCGGTCAGCCCGCCGCAGGCAGCGGATATTATTTTGAAAAAAGGCACGGTGATTCTGGGAAAACTGGAGGGGGCGGTGGATATCGTTCTTCCCTCGCCGGCAGTCAGCCGCATACATGCAAAAATAAAGTGTGACAGAGACTGTGAAATATTTGATCTGAACTCCCGAAATGGAACTTATGTTAATCAAATAGAAGATGTGGGATTTGAAGGAAAAAAGCTTAAAGAAGGGGATATGGTAAGTTTTGCGGATGTGGTTTTCCAATATACGCTCCCAGGAAACAGCGCCTTGCGTATTCACAGAGAATGAACTATAATGAATGAAAAACTGTTGAAGGTGGAACGGCTGTGGCAGAAATGGAAAACTACAGGACAGAGGATGCAATTGACCGAATGAGAAAAGGTCCTGTAAGCTGGGTAAATCTGACAATCATTATAGTGAACATTGCGGTATTCATATGGGTGGAATGGACGGGGAGCAGTGAAGACGTATCCCATATGCTGGAATGCGGCGCGGCATATCCGCCTCTGATTCTGGCAGGTCAGTATTATCGGCTGTTTACCTGTATGTTTCTCCATTTCGGGTTTGAACATCTTTTCAATAATATGCTGCTGCTGTTTTTTATCGGCGGGTATCTGGAAAGGGCAGCGGGATCGCTGCGGTATCTGATCATTTATCTGGCGGGGGGGCTGGGAGGAAGTCTCCTATCCTTTTCTTATAATTTGGAGATAGGAAGAAATGTGGCTTCAGCCGGAGCATCCGGGGCCGTCTTTGCGGTAATCGGCGCGATGGTTTATATCGTAATTCGAAATAAAGGAAGGTTGGAAGATATTTCGCTGCAAAGACTTTTGCTGATGGCGGCCCTTTCTATTTATTTCGGTTTTGTGTCAGGCGGTGTGGATAATACGGCTCATATCGGCGGACTGGCGGCTGGATTTTTCATCTGCATGCTGATCTACAGAAAAAGGCGCAGCAAAAGATAGAGACTGCGCCTTTTTCGTATTCACTGATAAACGATGGGCAGCCGGATCGTAAATTCTGCTCCCTGTCCTTCGATGGAGGAAACGCCGATGGTGCCGCCGTGGGCTTCCACAGTGCTGCGGGCGATGGCCAGGCCCAGTCCGGTGCCATCCTTTTTATGGGTGACGAAAAAGTCGAAAATGTCGGCCTGATGTTCTGCGGGAATTCCCGGTCCGTCATCACGCACACGGATGGTAGCTGTATCCAGATCGGCAGATAAAGTAATGGAAATACAGCCGTTGCAGCCGATTGCTTCCGCGGCATTCCGTGCCAGATTAAAAAGTACCTGAAGTATCTTGCTGCGATCCAGTAAAAAGGGAGGGATGGGGCCTTCCTTGCGGAAAGTGACAGAAATATTCTGACTGGCCAAAGCAGGGCGTATGCTTTCCGTAAAGGACTGCAGGATGGGGTAAAGGTTTGCCTCTTCACGATTCAATTTTTGCGCATTGTTATATTCTGATAACTGTGAGAGAAGGGAGCGCAGAAACTGCATATTTTCCATAATATCATTCCAGTAGGCAAAATCTTTTACTTCAGGGTGGGACGAAGCCATCAGCTGAAGAAAGCTGTTGATCAGAGTTACCGGATTGCGAACTTCATGGGATACCATGGAAAGCTGCAGCTGATTTTCTCTGCGCAGCAGTTTTTGAACTTCCAAAGCCTGGGGAGATTCCTGGCATAGTTTATGTATTTTTTCATATTCATCTCTGGATAACATATTTTTCACCTCTGTGGGTAGTGTATCATTAGAATTTTTAAATAGCAAACAATATTATGTTGCAAAAATTGACAGGATGCGACAAAATAGAAGTAAGAGGTAAAATTGGCGATGATTGCGCAAGCATACATGCCCGTTTTGAAACTAATATTTTTTATAAGGAGGCACAAAGATGTCAGATTGTATTTTTTGTAAAATAGCCAATGGCGAGATACCATCCGCAACATTATATGAAGATGAGAAGTTTCGGGTGATCTTGGACTTGGGACCTGCCAGCAAAGGGCACGCACTGATTCTTCCCAAAAAGCATTATGCAGACATTTATGAAATTGAAGATGAAACTGCAGCTTCTGCGATGGTATTGGCGAAAAAAATGGCGGCGGCGATGACCAGGGCTTTAGGATGCAGCGGTTTCAATGTGGTTCAGAACAACGGGGCTTCTGCAGGCCAGACGGTATTTCATTTTCATATTCACTTGATTCCCAGATACGATAATGACAATGTGGGGCTTGGATGGAAACCAGGAGAATTAACGGATGAAGTACGGGATGAAATTGTAAAAGAAGTACAGAAACACTTATAGAGGAAACTGTCAGGGGGATGACCATGAAGTTGTCGGAGTTTAATGAACTTTATGACAGATACTATCTCATGGTAATGAAAGCAGCATTTAACGTACTACAGGATTATCATTATGCACAGGATATATGTCAGGAAGTTTTTACTTTGTTTTGGGAAAAACGGGATATAATTCAGAAAAAATATTTTAAACCATGGCTGCTGGTTACAGCCAAACATAAAGCGATTGATTTTCAGAGAAAGAAATTCCATAAGCATGAAATCAGCGGAGATATTTTAAATAGTGACTTTAACATAGAATTTGATGATATAGAAAAAGAGTTTATCAAAAAAGAGTTCAGAAAGGAAGCGCTGGCAGAGCTGCAGAAGAAGGACAGACAGTGGTACGAAATCATCGTGCGGGTTGCTGCCGCCGGTGAAAATCAGCAGCACGTGGCAGATGATATGGGTATCAGTCTGTCCAACTTGAGAATCAAACAGCATCGTGCGAAAATGTGGCTTCGCAGACGGTTCAGTCCAGATGACTATTCTTCCTGAGCAGTTTTCTGGCATTCGTCAATCAATTGAAGAATTTTTTCAATGGAGTCCATTTCCTGATTGGCGGCCATTGCATCAATGTATGATTGACGGTTATGGTATAGTTCAATGACAGCATTATAAAGGGTGTTGTCTGTGATTTGTTCTTCTTCCAGAACCATACTGTAGCCCAGCCGTTCAAAGGAACGGGCATTGAGTATCTGGTCTCCCCGGCTTGCTTTTGCAGACAAGGGGATTAAAAGATTGGGCTTTTTCAGGGCGCTGATTTCGCAGATAGCATTGGCGCCGGCACGGGAGATGACAAGATCCGCCAGAGCGAATAAGTCGGCCAGTTCTTTTTTGATATATTCATATTGTACATAACCGGGAACATCGGTTAAAGTTTCATCCAGCTTATCTTTTCCGCAAAGGTGGATGATCTGGAAATCTTTCAGAAGTTCCGGAAGAATATTGCGGACAGCGTCATTGATAGCCGCTGCGCCTAAGCTGCCGCCGATGATAAGAATTACGGGTTTATCCGGTGAGAATCCCGTAAATTCCAGAGCGCTGATGGGATTTCCTGTCAGCAGCTCCTGACGGATGGGCGTACCGGTAAGGACGGCTTTGCCTTCTGGAAGCAGTTTCACTGTTTCCGGGAAATTACAGCATACCTTTGTGGCTGAAGGAATACACAATTTGTTGGCCAGACCCGGCGTCATATCGGATTCATGGATGATAGCGGGGATTTTCAGTTTCTTTGCAGCGGTAACTACAGGGACAGTGACAAATCCGCCTTTGGAAAAGATTACATCCGGAGCCAGTTCTTTCAGCAGTTTTTTTGCTTCACGATATCCTTTCAGAACTTTAAAGGGATCTGTGAAATTTTTGGGATCGAAATATCTTCTCAGTTTGCCTGAGGAAATACCGTAATATGGAATGTTCATATCTTCTATCAGTTTTTTTTCGATGCCGTCATAGGAGCCGATATAAGATATGGTATAACCCTGTTCCCGGAGACGGGGGAGCATGGCAATATTTGGAGTAACATGTCCAGCGGTGCCGCCACCGGTGAGTACAATGTGCTTCATGGATAGACCTCCTGCTTTTCGTTGGAGGCAGTGCTTTTGGCAATGCCTGTTATCCTTATATTATTATACCCGCCAAAGGAAAAGTCAAGAAAAGTTGCCGAAGCAAAGAGGAGTTTGATTATGAAGTTGAAAAAACGGAATTTAACAGATTTAAATCTGGATGAAGACCTCCTTCAAGAGGCAGCGAAAATAGAAGAAGAAATAAAAAATGTACCCCTGGAGGAAAATCCTGCAGATAAAGAGCGGCTGCGTGCGGAAATATTGATGAATATACTTCAGGAGGAGCAGAAAAAAAAGAAAAAGAGAAGTGTACGGAGAAAAACCCTGCAATGGGCGGCGGCTCTTGTTGTGACCTTGGTGGGTATCTTTGGCGTGTCCATGACCAGTCAGGCTAACAGAATCTTCCTGGTGCAGAAGGTAGAGGAGTTCTTTAGCGGGAGGACGACGGTTAATTTAGATAATGAAGAGGATTTAGTAATTTCAGATACATCAGAACAGCAGGCAAGGGAAAATATTGAAGAGGCTTTGGGATTAGAAGTGCCGGAGTTCTACTATGTTCCGGAAGGAATGGAATACCTGGAGTATGAAGTTTTTGAGGATGTAGATGTGGCTAAGATATATTATTCCTATCAGGATAATGTGATTACACTAAATATCTCAGGTAATGAAGAAAATGCGGCGGTGAGCAGGAGCATCGATGGAGAGATTGTAGGGGAGGTAAATACGGATAAAGTACAGCTCGAAGCTGAACTGTGGGAGTTAACAAATGAGGTGAATGACGAGAAGGCATATTGTGCTCAATGGGTGTATAAGAATACATATTTTCTGCTTTCAGGAACTATGGAGTTAGATGAAATGCAAAAAATTTTGGAATCAATGGTATTTTAGTGTAATTTTTTTCTCTCTTATTCGTATTCTTACTGTAATGCGGGTGAAAATACAGGAAAGGAGGAAAGTACGTATGAAAAGGTGTTGGCGGAGACTGGGAGGTTTGTTGGCGGCAGCGATAGTATTATGTGGTCTTTCCACTGAAGTGCATGCGGAAACAGAAGTAACGGAGCTGGAAGTTCCCGTGTATCATTATTTTACGGATACGGAGACGGAAGTAAGTGATTCTTTTTTGGTTCTTCAAAGGGGGGCTTATTTATCCAGTGGGGGATTAAAACTGGTGGTTAAGGGAGATGGCACAATAGGTATCTACGGAGATACGACAGCGTATAGCAAGTGCGATAAATTGTATCTGGATATTTATCTGGAACGGTCTTCCAACGGACAGAGTTTTTATTCCTATGCAGGGCCTTGGGAGTATACGGCCAGTAATGCTTATTCGCTTTCAAAATCTTTTACTAAATCGGTTCCGCATGGTTATTACTACCGTTTGCGAGGGTATCATGCTGCGAAGGAAGGCGGCGTAAAGGAAAGTACATCAACTATGACAAATGGGAAATATGTTTAAATCGGAACCTGATGCAACTTAATGTTCTCAAAAAGGAGTCTGAAGTGAAAGCCTGCATTACCGGGTCTTCTTGGAGGAGAGCATATTTGTAACTTGTTGATAAAAAAATGAAGAAAGAAGAAACAAAAGATATGGGTGACCTGACGTACTGGTTTTTCTGCCTATAAAAATCTGTGCGCAGAGAGAAGAAAGGAGTGGTGTGGAGGTTGTCTACAGTTTGATCCATATAAAGCGATTTCTTAAATGTGGTGTTGAGAAATATAGTCATATGCGGCCCTTCGTGCACACGCCCCGTGTACGAAGGGCTTTCCATATTTGTTGTATTTTTACAGGCTGACGGGTATAATAGAGGTAACGAAAAGACTGGCGGAATATAGTAGGAGGATAGTTCATGCAGATTACATTTTTGGGGGCTACCCACGAGGTTACAGGGAGCTGTACCCTGCTGGAAGCAGCGGGAAAGCGTTTTTTGGTAGACTGTGGCATGCAGCAGGGACCGGACGTTTATGAAAATCAGGACATCCCGGTGCTGCCGGCGGACATTGATTTTGTGCTGCTGACCCACGCTCATATTGACCATTCCGGCAATTTGCCTCTTTTGTTTGCCAGAGGATTCCGGGGGCCTGTTTATGCTACCAGTGCGACGAAGGATCTGTGCGGCATTATGCTGAAGGACAGTGCCCATATCCAGATGTTTGAGGCGGAGTGGAGAAACCGTAAGGGACGCCGAAGCGGTAAAGAAGAGTATGTTCCGGCATATACTATGGAAGATGCCCTTGGAGTCATTGAATTGCTGGAGGGATGTGAATACGGTGAAGTATTGAAAATCGCAGAAGGTATTCAGGTAAGATTTATTGATGCCGGCCATTTGTTGGGATCTTCCAGTATTGAAATTTGGCTTCAGGAAGAAGGGACGGAGAAAAAGATTGTATTTTCAGGTGATGTGGGGAATACAGATCAGCCGATTATTAAAGATCCTCAATATATCCATGAAGCGGATTATGTAGTGATTGAATCTACTTACGGCGACAGACAGCATGATAGGGTTGTGGACTATACACAGGCGCTGGCGGATGTGATTCAGAAAACATTTGACAGGGGCGGAAACGTGGTGATTCCATCCTTTGCAGTGGGAAGAACCCAGGAAATGCTTTACTTCCTTAGAGAGATTAAAGAGAAAAAAATGGTGAAGGGGCACGGAAACTTCAAGGTTTATGTGGACAGTCCCCTGGCGGTGGAGGCCACCACTATTTTTCAGAAGCATCATCGGGAGTGCTATGATGAAATAGCACAGGCTATTGTGGAAGAAGGGTTTAATCCCATAAGCTTCAGCGGGCTGAGCCTGTCCGTGACCAGCGATGATTCCAAAGCGATCAATGCAGAAGAAAGCTGCAAAGTGATCCTGTCGGCCAGCGGTATGTGTGATGCGGGAAGAATCAAGCATCATCTGAAACATAATCTTTGGCGAAAAGAGTGTACTATTCTGTTCGTAGGTTATCAGGCGGTGGGAACGCTGGGAAGGATTCTTGTGGACGGCGTGGATACAGTAAAACTGTTTGGAGAAGAGATTATGGTTCAGGCTGATATTCAGGTACTTCCAGGGATCAGCGGCCATGCGGACAGTGAAGGGCTGATGGCCTGGATGCGTGCTTATGATAAAGCGCCGGAAATGGTATTTGTCAACCATGGAGAAGATTCTGTCTGCCAGATTTTTGCCAATCGTATAAAGGATGAGCTGGGATGCGAGACGATGGCTCCTTTCAGCGGAACCGTATATGATCTGAAGGAACATCAGTGTCTGGTAGAAGCCAAGGGAATTCCTGTACAGCGTACTGCTGTTAAATCTTCTTCCAGAGCGTCTACCGTTTACGACCGCCTGGTGGCTGCGGGCCAGCGTCTGATGACGGTAATCCGTCATAATGAAGGAGGAGCCAACAAGGATCTGGCGAAGTTCATTGGACAGATTAATTCTCTTTGTGATAAATGGGATCGATAAAGAAAAAGGACTGACGTTCCGAGGAGCGAGCAGTCCTTTTGCCATTTACTGAATGGCGTCTTTTAATGCTTTGGCCAGTTGATCCGGACATGAAGTGGGTTTGAAGCCGCATCGTGTACCTTCCAGCCGGCGGATGACATCATTGACATCCATTCCTTCTACCAGAGCGGCAATGCCTTTTGTATTGCCGTTGCAGCCGCCTTGGAATGCCACGTTATGTACTTTTCCGTCTGTAATCTCAAACTGAATGGCGGAGGAACAGACACCCTTAGTTTTATATACCATATGAAAACCTCCTGTATGAAAATCTTAACCTGTTTGTCATCCCGTATTATAGCAAAGTTCAGGGAAAGTTTCCACAGGAAATGTTTCACGGAAGAAAAATCTTTGATATAATGGAAAGCGGAGAATTGTGAGATCATAAAGTGTGAAACAATTTGTCTGGCAGCGATTGCTCTAACATTATATTAAGAAGAAAAAGGAGATAGACATCATGAAACGAATTGGAATCATCGGAGCCATGGAAGAAGAAATCAGCAAGTTAAAGCAGATGATGGAAAATGTGGAAATTAAAGAAAAAGCTTCCATGGAATTTAATGTAGGAATATTAAATGGAAAAGAGACGGTGGTTGTGCGTTCCGGAATCGGGAAAGTAAATGCTGGAATTTGCACGCAAATCCTGGTAGATGATTTTCAGGTGGAAGGCATTATTAATACGGGAATTGCAGGTTCTTTGAAAAATGAAATTAATATTGGGGATATTGTGATTTCTACAGACGCTCTTCAGCATGATGTGGATGCCCGTGAATTTGGATATGAACCGGGGCAGATTCCCCGAATGGATGTACTGGCTTTTAAGGCGGATGAAAGGATGATTGACCAGGCGGAAAAATCCAGCCGTGCGGTTAACCCTGAAGTTGGAGTATTTAAAGGCCGGGTAGTCAGCGGAGATCAGTTTATTGCAGATCGGGCGGTGAAAGAAAATATCATAGAAAAATTCCAGGGATTCTGTACGGAAATGGAAGGAGCCGCCATTGCGCAGGCAGCTTACTTGAATCACGTTCCCTTTGTAGTTATCCGTTCTATTTCGGATAAAGCGGATGACAGTGCGTCGGTGGATTATCCTGCTTTTGAGAAAAAAGCTATCGAGAACGGAGTGCGGTTGGTAAGCCATATGGTATCCATGCTGTAGAAGTTCATCTGCATTTTTTTCAGGAATCTGTCGAACGATTTTTGTTTTCAAAAGGCCCCCTGTGCTATATAATGACCATACCGGGACAGGATTTCCGGAAAGAAAAGGGGGAAATGATATGCTGAATAATATCTTGCAAAGTCACGCCTTGTTCTATGCCATTGCACTGCTCACGGGAATAGGAGCGGTTTGGCTGTTGATGGTAAATGCATTTTATGACAGGACGATCCGTGATATGGGGCGGATGGACGCGCCAAAGAGCAAATGGATAAAAGAGTTCATAAAAACATATCAGATGAAAACCATAAAGAACGAAAAGATACAAAACGCAGAAGCGTTTATCCGCACACAGTTGATAAAGGGTAAAAGCTTCGGCGTTTTTGTTTACCGGCTGAAAAGATGGAGCGGATACTGTGGACTTGCCTCTATTGTACTGATGGGAATTGGACTGTATGGAACCTATATTCACGCCTATGGGGAGACAGTTCGCTATCAGTATTTGATGGCGGGAGCGCTGTCGGCTCTCATTTTGCTGCTGCTTCGGCCATTTCTGTGTTTTGGGCAGAAGGAAGATATGATTCTGGATGGCCTGACAGATTATATAGAAAACAGGAATACACCAGCAGATATCGTGGAGACAGCTGCGGAAAAGAAAGACGACAGGGAGGCTCTGGCTGCTCAGGTGACGGAGGGAATACGCCAGACGGCAGCCAGTTCTTCTAAGTTTTCTCAGTTTTTGACCCCGGAAGAGGAAGATATCATGCGGGAGGTGATAAAAGAGTATTTGACTTGATTCATTATGATATGATGCAATTTGGCAGAGGGAATAATAATCTGACGAAAGAGGTCCGTAAAATTCCGGGAGCACATGAGGAAGTGCAAAGAAATTCCGGATAACAAGTACGGCAAGGAGAAAGCGGCAGGGGAGTTCTATGCAGCGGCGGACAAGGCTGGAGGGGCCCTGAAAATCCGGCCATAGAAGCGAGGCTGATACTCGATAAGCCGTTTGAAAATGATGATGCACTGGAAGGTATACAGTGAATCCGCGACATCCTCCTTCGTTAAAGGAATAACGCAGGAAGGGCTGGCCAGTCAGGCGACAGGTTCCTGCAGCAGGCAGAACGGCGGGAAGGACTGTATAGTGAGAAAGAAGGAGAAAAACACAAGGATGTTTTCTTGGCGCCAGTGGATCATATTACAGATTTACATTCCAGGGGAATCCCGCTGTGAAATCATGAGGAAAGAAAAACCGGTAGACCTGGACGGCCTGAGGCATTTTGCCGGCCAGACGGTTGATTTTATAAATAAAAGTGCCGTAAGAGAAAATTTTCCGGCACAGACTGACAACGATGTTTCTGATCAGATAATATGTATTCTGAAGGGAAACCGTTGTATCCCCGACTGCTTTTTATTAACCGGCATCACAGGCGGATATATTGCAGGCGTGAATCCGTTTGATAATGGAGAGAAAAGCAGGGGAAAGGCCAATGAAAGGATTATAATCCAGATGAAAAAAGCCCGGCGTGTTGTCACGCCGGGTTTTTGCTAGTGGACGGTAAATTATTCATCGATGATTTGAATTTCCAGATAATCAAAAGGAATTTCTTCTATGAAGTTATCCTGACTAAATCGAGTTTTCCGTAGCCTTTGAAATTCCTGAATATTGGCGTCCAGCCATATGGGCTTGCTTAAATCCCATTGATCACAGGCCTCAACGACTCCATTGAGAATTTTATGTGTTCGTGTGTCACTGCTATCGTTTTCGATCACAGTATCTTTAAGCATTTGGTTATTTTTCAATTGTTTGCACCACATTCGAAACATTGATTTTTCCCCCGCTGTGATTTTGTCTTGATTAGGACAAAAATAAGCAGATAACGGGAGTCGCTTCGGGCATTTCTCGTACCTGTAATGTTCCCTATCTCTTTGTTTTCCTATACTTATTCTGGAAAAATATGCTTGTTTTTGTCCTTTGTTTTAATTATTAGTATCATTTTAGTATCGATCAGGAAGTGTTTCCTGATATAGTTGTTCAAGTTTTTCTGCTACCTCTGACTGTTTGGATGGAAACAGGTGCGAATAAATATTTAAGGTAGTAGATACACTTTCGTGTCCCAGCCGTTCCGACACCAGAAGAGCGGAGAACCCAAGCTCGATCAGCAGGGAAGCATGAGAGTGCCGCAAATCATGCAAGCGGATCCGGCGCACGCCTGCCTTTTTTGTGTGTGTCTCCATCTGCCGGGCATAGGATGAATGAGATACCAGGAACAGCCGTGAGGATGCCCTGGCCCCGTACAGACGTTTTATATGCTGCTGGATGGTTTCTAAAAGGAAGGGCGGGAGTGTAATTGTTCGATTGGCTTTTTCTGTCTTTGGCGGTGTTATCATTCCCTCACCATTGATTAAATGATACGTCTTGTTGACCGTCAGGGTGTGTTCGTCCTGGTTAATATCTCCCACGGTGAGCGCTTCCAGTTCTCCGATCCGGATACCGGTATAGTACAGGATCTGAAAAGCCGTATAGTATGGGTCAGTTTTGCTGAACGTTGCTATGAACCGATTATACTCTTCTCTGGTCCAAAAATTCAAGCTTTTTGTTTTCTTTCCAACGGTGTTTCCAGCGATTCGGCAGGGATTTACCGATAGACCATAGAGACGCACAGCAAAATTGAACATGCTGGACAGCTCTGTTACAAGGTTTTGCATATATCCCGGTGATAACGGCTTATTATTGTTATTCTGGGATTCTTTCAGATCAGCCTGCCACTTCCTTACGTCTGCTGCTGAAATCGCATCTACTGGGCGCTCAGAGAAAAAAGGAAGAATCCATTTATCAATACGGTTTTTCTTTGTCTCATAAGTAATCCGTTTTGTATGGGCCGCTTTATCCTCCAGATAGAGCTCTGCAAGAGTATGGAACGGCATAGAAGGCTGCGCGGCCTGACGTAATAAAAAGTCCCGTTCCCACTCCTTTGCTTCCCGCTGCAGCGCAAATCCACGCTTCATTTTTTGTTTCCTGGTTCCGGTATAATCCGTGTAATAGCATTTCACATAGTATGTGCCGCGCTGTTCGTCTTTAAATACTGGCATAGTGTCATTTCCTTTCTTTCTATCCGGCCAGGGTATAGGAGTAAAGGAAAAGTTGACAATATTTTGTTGTTGACATATAATATACTTAACAAGGGAGCCGGAAGGTGAGCGCGGATCACCCGACCCGGCGAAAAACTAAATCGTTTTTATAGAAATAGTCGTCAGCTCTCGCCAAAGAACAGGACGGCTATTTCTTATGTGTAAAATTCAGAATTGCAATGATAACTAGTGCAAAGGTAAGTAAAACCTGCAGTTCTTCATATGTACTCATAATAATCACCACCTTCCGTAAGGTCTCGGAATGGGTGAGAGCACGTCCCCCAGCTCCCCAGGTAAGTATATTATATTGTCAATGTGCGGTGAAGGGTGCCTTATCTGAGGGCGACCTTATTCGGTGTCTTTACGGTATTCGGAGATCTTCATTATAAGGTCTGCGCAATCAGACATTATCTGTATCCCGTCATCGTTAAACTGGTCTATTTTCTTGTCTAAATCTTTTCTTTTGTCGGATCCCTTTTTCTGCTCAAACAAACGCTCCATGAATTTCTGTTGTTCTTCTGGGGATGCTTCTTTTCCGTAGAATTTTTTGTCTGATATTTTACCTAGGTATTTGTAACCAAGTAATTCATCAGTAGTTAATTTAAAGAAGTCAGCTATTTTTTGTATAGCGTCTGAAGATGGAACACGCTGCCCCTTTTCCCAATAATTTATTGAAGACTGGGCAACGCCAAGTTTTTCAGCAAGTTTTTTTTGAGAAAGTCCATTTGCCTGACGTAATTCTCTTAGTTTTTCTGGGAAATTCAAGATTGTCACCTCCATATGATTACTATATCACAAAACGGATTTAAAATAAATCACTTTTGTTATTGACTATATATCTTTTTAGTGATAACATAAAATCACAAAAGTGATTATCTGGAGGTGAGAACATGACGATTAATGACACTAAATTTAACATTGCTCTGGCCAACAGCGGACTTACCATAGCTGAAGCGGCCAAACGTGCAGGATTAAGCCGAGCGCGCTTTGCTATGATCTTGAATCAGAAGAAGGCAACGCCGCAAGCAGTAGGTAAGATTGCCAAGGGCCTTGGATGTAATGTAACTGAAATCATCGAAACAGAGGAATAAATATACCGGCCAGGGTATAGGAGTGGAAGAAAGGAGGCCACTATGAAGATTTTAGAGATGAGACCCTATGACAAGGCCAGAGACGAGCCCAGGACGGGCTGGGATGCGTTTTCCGTAGAGAATGCACTACAGGCTGGGAAACAGCTGTATGTGGATCAATACGGCGATATCTGGACGGCAGGACAGCGGGAGTACATAGGAAAAGTAAGAAAGGAGATGGCAATATGACCAAGCAGCTATATGACGCGCATGATGTAATGGATCTTTTGCGTGTAAGTGAGTCGAAAGCGTATAAGATCATCAAGCAGTTAAACGGCGAACTGGAACGGGATAATTTCCTTACCATCCGGGGAAAAGTACCGATCGCGTACCTTCAGAAGCGGTTCTTCGGGCTGGCTGATGATGAAACAAATGACGGAAAGGGTGACTGATCCATTGGAGACTTTAAAAGAATGGGCTTTGAAATATGCGGCTATGGGATTGGCCGTATTCCCAATCAGAGAAAAAGGAAAAGCACCTGCTACCCCGCACGGCAGTAAGGACGCCACCACAGACATAGCAAAGATAGAAGCCTGGTGGAGTGTCAACCCGCAGTATAACGTTGCGATCGCTACTGGCAGTAAGTCAGGCGGCCTGGTGGTCATTGATCTGGATGTTGACGAGGAAAAAGGCAAGAATGGTTATGAGACTTTGAAAGCATGGCAGCAGGAGCATGGAGAATTGCCAGAAACATGCCAGAGTATTACCGGAAGGGGCGGTTACCATTTGTTTTACCGGGATTCTGCGTTCCATCATAATGCACAGGCGTTATATGACGGTGTTGATATCAGGGGTGAGGGCGGTTATGTGGTAGCCCCGCCAAGTGTCCACGAAAATGGTCATACCTATGAATGGGAGCAGGAGCCGGGGGAATACGAGATTGCTGCGGTAAATAGCCTGACAGCGGAGTTTCTTCTGGGGCCGGCGCCGGAGAAGAAGCAATACTTCCATCAGGCTGAAGTAATTCCAGAAGGACAGCGGGTTTCGGCTCTGATACAGCTGATCGGCAGCCAGCGATCTAAGGGCCTTGGAGAAGCGGCAATTCGGGCAGCAGTCCAGGCAGAGAATGAAGAAAAATGTTCCCCGCCGCTTACAGATCAGGAACTGGAACGGGAAGTTTTTCCGGCGTTGAAACGAGGATGGATGCCAGAACGTCCGTATACTGCGACAGTGGATAAAGGGAAGATCCGTCCAATGCAGCAAAAGAGGGAGAAAGTTTCTCTTGTGTGTATGGCTGACGTTAAAGAGGAAGAAATAACCTGGCTATATCAACCATATGTTCCGCGGGGAAAAGTAACAATCTGCGCAGCATATCCGGGTACAGGAAAAACTTATCTGCTTTGTTATATGACGGCGTGCGTGTCTACTGGGAGAAGTTTTTTCAATCAGGTGCCATTTAAGTGCGAGCCGGGGAGAGCAATCTATCTGACGGCAGAAGATGGGATAGGGGATACAATTAAGAAGCGTCTGAGAATTTGCGGGGCGAATATGACTAATATAGCAACGGTGACAGAAAAAACAGCTTTGCAGTTTGATAGCCCGGAGATTGAGGAATACATGAGAGATTTCAAGCCGGATCTGATGATTTTTGATCCTTTTCAGGCGTACATAGGCGCGGAAATCAACATGAACGCACCGAACGAAACACGGGATAAACTGAACCGGATCGCAGATCTGGCGGAGAAATACGAGGTTGCTGTTGTTCTGATCTGCCATTTCAACAAGAATGGAAAGGGTGATGCAATTACCAGGGTTTTGGGATCCACAGATATTATGGGGATCTGCCGCAGTTATATCGCGCTTGGGCCAGTACCGGGAGAGGATGATATAAAGTTCATGTCACATGAGAAGTCAAGTCTTGCGAAGCGGGGAAAAACGATCCTCTTTGAAATTGATCCGGACAAAGGCGGGGTTGTCTATCTGGGAGAAAATACCCTGACGATGGATGACTATACGGCGATCAGGAATAAGAAGAGAGTAAGTAACGCTCCAGCGATCGAGGCGGCGAAGCAGTTCATTATAACCAATATGCCGGAAGGAAGACGGCTCGCGAAAGAACTCAAAAATTTGGCAGCGGCGAATAAAATTTCTGACGGCTCTTTGCAAAGAGCACGGGAGGAACTCGGGATAATCACGAGGAGAACAAAAGAATTCCCACCGAGGAGTATCTGGATTCTTCCAGGGCATGAGGAGGATCAGCAAGAAGAGCCAGAGCCAGTACAGGAAGAACTTGACTTACAGATATGAGAATCCATATAGAGAAACTTCTAAACCTGGTAAGTACGGAAAAAACCCTGTAAAATCAATACTTTTGCATACTTATCAAAATGGTTTGTACGTAAGTACGGAAAATGAACTGTACGTGTGTACTTATCACTTTGGTAAGTACGGAGAAACCCCATAAAATCAAGGGTTTCACACAGTTGTGTCATAGTAGTTTGGTTATCTATAAGAAAGGAGAAGAGATAATGGATTTTGATCAATGGAACCGTGATCATGATCAGCTGAAGCAGATCGCCGATAGCCTGGAGCGAATCGCAGACAGTCTGGAAACGCTGACAGAATGTGTTGATACGAACTATGCGCATTCGTGGCTGAATGTCAACGGCACTATAGAAAATTACGAAGGATGAGCAAAGAAAAAGCCCCAAAGACGCGCCAACATCCTTGCGGCAGTAGCCGGAGCTACCAAAACTCATACATACATATGGTAGCATGGATCCCGGCAGAAAGGAAGAGTTTTATGCATAAAGAGATAGAAAAAATTTACAGTGAAGCACTGGAAAACCAGCCGATGGCATCAGAAGCGGTAAGGGAAGGTTATAAGAAACTGAATTATGCGTTAGATGAATATATAAACGCGCTTCAGGAAGATATATTCGCCTGGGCGTATGAGTTAGGCAGAAAGGCAGGTGCGGGAAATGAGGAACATTGATAAGTACATAGCTCAAACTCGAAAACACGTGCCGGAAAAGTATGATTTAACTTGTCATGAAATGAAGACGCTGGCAGAGACCTACGGTATTTATGATGTGATTGTGAGATCCTTTCTGATCGGCTTTGAGGCTGCCTATCGGGCAGCCAAGGCCGGCAACCTGGACTTCCAGAAGAAGTAAACATACCTGCTGCCCTTCCGGGAAATGTGCGACCAACACAGGAACCGGACGGCAGCGGGGAAAGATCAGTAAAGAGCGGCCTAAAGGACTTTGGTTATGATAGAAGAACCGCCCTCCCTGGGATGCTGCGCTAACAGTGTACCCAGGGCGGCGGGATAAAAGGAGTGAGAACATGAGCGTAAAAATCAAGGTGTCATACAGCACGGATCAGGAGCTGACCGGGGTGATCCGGCTGCTGTCCCCGGCCCTGAAAGAATGCAAGCTGCGGCCTGCCAAAGGGACCTATAAAAGGGCGTATATCACCTTAGACAGCGTAAGAGATGCAGGAGAGTGTAAGAAGGGGAGGGCAACATGAATCATTCAAATTTGATTCCAAACACGGAGCGAACCCCGGAGGAACTAAGGGAGATGGGGAGAAAAGGCGGCATTGCCTCCGGAAAAGCCAGAAGACGGAAGAAGCAGCTAAAAGAGGTTATGAAGATCCTGATGGATGACTTCCTTTGCTCAGAGGAAGGAAAAGAACTGCTGGAATGGATGAAAAGGACGTTGCCGCCGCCTTAAATATCTGGTATACTATAATCAGACAAATAAAAAGTACCGCACTGTGTATGCAGTGTAAGCCATAGGGCGTGGGAATGACTTACAGACAGAAATGTCCGAAAGTTGTTTCTGCGCCCTCTTTTTGTTTGTCTGAAATATCGTCATGTAAAAGAATGGCCGACCGGGCAGTAAACGGGGAAAGGAGCAACGCATGATTCAAAATGTGGAAAGCCAGAACATGGCACAGGAACAGCAGCAGGAGGCGAACAGCCAGCAGGATCAGGAACTGCAGGATCAGCAGCAGACGGAACAGGAAGCAGCGGAACAGCAGCAGCCCCCGCAGCAGGAAGAGAAACTGTTTACGCAGGAAGAAGTCAATAAGATCGTCAGGGACCGGCTCTCACGGGCGAAGCATCTTCCCGCCGCAGAGTTTGACAGACGGGAACGGGAATTGAATGAACGTGAAATGCGGCTGGATGCCAGGGAAAAACTGGCAGATGCCGGAATCCCTAAAGAGTTGCTGCCCCTGGTGAATTGCAGCAGCAAAGAAAATATGGAAAGCAGTATTGAGCTCATCAACGCCTATTTCAAAAAGCCGGAGGGTAGGCCTTATAGGATCATGAGTACAGGCGTTCCTTCTCATAATAACCATTCTACTTCAGGAAGGGAAGCGGGAGAAAGTGAAATCAGGCAGGCGATGGGCCTGAAAGGAAGATAGATAGATGGCAATTGAATTAGTCGAAAAGTACCTTCCCTATGTGGATGAGCAGTTCACACAGGAGAGTAAAAAGCAGTACCTGACCAATCAGGACTTTTCCTTTTCCGGTGCGCATTCCGTGAAGATTTATAAAATCAGCACGGGAAAGATGAACGATTACGGCCGATCCGGAGCAGCAGAAGGAAACTGGTCACGGTATGGAGCGGTAGAAGCCTTAAACGCAACGACAGAGCGCAAAGAACTGTCAAAAGACCGTTCCTTTACCTTTGCGATCGACACGCTGGATACGGACGAAACAGATGGACAGCTGGAGGCTGCCTCTGCACTGGCCCGCCAGATGCGCGAAGTGATCATACCGGAGGTAGATACCTATACGCTGGGAAAAATCTGTGAGGGAGCGGGATATCAGCCGGAAGCAAAGGAGCTGACCGCAGCGAATATCTATGATGAGATTTTCACAGCCAATAGCGCCCTGGACGAAGCAGACGCACCAGAAACCGGGCGCGTCCTGGTGGTAACGCCGGCAACGCTGCTTCTGATGAAGACGAGCAAAGACGCAGCCGGAAGATACCAGGATATCATTAATACGGTATTGACGGATCAGGAAAGGGCAGTCGGCTTTATTGGGAAGCTGGATGGGCTTAATGTCCTGAAGGTATCGGCAAAGCGCCTTCCGGCAGACTTTGGTTTTATGGTTGTGCATCCATGTGCGACTGTGGCGCCGACAAAGCTGGAAAGCTATAAAACGCACCAGGATCCCCCGGGATTAAGCGGCGCCCTGGTGGAAGGAAGAATTGTCTATGATGCGTTCGTGCTGGAGAATAAAGCGAAAGCAATCTATTACCAGACAGCGCTGACAGAATAAGGAATAACAGGCCCTGTGCTTCCCGAATGGAGGCATGGGGCTTGTTTGATAGGAGGACGGAATGAGAGAGAGCATGACCAATGAGCAGCTGGCCGCGCGGATCCAGGCGGGGGAAGATGCAGCGGCCAATATGGAACGCTTATGGACACAGAATCAGGCATTTGTGGCAAAGATGGCGTGGAAGTACCAGGCATACGCTGAATTTGATGATCTGATGCAGGAGGGATATCTGGGGCTGTGCCGGGCGGTTGACGGCTACGATCCGGAAGCGGGCAGCAGCTTTCTTTCTTATGCGGCGTATTGGATCAAGCGGGCGATGCTCTTTTATATCCGCAGCAATGGTACAGTCCGGATTCCGGTCAATCTCCATACCCAGATATCCCAGTATGAAGGGTTAAGGTCTTCCTTCCTGTCAGAGTACGGCAGGGAGCCGGATAACCGGGAAATCAGCTACTATCTGGGGATCAGTAAGAAAAGTGTACCGGGGCTTAAGAAAGCGGCCAGAATGCGGCAGATCGCAAGCCTGGACAGCCCTGTGGAAGGAGCGGAAGGCCTGACGCTGGAAGACTGCGTACCCGGTCAGGAAGAGGTGGAAGAGGACGCGCTGGATGCCGTGCAGCAGGAGCAGCTGCGGGCGCTGCTCTGGCGGATGGCGGATGGTCTTCCGGGAAAGTGCGGGGAAGTGCTGCGGGGCAGGTACCAGGCAGAGAAGACGCTGCAGGATCTGTCAGAGGAACTGGGCTGCAGTTATCAGGTGATAGCCAGTCTGCACAGCAATGGGCTGCGGGAACTGCGAAAGCCCAGCAGGAGCAGACAGCTGTCTTCATTTGTGCGGGATTATATAGACCTTCACGGGTATCATGGCAGCGCGGCCAGTTTTCAATATACCTGGACGAGTAGCACAGAACGCACGGCCATGGGGTTGGCTGAGAGGGGATAATAGTATCGTTTTAGTATCGTAAAAAGCCGGAAATGCTGATTTTACAACACTTCCGGCTTATATGCAGCAGATAACGGGAGTCGAACCCGCCTTTCCAGCTTGGGAAGCTAGCGTTCTACCGATGAACCATATCTGCATGTGATTATTATAGCAGTTTTTTCCTGAAAATCAAGTATATCTGAAGGGGATTTTAAACGATATGATAAAATGCAGGATTAAGAAAGGAGGGCCGGGGCTTGGCCCCGGCACGTATGAAAAAGAAAATCTATATAAAAAAGTAATTGCCTTTTGTTTATGGCTTTAGTATATAGATAAAATGTGATAGAAGTGTGATGTTATTTTTAACGTTTTGTGAAAGGATAAGAAACAATTTATAAAGTTGTTTACAGGAAATTTATAAAAGGGAAGCTGACCGGGGTAAGGGGTCAGCTTCGTTCCAGGTAATAATGTAAAATGGCAATAAATTCGCCTACGGTGGGCCGGGTATCCAACGTGTACCCGGCAATTGCATTTAAAAATTCCCTGTTTCCATTGTACCAACAGAATGTTACCACGGTACGAAGAGCATGTTCAACGCTGGAGCGGCTTTTTTTGAAATGTTCAGCTATGTCAGTGTAAAGATACTTCCATACGTAGAGAATGTAATTTTCATCTCTGCGGCATAATTCCAATGCGTAGCACAGATAATGGTAACCGCAGTAAGTGGCGCGGATACCTAAAGTATTGACCAGATCATTAATCTTTTCCATAGCATTCCTCCCTTTTTTTCTATTTTACAGCATAGAAGGCAAAATTGGATAAAAATTGAAATAATTTGATATAATTCGACAAAACTCGACAAGACCGGGTGGGACAGAACAAAAAACTGTCAGATAGAAATTAAAAAAACCTTAAGATTTTTCTGAATCAAATGTAAAGAATTGGCTGATATAGTATAGAAAAGCGGAAGGGGTTAAGCTATACTGAGGTTCAGAGAGAAATCATACGGCCCTCTGAACGAGGGGAAGGGGTGAAAATATGTTAAATGTATTAGTATGTGATGATGATAAAGAGATTGTAGACGCGATAGAGATTTATCTTTCTCAGGAAGGATACCGTATTCTGAAAGCCTATGACGGATTGCAGGCGCTGGATATTCTGGAAAGAGAAGAAATTCATCTTTTGATTCTGGATATTATGATGCCGCGGATGGACGGCATCCGTGCCACGCTGAAAATCCGGGAAGAAAGCAGTATTCCTATTATTATGCTGTCGGCGAAATCGCAGGATACCGATAAGATTCTGGGGCTTAATCTGGGAGCCGACGATTATGTGACAAAACCTTTTAATCCGCTGGAACTGGTGGCCAGAGCTAAGTCTCAGCTTCGACGGTATACCAAGCTGGGGAATATACGGGAGCAGGATATGGAAAATGTGTATCAAACGGGCGGACTTATGATTAACGATGACAGAAAAGAAGTTACGGTGGATGGAGAACCGGTGAAATTAACGCCCATTGAATATAATATTTTGCTGCTTCTGATGAAAAACCAGGGGAGAGTATTCTCTATCGAACAGATTTATGAGAGTATTTGGCAGGAGGAAGCCATTGCCGCTGATAATACGGTGGCGGTACATATCCGCCATATCCGGGAGAAAATTGAGATAAATCCCAAGGAGCCCCGTTACTTAAAGGTGGTTTGGGGCGTGGGCTATAAGGTGGAGAAGATCCAATAGCCCCCGAAAGAGAGGAGTGGAATTATGGAAGAAAAGAGATGGATGCATTTTTATTCCAGACTGGCAAAGATAACGACATTGGGACTGCAGATGCTTTGTGTGGCGGGCTTTGTGCTCTCGGTCATGCTGGCAGGTTATGTGATTGAACAGGTGGGAGGGACGGAAAACCTGACGGGAGATCAGCCCTACTGGGAGACGGCGGGCTGCGGAAATTATATTGCCCAGGAGGTGCACAGTGATTCTCAGTACGCAAAATATAAGCCGTTGTTTGAGGAAGACGGGAAATACGATGAGGAGAAAACTGTTGATATTTTAAATCCTGCGGAAAATACGGAAAAAGAGAAAAATCAGGACACTACCTTCACCGTGGGAAGCTTGCAGAAAATGCTGGAAGATGGCGTGGATGATGAAATCTCCTATATTCTTGAAGTGCCGGAAGAGTATTTCGGGTCTCCGGAAGAGTATTATGGAGACGAACAGTATGGAGAAATCGCGGCCATGGATGTTACCAAAGGTCATGTGCCGGTGTCCGGAACTTCTCTGGAGCAGCAGATTCAGGAGCGGGGAAACGAGGGAACTTCTTATGGACTTCAGGTATACCGGGGATTATCCGAGGTGCTGTCGGAACTGCAGGTATATCTTGAGGGACGCAATGTCAATATGGACAGCAATCTGAAAGTTTATGTGAGAGATACGGAAAACGGTGTGGTTTATACTAATGTATCCGCCTGGGAGGAAGAAGAAACCCTTCCAAAGGAAATTGGTTCATCCTGTATGGAATTGCTTTCCTACACCAGAGAAGGCGGAAAAATTACCTTCCAGAATGCGCCGGAAAGCAATACCCAGCAAAGTCTCCAGGATTTTTTCCGCAATACGGCTATTCTGGGCGAAAATGAAGAGGCGCTGATTGCTTTGAATATAGATTTTACGGCTATGGATACGCTGCGTGAAATGGAAAACACCTACAGCACCTGTCAGCCCCATTTCCGCTTTTATGTGGCGGCGGCCATTGTGTGTCTGGTATTGGGCCTGGCCTGTTTTGTAACGGCGACGATCCAGACCGGCAGAGGGGAAAAGGGCGGTGAAATTGTCCTGGGAGCCTTTGATCGGATTCCCACGGAGGCAGCAGTGGCGGTGCTTCTGGTTCTGGGAATGATTATTTTGGGTCTTGGATTAAGCGTAGGGGGTGTAGCCTACAGCGACACGGTGACGATGGTTGCAGTGGCGGTGACGGCTGTGGGTGAAGCGGTCGTATTTATGTGGGGATATTTAAGTTTAGTGCGAAGAGGAAAGGCAAAGACGCTGTGGGAGAACAGCCTTCTTCGCAGTATTGTCCGCATGTGCCGCCAGGTGTATGATGCCCGCCAGACTTCGGGGAAAACGATTATCCATTTTGTGGGATTTGTTCTGTCAAATTTTATCCTCTGCGCCCTGTTTGGAGGATTTGGAGTTTTCCTTGCACTGATTGGCGACGTGGTGGTGCTTCTTTATCTGGTTAAAGAAAGCGCCGGGAGGCAGACCATCCAGGAAGGGCTGACCAGAATTGCAAAAGGGGAACTGGATTATAAGATTGATCTGGATACCCTGAAGGGAGAAAATGCAAAGATGGCGGCCTGTGTCAATTCTGTGGGAGAGGGCCTGCAGTCGGCGGTGGAAAAAACCATGAAGAATGAACGGCTGAAAGCAGAGCTGATTACCAATGTGTCCCACGATATTAAAACACCGCTGACTTCTATCATCAATTATGTAGATCTTCTGAAACGGGAAAATATCCAGGATCCTAAGATTAAGGGGTATATCGATGTGCTGGATGCAAAATCCCAGAGGCTGAAACAACTGACCGATGATCTGATTGAAGCCAGCAAGGTTTCCACGGGAAATGTGGAACTGCATATGGGCCGGCTTCAGGTTCAGCAGCTTCTTCAGCAGGCCTGCGGAGAGTTTGATGATAAACTGTCGGAGAAAGGGCTGATAACCATATTAAACCAGACGGAAGAACCGGTGGTTATTACGGCAGACGGAAAGCAGTTATGGAGAATTTTTGAAAATCTCCTGAACAATATTTATAAATACGCTATGCCGGGAACCAGGGTATATATTGATCTCCATGTGTCGGGAAAGAAAGCGGTTCTGACTTTTAAGAATATGTCGGAATATCCTTTAAATATCAGCGCTGATGAACTGACAGAACGGTTTACCAGAGGAGACTCCAGCAGGAGTACCCAGGGCAGCGGTCTTGGATTATCCATTGCCAAAAACCTGACGGAACTGCAGGGAGGAAAATTTGAGATTTACCTGGACGGTGATCTGTTTAAGGTAACCATGATCTTTAACGTGCTGGAAAACACGGAAGAAACAGAAAGGTAGTCAGGAAACTCCTCCTGTTCCAGTTTTCCTGAAAGTCTTGCGGCAGCAAAAAGTTAATGCTATAATGTTACAAGATTTTGTGGATATTTTAAGACAGGAGGAGCAGTTTCATGATTAAATTATACGATACCGGTGCATATCTGTTGAACGGAACAGAGCTGGTTGCAGATACGAGTGACGCTGGGGCCGTGCTGAAAAGCAAACTGGGCAGCGAAGCCCCTTCCAGAGAGGAAGCGGCCAAAAACACCATTGCCTATGGAATTTTGGCGGATCACAACACTTCCGGCAATATGAAGAAGCTTCAGATCAAATTTGATAAACTTACTTCCCACGATATTACCTTTGTGGGAATTATCCAGACAGCCAGAGCTTCCGGACTGGAAAAGTTTCCGGTTCCCTACGTTCTGACCAATTGCCATAACTCCCTGTGCGCCGTTGGAGGAACCATCAATGAGGATGACCATATGTTTGGCCTCACCTGCGCGAAAAAGTATGGCGGCGTGTACGTTCCGCCCCATCAGGCAGTTATTCACCAGTTTGCCCGTGAGATGCTGGCAGGCGGAGGAAAGATGATTCTCGGTTCCGACAGCCATACCCGTTACGGGGCGTTGGGAACCATGGCGATGGGGGAAGGCGGTCCGGAGCTGGTGAAACAGCTTCTGGAGCAGACCTATGATATTGATATGCCCGGCGTAATCGGCGTATACATGACAGGAGCTCCGGTTCCCGGCGTAGGTCCCCAGGACGTGGCCCTGGCCATCATCGGCGCCGTATTTGCCAACGGATACGTAAAGAATAAAGTAATGGAATTTGTAGGTCCCGGCGTGGCAAATTTAAGCGCTGATTTCCGTATCGGCGTGGATGTCATGACGACAGAAACCACATGTTTGTCCTCCATCTGGAGAACAGATGATACCATCAAAGAATTCTATGAAATTCATGGAAGAAGAGAAGAGTACAAAGAGCTGAATCCAGGCGCTGTGACATATTATGACGGCATGATCCATGTGGAGCTGGATAAGATACGGCCTATGATTGCCATGCCCTTCCATCCCAGCAATACATACACCATTGATGAACTTAACGAGAACCTGATGGATATTCTGGATGATGTGGAGAAGAAAGCTCAGATCAGCCTGGACGGAAAAGTAGACTTTACTCTGAAAGATAAAGTAAGAGACGGCAGGCTCTACGTGGAGCAGGGAATTATCGCAGGCTGTGCCGGCGGTGGATTCGAGAACATCTGTGCGGCGGCAGATATCTTAAGAGGAACCAGCATCGGATATGATGAGTTTACTTTAAGCGTGTACCCGGCAAGTACGCCGATTTATATGGAGATTGCGAAGAATGGTGTGCTGGCTGATCTGATGGAGACAGGAGCAATCGTAAAAACTGCATTCTGCGGACCATGTTTCGGGGCGGGAGATACGCCGGCCAACAATGCTCTCAGCATCCGTCATTCTACCAGAAACTTCCCCAATCGAGAGGGATCCAAGATCCAGAACGGCCAGATCTCTTCTGTTGCTCTGATGGATGCCAGATCCATTGCAGCCACAGCGGCCAATAAGGGATATCTGACTCCGGCCACAGAGTTTGCCGGTGAATACCGTCATCCGGTTTACCACTTTGACAAGACGATTTATGAGAACAGAGTTTTCGACAGTAAAGGCGTAGCCGATCCTTCTGTTGAAATCAAATTCGGCCCCAATATTAAAGACTGGCCCAAAATGCCGGCGCTGACGGATCATCTGATTTTAAAAGTAGTCAGCGAGATCCATGATCCCGTTACCACTACAGATGAACTGATTCCGTCAGGCGAGACCTCCTCCTACCGTTCCAATCCTCTGGGACTGGCAGAGTTTACGCTTTCAAGAAAAGACCCGGCCTATGTGGGACGAGCCAAGGAGGTACAGGCGGCGGAACTGGCCAGAGAGGAAGGAAAGAATCCGGCGGAAGCCTTGGCGGAGCTGACTGCTGTGATGGAAACGGTGAAAAATGCCGGTTATGCTTTGGATAATGATAATACCGGTATCGGAAGCACGATTTTTGCAGTGAAGCCCGGCGATGGTTCTGCCCGTGAACAGGCGGCGTCCTGCCAGAAGGTATTGGGAGGATGGGCTAATATCGCCAATGAATATGCCACCAAGAGATATCGCTCCAACCTGATCAACTGGGGAATGCTTCCCTTCCTGATTCCGGCCGGTGATCTTCCCTTTAAGAACGGAGATTACCTTTTCGTACCGGATATCAAAAAAGCGGTAGCGGAAAAGGCCGAGGAGATCACTGTTTATAATGTAGGAGACGGGATGAAATCCTTTACCGTGAAGTTGGGAGATTTGACAGAGGATGAAAGGGAAATCATTCTGAAGGGCTGTCTGATTAACTACAACAGAAAATAATTTTTTGTGGAGAAAGCCGCTGCATCTGCAGCGGCTTCTTGCATAGGAGCGGGAAGTAGGATAAAATTGAAGCAAGAGAAAATGAGAGGAGGATTCAGATGAAGGTTGTATTATTAAATGGAAGCCCTCATGAGGCGGGATGTACCTACACGGCGTTAAGTGAGGTGGCAAAGGAGCTGAACAAAAACGGGGTGGAGACGGAAATCCTGCAGTTGGGAAAGAATCCGGTGAGAGGATGCATTGCCTGCGGAAGCTGCGGAAAAACAGGAAAATGCGCCTTTGATGACGATGTGGCAAATCTGTGGAGGGAAAAAATCGAGGAGGCCGACGGAGTGGTAGTTGGTTCTCCGGTATATTACGGTTCTGCCAACGGGGCACTCTGTGCGGTGTTGGATCGGGTATTTTTTGCAGCGACGCCTAAATTCCGATATAAGGCGGCCGCAGCAGTGGTCAGCGCCAGAAGAGGCGGGGCCAGCGCTGCTTTCGATCGGCTGAATAAATATTTTGCTCTGGCAGAGATGCCCATTGTCACTTCTCAGTATTGGAACTCTGTTCATGGGATGAATCCTGGAGAAGTCTGTCAGGATATCGAAGGCCTGCAGACCATGCGTACCCTGGGACTTGATATGGCTTGGATGTTAAAAGCCATTGCGGAAAAGAAAAAAGCAGAGGGAATGCCGGAGAAGGAAACCATGATCCAGACCAATTTCATTCGCTGAAACAAAAAGAGACGGCACAGTATGGAAATTTGCCATAACTGTGCCGTTTCCTGGTGATTTTCCTTTTACTGGCTGTTAATCAGTTGTGAGACCGTTGCAAACTGGTAGCCGGATTCCTTCAGTCGTGCAATGACAGTACCGAGGGCTTCGGAAGTATAGCGGGTGCCTCCGTGAAACAGGATAATGCTGCCGTTTTGCAGGTTTTCGTTTTGACAGACAGCAGTGACGATATCGTCGGCGCTGTAATCTTTCCAGTCCTGGCTGTCAATATTCCAGTTTACAGCGGTATAACCATTTTTGCGGGCGTTTTGTATGACGGAATTGTCAAAGCTTCCGTAGGGAGGACGAAAGAGCCGCATGGCGGTTCCGGACAAACGGTATATTTCATTATGTAAAACCATAAGTTCCTGGGTCTGATCTTTCTCATTGAGAGAAGTCATATCCGGATGATTCTGGGTATGATTTCCCAGTTCATGACCCTCTGCGATAATACGTTCTGCTTCCTGAGTATGGGTTTCCAGCCATTTTCCGGTGATGAAAAAAGTGGCTGACGTCTGGTGTTTTTTTAATGTTTCCAAAAGGGCCGGTACATTGTCGTCTCCCGTATCTAAATCGAAGGTCAAAGCAAGGCTGGGCGTGTCGGCGGGAGCGCAGAAAACTGGATTGCTGCCTGCGGCTATTCCCCCGGCGGCTGCCAGCCTTTCCTTTTCATTGCTCCAATAGAGAAGGGACAGAGCGCTCATAAGGCCTAAAGTGAAAAGAAACAAAGCGATGCCGCTGTACTTTTTCATAGGGTTCCTTCCTGATGAGGAATGTCCGTTTATTTTATGTTTTCCTCCGGGAAAATATGCCTGCAAAGAAGGAAGGTATGGTATACTGAAAGAAACTTATTTTGCGGCGGTTTCTGTTGCTTTAAAGTAGATCTGCTGCTGATTGTTGCCGTTGGAGATACGTTTGGTTTCATATTTGCCCAGCGAACGGATAAAGGGTGTCAGCTTGGCATAACCGAAGTTCCGGACATCGAAATCAGGCAGACGTTTGGAAAGCTGGTCGCCAAGTTTGCCGGAGAAAATCCAGCCGTCTTCATCGGAGAATTTCTCTACGATTGAGGCAATGGCCTGTTTAACAAGGTCCAGATCAGACTGGGGCCGGTTTTTCTCTTTGGGCGCTGTCCGCAAAGCTTTTTCCTGGGCAGAGGATTCTTTTTCTCGTTTTTGCTGATTGGAATATAAAATATCCAGATATTTAAATTGATTGCAGGCGGCAATAAAAGGTTTTGGGGTTTTGTTTTCTCCCATACCGATTACCTGCATTCCGGATTCTCTTAAACGGGCTACCAGACGGGTAAAATCGCTGTCGGAGGAAACAATGCAGAAACCGTCCACAGTGCCGGAATACAGAATATCCATGGCGTCGATGATCATGGCGGAATCGGTGGAATTTTTACCGGTGGTGTAGCTGTATTGCTGCATGGGAATGATGGAATTATCCAGGAGGACGGCTTTCCAGGAAGCCAGGGAAGGATTGGTCCAGTCGCCGTAGATGCGTTTATAAGTGGCCACTCCTTCATTGGCAGTTTCTTCCAGGATGATCTTGATATATTTATCTGAAATGTTGTCAGCGTCAATAAGCACGGCAAATTTTAACTCTGTATCCATGTTATAACTCCTATTCTTTTTCTTTCTACTATATCATCATGGAGAGGGTTTTTCAAATACAGTTCAGGGGGAAAGTACGTATGGATGTGAAAGATCTGAAATGCTTTGCTGCAGTCTATGAGGAGCAGAGTATTAATAAGGCGGCAGGAAAACTTTTTATTACTTCCCAGGGGTTGGGCAAGGTGATTCAGAAACTGGAAGAAGAACTGGATGTCACCCTGTTTAAACGGAGCAAAAAGGGCGTGGTACCCACAGAGAGCGCCGTTTTTTTGTATGGAAAAACAAGGCAGATGCTGCGCCTGGTTCGGGAGACGGAACAGGGGATAAAACAGATAAAAAGAAAAGGTTCCATATTGCGTATGGCCTGTTCCCGGGGGGTTTTGAATGCCCTTTCCTTTTCTTTGATTTCGGATTTCATGACCCGGTGTCCTTCGCTGCAGGTGGAGTGGGCGGAATATTCAAATCGGGAAGTAAAAGAGAAGGTAGAGGAACAGGAGATAGATCTGGGAATTGTGGTGGGTCATACTTCTTCTGACGGAATTGACGAAGAGAAAATTGCTTCCCGGGACATTCGGCTGATTATCTACGAGGGGCATCCTCTTTACTGCCGGGAGAAGGTGGGGGTGGAGGAATTAAGGGGAGAGCGGATTGTAATCCTTAATGAACAGTTTCAGGTTTTCCATACCTTTCGAGAGTTATGTAAACAATGTGGTTTTGAGCCTGATGTGGCGGCGAAAACGGTGGACAGCAGTTTTTTATTCCAGCTGTGTAAGGGAAAAGTGGGCATCGGCGTAGTGATTGATTTTTCCACGGATCACTTTCGGATGGAGGGAGTGAAGGCGGTGGAACTGGAGGAAAAGGTAAGCTGGGATATTTACCGGATTTGTCAAAAGAGCTGCGTCAATTTTGAAAATATCAGGGAGTTTGATCGTTATCTGATGGAAAACGGATGGTTGCAAGGTTGAAATGTACTTTTTCTAGCGGGAAAAAACCGTTTCTGTTATGATGGTATTAAAAAAGGAGGAGCTGTGATGAAGTATAAATATCCAAACTTATGCAAACCAATCAAACTGGGAAATGTGACGTTCCGCAACCGTATGTTTTCTGCGCCCATGGGGGGCACAGATATTACAAATGACGGCTGTATCGGACCAAAGTCTACAGCCTTTTATGAGCTGCGGGCCAGAGGAGGCGCCGGCGCCGTGACGGTGAGTGAGTGTATGGTTCACCCCAAGACAGACGGCTCCCATGCCTATCATCTGGACACTTCTATTTTGAATTCTCTGGCTGCGGCCGCGTATACAGCCGATGCGATCCGCAGACATGGCGCTATTCCCAGTCTGGAACTGTCACATTCCGGCATGTATGCGGGAACCTATATGACAGACAAGAACCGGCAGCATTCCTTGAACCAGTGGGGACCCTCCGACACGGTGCGTCCCGACGGCGTACAGGTAAAGGCGCTCACCAAGGAACTGATCGATGAGATCGTGGAGGCATACGGCAGGACGGCCGGGCTGGCCAAGCGGGCAGGTTTTGAGATGGTGATGATTCATGGAGGACACGGCTGGCTTCTGAATCAGTTTCTCTCCCCTTATTTCAATAAAAGAACAGACGAATACGGAGGCTCTCTGGAGAACCGCTGCCGCTTGGCGATAGAAGTGCTGAAGTCGGTTCGGAAAGCGGTGGGGCCTGGATTTCCCATTGAATTTCGAATGAGCGGATCTGAACTTTTTGAGGAAGGGTATGATTTGGAAGAGGGCTGCAGAATCGCAGAGCAGATTGAGCCCTACGTGGACTTGATCCACGTATCGGCGGGAACTTATCAGAGAGGATTCGGAGATACCCATCCTTCTATGTTTAAAGAGCATGGGTGCAACGTGTACCTGGCAGCGGAGATTAAAAAGCATGTGAAGGTTCCCGTGGCCACCCTTGGAGGTCTGAACAGTCCCCAGCAGATGGAGGAGATCATTGCCAGCGGCAAAGCCGACATCGTTTATATGGCGAGAGCTCTGCTGGCAGATCCGGAACTGCCGAGAAAAGTGGCAGGAAACAGGGATGAAGAGATTGTACACTGTCTGCGCTGCTTTACCTGCATGGCGGAGAGAGCGGCCACAGCCACAAGAAGGTGTACGGTCAACCCTCTGATCGGAAGAGAGATGGACGGTGTGGAAATCTATCCGGCGCCGGTGAAAAGGAAGGTGCTGGTGGCCGGAGGCGGTCCCGGAGGTCTTTACGCAGCATATACGGCGGCCAGAAGAGGCCATCAGGTTATCCTCTGTGAAAAGAGCGATGCTGTGGGAGGTATTCTGAAAAGCGAACAGGCCATCCCCTTTAAGAAGGAGATGTATGATCTGGGCCAGACCTATGCCCTTCTGGCGAAGAAGGCAGGGGTGGAGATCCGCCTGAATACGGAAGTTACAAGGGAGTATGCGGAAAAGGAAAATGCGGATGCCCTTATCATCGCTGTGGGTTCCCGACCGCTGGTGCCGCCTATTCCGGGACTTGACGGAGACAATGTGGTTATTGTCAACAACTATTATCTGGAGAAAGAAAAGGTATCCGATGATGTGGTAGTGTTCGGCGGCGGTCTGGCAGGCTGTGAATGCGCCATCCATCTGGGGATGGAAGGAAAGAAGGTTCATCTGGTGGAGATGCGGGATGACCTGGCGCCGGATGCAAACGTAAGGCATCGGCCGCTGCTGTTGGCGGAAATTGATAAATATGTCACGGTTCATACCGGATGCAAAGGCAAACAGGTGACGGCTGAGGGTATTGTCTGTGAAGATAAAGAAGGAAAGGAACTGCTGGTGCCGGGATCAACGGTGATCTGTGCTCTTGGCCAGAGAGCAAGAACCGACGTGGTAGAGGCTTTGCGGGAAGCAGCGCCATATGTGGCGGTCATCGGAGACGCCTCCCGGGTGTCTACCATTACTAACGCGGTATACTGGGGGTACCATGCGGCTCTTGATATCTGATCAGGACCGAAAACCTCTGGGATCAAAATATTTGCGGAACATCTGAGGCGTAATGCTGTTTTCCGCTTTAAAGGAACGGATAAAATGAGTGCTGCTGGTAAAGCCGCACTCATTTGCTATTTCATTGACACATAAGGGCGATTCGATCAGCAGGGATTTCGCCCTCTTCATCCGCAGAGAGAGAAGATACTGGTGGGGCGACTGGCCGGTATGCTTTTTGAAAAGCCGGGAAAAATACTGGGGATTCAGGGCACAGTTTGCAGCGATATCTTCCACGGAAAGATTTTCCTGGAAATGAGAAGTCATAAAACGGATAGACTCGGTAACGGAAGAGGGAATCTGTTTTTTGTCATTCATGGCCAGGAGTCCAAGAATATTGTGGAGCAGGAAGGAAAGTTTATGGTCATCGGACAAATCACTCTTTAACTCCTCCAACAGATAATTAAACTGGAAAAACAGTTCCGGTTTATCGGGAAAAACAATACCTTTGCGGGGGAACAGATAGTCGAAATAGCCTTGAGTGGAACAGCCGTCAAAATGTACCCACTGAAAGGTGACAGGATCTTCCGCCCAGTATACATGAGGCTTTTTGCAGTCCAAAAATACCACACTGCCTTCGTTGGCAGCAGCATATTGATCCATAAAGCGGACATGAAAGCGGCCTTTTAAAATCCGGGCCAGCAAAAAGGTGTCGCAGAAATCCCGTTTGACACGGTAGGGAAACTGGCAGGTATAAAGGCTTCCAAAATGGGGATAGTAAAGGAATTCCTTGGCAAAGTTGGAGGGTGAGTGAAAATAAACAATTCGTTCACTGATGAAACCGTTTTCTTGTTCTAGGGGAATAGGTTCTAATTTTGTGTAGCTCATAATATTTTTATCTCCGGTTAAGTCATAAAATGTATATAATTGCTTAGTTATTGGTGATGATTATACAACGCTGGACGGGTATAATCAATAGCAGCAAGATGATTTTGTATCGGACAGGAGGGATAATATGAAACGGTCACAGCTGGTACTGGATGTTATTACAAAGAAGAATAAGGAGTATCTTCCCAGTCAGATTACCTTCGCTCACGGTTCCAAAAAAATGGAAGTGGCCGAACGTCTGGGAATGACGGAGGAAGAACTGGACGTCTATCTGGGGAACCATATCAAGATCACTGCTCAGCTGGATGATATGATTCAGGTGGACAAAGCGGACAAATACCGGATGGGCGTGGCGATTGAAAAGAAACGTATGATTCCGGAAAAGGGAAGGGAAAACATGGTGTTTGACCTGTGGGGAATGGAGTATGATCTGAATGAAGGGGGATATTTTAACTATGCCCATCCTCTGGCGAACTGTGATGAAGACGATTCCCTGCTGGATAACTTCCAGGCGCCGGAGTTAAACGATATGGATATGCTCTTTCGGATTGCCGATGAGGATCTGAAAAAGTACGGAGATGATTTCCTGGTGATTCTAAGCGGCTATAATGGGATCTGGGAGAAGGCATATCAGCTTATGGGGATGGAAGAGTTTTTATGTCTTCTGATGACAGAACCGGAAAAGGCCTGCCGGATTATGGATGTAATTACGGACTATAAAGTGGAAGTGGCAAAGGAGACGGTGAAAAGGGGGTATCCCATCGGTCATTACGGTGATGATCTGGGAACGCAGATCAGTACGATTGTATCAGAGGATACCTTTGTGAAATATTTTCTGCCCAGATTCAAAAAAGTATTCCGGGTATTTAAAGACGCGGGACTTCCGGTGCAGATGCATTCCTGCGGAAAAATCACCCCCTTTATTTCCCATCTGATTGACGCGGGGCTGGATGTGCTGGAACCGGTACAGGCCTGTCTGGACTTTAAATTTTTAAAGAGAGAATATGGAAAATACCTCACCTTCTACGGAGGAGTGGATACCCAGGATCTGCTTACTTTCCGCACGCCTCAGGAAGTGTATGACGGTACGCTGGAAGTGATTAAGGTGCTGGGAGAGGGCGGAGGCCTGATCATCGGGCCTTCTCAGGAAGTGATGAACAATGTGCCGGCGGAAAATGTACTGGCTCTTATGAAAGCCATCAAAACGGCCCGGGGAGAATGAACATCTGAAACGATAAAAGAATACCAGTTGAAGTGCCGGTAATACCGTGTACTGCGGGGCATACCGGCGCTTTGATTTTACACTTTATGCAAATAATAAGATTATATTTTTTCATTTTAAATTTGCATATGGCGAATGCAGGAAAAAATATTTCACTGACGGAAACCGGAAGGATCGAAAAATTTTCGAAACATGGTGGGGGTTACTTCAGTTTCCTGTTTAAAAGCACGGATAAAATGGGACGTGCTGGAAAAACCGCAGGCAGAGGCAATGCTGTCCAGGTTCATCCTGGTTTCGGTTAAAAGTTCTCTGGCAGTGCGCAGACGAATGGAAAATAAATATTCGTGGGGAGTATATCCTGTTTCTGCTTTGAATATCCGGGAAAAATGATATTTGCTCAAAGAGACGCTGGAGGCGATATCCTCCACATGGATATCACGCTGGAAATTGTTTTGAATATAGGTTTTGGCCTGTACCACAGGAGGACTTAAAATCTTCTGACTTTGAGCGGCCAATATGGTGAGAATATTGTGAACCAGAAGGGAGAGTCTGTGATCATCAGGCGAAATGGATTCCAGTTCGTTTTGGACGGAGTTAAATAAAAATGCCGCCTCCGGTTTGTCCCGGTAAAGGGCTCCATATTGTCGGTAAAGATAATTGTAATAGTACAGGGAGCTGTTGCCGGCGAAGGTAAAATGCTGGAAGGTAACCGGAAACTTCGCGTAATAACGGTGATAATTGAGGCCGTTAATCAATACCACATCTCCAGGCCCGGCGGTGAAAGATTTGTCCTCATATTCAAAATACAGGTTCCCGTCCAGAATGCGAAAAAGGATGAACATATTAAGATTCCGGCGCCGCACCTGATAAGGGGCGTCGCAGATATATTCATTTCCCCAGAGGACGCAGAAGAGATATTCGCGGGCAAAGGGGCAGGGGGAATGGAATCCTCCGTTTTTTCGTTTCAGAATGCCGTACTCCCGTGGAATGATGGCATCTCTGTGAAGTTTTTCTACAAACATATGTGACCTCCCGAAAATCATGCTGCATTACAGCAAGAAATGTATATATAATCGCACGAAAATATGATGTATTCATGCTAAAAATATTATAATATATTTTTCAACGAAGCACAATACATAAAAAATAATTAAAAAACGAAGAAAAACAGTGCAAAATAGCAGAGCACAATAAGTCAATAAGGGAAATTTGTTGACTTTTTTAACAAGCACGAAATGTAATGTGTTTGAGCAGATATTGGCACCTGATGGTGTTGAATATAGAAAGAATTTATAAAGGAGGAATGAAACATGAAAAAGAAATTGATCGCAGGTTTTTTGGCAGCGGTTATGGTGTCAGCTTCACTGACTGGATGTGGAGGAAATGAGGAGGCGTCCTCAGAAAGCAGTGAGTCTGCAGAAGCTTCCCAGCAGGAAGAAGGAGGAGACGGAAGTATTTCCATTGGATTTACAGCGGATTATCTCAGTGACTTCATGGCTAACGTGGTGGACGGTGTAAATGCGGCGGCTGAAGAAAACGGGGTAGAAGTAACTGTCCAGGATGCGGAATTCGATGTATCTAAACAATTGCAGCAGGTGGAAAACTTCGTCAATTCCGGTGTGGACGCAGTGGTAATGAAACCGGTAGATTCAGAAGCCTGTGAACCCATCAGTCAGGCTTGCGAAAAAGCAGGAGTGCCATTAGTAGTAGTTAATACGGAGATGTCCGCTCCCTGTGATTCTTACGTAGGTTCTGACCATACATATTCCGGCGAACTGCAGGGCGAGTATCTGGTGGAACAGATGCCGGAAGGCGGAAAAGTAGCCATTCTTATGGGCGAAGTCCAGGTACAGGCAACCACCCAGAGAACGGAAGGCGTGAAATCTGTACTGGAAGAAGCAGGAAACTTTGAGGTTGTATCAGAGATGGATGCAGGCTGGATGCGTGACGAAGCGATGGATACAGTGGAAAACTGGCTGAATTCCGGTCTGGAAATTGATGCCATTGTGGCCAACAATGATGAGATGGCCATTGGAGCATCTATGGTGCTGGAGGAAAACGGTGTAGATGATATCATCGTATGCGGTATCGACGCATCTGACGAGGCGCTTAGCCGGATGCAGGACGGCAAAATGGCGATGACAGTGTTCCAGGATGGATATCAGCAGGGATACCAGGGAGTGGAAACGGCAATCAAACTGATCAATGGTGAAACGGTAGAAGAATTTGTGGATGTACCGTATCAGCCGGTGACCGGTGACAATCTGGATGAATTCCTGGCGGAACAGGGAAAATAAAAGAAAACTTCAGAGGAGGCAGAGCAGCTGCTTCCTCTGTTTTTCAGAAAGGAGGAAGACTTAAATGAGCAGTACGCCTTTGCTTAAAATGGAACATATCCGGAAGGTGTTTCCGGGAGTGGTGGCGCTGGATGATGTTTCCTTAACCATCCGGGAAGGAACAGTCCACGCATTGATGGGAGAGAACGGCGCGGGGAAATCCACACTGATGAAGATTCTCACCGGTGTTTATGACAAGACGGAAGGCACGATCCTGTGGCAGGGAAAGGAGCTGAATACCAGCTCCATCACCCATGTGCTGGAAAGCGGAATCACCATGATTTTTCAGGAACTGAATCCCATCCGTACCATGAAAGTCTGTGAAAACATTTATGTGGGCCGGGAGCCTTACAAAATTAAAGGGATTTTGCTGGACCGGAAAAAAATTGTGGAGGATACCAAAGCGCTGTTTGACGACCTGGGCATCTCAGATATTGATCCCAATGAAATGGTGGGAAATCTGACGGTGGCCAAGATGCAGATGGTGGAGATTGCCAAAGCCATTTCCTATAACGCAAAACTGATCATTATGGATGAACCCACCTCCGCTATCAGCGAAAAGGAGTGCCAACATTTATTCCGGATGGTAAATAACCTGAAACAAAGAGGTATCGCCTTTATTTTTATTACCCACAAGATGGATGAAGTGTTTCAGATATCGGATGAAATTACGATCATGCGGGACGGAACTTATGTGGGAACCTATGATGCGAAAAAGATAACCCATGACGAGCTGGTGCGGCTGATGGTGGGACGGGAAATCACCGAGATGTTCCCCAAAGAAGAGGCGGAAATTACCGATGTAAAACTGGAAGTGGAAAATCTGAATGTGCCTGGGGTGCTGAAAAATATCAGTTTTAAGGTGCATAAGGGGGAAATCCTGGGATTTGCCGGACTGATGGGAGCCGGGCGCACCGAAGTGATGGAAGCGCTTTTTGGAATACGGAAAACCAGTTCAGGTACGATAAAAATCGACGGGAAAGAAGTGCAGATCCGTTCACCGAAGGATGCGATCAAACATAGGATTGCTTTTCTGACGGAAGACAGGCGGACAACGGGATGTTTTCTGCCCCTGTCCGTTCGGGACAACATCATGGTCTGCAGTTATGACCAGGTATCCAATGGCCTGAAAAAGATCAGCATAGGGAAAGAAAAACAGGTGTGCAGGGAACAGATTGACCGGTATGCCATCAAGACTCCGGGGCAGGAACAGATTATCGGGAACTTAAGCGGCGGAAACCAGCAGAAGGTGCTGATTGCCCGGTGGCTGCTGACGAAACCGGATATTATTATTCTGGATGAGCCCACCCGTGGAATCGATGTGGGAAGCAAATCGGAGATCCATAAAATGATCAGCCGTCTGGCCGGAGAGGGAGTGGCGGTAATTATGATTTCGTCGGAACTTCCGGAAGTCCTGGGGATGAGTGACCGTATTATGGTAATGTACGAGGGAAGAATCACTGGGGAAGTACCCCGGGAAGAAGCAAATCAGGAAGTGATCATGCGGTATGCTTCCGGTATTACGGATGAAGCGGTGTAGGAAAGGAGAGAAAAGTATCATGAAAGAGAAAACCATGAAAGAGAAAGCACTGGCGGTTTATAATAAAGCGGGTGTGTTTATTATTCTGCTGTTGATGGTCATCATTCTGTCCATCATGACAGACACATTTTTAACAGCCAATAACCTGATTAATATTGTGCGTCAGGTAACGTTCTGGGCAATCATCGGTCTGGGCGCCCTGCTGACGCTGATCGGCGGGGATTTCGATCTGTCTCCCGGATCTGTGGTAGGTCTGGTGTCGGTGTTGAGCGCCATGACGATCCAGGCGGATCTTAACAATTCTCTGGTTCTTCCCATTCTGGTGACCCTTGGCGTGGGGCTGGCGGTAGGCCTGGTCAACGGTATATTGATTGCCTATCTGAATATGCCGGCGTTTATTGCGACACTGGGAACGCAGCTTCTGGTGCGCGGCCTTGCCCTTTATATTTCCAACGGACGTCCCGTCAGCAACCTGGATGACGCATTCACTTTCCTTGGGGGCGGAAGTATTGGGATCATACCGGTTCCTGTAATCATTTTGATTGTTCTGGCTTTGATCACCTGGTATCTGCTGAAATATACCCGGCTGGGACGCCACATCTATGCCATCGGAGGAAATGCGCAGGCGGCAGTGGTATCGGGCGTCAATGCCAGAGCGGTTAAACTGTTTACTTTTGTTTTTGCAGGCGTGATGGCGGCTATTTCCGGGATGATTCTGACGGCCCGTGTGGCATCGGGACAGCCCAGCCTTGGAGAACAGTTTGAAATGAAAGCAATTTCCGGATGTGTAATCGGAGGCGTCAGCTTAAAAGGCGGAATAGGTTCTGTTTACAGTCTGATCTGCGGTATCCTGGTCATCGGTGTTTTGAACAATGGTATGGACCTGATGAATGTCAGCGGCTATATGCAGCAGATAGCGGAAGGTGTAATTCTGATTCTGGCAGTGCTGCTGGATGTATTCCGTTCCAGAACGGCGAAATAGAAAATGGAAAAGGGATAAGGCTCCGGGGATTTTCCGGAGCCTTTTTGGATGTAAGTGCTGGAATTGAAATCCATGGAAACAGCTTCCAGCAGATAGTGAAACAGGTAATTTTCAAAATGACTGCTCCACAAAGGAACAGATATCGTTCTAATAGACAGTTTCACTGTGTCCTCACCTCTCTTTGTATCATATCACAGCGGGGCTCTGTCTGCTATTTTAATATCTGATAAGACATCAGCAGATAGAGGCGGGTGCGCGGATTGTTAAGATCCAGGCCGGTGATCTGGATAATTCGGTCCAGCCGGTAAAAAAGTGTGCTGCGGTGAATATACAGTGCCTTGGCCGTCTGTACCACATTGCGTTCCAGGTTCAGATATGTTTCCAGCGTTTCGTTTAATTTTGTATTGTGCCGTTCATCATAATCTACCAGCGTCTGAATTTCCTTAGCGCAGAGATAGTCACTGGAAATATCTTCACAGACCTTTTGGGACATGTAGTCCAGAGCACAGTCTTTAAAATAGTAGCACCAGCTGGTACTGTCGGTAACGGGGCCGCATTCCAGGGCGATGGAGGCCTGCCGGTAAGCCACATGAAGCTGGGAGAAATCATAGATCTCATTGCTCAGGCCTATTTTAAAGAGCCCTTCCTTCAATAAAGACGCCAGATCGCTGACTATCTGGGCGGAGGTGTTATTTCCCGCTGTCTGATTAACAATGGCAACGATACTCTTGTCATAGAAAAATGCGTGGCTGGAAGAAACCTGAGACTCAATGTAACCGAAAGCGCTGGTGCTAAAGGTGGAAGTCATGTCAGCATGGTCTGTAACCAGTTTAAAAACAATATAACGATCGTGATAGCCCCATCCAAGGAATCGTAGGAGACGGGAAATTTCATGTTCATCGGTAATTGTCTGGTTTAAAATTTTTTTGCAGATTTCTTCAGGGTTTTTTCCCATGCTGATCCAGAAAATATTTCGCCGCTTGATGGAAGTCATAATTACCTGGGACAGGTATTCGATGGCGAGATAATCTCCAGGTTTGATAATACTTTGAAGTTCGTCTACGCAGATGCGCCCTTCGTAATGTTTTCCGTTCCACAGATTCATGTAAAGAATCCGATAACCTCTCTGTTTTGCGGAAAAAATGTCCGCACTTCTGGTTTTCAGCGTGTGAAGATACTCCTTATCAATTTTGAATGCATTGATTACGTTGAGAGGAACCATGGGACGGCCGTTTCTGGAATCCACCATCCATTTCAGCATTCCTTCTACTGTATTAGGGCAGGCCAATACGTAAAAATCACTGTCGTGTACGAACAGAGGATTTTTGAAAATGTCCTGGCTGGCCTCCAGCATATCCTGCAGGGGGGTGTCACTGAAGAGAGCTCTTTGGAGGGCAAGATCCCAGGCAGAATATTTTAAAAAGAGATCAGTGGTAAAATCATAGACGCTGTTGATATCGGTATCTTCAGACAAAATGATATAGGAGGTACTGGGGGACAAACAGGAAAGATCCGGCTCCCCGACGATGATAAGAGAAACATCCTGAAAAGCAGAAAAATGAGGATTAACTTGAAAAGCCCACAGAATGTACACGCTTCCAATGGAAGGAGTTGTTCCATTCCGATAGTGCCGGATGGCTTTTAAAGTCGGACGGTTTCCGGCGGGAGAAAAGGCAATGAGCTGGTAGTGGTTTTCAAAGGCGTCTGCCAGTATCTGCATGTTCAGCAGGAAGCCTTTCTGTTCGCTTAATTGTTCGGAATAGGTCTTACGATACATTTTTTGTTCTTCTTTCTGCGTTTTGATTGGGAGAAACAAAGGAAAGCACGGGAAACTCCCGTGCTTTGCCTGAAAGTTTTATTTATAAGTGTCTGCGTTGTAACGGTCGATTTCGTCCTTTATAATGGGATCTACATGGGGATAAATCGTTCCGGACAGTCCGTAGGTCATACAGGGGATAAAGTGTCCGCCTGGTCCGTATGCTTCGCAGGTTTTCCGTACGCTGGCGCGGATTTCTTCTTCAGTGGCATCCACGCGGTCGATTGTGGCATCGATACCGCCCATTAACGTCATTCTGCCGTTCAGTTGTTTCTGAAGTTTCGGGATATCATTTTCCGGAAGAACACCCTGCCAGATCTGCACGCCGATTTCTGCCATATCTTCCACGATCGGTTCCAGGAAAGAGTCGGCATGATGAATAACGATAACATCATGTTCCCGCATATATCCGTAAATTCTGCGGTAATGCTCTTTGAAGAAATCTCTCCAGATATCCGGATCCATGAACAGGCTGTGTTTGGATCCCCAGTCGTCATGGGAAAGGATAACGTCCGGTTTCAGATTGTCAACGATCATTTTTGCGTACTGAAAACGATATTCAGCAATGGCGGCAACGAGGCGTTTCATGTCATCGGGTTCCAGCAGGAAGTTCATCAGTGTATCCTCGAATCCCATAAGAAAGTGACACTGTTCAAAGATGCCGGTTCCCATGAAGCCCATCACCAGTTTTTCGCTGCGGTCCACTTCAGCGGCAGTAGCCAATGCGGCTTCCCATCCATCGCTGCAGTTGGCTGCGAGGTCGGGAACTTTCACGTATTTTTCCCACTCGGTGACGTCAGGGCATACTTTGTTGCTCTCTGTTACGTGGGGCATCGGTCCCGGCGCGTCTTCGGGGAAAAGAATTTCCGTACCCCATTTGTCAATGGAGTTGGTTCCGCGAACGCGGTTTCCACGGGTGTAAACACTCAGAGGATCGTTTCCGATATGGACGAAGGGCTCGTACTGATTTACCAGACGATCCGGTTTGCCGTCAATTTTTATTGTTTCCAACAGATTTTCTTTTGGTGTCAACATTTTGCTACCTCCCATCTTTTTCACTTCCACTCCAATACATGAAGAAATCCTCTCGTACAAAAAGTTTGAGATTGCTTTCTTCGTCTTTTATTATACTACAGCAAAATAAGGGGGAGCAATACTACAGAGGATACCATATATTTGCAGGAGACTGTACAGAGTGTACGATATGAAAAGAATCAAAGAATATAGGTTTTCACGGTAGAACAAAGGTGTTACACTTGAAAGAAATGGAGAAGAAATGGAGAAGTAAATCATGTACGAGGAATTGTATCGGCCGCTTCCAGACGAGGAAGCTTATCTGAAAAGGTTGAATATACAGAAGCGCAATGTGTGCGATGAGGCCTATCTGGATGAATTGGTGGCTGCTCATCAGCGGGAAATTCCCTTTGAAAATCTGGACGTTATGCGACAGCGGCCAGTTTCCCTGGCGGTAGAGCAGATGTTTGAAAAGATAATCAGACAAAAAAGAGGGGGATATTGTTTTGAACTGAATTCCCTGTTCTGCCATCTGCTTCAAGAACTTGGGTTTGAGGCATTCGGCTGCCGCAGCCGTATTCTGAGAGGCAAAGATTATGTCCCCCCGGTACTTCACAGGGGAAATTTGGTTCGGCTGGAAGAGGGGCTGTATTACTGTGATGTGGGATACGGAGGCCCGCAGCCCGGCGCTTCCATAAAAGTGGAAGATGGATATGAAAAGGAGATAGAGGGCAGAATTTTCCGTGTCAGAGATGCGGATGGATATTGGTGGACGTTAAGCCGCCGGATGGAAGGGGGATGGGAGGAAGTGATGCAGTTTACCATCATGCCCCAGACAGAAGTGGATTTTGTTCCCATAAACTTTTACTGTTCCACCCATCCGGATTCGGTCTTTGTAAAACAGTATATGCTGAATAAACGGCTGGAAAACGGCAGTATTTCTTTGGTTGGAGATACTTTTGCCAGAACGGAAAACGGCGTGCGCACAGAAGAAAAGATTCCTGACCGAAACCGGTTCCTGGAATTGGTGGAAACAGAGTTTAAAATTCCCGGAGCAGATGCTTTGGTTTAAAAAAGAAACAGCGGAAAATCCCGAGGGAATTTCCGCTGTTTCTTTTGTCTTTTGCTATTTTTCTGCCAGTTCCATGTATTTGATCCGACTGTAGCGATATAATTCATCGGCCAGATTAACTGCCCGGTCTGGTTTATTGTCTTTCAGACGGCAGGCGAACCGTCCGGTCATGGCAAGATCATCTACAGTTTTATGAATATGGGCGACGGCATCTTCATCACTCATGTCTGCGGGGATAATATACAGTGTGCACTGCGCCAGGTCTTTTCCATATTCTCTCATGATAGCGGCTTTATCGTTGGCGCTGTCCTGGCCTTCCCAGGCGTCAAAGCCGGCTTCGATAATCAGCGGCATTAATGTCCCGATACAGCCGCAGGAGTGCAGGCAGATGTACATGCCCATATCATGAGCTGCCTTCGTAATCTTTTTATATTGAGGCAGAAGCAGATCTCTGTAAATGTCAGGGGAGAAGAAAGTGCTTCTCTGTGTACCCATGTCGTCATGGAACAGGATCATATCTGCATGGTATACATCGCGGGCGATTTTAATAAGCTCAATGTGCCACTGGGCCAATTTGTCGTAAAATTCTGTTAAAAGTTCCGGTTCTTCCAGCAGATAGCAGAATGCATCTTCAAAACTGGTCAGATCCGCTGTTCTTTCAAAAAATCCATTTACAATAACGAAATAGGAGAAACGGTCTTCTGCGATCCGGCCTTTATAATTTTCCTCATAATCTTTCTCCCAGTCGATGGCGGAAAGATCCGGAAAGACCAGTTCCTCTTTCCAATTAGCCAAGTCAGACAGACGTCTTGTTCCCGGTTTTACCATAGCTGCGCTGGTGAGGGGTTCATATACCCATTCGATTCCAAACCAGTCGGTGCCGCCGAAAGCACGGGCATAAGCATCTTTCATGATCATTGGCTGAATGGCATTGTTGTCGTAAGTCTGATTGGGTACCCAGAGCGGCATTTCTCCTTTTAGCATACGCAGCATGTTTTCCCTGGGGGTGATTGGTCGGTTCTGTTTTGGAACAATACAGTCAGGAGCGCCGTAAATTCCCGGCATGCTGTACTGACCGATTACTTCAAGTTCTTTTTCGTTAAAATTTGCCATAATAAATCCTCCATTTTTTAGTATATTTTAAAGATACCCCAGAATCATCAGTCCGATGGGTACCCAGATCGCAACGCAAACGACGAGCAAAATCTGGATCGGAATAGAAACTTTGGGCATATCCGTCATTTTATAGTAGCCTGTGGCATAGGTGAGCAGCGGAACGGTGTCCAGGGGAAGCAAAAAGCAGCAGGCCGCGCAGATAACAAGGGGGAGAATCAAAAGCGTAGGAGAGTATCCCCAGGCTTCTGCCAGTGAAATAAAGGGTCCTCCCAACATGGAGATCAGCGCCGGACCGATGGGAATCGGGATGAGCAGAAGGAATACAATAACCGAGATCAAAGCCACGATCAGGAAGACGGGCAGGTTGATCTGATTGCTGAATAATATAGAGACCAGCCATTCGCTCACTCCATTGGCGGACAACGCATTTCCCATGGACATCATGGTGCCGATCAGGAAAAAAGAAGCCCAGCTCACGCTGCGGGTATAATCCTTCCAGTTCAGGATATTTACCTTTGGGATGAAGAAAAAAGCGAAGCCGACCGTGCCCACTACCGTAACATTCAGCGCGGGAATCCAGGAAGACAAAACCCATAAAACCAATAAAGCTGCTACTACACAGGTCACATACTTTTCCTGAAAATCGAATTTAGCAGGAATATCCAAACTTGTGATATATTCATTGATTTTTTCCGGGGCAATTTCTGCCGGTTTGAACACTTTTGCAATAATGAACCAGGAAAACAGTAAAGATACTATTGCAATGGGAGTTCCAATCAACATCCACTCAACAAAAGACAGCCGGATGCCTGCGTCCGCAAGAAAGTCAATGCCCAACAGATTTAAAGGGCTTCCGGCGGGAGTAATCATACCGCCGATCATGCTGGCGATAGGCAGGCCGATCATAAATGCTTTGCCGCTGCGCCGGTGTTCCTCCTTATTGTCGTATACCCGAAGAAAACTGATGACTACGGAAATCAGGACTGCCGTGGTTGCTACGTTGGACATGATAGAAGACATCAGTGCGGCGCAGAGCATTAGAGCCAGCAGAATCCTCTTGGTTTTGGCGCCGAACAGCCGGATCAGAAGAACCAGAAGCCGTTTGGACAGAGGTACTTTGGCGATGGCTTCCGACAGACCGAAAGAAACCAGTACAAAAAATAAAATGTGGTTGGTGTATCCGGACAAAGCATCGGAGACGGTAGGACTTACTCCGAAAATAACCATCAGGGCAATGCCGAGCATACAGGTAATTCCGATAGGCAAAGGTTCTGTTACCAGAGCGATAATAATGGCGATCAAAACGCCCAGGGTGCGGATACCCGCCTGGTTAAGTCCAATACTCTCCGGAACAAAAAACATGCCGATCAGCACGAATAACGTGAGTATTGTGCCGATAATCTGGGTGCGTTTCATACATTTCCTCCTTTTTTTGTTCTTCCAATGGGATGAACATGTTACCGTTATTTTAACGAGTTTGAGAAAAGATGGAAATACTACATAGAGTAAAATAATTTTTCAGTTTTTCCTACGGAATGTAGGAAAAATGTAAAAAAATTACAGATGAAAAAATGTGAAAGGATGTAATTTTTGGGTAAAATATTCGATTTATTTATATAAAACAATTTTTGAATATGAGGGAGGCATACATTGTGGGGGAAATAGTGACAGGCAAGGGTGAACTGAGCAATTCGATCCGGAGATCCCGAAAGAACAGAGGGATGACCCAGGCACAGCTGGCAAGGGCGTTGGAAGTGGACCGGACGTATATCTGCGCCATTGAAAACGGGAGGCGGCGCCCCTCGTTGAAAATTCTGATTGGACTGTCAGAAGTTTTGGAGATCGATCTAATGACTTTGATTTTTGCGGGACAATCATGGAAAAAGTGATTTTGTCCCGCCGGTTGCTCTTGCAACCGACGGTAATCTGTGATTAAATAGGGCTGTAGAAAAAACCATTTCTTATGGAGGAGCCCTGAATGAAATTTACAAAAATGCAAGGCATTGGAAATGATTATGTATATGTGAACTGTTTTAAAGAGAAGGTGGAAGATCCGGCCGAAACAGCGAAGCGGGTGAGCGACCGTCATTTCGGCATTGGATCGGACGGTCTGATTCTGATCAAACCCTCTGAAACGGCAGATTTTCAGATGGATATGTACAACGCCGACGGCTCCCAGGGAGCAATGTGCGGAAACGGAATACGCTGTGTGGCAAAATATGTTTATGACTACGGTCTGACAGACAAAACCAGCATTTCCGTGGAGACCAAAAGCGGAATAAAATATCTGGATCTTACGGTGGAAAATGGAAAAGTTTCCCAGGTAAAAGTCGATATGGGAAAACCACAGCTTTGCGCTTCCAGTATTCCCATAGAAGCGGCTTCAGAGAAGGTGATTGACGAACCCATAGAGGTGGAGGGGAAAACTTACAGAATCACAGGGGTATCCATGGGCAATCCCCATGCGGTTGTATTTATGGATGAAATAGAAAATCTGGATATCGAAAAAATCGGTCCTGGATTTGAAAAACATGTTCGTTTTCCGGATCGGATTAATACAGAGTTTGTCCATGTGGACAGCCGTAAAAAAGTAAGAATGCGGGTCTGGGAACGGGGATCCGGTGAAACACTGGCCTGCGGTACGGGCGCTTGTGCGGTGGCGGTGGCCTGTGTATTAAACGGTTATACTGAGCGGGAAGTGACAGTGGGGCTTTTGGGAGGAGAACTGAAGATCTGCTGGGACGAAAAGGACGGGCACGTATATATGACGGGACCGGCCGCCGTGGTTTTTGACGGAGAAATCGAAATATAGAGGAGGAACGATTATGTTTAAGATTAATGAAAACTATCTGAAACTGCCGGGAAGCTATCTGTTTTCCAACATTGCGAAAAAGGTAAATGCTTATCAGGCGGAAAATCCTGACAAAAAGATTATCCGGCTGGGAATCGGAGATGTGACGCAGCCTTTGGCGCCGGCTATTATCGATGCTCTTCACAATGCAGTGGATGAGATGGGGCATGCGGAAACCTTTCACGGATATGCGCCGGATCTGGGGTATGAATTTCTGAGAAACGCCATTGCAAAAAATGACTATCAGGATCGGGGATGTGATATTCAGGCCGATGAAATTTTTGTTTCCGACGGCGCAAAATGTGATTCCGGAAATATTCAGGAGATATTCAGCGTAGACAATAAAGTCGCCGTATGCGATCCGGTGTATCCCGTTTATGTGGATACCAATGTGATGGCGGGCCGTACCGGAACCTACGATCCGGCGGCAGAAACCTGGAGCGATGTGATTTATATGCCCTGTACGGCCGACAACGGCTTTGCACCGCAGCTTCCGGAAGAAACGCCGGATTTGATTTATCTGTGTTTCCCCAATAACCCTACGGGAGCCACTGTTACAAAGACGCAACTTCAGGAGTGGGTGGATTATGCCAACAAAGTGGGAGCGGTTATTATATACGATGCAGCTTATGAGGCGTATATTTCAGAAGCGGATGTTCCCCATTCCATCTATGAGTGTGAAGGAGCCAGAACCTGCGCAATTGAACTGAGAAGCTTTTCTAAAAACGCCGGCTTTACCGGAGTACGTCTCGGTTTTACTGTGGTACCGAAAGACTTAAAGTCAGGGGATGTACAGCTTCACCGTCTCTGGGCGAGACGCCACGGCACTAAATATAACGGCGCGCCTTATATTGTGCAGCGTGCCGGCGAGGCGGTTTACTCGCCGGAAGGCAAGGAGCAGCTGAAAAATCAGGTGGCTTATTACATGAACAATGCGAAAGTTATTTATCAGGGCCTGAAAGACGCCGGATACACAGTATCCGGCGGGGTGAATGCTCCGTATATTTGGCTGAAAACGCCGGATAATATGACGTCCTGGGAATTCTTCGACTTCCTGCTGGAAAAAGGAAATGTAGTCGGCACGCCGGGATCCGGATTTGGTCCCAGCGGAGAAGGATATTTCCGTCTTACGGCTTTTGGAAGTTATGAAAATACCGTGGAAGCAATTGAGAGAATAAAAAAATTATAAGCAGAAGAAAAGGGCTGCTGCAAAGAAATTGAATTTGCAGCGGCTCTTTTCAGCATGGGGGAAGTGAAATGAGATTAAAAAAAATAGCAGTATTTGGGCTGGCGGCAGCGCTGCTGACGGGATGTGCAGGAGCAGAACAGGCAAAGAGTCAGACGGAGGAAAGGCAGGAGGAAGAAACGGCGAAAGAGGAAGAATGGGGAGTTTTGGAAAACTTCACGGCAACGGATCTGGAGGGAAATGAGGTAACTCAGGAAGCGCTGGCAGATTATGATCTTACCCTGGTGAACGTCTGGGCCACATTCTGCAGTCCCTGTCTGAGAGAAATGCCGGATCTGGGGGAAATCGCTTCGGAATATGAAGAGAAGGGGGTCAATGTCATCGGCATTGTATCGGATACGCTGACTTCCGAAGGAACAATTGATGAGGAGCAGGCAGATCTGGCCAGAGATCTGGTAAAGGAGACGAAAGCGGAATATACTCATCTTCTGCCTTCTCAGGATTTATTGGGAATTCTGGGACAGATATATGCGGTGCCCACCACATTTTTCGTGGACAGTGAAGGTCATCAGGTGGGGGATACCTACATGCAGGCGATGACGAAGGAGGAGATGACGGAGCTGATTGAGAAATACCTGGCGGAGGTACAGGATAAATGAAATTTATAAAGGAAAACCGCAGGGCCTTTTTCTGGATGGCAGTAGGAGCGCTTTTTCTGATCATAGGCGTCAGCCGGGGAGAGACGGAGATTGTTTTGCGCAAAGCGGTAAATATATGTATGGAGTGTATCGGACTTGGTTAGTAAAATGCGGTGGATAAAAAAACATATCCGAAGGGTGGTGCAGGTTTTATTCGCTGCTGTGACCAATGGGTATGTCAAAGGTTTTTTACAGGGAAACATTTATCGGGGCAAAGGCAAAGCCCTGTGCCTGCCGGGACTGAACTGTTATTCCTGCCCGGGAGCGCTGGGTTCCTGTCCGGTGGGTTCTTTTCAGGCAGTTGTGGGAAGCCGGAATTTTAAACTTACTTTTTATGTGACGGGTTTTCTGATTTTTATCGGGGCAATTTTGGGACGTTTCGTCTGCGGCTGGTTATGTCCTTTTGGCCTTTTGCAGGATCTGCTGTATAAAATTCCCTTTGTGAGAAAAAGAAAAGGGCTGCCGGGAGATTTCTGGCTGAAATATCTTAAATACGTTGTGCTGGTTCTTTTTGTGATTTTGCTCCCTTTAACGGTGTTGGATGTGGCGGGACAGGGGCAGCCCTGGTTTTGCAAATACATTTGTCCTTCGGGAATGGCGATGGGGGCGCTGCCGCTGCTGGCGGCCAATGCCGGGCTTCGTCAGGCTCTGGGCTGGCTGTTTACCTGGAAAATGCTGATTCTTCTTTTGGTGGTGCTGCTGGCGCTGTGGACGTACCGTCCTTTCTGCCGTTATCTCTGTCCGCTGGGAGCGGTATACGGCTGCTTTAATAAGGCGGCGGTTTTCCGCTACCGGGTGGACGAAGAAAAATGTATCAAATGCGGCCAGTGCCGGGAGGCCTGCGGTTTTGACATCTCTGTCTATGAAATGCCAAACAGTTCCGAGTGTATCCGCTGCGGAAAATGCAGGAATGTGTGCCCTGTTTCGGCTATTGATATGGCGTTTGCGGCGGGAGGAAAAAAAGAAAAGGACACGGTCTCACACACATGAGAGATCGTGTCCTTTTGCGGTTTAAAGAAGAATGATTCCGTTTCGCTGGGCTTCTTCCATGATTTGGGGCGGCCAGAGAGAGCACTGTACTTCTCCGATATGGGCTTTGCGCAGGAAGAACATACAGATACGGGACTGACCGATTCCGCCGCCTGCGGTATAAGGCAGTTCTCCCTGCAGAAGAGCTTTCTGGAAGGGCAGTTCTGCCCGTTCCGGACAGCCGGCAGCCTCAAGCTGGCGCAGAAGCGCGGATTCATCCACGCGGATTCCCATGGATGAAAGTTCCAGAGCAATATCCAGTACCGGATAGTAGACGATAATATCTCCGTTTAATGTCCAGTCATCATAGTCCGGAGCGCGGCCGTCGTGTTTTTCACCGGAGGCCAGATAATCTCCGATCTGCATAACAAATACGGCGCCTTTTTCCTTTACAATTTTGTATTCCCTCTCTTTGGGGGAACAGTCAGGATATAAGTCTTCCAGTTCCTGTGAGGTGATAAAATAAATATCCTTCGGAAGTATTTCTTCTATATAATCATACTGAATTGCCATATACTTTTCAGTCTTTTTCAATGCTTTGTAAACCTTCCGGACAATCTCCTGCAGTTTATCCATGTTTCGTTCGCTGCGGTTGATGATCAGTTCCCAGTCCCACTGGTCTACGAAAATGGAATGAATGTTATCGGTGATTTCGTCGCGGCGAATGGCATTCATATCCGTGTACAGTCCTTCTCCCTGCTGAAAGCCGTATTTCTGCAGAGCGTATCGTTTCCATTTGGCAAGGGAATGGACGATTTCGGCTTCATCATCATTTTGTTCCTTGATTCCAAAGGTTACCGGGCGTTCCACACCGTTCAGGTTATCGTTGAGGCCGGACTGAGGCTGAACAAACAGAGGCGCCGTAACGCGCAGAAGATTCAGCTGATCTGACAAAGCTTTCTGAAAAAAATCTTTGACAGTTTTGATCGCCACCTGTGTATCGTGAAGATTCAGTGCAGATTGGTAATGTTCGGGAATTATTAAGTTTTCCATAATATAGACTCCTCCCTTTCCTGTTTAATGGATTCATTATACAAAGAATGAGTCGGCTTTACAAGAGCCGCCGGCAAAAAAACTTCCTCCAAGGAGAGTCTTGAAAGAGTAAGGAAAAGCAAGTACAATAAAAATATGAACCAGGAAGAACGAGGGGAGGGATCTATCTATGGCGAATTTCAGGTGTGAGCTGTGTGACGGAAGAATTGTGAATAATCGCTGTCAAGATTGTGGGATGGATTATTCCAGACGACAGAAAAGATATGACCTGAATACAACAAGAACAACGAATGAGACAGAGGCGGCGAAAAAGAAAGAGCAGACAAACCGGAAGACAGAACAGAGTCATAGCCAGGCTCAGAGCCGGCAAAATCAGAATCAGCGGAAGAAAGTAAAAACTTCTTATCAAAAACAGCGCAGATATTATTCCAAAAATTTCGGAAGAGAGAAAAGAAGAAGTAAATTTGGCGCCGTAGCTGCGGTTGTTATAATAATTCTGGCAGTGCTGGGAGTCTTTCAGTCAATTTTTACCGAACAAAAGGAAAGGGAAACATGGAACGACAGTGCAGGGGAAGATTTATCTTTCTTCGAAGCTGATACGAATGTGCTGGATGAGATAGAAGATTATAATTATACTCCCTATGAGGATGAATATACGTATGATTACAGTGAGGAAGAAGAGCAGGAACCAGTGATGCCGGAAGAGGGAGAGGAATTTTCTGTAGAGCTGACTCCTGGACGGTATGTGGGCGGACAACAGATTCCAGCCGGTACGTATAAAATATCTCTTATCTCCAACAGTGATGATCTTGTTGGCACCGTTCAGGTGGAGGATGAAAAAAATAATATTTATGAAAGTGAATTTATGGCTTCCGATGCAGAATATGGAGTGAGCGCCGTAGAAGGACTGCAGATATTTGAAGGCGGCGTGGTGAGTGTGAGTACGGGACTTAAGGTTTTAGCGGAAACGGAAAATGCCCAGATGGATACCATGGAAGAGGGAACGGCCAATCCTCTTACAGAATCCTTTGACTTAAAGTTCGGAGAGACGTTGAAAGTGGGGACAGATATACCGGCGGGCGTCTATGATGTAGAGGCGGTGTCAGGAGTGGGAACATTGGAGATTACCGGCAAAGAAGATATGTATGAATATTATAATGCTGTGGTACTTGCAGGCCCCGGCCTTGGGCCAGAGTATTCCGAAGGTTATTGCAATCTGTTTCTGGAAGAGGGAAGGATTGTTGCGGCTGCGGATTATAGCATGGAAGATTTTCAGGTTCGGATGGTTCCCAGTGAAAGAGTTTATGGGACCATAAATTCCGACGATATTTGATAAAATGCAGAAAGAGAATAGATAAGATGGAAAAGAAACGATTTTATAAAATGGTGTTTGCCCTCGTACTGCCGATGGCTCTTCAAAATCTAATCAATGTGGGCGTGTCGGCGGCAGATGTGATTATGCTGGGAATGGTTGGGGAGACGGCTTTGTCGGCCGGCTCCCTTGCTAATCAGGTGAGTTTTATTCTTAACCTTTTGATGTTTGGTATGTCATCGGGAGCAGCAGTACTGACTGCTCAGTACTGGGGGAAAAAGGATACCGGGGCCATAGAAAAAGTCCTGGGAATTTCCATGCGGATTGCTGTTGTGGTAGGTATTGTTTTTATGGCGGCGGCGCTTTTCATTCCCCGGCAGTTGATGTTTATTTTTACTCAGGAAGAAGCGATTATCGCAGAAGGAATTCCTTATCTGAAGGTGGTGGCTTTTTCTTATCTTCTGATGGCTGTCAATATGACGTATCTGAACCTGATGCGGAGTGTGGAAAGAGTATTGATCGGTATGATTACTTATGCCGTCTCCCTGGGAGTCAATGTGATATTTAACGCCATTTTTATCTTTGGTCTTCTGGGATGCCCTGCCATGGGAACGGCCGGCGCAGCTCTAGGCACTACGCTGGCGAGGGTGACAGAATTTATCATTATACTGATTTACAACAAACGGTACAATGACATCCTGAATATCCGGCTGAAACTTCTTGCAGTGAAGGATCGGCAGATGACCAGAGATTTTATCCGTTATGCGTCGCCGGTTATTATCAATGAGTTGGTATGGGGCTGCGGAATGGCTATGCTGAGCGCCATGATGGGGCATCTGGGAAGCGCGGCGGTAGCGGCCCATTCGGTCACCCAGACCAGCCGCCAGTTGGCGATGGTGGTGTCCATGGGATTGGGAAATGCGGCTGCCATCGTGCTTGGGAAAACCATCGGGGAAGGAAAGGAAGATCTGGCCAGGATACAGGCGGGACGTTTTGTGAAACTGGCTGCTATTTTAGGAGTGGCCGGGGGCGCGTTTGTTCTTTTTGCGGTACGGCCCGCTGTACTGACGTTTATGGTTATGACGCCGGAAGCTGCGGAATATCTGGGATATATGATGATCATTCTGTCCTATTTCTGTATTTTTCAAAGCTTGGGGACTATTTTCATTGTTGGAATATTCCGGGCCGGAGGGGACACGCGGATTGGTCTTGTGCTGGATTTCGCAGGATTGTGGGGATGTGCTGTTTTCCTGGGAAGTATTGCGGCTTTTGTACTTAAATGGCCGGTGCCGGCGGTTTATGTGGTGATTTCCTTTGATGAAATTTTAAAACTGCCATTTTCTTTTTGGCGATATCGTTCCCAAAAGTGGCTGAAAAATATTACCCGCTGAAAATTTGCCCTTTTCTTTTTGCCGGATGCATGATATACTGTTTCGTACAAGATGTGGTGACATGGGAGGAAAGAAAATACAAGATATAGTGTAAGGTGTGGAGGCAGAAAATGATTTATATTATAAAGAAAGATGGAACCAGAGAGGAATTTAACGCCGAGAAAATTGTCAGAGCCGTGAATAAATCGGCCAGCCGTATTCTGTATAAATTTTCAGATGAGGAGATTGAATTTATCTGCAGATATGCCACAGAGAGAGCAGAGGGACTGAATAAACCGGAAATTCCCATTCAGGATATGCACAATATCGTGGAAGGAGCTTTAGAGGAAGTCAATCCGGCGGTGGCGAAAAGTTACAGAGATTATCGCAACTATAAAGTGGATTTCATTCATATGATGGATGACGTTTACACGAAAAGCCAGTCTATCCGGTATATCGGTGATAAGAGTAATGCCAATACGGACAGCGCTCTGGTGGCGACAAAACGGAGTCTGATTTTTAATGAGCTGAATAAAGAACTTTACCGGAAGTTTTTCATGAACCGCAATGAGCTTCAGGCCTGCAAAGACGGATATATTTATATTCACGATCAATCGGCCCGGCTGGATACGATGAACTGCTGTCTGTTTGATGTGGCGGCCGTGTTGAAAGACGGGTTTGAGATGGGAAATGTCTGGTATAATGAACCGAAAACGCTGGATACTGCCTTTGATGTGATGGGAGATATTATTCTCAGCACAGCGGCCCAGCAGTACGGCGGGTTTACGGTGCCGGAGGTGGACAAAATTCTCGGGCCCTATGCCCAGAAGAGCTATGACAAGTATTACAGTGAGTTTTTAAAGTATGCGGATCCCAGCTGGAGCGGCAGGGAGGAGACGGCCCGCCGTTATGCCATGGATAAGGTGCGCAGGGACTGCGACCAGGGGTGGCAGGGAATCGAATATAAACTGAATACGGTGGGCTCTTCCAGAGGAGATTATCCCTTTGTTACGGTTACGCTGGGACTGGGCTGCGGCCATTTTGAAAAAATGGTTTCACTTTCCCTTCTGGAGGTTCACAAAGAAGGGCAGGGAAAGAAAGGTCATAAAAAGCCGGTGCTCTTTCCGAAAATCGTGTTCCTTTTTGACAAGAATCTTCACGGCCCCGGCGGAAGCTGCGAGGATGTATTTGAGGCCGGCGTGCAGTGTTCTGCCAAAACGATGTATCCAGACTGGCTGTCCATGACGGGGAAAGGATATATTTCCAGTATGTACAAACAGTACGGAAGAGTCATCAGCCCCATGGGCTGCCGGGCATTTTTAAGTCCCTGGTACGAAAGAGGGGGAATGAATCCGGCGGACGCAGATGATAAACCCGTATTTGTGGGAAGGTTTAATATCGGTGCGGTCAGTCTCCACCTTCCCATGATCCTTGCCAAATCCAGGATGGAGAACAGAGACTTTTATGAGGTGCTGGATTTTTATCTGGAAATGATCCGTCAGCTTCATATCAGAACGTACGATTATTTGGGCGAAATGAGAGCATCGACAAACCCGCTGGGTTACTGTGAGGGAGGATTTTACGGCGGTCATTTAAAACCATCAGATAAAATCAGACCGATTTTGAAGCCGATGACCGCATCCTTTGGAATTACGGCTCTTAATGAACTTCAGGAACTTTATAATGGCAAATCCATCGCGGAAGACGGGGAGTTTGCATTGGAAGTCCTCCAATATATCAATGACAAGGTGGCGGAGTTTAAAGAAAAAGACGGAATCCTTTACGCCATCTACGGAACGCCGGCGGAGAGTCTGTGCGGTCTTCAGGTGGAACAGTTCCGGAAAAAATACGGCATTGTCAGGGGAGTGTCGGATCGTCCTTATGTCAGCAACAGTTTCCATTGTCATGTGACAGAAGATATCACGCCTATTGAGAAGCAGGATCTGGAAGGGCGTTTCTGGGAATTGTGCAACGGGGGGAAAATACAGTATGTCAGATATCCCATCGATTATAATATTGAGGCCATTAAATCGTTGATTTACCGGGCCATGGAACTGGGATATTATGAAGGAGTGAATCTGTCCCTGGCTTACTGTGACGACTGTGGTCATCAGGAACTGGAGATGGATGTGTGTCCCGTCTGCGGTTCCAGGAATCTGACGAAGATAGACAGAATGAACGGGTATCTTTCTTACAGCAGGGTGCATGGAGACACCCGGTTAAACGATGCCAAGATGGCGGAGATTGCAGAAAGAAAATCCATGTAAGATAAAAAGGGGTCTTTGTAAAACGTATCCATTTTACAAAAGACCCCGTTTTTACGGAGGAGAAGAGTGTGATTGATTACGAAGAATTCAGAAGCCGGCTGGAGGGAAAGGATAAAGAGGAAAAAGAGAAGGCCTTTCGGGAAATGGCGGAGAAAAATCTGAGCTGGAGAGTGAGCAGGGCAGGCAGCATTGTCCATATGCTGGCCCCGGAACTGGTTTCCAGCAGCTATGAGAGAAAAGAACTGGTGATGCGGTACGAACTGAAAGACTGGGAACTGAATCCGCTGGGAAGCCTCCACGGCGGCGTGACGGCAACCATGTTTGATAATCAGGGAGGGCTTCTGGTGCAGATTTCTTCTCTGTGTAAAAAGACGCCCACTGTATATTTGAATGTCAATTATACTGCGCCGCTGATGCCGGGAGAGAATCTGATCATCCGGGCCAGAGTTACCCATTTGGGAAAAAGGATGATTAATGTGACGGAGGAGGCTTTGGCGGAGTCGGACGGACGGATCATTGCCACAGCCATGGTCGGATATATGGCAATTGACCATGTGGATAAAAAGTGTTAAAATAAAACGTGATTTTATAGAAACGATTGGAATTAAACATTGCAGGAGCGAATAAGCAAACATGAAATTAGTGGAAAAAATCTTTGGGACTCACAGTTCCCGTGAGGTAAAAAGAATCCTGCCTCTGGTGGATCGGATTGAGGAACTCAGACCGGCTATGCAGGCGCTCAGCGACAGCCAGCTGAGAGACAAGACGAAAGAATTTAAAGAGCGTCTGGCGGGAGGAGCTACTCTGGATGACATTCTGGTGGAAGCGTATGCGACGGTGAGAGAGGCTGCCAGACGAGTATTGAATATGGAGCATTACAGAGTACAGTTGATCGGCGGTATTATCCTTCATCAGGGACGTATCGCGGAAATGAAAACAGGTGAAGGTAAGACCTTGGTGTCCACATTGCCAGCGTATTTAAACGCGCTGGAAGGGAAAGGGGTTCATATCGTTACGGTCAATGATTATCTGGCACACCGTGACGCCGAGTGGATGGGAAAAGTTCATGAGTTCCTGGGCCTGACTGTAGGCGTGGTTCTGAATTCCATGAAAAGTGACGAACGGCGGGCGGCCTACAACTGTGACATTACCTACGTGACGAATAACGAGCTGGGTTTTGATTACCTGCGTGACAACATGGTGATTTATAAAGAGCAGTTGGTGCAGAGAGAGCTTCACTATGCCATCATCGATGAGGTGGACTCCGTATTGATTGACGAAGCCAGAACCCCCCTTATTATTTCCGGGCAGAGCGGAAAATCCACCAAGCTTTACGAGGTATGCGATATTCTGGCCCGCCAGCTGGAGCGGGGAGAAGCCAGCGGCGAGATGACGAAAATGGCGGCCATTATGGGTGAGGAAATCACGGAGACCGGCGATTTCGTGGTCAATGAGAAGGATAAAATCGTTAACCTGACGGAAGCCGGAGTAAAGAAAGTAGAGAAATTCTTCAACATTGAAAACCTGGCAGATCCGGAAAATCTGGAGATTCAGCATAATATTATTCTGGCGCTGCGGGCCCACAATCTGATGTTCAAAGATCAGGATTATGTGATTAAGGATGATCAGGTGCTGATCGTAGATGAATTTACCGGCCGTATCATGCCGGGCCGCCGCTATTCCGACGGACTTCATCAGGCCATCGAGGCAAAGGAACATGTGAAAGTGCGCCGGGAGAGCAAGACTCTGGCGACGATTACCTTCCAGAACTTCTTTAATAAATATAAGAAAAAAGCCGGTATGACCGGTACGGCGCTGACGGAGGAGCAGGAGTTCCGGGATATTTACGGGATGGATGTTATTGAGATCCCCACCAATAAACCGGTGATCCGTGTGGATATGGAAGACGCCGTTTATATGACGAAAAAAGAAAAATTCCGTGCGGTGGTTGAGGCCATTAAAGAGGCTCACGCAAAACAGCAGCCGGTTCTGGTTGGTACCATTACCATTGAAACCTCCGAACTTTTAAGCGGAATGCTGAAAAGAGAGGGGATTTCGCATCAGGTGCTGAACGCCAAGTTCCATGAGCTGGAGGCGGAGATTGTGGCCCAGGCCGGAGTGGCGGGTGCCGTTACCATTGCCACCAACATGGCGGGCCGAGGAACGGATATTAAGCTGGACGATATATCCCGTGAAGCGGGCGGACTGAAAATCATCGGTACGGAACGTCACGAGTCCAGGCGTATTGATAATCAGCTGAGGGGCCGTTCCGGGCGCCAGGGAGATCCTGGAGAGTCCCGATTCTATATTTCTCTGGAAGACGACCTGATGCGCCTGTTCGGTTCGGAAAGACTGATGGGAGTATTTACCCATCTGGGCGTTGCGGAAAATGAGCAGATTGAGCATAAGATGCTTTCTGATGCCATAGAGAAGGCACAGAAAAAGATTGAAAGCAATAACTATGGAATTCGTAAAAACCTGCTGGAGTATGACCAGGTAAATAATGAACAGCGGGAGATTATCTATAAGGAACGCCGCCGCGTGCTGGATGGGGAGAACATGCGGGATGCCATTTATAAGATGATCACAGATACGGTGGACGGCGCCGTGGACATGTGCATCAATGAAGACAACGATTCTTCGGAATGGGATTTGGGCGAAATCAACTCTGTGCTGCTGCCTATTATTCCTCTGGAGCCGCTGACCCAGGAGCGGGTGAACGGCCTGAAAAAGAATGAGTGCAAACAGAAACTGAAAGAAGAGGCCGTGAAGCTGTATGAGATGAAGGAAGCCGAATTTCCCGAGGCGGAGCAGCTTCGGGAGTTGGAGCGTGTAATTCTGCTGAAGGTAATCGACCGGAAGTGGATGGACCATATCGACGACATGGATCAGCTGCGCCAGGGCATCGGTCTCCAGGCCTATGGTCAGAAAGATCCCAAGGTGGAATACAAGATGGCCGCCTACGATATGTTTAACGAGATGATTTCTTCCATTCAGCAGGATACCCTGCGTCTTTTGTACCATGTGAGAATCGAACAGAAAGTGGAAAGAGAACAGGTGGCTCAGGTGACGGGAACCAACAAGGACGACAGCGGCCCCAAGAAACCCAAACAGCGTACTGCCGAGAAGATATATCCCAATGATCCCTGCCCCTGTGGAAGCGGTAAGAAATATAAACAGTGCTGCGGAAGAAAAGCGTAGCAAAATGTGAAAAATTAAGAAAGAAGGTGAAGCTGTGGTTGAATTAGATCAGTTCAAAACAATATTGAATTCCTATACAGAACCATTGGTGGAAGTGAGGGATTCACTTTGACCTGGCTAATAAGGAAAAGCGGGTTCAGGAATTAGAGATGGAAATGGAAGCGCCAAATTTCTGGGATGATCCGGAAAAATCTCAGGCCATGATGAAGGAATTGAAAAGCCTGAAGGACGACATGGAAACTTACCAGAATCTGATATCCCAGAAGGAAGATATGGAAACCTTAATTGAAATGGGATATGAGGAAAATGATCCTTCGGTGATACCGGAAATTGAGGAGCTTCTGGAGGAATTTAAAAAGGATTTTGAAAATATCCGGGTGAAGACCCTTCTCTCCGGAGAATACGACAAAAGCGATGCAATCGTAACCCTTCACGCTGGTGCGGGGGGAACGGAATCCTGCGACTGGGCCGGCATGCTGTACCGTATGTACAGCCGCTGGGCAGAACGTAAAGGATACAATGTGGAGGTTCTGGACTATCTGGACGGCGAGGAGGCGGGAATTAAGTCGGTCACCTTCGAAGTCCATGGCGAGAATGCCTACGGTTATCTGAAGTCAGAAAAAGGGGTACACCGTCTCGTAAGGATTTCGCCTTTCAATGCGGCGGGCAAACGTCAGACTTCCTTTGTTTCCTGCGACGTCATGCCGGACATCGAAGAAGATGTGGATGTGGAGATTAAGGATGAAGATATCCGCATCGATACGTATCGTTCCAGCGGGGCTGGAGGACAGCATATCAACAAAACGTCTTCGGCGATCCGTATCACTCACTTTCCCACGGGAATTGTGGTACAGTGTCAGAATGAGCGGTCCCAGCACATGAATAAGGACAAGGCGATGCAGATGCTGAAGGCAAAATTATATTTGCTGAAACAGCAGGAAAATGAAGCCAAACTGTCCGGAATCCGCGGAGAAGTGACGGAGATCGGATGGGGCAATCAGATACGTTCTTATGTGCTGCAGCCCTATACGATGGTGAAGGATCACCGGACCAATGAAGAGCGGGGAAACGTAGACCAGGTGCTGGATGGGGATATCGATTCTTTCATCAATGCTTATCTGAAATGGAAAGCGCTGTCTGCGCGCAAAGATACTACTATATAACAAGGAGAAAAAAGTATGATAAATATTGCTGTGTTGGGCTATGGCACTGTAGGTTCCGGAGTTGTGGAAGTTATCAATACCAATTATGACAGCATTGCCAAAAAAGCCGGAGAAGAGATTAATATCAAGTATGTGCTGGATCTTCGGGATTTCCCAGGAGATCCTGTCCAGGAAAAAATCGTCCACGACTTCGATGTGATTATAAACGATCCGGAGATAAAAATTGTGGTGGAAGTAATGGGAGGCGTGGAGCCTGCGTTCACCTTCACCAAGCGTGCGCTGGAAAGCGGAAAAAGCGTATGTACCTCCAATAAAGAGCTGGTAGCCAAGCACGGCGTGGAGCTTCTGGAAATTGCCAGACAGAAAAATATCAATTATCTGTTTGAGGCCAGCTGCGGCGGAGGAATTCCCATCATCCGTGCGCTGAATTCTTCTCTGACGGCAGATGAAATCGATGAAATCACCGGAATTTTGAACGGAACCACCAATTATATTCTGACGGAAATGAGCGCAAAAGGTTCTGACTTTGAAGAGGTGCTGAAAGAAGCGCAGGATAAAGGGTATGCGGAGCGAAATCCCGAGGCTGATGTGGAGGGATATGACGCCTGCCGCAAGATAGCCATTCTTTCCTCACTGGCTTTCGGCAGATCCGTCAATTATGAGGAAGTTTACACAGAAGGGATTACGAAGATAACGGCTTCTGATATTAAGTATGCTAATTATATGGGAACCAGCATCAAACTGCTGGCTACCAGCCGGAAGGTGGGCGAAGAGTTTTATGCCATGGTGAGCCCGGTGATGATCGACGGTTCCAGCCCTCTTTTCAGTGTGAACGGTGTGTTTAACGCCATTTTTGTTCATGGCAATGTTCTGGGAGACGCTATGTTTTACGGAAGCGGTGCAGGAAAGCTGCCGACAGCCAGCGCTGTAGTTGCCGATGTGGTGGATGAAGCGAAGCATCTGAACCGGAATATTATGATGCACTGGAGCAGCAAAAAGCTGGAGCTGATGGACATCAGTCAGGTAGAGGGACGTTTCTTTGTGAGAGTGGAGGGCGTTTCTGAAGAAAAGGAAGGCAGAGTGAAAGAACTGTTCGGCGATGTGAAGATTTATCAGCTTGAAGATCTGCCGGGAGAATTTGCCTTTGTTACTCCGGTCATGACAGAGGAACAGTATAAAGAAAAAGCCGGTCAGCTGGACGGCATTATCAGTATGATCCGGGCGAGAATTTAAAAGCCGGAGGAAACTTATGAAGTACGTGGTTATTTTAGGCGACGGCATGGCGGATGAACCTATTGCCGGGCTGAAGGGGAAAACTCCGCTGGAGTACGCCGCTACTCCGGCTATGGATAAGCTGGCTTCCGGGGCGGAGATCGGTATGGTTCATACCATCCCGGCCGGTATGGCTCCGGGGAGCGATACGGCCAATCTTTCTGTGATGGGATATGATCCCAAGGTTTATTATACGGGAAGATCCCCGCTGGAAGCGTTGAGTATTGGAGTGGATATGAAGCCGGACGATGTGGCGATTCGCTGCAACCTGGTGACTCTGTCCCAGGATGAGGACCGGTATGAGAAAAGAAAAATTATCGATCACAGCTCAGATGAAATCAGTACGGAGGATGCAAAGGTTCTTCTGGATGCGGTGAGAAAAGAGCTGGAAAATGAAACCTATCGGTTTTATCTGGGAACCAGTTACCGTCACTGTTTGATCTGGGCCGGAGGAAGCGTAGTGGAATTGACGCCGCCCCATGACGTTCTGGGCCAGGTGATTGGCGAGTATCTGCCTCAGGATGGAGTTCTCAGAGAGATGCAGAAGAAAAGCTATGAAATCCTTTCCAAACATCCGTTGAATATAGAGAGAATGCGTCAGGGAAAAAATCCTGCCAACAGTATCTGGTTTTGGGGAGCGGGAACTAAGCCTGCTTTATCTTCTTTCTATGAGAAGTACCATAAAAAAGGCGTGATGATTTCTGCGGTGGACCTGCTGAAGGGGATTGCCGTTGGCGCCGGTATGGACAATATTTCGGTGGAAGGGGCCAATGGCGGTCTGCACACCAATTACGAAGGAAAAGCCGGGGCTGCGGTAAAAGCTTTGGTGGAGAATGGCTATGATTTTGCCTATATTCATGTGGAAGCGCCTGATGAAATGGGCCATCAGGGCAGTGTTGAGCGAAAGGTTCAGGCTATCGAGTATCTGGATCAGCGGGTGATCCAGCCAGTAAAAAAAGGACTGGACGACGCCGGGATGGACTACCGGATGCTGGTGCTTCCGGATCATCCTACGCCCATCCGAGTGAGAACCCATACAGCGGATCCGGTTCCCTATCTTCTCTATGACAGTACGGCATCGGAGAAACATACATGGGCTTATAATGAGAGAGAAGCAGCCTTAAGCGGAAAAGAGCTGGCAGAAGGCTGGATGCTGATGGAACATTTGTTTGAAAAATAGAAAGAAAAAAGGCTGGTCCAAGGTGACCAGCCTTTTTGGAAGTAAAGATGGTAATTAAAAGAACGGAAAATTTTGACCTTTCACAGATTTGTCAATCCGGGCAGTGTTTCCGAATGGAAAATACAGGAGAAAATACGTACCGGATTATTGCCGGGGATCGCTGTCTTGAAGCAAAGCAGCAGGGAGACGAATGCAGGTTTGACTGTGAAAAAGATGAGTATGAATTGTTTTGGAATAATTATTTTAATCTGGATGCCGACTACGGGGCATATATCCGTCAGGTAAATCCCAATGATAAATATCTGTGCCAGGCGGTGGCGGCGGGCAGCGGAATCCGTATTCTGAGGCAGGATTTGTGGGAGATGATCGTTTCATTTCTGATTTCTCAGCAGAATAATATTCCCCGAATCCGTAAGTGCATCCAAAACATCTGTGAAAAGTACGGGGAAAAAAAGGAAAATGGCAGGGGAAACGTTTATTATGCTTTTCCAAGGCCCCAGGCGCTGGCCGGATTGCCGGAAGACGAGCTGAAAATGTGCAATCTGGGATATCGGAGTAAATATGTGGTGCGCGCGGCAAAAGAAGTGGCTCAGGGAACGGTGGATTTGGAAAAGATAAAGAGTATGTCTTATAAAAACGCCCGGGCAGAACTGCTGAAGCTGTTGGGAGTGGGTGAAAAAGTGGCGGAGTGTATCTGCCTGTTTGCTTTGCATCATCTGCAGGCATTTCCCAAGGATACACATATTCTTCAAGTATTGGAAGAACATTATAAACGTGGATTTCCCAACCGGAGATACCAGGGATTTCAAGGCGTGCTGCAGCAGTACATATTTTACTACGAACTGTCAGTCATGAAGAAATGAGGAGCGGGGAAAATGGAAAATGCAAAAAGAAGGATTCCGAAAAAGCAGTTGGCGGAATACTATATCAAAAGAATCTGGAGGGATATGGGAAATCTGATCAAATGGCTGCTGCTGGCGGCGGTTACCGGGACAATTGTGGGCGGATGCAGCAGTTTGTTTGCCGCAGCCCTTGCTTTTGTGACGGAGATCAGGGGAGAATATCCTCAGATAATGTTCACCCTTCCGGCGGCGGGGCTGATTATTGTCTTTCTGTACCAGAAAATAGGGAAGGAGGACAGAGGAACCAATCAGGTGTTGTCTTTTATCCGATCCAAGGATGAAGTGCCTTTTCGCGCGGCGCCTCTGATTTTTGTTTCCACAATCCTTACCCATTTGGGAGGAGGATCCGCTGGAAGAGAAGGAGCGGCTATCCAGTTGGGCGGCAGCATTGGAAACCAGCTTGGACGCTGGATTCGGCTGGATGAAGAAGACCGTCATGTGATTGTCATGTGCGGTATGAGCGGAGCTTTTGCGGCTGTTTTTGGAACGCCTATGGCAGCGGCGGTATTTTCCATGGAAGTGGTCAGTGTGGGAATTATGTATTATGCGGCTCTTTTGCCCTGTGTGATTTCCGCTTTGATTGCCTCGGAGTTTGCAGCCAGCTTCGGCATCCATCCGGAAACTTTTCACGTGACAGGAATTCCGGAGCTTACGCTGCAAAGCGGATTAAAAATGGGGGTGGTGGCTCTTGCCTGCGGAGCAGTCAGCATTCTCTTCTGTGCGGCGCTGGGGGAAACGGAGAAAATATATCAACGATGGCTGAAGAATCCCTATGTGAGAGTGTTTGCCGCTGCAGTTATCATTATAGGGATTACTTTGGCGCTGGGCACAACGGATTACATGGGAGCAGGAAACAATCTTATCGAACGTGCAGTGGAAAATGGCGAAGCCAGACCGGAAGCTTTTCTGGTGAAACTGGTTCTCACGGCCATCACTATGCGGGCGGGATTTCGAGGCGGAGAAATCGTACCATCCTTTTGCATCGGTGCGACGCTGGGATGCGTAGTGGGACAGCTTCTTAACCTGTCTCCTTCATTGTGCGCGGCTGCCGGGATGGCTGCACTTTTCTGCGGCGTAACGAATTGCCCCATTACCTCCATTCTCATTGCCTTTGAACTGTTCGGTTTCCAGGGGGTGTCCTTCTATCTGATAGCGGTTGCCATCAGTTATGCTGTGTCCGGCTATTATAGTCTGTATAAAGACCAGACAATTGTGTACTCTAAATATAAAGCAAAATATATAAACCGCCACACAAGAAACTAGATAATATGCACAGAAAAACAAAAGAAAAAACTAAAATATTGGTTAATCTGTTCCTGCTATAGCAGTTATAATATAGGTGTAACAAAGAAACATACTTAACAGGCCCCTTTAAAATACAGAAAAAGGAAGGCTGCTAAGCAATCAGATTTTTGGAGGAAAAGATAAATGAATACTTTAAAAGCTGAAAAAAGAAGTATGGATGTTAAGGCGAAAAAACTGAGACGGGAAGGATTTGTTACAGGAAATGTATTCGGCAGGGACCTTGAAAGCTCCATACCGGTAAAAATGCAGAAAAGTGATGTGGAACGTCTTCTCAAAAGCATTCACAAAGGAAGCCAGATTATGCTGGATGTGGAAGGAAAGCTTTATAATGTGCTGATTAAAGAAGTGCAGTATAATTCCATGGCGGGAAGAGTAGACGAGATTGATTTTCAGGCTCTGGTCAGCGATGAAAAAGTAAACTCTGTGGCAGAAGTCATATTGGAGAATCATGAAAAAGTTGCGGAAGGCGTACTCCAGCTTTTGATAAGTGAAATCCCGTATAAAGCATATCCTTCTGCATTAGTGGACAGTGTAAAAGTGGACGTAGGACATATGCACGTGGGAGATTCCATTAAGGTAAAAGACCTTGATCTGGCAAAAAATGAAGAAATTGAGCTGTCAGAAGATCCGGAAGCGGTGGTTGCCGTGGTATCGGCTGTTCACAATTCGGTTCCGGCGCAGGAAAGTGAAGAAAGTACAGAAGAATAAAGAAAACGTAAGATGGCGACGCCGATATGAGGGCGTCGCCTGTTTTTTTAAAATTCTTGATAAGAATATTCTTTCGTATAATTATTTTCCCTCGGTCCGCCGTCCAGCTCACCGATAACCTCACGGTAGAATTCAATATAGGTCATGTTCATGTATGGGGTAACCCAGATGGTGCCGATACCGAAGGATAAAAGGGACAGCATCATCATCCCGATGAAGCTGACCGTCAGGTAAAAATACCGTCCAATATTTCCCTTCATCAAATGGGAGCTGGTTTTCATGGATTCGATGGCCCCCATATCGGGATTGTCAATCAGCAGAATGACAGCCAGTGAAAATCTCAGCGCGACGAAAAATGAAATTATGACCATAATCAAAGCCACCAAAAGAATCATTAACACTGAGGAGAGCGGAGTGTGGTAAGCGTTGTTGGTAAAAGCAACCCATACGCCAAGGGCGATGGTAGGAATCTGGAAAACAAAATATATCAAGGACAGAAGAAGGGTTACGATGATAAATCTGTCCGGATGGTGGCGGAAGCAGTAGAACAAATCTCCGGCCCCGGCGTATTCTCCGCGGCTGATATTCAAAGCGATTTTCTGAAAGCCGGAAGCCAGTACGCTCACAATCAGAGATAAGATGAACATGACAATCTGCAGAACGATGAGGCCGCTGGGCGATTCGTTCTGAATCAGAAGCATGGGGATAAGCTCAATAATAAACGCGATGAGAAAGTAAATCAGATAGGTGAAGGCGAAGGTTCCGTATGAACCCATCAACGCCTCTCTGGCGATTTCTTTGAATTCTTTGGATGAACGTTTCATGATAATTTACTCCATTTTCTTTATTCTGCTCATAGTCTGTGATACAATGTCCGTATTGACGATCTGATATGGGGGAACCGGAGGAAAAATGATAATTAAAGATATTTTGCTGCATCCCTGTTTTTTCTATCAATATACAGGCCTGTACTGTCCAGGCTGCGGAGGTACCCGCGCGGTGTTGGAACTATTAAAAGGCCATATACTGACTTCTGTTTGGTATCATCCTGTTGTGGTATATACAGTATTGCTTGCGGGATGGTATGCGGTCAGTCACGGGATAGAAAAAATGGCGCATGGCCGGTGGAAAACGGGTATGGTTTTTAACAACCGTTTTCTGTATCTGGGCCTGGCAATTATTCTTGTCAACTGGATATTAAAAAACTTTCTCCTGGTTCGTTTTGGAATCAGACTTTAAAGATCGCCGCTCTGGGGAGAATTCTGCAGCAGATCGTTTAACTGATCTTCATCAAGGTTGTAATCTTCACCGAAGTCATAGTAGTCGTTGTAATCGTAGTCGTCTTCCATGTATTGATTATAATACTCGTAGCTTTCTATGATATCCTGGAATTGTCCCGAGGTTACCAGGCTGACGATGTAAAAAGAATACACGGCGATGGACAATATAATTCCTACGATGGAAAGAATAAGTCCGGCTTTGGCGGAGCCGCTCATCCGTCCTCTTCCTCTGGATAAAAGTGCAAAAATGATGCCCAGGGCGCCCAGGACGAAAGAGGCGCCGCAGCAGATCAGCACCAGGCCGCATATTCCCATTACCAGGGAAGCGGTGGCCAGACCGGAAGACTCGGTGGGCGGAGTACTCTGCTGGGACTGATACATATCCTGTTGGGGAGATTCGTAATAATGTGTGTTTTGTTCCATATATCATATCCTGCTTTCTGCAAAATTTGTAAATCTATTTTATCATGAAGGAGACGGGATGACAACAAGTATTGACAAAACAAAAGGGGATTGATACCATCAGTTAACGAAAGATTGAAGGAAATCAGGAGGAATATTATGGATATAAACCAGGTATTGAGTGAAGAGTTGCATATAAAGAAATGGCAGACGGAGGCGGCGGTATCCCTCATTGACCAGGGAAATACCATTCCCTTTATTTCACGATACCGGAAAGAAGCGACGGGATCTTTAAATGACGAAGTGTTGAGAAATCTGGGTGAACGTCTGAATTATCTCAGAAACCTGGAAGATAAGAAAAACCAGGTAATGGCCGCCATTGAGGACCAGGGGAAGCTGACAGAGGAGCTGAAAACGGCAATCCTTGAGGCAAAGACTCTGGTGGAAGTGGAAGATATCTATCGTCCATACCGCCCGAAACGCCGGACCCGCGCTACTATCGCAAAGGAAAAGGGACTGGAGCCGCTGGCAGGAATAATCACTCTTCAGATGACGAAAAATTCTCTGGAAAAAGAAGCGGAAGTGTTTTTGTCGGAGGAAAAAGGAGTGGGAACTCCAGAAGAGGCCATTGCAGGAGCCAGCGATATCATCGCGGAAAGTATCGCAGATGATGCTGAGTTTCGAAGTTATATACGAAAACTGACGATGAAAAAAGGCGTTATCTCTTCAACGGCCAGAGATGAAAGTCAGCAGTCCGTGTATGAAATGTATTACCAGTTTGAAGAGGCAGTTTCAAAGATTGCCGGATACCGTGTTCTTGCGCTGAACCGGGGGGAGAAAGAAAAGATCCTGACGGTCAGGCTGACGGCGCCGGAAGAAGAAATATTAAGATTTCTGGAGAAAAAAGTAATTGTCCGGGAGAATCCGTATACAACGCCTGTGCTGAAAGCAGCGGTGGAAGACAGTTACCGCAGACTCATTGCTCCTTCTGTAGAACGGGAAATTCGAAATGAGCTGACTGAAAAGGCGGAAGACGGAGCAATCCGGGTTTTCGGAAAAAACCTGGAGCAGCTTCTGATGCAGCCGCCCATTGCGGGACAGACGGTGCTGGGTTGGGATCCGGCTTTCCGGACAGGGTGCAAATTGGCGGTGGTGGATCCAACGGGAAAGGTGCTGGATACCACAGTGATTTATCCCACGGCGCCCACCACCAAGGAAAAACAGCGGGCGGCCAGGGAAACATTGAAAGATCTGATCGAAAAATATCATATTACTTTGTTTTCTGTAGGAAACGGAACTGCCTCCAGGGAATCGGAACAATTTATTGTGGAACTGTTCCGGGAACTGCCCCAGCCCCTCCAGTATATTATTACCAATGAGGCGGGAGCTTCCGTTTACTCGGCCAGCAAACTGGCTACGGAGGAATTCCCCAATTTTGACGTGGGACAGAGAAGTGCAGCTTCCATCGCCAGACGCGTCCAGGATCCGCTGGCGGAACTGGTGAAGATTGATCCCAAAGCCATCGGCGTAGGGCAGTATCAGCACGATATGAATCAGAAAAAACTGGGAGAAGCGCTGAATGGAGTGGTAGAAGACTGCGTGAATAAAGTAGGCGTTGATTTGAATACGGCTTCCGCTTCTCTTCTGGAATATATTTCCGGCATTTCCAAAACGGTGGCTAAAAATATCGTGGCATACAGAGAGAAAAACGGAAAATTTCATAACAGAAAAGAGCTTTTGAAGGTGGAAAAACTGGGGCCAAAGGCTTACGAACAGTGTGCCGGATTTATGCGTATTGCCGGAGGGGATCAACCCCTGGACGGCACCAGTATCCATCCGGAGAGTTATGAGGCGGCGGCAAGACTGCTGGATAGCCTGGGATATGGTCCGGAATGGATTGAACAGCCAGGGCAAAAACAGATCAAAATACAGGATTATGGCGCGATGGCTGAAAAAATCGGAGTGGGCGAACCCACGCTTCGGGATATGGTGAAGGAATTATGCAAGCCCGGAAGGGATCCCAGAGAAGATATGCCGAAACCGGTGCTGCGCTCTGACGTTTTAGAGATGAAAGATTTAAAAGAGGGTATGATATTAAAAGGTACCGTTCGAAATGTGATTGATTTCGGCGCCTTTGTGGATATTGGAGTCCATCAGGACGGGCTGGTGCATATTTCTCAGATGTCAGACCGTTTTATCAAACATCCCCTGGAAGTGGTGAGTGTGGGCGATGTTGTGGAAGTGAAAGTGTTGGGCGTGGATATGGAGAAGAAAAGAATCAGCCTGACCATGAAACTATAGGAGAAAGTTATGGGAAAAATAAAGGGAGTATGTGCGAAAACTGCCAATCCGTATTTGAATTTATATGAACTTGAGGCTGTGAATAAAAAGGGGCGGGAGTTCCCCTATTATCTGGCCTCCCGGGGGAAAAAACCTGAGGAATTGAAGCTGAATACCAGAAGAAACAGCCCTGACGGCGTAGTGATTTTCAGCGTGAAAAAGGGCAAAATGCCGGCAGAAGACCGGGTTGTGCTGGTTCGTCAGTACCGGTATACTATTGATGATTATATTTATGAACTTCCGGCGGGGTTAGTGGAAACGGGAGAAGACTATCATTTGGCGGCCGTTCGCGAAATGCTGGAGGAGACAGGACTGAACCTTCATCCTTTAAAGCTCGAAGGAGGGTATGAGAGGCCCTTTTTTACCTCTGTAGGTATGACAGACGAATCCTGTGCAGCAGTATATGGGTATGTGGATGGAGAAGTTACCAGCCGTTTCCAGGAGGACAGCGAAGAAATCGAAGTGGTTTTAGCGGATCGAAAGGAAGCAGCCCGCATTTTGCGGGAAGAAAATGCGGCGATTATGTGTGCCTATCATCTGATGCATTTCCTGTACGATGAGAACGTGTTTGCATTTTTAAAAGGCTGAAAAGGCATATCGCAAAGAGCGGGGACATAAGATGTCAAAAACGGAATTTTTATGAGTGATCAAAAACTTGAAAATCTGTTAAATCTGGCATTGGGGGCCACGGAAAGGGAAAGAGAAGAATCTTTAGAGCTGGATGTGGGCTACAATGTGGAAGATCAGACCTGGGATCTGATTGTGCGGTTTTCCGGAGAGCCGGAAGATATAGCCATGGAAGGGGCGGTGATTACTCCTCTTCTGAATCAATATGCCATTGTGAAGGTTCCCCAGTCTTTACTAAATCCTTTTGTAAATCAGACGGCAGTGGAATATGTGGAGAAGCCTAAACGGCTGTTTTTTGCACTGGATTTGAGCAGAACGGCAGCGTGCATCAACCAGGTGCAGAGCGGTCTTTTTGATCTGACGGGAAATGGGGTCTGGGTGGCCTGTATCGATTCGGGGATCGATTACAGCCACCCGGATTTTTTGTATCCTGACGGCAGCAGTCGGATTTTGTACCTTTGGGATCAGACGATTCCCGGAAATCCTCCTGCGGGATATAATCTGGGCAGCCTGTATACAAAAGAGGACATTGACCGGGCGCTCAGATCAGAAAACAGGATGGAAGTGGTGCCCAGCCGGGATTTCAGCGGCCATGGAACTTCTGTCATGGGAGCTGCAGCAGGAAACGGCGCAGCCAGCGGAGGAATTTACCGGGGAGCGGCGCCCCAGAGCGATTTGATTGTGGTAAAGCTGGGTACAGCCGGGGAAGATTCTTTTCCGCGTACAACGGAGCTGATGCAGGCGGTGGACTTCGTAGTGCGTCTGGCAGCACAGCAGAGGATGCCGGTGGCGATTAATTTAAGTTTTGGAAATGCATACGGTTCCCACAGTGGAGATTCTTTGCTGGAAACATACCTGGACAGCGTCGCAAGTGTGGGAAGAAGCGTCATATGTGCGGGAACAGGGAACGACGCAGCGTTGGGAGGACACCATTCCAGTGTTCTGCAGGAGGGGCGGCCTCAGGATGTACATTTGGCGGTGGGTGCCTATGAGACAGTTCTGAATGTGCAGCTCTGGAAGCAATATGTGGATGAGGTGGATATTATTTTAATCCATCCGGACGGAACACAAATTGGCCCGCTGCGAGCGATACAAGAACCTCAGCGGCTGAATTTTAAGAATACAGAAGTGCTTTTTTATTATGGGGAACCTGCACCCTACAGCACAGCACAGGAAATATATTTTGATTTCCTGCCGAGAGAAAACTACATTGACAGCGGCGTATGGACTTTTCGGCTGATCCCCGTGAGAATCGTGGAGGGAAGTTATGATATGTGGCTTCCGGGAGGCCAGGTGCTGAATGCGTCTACCAGATTTTATGAACCGAGTCCGGAAAGGACGCTGACGATTCCGTCCACGGCCAGCAAGCTGATTGCGGTGGGCGCCTATGATGCCCGTCTGCTTTCTTACGCAGTTTTTTCCGGCAGGGGTTATACCAGGGTGACGGATCAGGTGAAACCGGTTCTGGTGGCTCCGGGGGTGAACGTTACGGTGCCAAAATCGGGAGGCGGTTATCACAGTGTGACGGGAACTTCTTTTGCCACTCCCATGGTGACAGGGGGAGCGGCCCTTTTGATGGAGTGGGGAATTGTCCGGGGAAACGATCCCTACCTTTATGGAGAAAAGGTAAAGGCGTATCTCATCAAAGGAGCTAAGCATCTGCCAGGATTCCAGGAGTACCCCAACCAGAAAGTGGGATATGGAGCACTGTGTGTGCGGGAAAGTTTACCGATTTGATGTTTTAAAACGTTAATTTGCTTATTTGCCCCGGAGTATTTTTTTTGATAAAATGATTTTTACTATCTATATACAAGGGAGGACTTAAACCGTGAGTGGGAGAGAACAATTCAAATCACGCCTGGGCTTTCTGCTGATTTCGGCAGGCTGCGCCATTGGAATTGGAAATGTATGGAGATTTCCGTATGTAGCGGGACAGAATGGAGGAGGAATTTTTGTTCTGTTTTATTTACTGTTTCTGGTGATCGTGGGAGTGCCCATACTTAGTATGGAATATGCAGTGGGGAGAGCCAGCAAAAAAAGTCCGGTAAAGGCTTACCAGGCTCTTGAAAAACCAGGACAGAAATGGCATCTTCATGGATACGTTGCACTTTTGGGCAACTATGGTCTGATGATGTTTTATACAACGGTAACCGGATGGATGCTGTATTACTTTTACAGCTTTGTCACCGGAAAATTCAGCGGAGCCAATACGGAACAGGTGCAGGGAATTTTTAATGATATGCTGGGAAGTGCCGGAACCAACATTTTCTGGATGGTTATTGTAGTTATACTGGGAATTTTGATCTGTTCTATGGGACTTCAGGCCGGAGTGGAACGGATTACAAAAGTCATGATGATTGGTCTTCTGGCGATTATGGTAATATTGGCGGTTAACGGCTTTTTCCTGGATGGAGCTATAGAAGGTCTGAAATTTTATCTGCTTCCAGATTTTGATAAATTGAAAGAAGTGGGTCTTGGCAATGTGATTGTGGCGGCGATGAATCAGTCCTTTTTCACTCTGAGTCTGGGAATCGGAGCAATGGCAATTTTCGGCAGCTACCTGGGGAGAGAAAGAACTCTCCTGGGGGAGGGCGTACGTGTGGCCGCGCTGGATACTTTCGTGGCTATTACTGCCGGACTGATTATTTTTCCGGCATGTTTTGCATTCGGTGTAAATCCGGACAGCGGCCCAAGTCTGGTCTTTATCACACTGCCCAACGTATTCCTGTCCATGCCGGGCGGACGTTTCTGGGGCAGTCTGTTCTTCCTGTTTATGTTTTTTGCTGCATTTTCCACTATTATTGCCGTGTTCGAAAATATTATCGCATGTACGATGGAATTGTGGAATGTGGAGAGAAAAAAGGCTTCTGTAATTAATCTGGTGGTGATCATTTTAATTTCGCTGCCCTGTGTATTCGGCTACAGTATCTGGCAGGGCTTCCAGCCATTGGGAGAGGGAACTGCAGTTCTGGATTTGGAAGATTTTATCGTCAGCAATATTTTGCTGCCGCTGGGATCCCTTGTCTATCTGCTGTTTTGTACTTCACGCTGGGGATGGGGCTTTAAGAATTACCAGAAAGAGGCCAATTATGGTGTCGGATTGAAAGTACCCAACTGGATTCGTATATATGTATCCTGGATCGTACCCATTGCAGTGATCATCATTTTCCTGCAGGGCATTCTGTAATCAGAGAGCCTATAGTAAAAAATGCCGTATAGGGAATGGTTTCCCTATACGGCATTTTAATGCGGAAAATTATTTGCTTTCCGCAGCTTTTTTTGCAAAATCTGTATTGATTAATTCCGTATATTCCACTCTGGAAGACAGTTCGCCGGCTTCGTCCAGAATGTCCTGCAGAAGTTCAAAACTTTCCTGCTGGAAAATCAGGTCTTCTTTCCAGGTGTCCTGTTCATAATAACGGGTTACGATGGTGGTGATGGTGTCCAGATCATTTTCTTCAAATTGGGGAGCGATGGCGGCGGCGATTTCTTCGGGGGTATGGGAGTTGACATAATCCATGCCCCTTTGCAGTGCGCTTGTGAATTTCTGAATGATTTCGGGATTTTCTTTCAGGTAGCTGGATTTTGCACTGTATGCGGTGTAGGGAACGTATCCGGAATCCACGCCGAGAGAAGCGACTACGTATCCGTCTCCCTGCTGTTCCAGCATGGTGGCACTGGGTTCGAATTCAACGGTAAAATCACCAAGGCCGCCGGAAAAGGCCGCGGCGGTGGAACCAAAATCGATGCTCTGATCAATATTCATATCTGCGGCGGGATCCAGTCCGTTCTGCTTCAGAATGTACTCAAAGACCATCTGCGGCATGCCGCCTTTTCGGCCGCCCAGGATTTCATGGCCTTTTAAATCCTCCCACTGAAAATCGTCTATAGGTTCCCGGGACACAAGAAAATTGCCGGCCCGCTGGGTAAGCTGTGCGAAATTGATGACGGGATCTTCTGAGCCTTCCAGATAAGCGTAGACAGATGCTTCCGCCCCCATGAAACCGATGTCGGCTTCTCCTGAAAGAACTGCGGTCATGGTTTTGTCGGCTCCGTAACCGTTGACCAGTTCCAGATCCAGGCCTTCTTCGGCGAAATACCCTTCTTCAATGGCTACGTATTGGGGAGCATAGAAGATAGAATGGGCCACCTCGTTCAGTGTAACTTTGACTGCGGATTCTTCTTCTGTTTTGGAACAGCCTGAAAAAAGCAGTGTACCGGCTAAAACCAAAATCAGGAATCCGGCTGTCAGCCATTTTTTCATATTATACCTCCAGATATTCTAATGATATAATATATTAAAAAAAGGCTGATTTGGTGTATATAAGGTTCTGGATCAGAGGGGCTTGTTTTGGAAATCAAACAAGTCCTTCATCGGAACTTCCAGCGCTTCAGCGATATCAAACAGTTTATTGAGAGAGATGGAAGTTTTGCTGTTGGGAGCTTCGATATTACTCATATGGGTGCGGCTGATATGTACCATTTCAGCCAGATCCATCTGTGTAAGCCCCCGCGCTCTGCGATAATATGCAATAGTAAGGCCCAGAAGCCGGAGGTCGTTCATGCGTTTATAATTCATAAATGTTCCCCTTTTCTGTATATGATACTTACTAGTTTAGATGGTTGAAAGAAAAAGAAAACAAAGTGAAAATTGATAAATGCAATGTAAAAATAAGCAAAAGAAAAGAAAAACAGGAAAAATGAAAAGAAGATGAGAGACGGGAGGGAGGGTGCGGAGGGAATAGATCCCGGAGAAGGGAAAGATATGGTCCATTCTCCGGGAGGGAGAAAAGTTTTAGCAGGAACAATCCTGGAATTTACAGCATGGTATCCTGAAAATCAAAAAGGTCTTTGACCGGAACTTCCAGAGCGTCAGCAATGTCAAACAATTTGTTTAACGAAAGAGAAGTTCTGCTGTTGGGCGCTTCAATGTTGCTGATATGGGTACGGCTGATATTTACCGCTTCTGCCAGTTCCATTTGGGTTAATCCCCGGGCTTTACGGTAATAGGCGATGGTAAGACCAAGGAGACGCAGCTCGTTTAGGTGTTTGTAATTCATCTGTTTTCCTCTTTTCTGCGGGTAATAATGTCAATCGTATACATTTATAGTTTAGACTTTTGAAAAACAAATGAAACAAACTGAAAGAGAGTATATGCAAATGATTAATTTGCAAAAAAGAAATAATATATTGTTAAGAATAAAAGCTTATTCTGACCTCTTCATGACAGTGGGCCGGAATAAGCTTTTCTGTGGACTGGGTTATCCTTTTTGGGGCTGGGAAAGAGAGCTTAAAGTACTGTTGTGATAGAGAGGGGAATAGGTAACTTCTTCTCCAAACCAGGATGGAGGAGAAAATGCCCGGGCATCTTCCTCGGAGGGGAATTCCACCTCTGCCAGGATGAGATCCTCATAGGGAGAATCAAAAAGGTCAAGTTCTATGGTCAGACCGCTTTCTTCGGGGATGCGGTAACGGGTTTTTGACAAAATAATGCCGTCCGCTTTTTCTCTCAGATGAAGGTATGCCTTTTCGTGCAGGGGAAGATTGTATTCTTCCCGCGCCAGAAATCCCTTTGATTTATAGGTTAAAATATAGTCATTATCCTGTCTGCGGATGCGGACCACAGGATCGGTGCACAGATATGCCTGTTCGATTTTCTGACAGGGATACTGTTCCAGATTTTCCGGACGGCGGTTGATCAGGAATTTACGTTCAATTTCCAAATAAATGCCTCCTCTTCTTTGCAGGAAGGAAAAATGCGCCTCCCATATTTTTTAATATTATAACATGGTGTTTCTTTGAGGTCAAAAAGCGATGCAAAGCAATACATTGCAAAAAAGAAATGAAAATAGTATAATTAATATTATCTGTCATGAAAGGGATCGGAATATTGTGATTTTTTAAAAGAGATAAAAGTCTGGACGTCTTTTTTGTCACTTTCGGATAATGACAGGAAATCGGTAATTAATTGTGAAAGAGTGTAATTTGCAGCGGCAGAATCCGAATTATTATTGACAGGCTGCAGGAGCGTGTCCAGTGTGATATCATACAGCCGGGCTATATCTGCAAGGATTTCGATATTTGGAATCCGGCGGCCATTCTCATAATTGCAGTATGACTGACGCTGAATGTTCAATATTTCGCCAAGCTGTTCCTGCGTATAACCGTGGGCTTTCCGGAAAAAGCGCAGATTTTTAGCCAGTAATTCCAGATCCATAGTTTACCTCCTGATTTTTATGTAATTATAGCAAAGAGCCTTCAGAAAGCAGAGAACTAGCAACGAAATGAATATTTTTATATCAAATTAAACTGTAATAGCAACGATTTGTTGCCATTGTGTCGCAAAACAGGTAAGATTATTAAAGAGAGAAAGGGGTTCATTTTTATTATGATAGGAATTATGAATCGATGCCTGGATTGGCAGAGCAGCGAAAAACGAATTTTACAGTTGACGGGGCGGGCAGGTATGGAACTGATGGTTCCCTATGTTCGCAAGCTCGAAAAAGAAACGGAAGAGTGCGGAGGCGATGAAAAAATTATGCTGGAAGCCAAGGAGGAAATCCGGAATAAAATAATAGAAGAAATAAGGACCCTTGAGTTGCAAAAGGGGCTTTTTTAGTGCTATAATCATAGCGACTATAAACAAAGATTCAGAGGAGGTAACTATGGCTAAAGTATATGTGTTTTTTGCGGATGGCTTTGAAGAAGTAGAGGGTCTTACAACTGTGGATTTGCTCAGAAGAGCAGGCGTCGAAGTGGTGATGACTTCGATCATGGGAAAAAATGCGGTAACAGGGGCCCAGGGAATTACAATACAGACGGATAAAATTTTTGAAGAAATTGATCCCTCCGATGGAGATATGCTGATCCTTCCGGGCGGACAGCCGGGCACCACCAATTTAAGCCAGTATAAACCGCTGACGGATCTGCTGACAGACTGGAATGCGAAAGGAAAGAAAATGGCGGCGATTTGCGCGGCTCCCACGGTATTTGGCGGTCTGGGAATCTTAAAGGGCAGAAAAGCCACCTGCTATCCGGGATGCGAGTCGGGACTGACAGGAGCCGAGACTTCTGAGGATCGGGTCGTGACGGATGGAAATATTACCACCAGCCGGGGAGTAGGTACGGCGATTTCTTTTGGACTGGAGCTGGTATCGATTCTGGTGGACAAAAAAACAGCGGACGAACTGAAAGCGGGCATCGTGTACGGCCACTGAGCCTTTGAAGAGCAGAAATTTAGCCTGTGGGCTGAAGAAATCTAAAAAGTACTGGAAATTGTTCAGGAGTTATGCTATACTACAAAAATGACTGTAAGTATGGAATAGTGTGAAAGTATGTAAATATTTTTCATATAGAGAACGAGGAGGAAATCAGTAAAATGAGCGTACAGGTTGAAAATCTGGAAAAGAACATGGCGAAGCTCACTATTGAAGTGACAGCCGAAGAATTGGAAAAAGCAATTCAGGGAGCATACCTGAAACAGAAAAATCAAATTACTTTGCCCGGATTCCGGAAGGGAAAAGCGCCGCGCAAAATGATAGAGAAGATGTACGGAGCGGGAGTTTTTTATGAAGACGCAGCAAATGCGCTGATTCCGGAAGCGTACGCAAAAGCATCAGAGGAAAGCGGTCTGGAGATTGTTTCCCAGCCGTCCATCGACGTGGTACAGCTGGAAAGCGGAAAACCCTTTATCTTTACTGCAGAGGTTGCGGTGAAACCGGAAGTGACGCTGGGAGAGTATAAAGGTCTGGAAGTACCGGCAGGCGATCTGGAAGTGACAGATGAAGATATTGAAGCAGAACTGAAAAGAGAGCAGGAAAGAAATTCCCGCATTGTGGACGTGGATGACAGAGCTGTTCAAAGCGGCGATACAGTTCGTCTTGACTTTGAAGGATTTGTGGACGGAGAGGCTTTTGCAGGAGGAAAAGGAGACAACTATCCGCTGGCTATCGGTTCCAATTCCTTTATTCCGGGATTTGAGGATCAGCTGATTGGCGCCAAGATCGGCGAACCGCTGGAAGTAAATGTAACATTCCCGGAAGATTACCAGGCGGAAGAGCTGGCGGGAAAACCGGCAGTATTTAAGTGCAAAGTAAACAAAATTGAGATGAAAGAACTTCCGGCATTGGACGACGACTTTGCAAAAGATGTTTCAGAATTCGACACGCTGGAAGAATATAAGGCCGACATCAAGGCAAACCTGGAAAAGAAAAAAGCGGAAGATGCGAAACGTGCCAAAGAAGACGCTGTAGTGGAAAAGGCGGCGGAAAACGCACAGATGGATATTCCGGAGGCAATGATTGACACACAGGTTGAGCAGATGGTAAATGATTTCGCCAGAAGAATGCAGGCTCAGGGTCTGAGTATGGATCAGTATGTACAGATCACAGGCACAACGCCCCAGATGATGAAAGAGCAGATGAAACCTCAGGCGGTGAAACGGATTCAGAGCAGACTTGTGCTGGAGAAAATTGCCGAAGTGGAAAACATTCAGATTTCTGATGAAAAACTGGATGAAGAAATTGCAAAAATGGCTGAGATGTACAAAATGGAAGCCGATAAACTCAAAGAGCTGATGGGCGACTATGAAAAAGAGCAGATGAAGAAGGATATTGCCGTTCAGGAGGCAGTAACGCTGATTGCTGAGGCTGCAAAAGAGGTTTAATATCCTTCGCAGGTAAGGAGCGATTGATTATGAGTTTGGTACCTTATGTAGTAGAGCAGACAAGCCGCGGTGAACGGAGTTATGATATTTATTCCCGTTTGCTGAAGGACAGAATTATTTTTCTGGGAGAAGAAGTAAACGATGTATCAGCCAGTCTGATTGTGGCGCAGCTTTTATTTCTTGAATCAGAGGATCCGGGAAAAGATATTCAGCTGTACATTAACAGTCCGGGTGGTTCTGTGACGGCGGGCATGGCGATTTACGATACCATGCAGTATGTGAAAAGTGATGTTTCCACCATCTGTATCGGCATGGCGGCCAGTATGGGGGCTTTCCTCCTTTCCGGCGGAACCAAGGGAAAACGGTTTGCCCTTCCCAATGCAGAGATTATGATTCATCAGCCGTCAGGCGGAGCCCAGGGTCAGGCGACAGAGATTAATATTGTGGCAGAGCACATTCTGAAAACACGCAGCAAACTGAATACGATTCTTGCTCAGAACACCGGACAGCCGCTGGAAGTTATCGAAGCGGATACAGAGAGGGATCATTATATGTCAGCGGAAGAAGCAAAGGCATATGGTTTGATTGACGGCGTTATTACCAGCAGATAGAGGATTTTTTTATAAGACTCCTGCCCTGAGGGCGGGGGTCTTATGTGGCGTTTACGCAAACATGTTATTTTGAGAAAGGAAAGAATAAAACAGTATGGCAGTTAAAGGGGAAAACAAAATCAGATGTTCCTTTTGCGGTAAAACGGAAGAGCAGGTGCGCAAACTGATTGCCGGACCGGATGGAGCATATATTTGTGACGAGTGCATCGAAATCTGTGCAGAAATTATGGATGAAGAGCTGGACCATGAGGCCATGGCGGATTTTGATGGGATTAATCTGCTGAAACCCAAAGAAATAAAAGAAATTCTGGACGAATATGTGATCGGTCAGGATCAGGCTAAGAAAGTGTTGTCCGTTGCGGTGTATAATCATTACAAGAGGGTGCTGTCGGAGCGTTCATCCGATGTTGAGCTTCAGAAGAGCAACATCCTAATGCTGGGTCCTACGGGTTCCGGAAAGACGCTGCTGGCTCAGACCCTGGCGAGGATTTTGAATGTGCCCTTTGCCATTGCAGATGCTACTACTCTGACGGAAGCCGGTTATGTGGGCGAAGATGTGGAAAATATTCTGCTGAAAATTATTCAGGCGGCGGAGTATGATATCGAACGGGCGCAGCATGGGATTATTTATATCGACGAGATTGATAAGATTACAAGAAAGTCGGAAAATGCTTCCATTACCCGGGATGTTTCCGGCGAAGGCGTGCAGCAGGCCCTTTTGAAGATCCTGGAAGGAACCATTGCCAGCGTTCCGCCCCAGGGGGGGAGAAAACATCCTCATCAGGAGTTTATTCAGATAGACACGACGAATATACTGTTTATTTGCGGCGGGGCTTTTGAAGGACTGGATAAAATTATCGAGGCGCGTCAGGACACCAAATCCATTGGATTTAACGCTGTGTTGGCGGATGAAAAAAAACAGAGCGTGGGTGAAATACTGAAACAGGTAATGCCTCAGGATTTCATAAAGTTCGGTCTGATTCCGGAATTTATCGGCCGCGTACCGGTGGTTGTAACGCTGAATGGACTGGATGAGGCAGCCCTTGTGCGTATCCTGAAGGAGCCGAAAAATTCTCTGCTTAAACAGTATCATAAACTGTTTGAGCTGGATGGAGTGGAGCTGGAGTTTGATGAGCCGGCGCTTGCCAGGATGGCGCAGAAAGCCATGGAGAGAAAAACCGGGGCCAGAGGACTTCGTTCCATTATGGAAGATACAGTAATGGATCTGATGTTTGAAATACCGTCAGACAATACCATCCGCAAATGTATTGTCACAAAAGATGCGGTGGATGGGACGGGTGAACCTGTGATCACACGGGGTGAGCCGGTGCCGGCACCGAAAAAAACTTCAAGAAAGCGCAGAGGTACCTCTGTGACGGCGTAAAGGAAAGAGAAACGTATGAATGAATTGATAAGTGTACTGCCTGCGATAGCGCTTCGCGGTACGACGATCCTGCCGGATATGATCGTACACTTTGATATCAGCAGAGATAAATCTGTGAAAGCGGTGGAAGAGGCAATGCTGCGGGACCAGGAAATTTTTCTGGTAACCCAGAGGGATCCCCTGGTGGAGGTGCCCGGAATTTCTGATTTGTACAAAGTCGGAACCATTGCAAAAATCAAGCAGGTGGTAAAAATGCCCAAGCACATTCTCAGGATTCTCGTTGAAGGAATAGAACGTGCGGAGCTTTTAAGCCTGCTGAAAGAGGACACATATCTGGAAGCGGAGACAGCCCGGTATGAAAAAAAGGAAGAACTGGCGGTGTCGGCCAACGCGAAAGAAGCCATGCTTCGTAATATGAAGGAGCTGTTTTTAACTTTCTGTCAGGAAAATCAGAAAATCAGCGGAGAGCTGGCAACACAGATTCTGGAGCTGGATGATCTGGAGAAAATGGTGGATCAGATAGTGATCAATCTTCCTCTTCCCTATGAACAGCGGCAGAAGCTGCTGGAGGCGGTGACCCTTTCGGAGCGGTATGAGCTGCTGGGGATTTTGATGGCCAATGAAATTGAGATCATGCAGATCCGCAGTGAAATTCAGGGAAAAATCAAAGAGAGAATTGATAAAAATCAAAGGGAGTACATTCTTCGCGAGCAATTGAAGTTAATCCGGGAAGAGCTGGGCGAGGATGGTACTTTAAATGATGCTGACCGCTTCCAGGAGGCAGTGGATAAGCTGAAAGCTTCCAAAGGGGTGAAAGACAAGATCCTGGAAGAGATCAAACGCTTTCGCAGCGTAGGCAATAATTCGTCGGAGAGCGCGGTGGTCAGAGGATACATTGAGACCCTTCTCAGTATGCCCTGGGATAAAATGTCCAGAGACAATCAGAATATTGAAAAGGCGAAAGAAATCCTGCAGGCAGATCATTACGGACTGGAAAAGGTAAAAGAAAGAATTCTTGAATTTCTGGCAGTCCGTACGCTGACGAAAAAGGGAGAAAGCCCTATCTTATGTCTCATTGGTCCGCCAGGTACGGGAAAAACTTCCATAGCCCGGTCGGTGGCCAGAGCCTTGAACAAAAAGTACGTGAGAATCTGTCTGGGAGGCGTGAGGGATGAAGCGGAGATCAGGGGACACCGCAGAACTTATGTGGGCGCTATGCCGGGAAGAATTGCCGCGGGGCTGAAGCAGGCCGGAGTAAAGAATCCGCTGATGCTGCTGGATGAGATTGATAAGGTGAGCAGCGACTATAAAGGAGATACCTCTTCGGCGCTTCTGGAGGTGCTGGATTCTGAACAGAATAATAAATTTACCGATCACTATATTGAGATCCCCCTGGATTTATCGGAGGTTCTGTTTATTGCCACGGCCAATGACGTGCAGACCATTCCAAAACCGCTCCTGGACCGTATGGAAATTATAGAAATTACCAGCTACACGGAAAATGAGAAATATCATATTGCCAGGGAACATCTGATACCAAAGCAGATGAAAGCCCATGGCCTGAAAGAAGAACAGCTGATTATTGAAGAAAAGGCGCTGACGGAGATAATCAGCGGTTATACGAAGGAAGCGGGAGTGCGAAGCCTGGAACGGCGTATCGGAGAAATATGCCGGAAGACGGCGCGGAAAGTTCTGGAAGAGAATCAACAGACAGTAACGGTTGATCCGGAGAATCTGGAAAGCTTTCTGGGCAAAGAAAAATACAATATCCAGAAGAAGAATGAGACGGATGAGGTGGGGATCGTACGGGGACTGGCCTGGACCAGTGTGGGCGGCGATACCCTCCAGATTGAAGTAAACATTATGCCGGGAAAAGGAGAGTTCATGCTTACGGGTCAGTTGGGAGACGTGATGAAAGAATCCGCTCAGGCGGGAATCAGTTATATCCGGTCGGTGGCTTCCCAGTATGAAATTTCCGATGATTTTTTCAAAGATCATGATATACATATCCATATTCCGGAAGGAGCCGTACCCAAGGACGGACCGTCGGCAGGTATCACCATGGCGACGGCGATGCTTTCGGCCATCACAGGGAAACCGGTTCGGGCGGATGTGGCGATGACGGGTGAGATTACATTGCGGGGCCGTGTGCTCCCCATTGGCGGATTAAAAGAGAAGCTTCTGGCGGCCAAGATGGCGGGCATTGAAAAAGTTCTGGTTCCGGAAAAGAATCGTCCGGATGTGGAAGAAATCGAGTCGGAAATCAAAGAAGGGCTGAATATTGTTTTTGTGTCTCAGATGAAAGAAGTGCTTGAAAATGCCCTGGCATAGGAGGAACACATGATTATAAAGAATGCGTCGCTGGAAACGGTGTGTGGAATCACCAGCAGGCTGCCGGAGAATAGTCTGCCGGAAATTGCTTTTGCTGGAAAATCCAATGTGGGGAAATCTTCGTTGATCAATGGACTGCTGAATCGGAAAGCGCTGGCGCGCACAAGTTCGCAGCCGGGGAAAACACAAACCATAAATTTCTATAATGTGAATGGAGAGCTGTATTTTGTAGATCTTCCGGGGTATGGTTATGCTAAAGTCTCAGTGGCGGTAAAGGAAAAATGGGGGAAGATGATAGAGCGGTACCTGAGAAAATCTCAGGTATTGAAGGCGGTATTCCTGTTGATTGATATCCGCCATGAGCCCTCAGGAAACGATATTGCCATGTATGACTGGATCTGTCATAACGGATTTCAGCCAGTTATTATTGCCACGAAAGCGGATAAACTGAAACGAAGTCAGCTTCCCCGGCATCTGAAAATGATCCGGCAGACCCTTAAGACAGGGCCGGATACGGTAATCCTCCCCTTTTCTGCCCAGACAAAACAGGGGAGAGAAGAAATCTGGGATGTGATTGAGCAGTATATCAATCATACAGAAGAATAACAGAAAACAGGGTACCCACTGTGAAGCGGGGACCCTGTTTGGCATGTAGGGGGCTATATGGAAAAAAATAAAAATGTGCTGACGCGGCCGGCAGTTGTCTGCGGCTTGGCGTTGTTATGTACCTTCCTCTGGGGAAGCGCTTTTCCCTGTGTGAAAGTGGGCTATAAATTGTTTTCCATCGCAGACGGGGAGACGGGAAGTCAGATTCTCTTTGCCGGATACCGGTTTACACTGGCCGGTATTCTCACCTGGCTGATCAGTACATGCGCAGCCAGGCGGCCGGCTTTTCCAGTGAAAGCAATACGCAGCCGGGTGGTGCTGCTGGGGCTTATACAGACAACAATGCAGTATCTGTTTTTTTACATCGGTCTTTCCAATACGACGGGAGTAAAGGGTTCCATCATTACCGCGGCAAACTCGTTTTTCTCAATTCTGCTGGCTCATTTTATGATCCGCGGGGAGAAAATGACTCTGCGCAAAGGGATCGGCTGCCTGCTGGGATTTGCGGGAGTTGTAGTGATCAATTTCAGCGTCTCTGGTTTTGGGGGAGGATTTTCTCTGACAGGGGAAGGGTTTATGCTGATTTCCTGTTTTGCCTATGCCCTGGCGGCTGTCTATGTGAAAACCTTTGCTGATCAGGACAACCCCTTTACCATTACGGCTTATCAGCTCCTCATCGGCGGCGTCTTGCTGATCTTTATGGGGCTTGCCATGGGAGGCCAGGTTCATGGCTTTACGGTAAAAAGCAGCCTGCTTTTATTTTACATGGCGTTGATTTCCAGCGTGGCTTTTTCCGTCTGGACGCTGCTGCTGAAATACAATCCGGTGGGAACGGTTTCCATTTATGGATTTACCAACCCTGTATTTGGAGTGATTCTTTCTGCTCTCTTCCTGGGAGAAAAGGCGTTTACCCTGCAGAATCTCGCTGCATTGGTTCTGGTCAGCCTGGGCATTATTATTGTGAACAGAGGAACATCTTGCCATGAGAAGAAAAATCCGATACAATAAATGAGTTTAGAAGGGCGGATAATGTATGGGAATTATTAAGGCGACGAAGCTGGTATATGATTATTTAAAATACGATGAAGCCGGGGAAGAAGAGGAAAGAAACCGGGCCATCGACGATTTGAGTTTGGAGATTGAACCGGGGCAGTTTATTGCCGTGCTGGGTCACAACGGATCCGGGAAATCCACCTTTGCGAAGCATATCAATGCGCTGCTGGTGCCGACGGAAGGGACGCTCTGGGTGGATTCCATGGACACTTCCAATGAGGGGGAGCTATGGAAGATCCGTCAAAAAGCGGGGATGGTTTTTCAGAATCCTGACAATCAGATTATCGGATCGGTGGTGGAAGAGGATGTGGGATTCGGGCCGGAAAATCTGGGCGTAAAAACAGATGATATCTGGAAACGGGTGGATGAAAGCCTGGAAGCGGTGGGGATGACTTCCTATCGGAAGCATTCCCCCAACAAGCTGTCCGGCGGTCAGAAACAGCGGGTGGCCATCGCAGGCGTGGTGGCTATGAAGCCCCGCTGCATTGTCCTGGACGAACCTACTGCCATGTTGGATCCCAACGGCAGGAAAGAAGTGCTGAAAACAGTGAGAGAGCTGAATCAGCAGGAAAAGGTGACGGTAATCCTGATTACCCATTACATGGAAGAAGTCGTCTTTGCAGATCATGTCTATGTAATGGATAAAGGGCGTCTGGTCATGGACGGAACGCCCCGGGAAATTTTCTCCCAGGTGGAAAAACTGAAAGAATACCGGCTGGATGTGCCCCAGGTAACACTGCTGGCATATGAACTGAAAAAAGCGGGAATATCCCTGCCGGATGGAATTTTAACGATAGAAGAACTGGTGGATGCGATATGTCAATAAAATTGGAACATGTAACTTATACCTATAATCCAGGAACGGTGTATGAAATGCATGCCTTAAAGGACGTCAGCCTGGAAATACCCCAGGGGCAGTTTGTGGGAATCATTGGCCATACCGGAAGCGGAAAATCCACGCTGATTCAGCATTTTAACGGTTTAATACGTCCTACCAGCGGAAAGGTTCTGTTCGAAGATCAGGATGTCTGGGCGGAAGATTTTGAACTGCGGAAACTGCGGTTTCAGGTGGGGCTGGTATTTCAGTATCCGGAGCACCAGCTTTTTGAGTCGGATGTAATGTCTGACGTGTGCTTCGGGCCTTCCAATGAAGGACTGACCCAGGAGGAATGCCGGGAAAGAGCCAAAGAAGCGCTGAATCATGTGGGCATTTCTGAGGAGTATTATGATAAATCGCCCTTTGAATTGTCAGGAGGACAAAAACGGCGGGTGGCCATTGCGGGAGTTTTGGCCATGAACCCCAAGGTACTGGTACTGGATGAACCGACGGCCGGACTGGATCCTGAAGGGCGCAGAGAAATTCTGGATCAGATTGCCTGGCTCCATGAGACGAGAGGAATTACCATTATCCTGGTTTCACACAGTATGGAAGATGTTGCCAAATATGTGGAACGGATTATTGTGATGAATGCAGGGGAAAAAACCTTTGACGGAAGCTGCAAAGAGGTATTTTCCCATTATAAGGAACTGGAAAAAATCGGGCTGGCAGCGCCCCAGATCACTTATATTATGCATGCCCTGGCGGAACGGGGGCTGGATGTGGATCTGTCGGCCATTACGGTGGAAGAAGCCCGGGATTCTATTTTAAAAGCCTTAGGAAAGGAAAAATAATGCTCAGAGATATTACCATAGGCCAGTACTATCCTGCAGACTCTGTTCTGCACAGACTGGACCCGAGAGTAAAATTTATTGCCACCCTTGTGTTTATCGTCAGTTTGTTTATCAATAATACCTGGACTGGTTATCTGGTGTCTACGGTATTTCTGGCGGCGGTTATTGTGATATCCAAGGTTCCCTTTCGCTTCATGGTGAAGGGACTGAAAGCGATTGTTATTTTGCTGATGATCACTCTGTTTTTTAATATGATCTTCACACCGGGTACGCCGATTTTTCATTTTTGGATAATTACCATCACAGAAGAAGGCGTAATCCTTGCGGTGCGTATGGGAATCCGGCTGATTTATCTGATTATCGGATCATCGCTGATGACCCTTACAACCACGCCGAATCAACTGACCGACGGTCTGGAACGGCTGATGAAGCCCCTGGAAAAAATCAAAGTTCCGGTTCATGATATTGCCATGATGATGTCTATAGCTCTTCGTTTTATTCCGATTTTGCTGGAGGAAACCGACAAAATTATGAAAGCGCAGATTGCCAGAGGAGCTGATTTTGAAAGCGGCGGCCTGATGAAAAAGATAAAAAGTATGGTGCCCCTGCTGGTGCCCCTCTTTATTTCCGCTTTCCGTCGGGCCAATGATCTGGCCCTCGCCATGGAAGCCAGATGTTACCACGGCGGAGCCGGCAGAACGCAGATGAAGCCTCTGCGGTATCAGGGGCGTGATTACGGCGCTTATCTGGTTGCGGCAGGGTATCTGGCGGTCTGTATTCTGGTGCGGATTTTCGGGGGATATCTCATATGAAGCGGGTAATGCTGGTGGTGGCTTATGACGGAACTAATTACTGCGGCTGGCAGATTCAGGCCAATGGAAATACCGTGCAGGCGGAGCTGAATCGTCATCTGTCCCAGCTTTTAAAGGAACCCATTGAAACCATTGGAGCCAGCCGGACGGACGCCGGCGTTCATGCGCTGGGGAATGTGGCGGTTTTCGATACCTCTGCCCGAATGCCGGCGGAGAAAATTTCCTATGCATTGAACACACGTCTGCCGGAGGATATCCGTATTCAATATTCCGGAGAGGTTGCTCCCGATTTTCATCCCCGTTACTGCGACAGTGAGAAAACCTACGAGTATCGGATTCTGAACCGGCGGTTTCCCCTGCCCACAGCCAGATTTTATACGCATTTTTATCATTATGATTTGGATGTGGAGAAAATGCAGGAAGCGGCGGCATATTTGGTGGGGAAACATGATTTCGCCAGTTTCTGCGGCGCCAACGCCCAGGTAAAAACCACGGTGCGGGAAATTACAGAAATCCGGATTGACAGAAAAGAGGATGTGGTGACGATCCGGGTGAGCGGTCACGGATTTCTCTACAATATGGTGCGGATTATCGCAGGCACATTGATTGAGATAGGAAATGGGCAGTATCCGCCCCGGCGAATGAAAGAGATACTGGAAGCCTGTGACCGGCAGCAGGCAGGTCCCACAGCTCCGGCCCGGGGACTGACGCTGAAGGAGATTTTTTTTTTGGATCTAGAGAAAAGAAAATAAAAGGAGAGAATTTCAAAACCCTGGTGGTTTGGAATTCTCTCCTTTTTGAGATTTAAAGTTTTTTTACACTGTCTCGCTCTTTTAGTGCAGGTGGAAACACAGCTTTTTGGCATATGGGATGCTTGCTGTCGATCAATTTTAAGAGAATTTCAGCAGTTGCTTCTCCTAAAATTCTGGGACTCTGTGCAACAGTGGTTAATTTGACTTCGCCGCTGGTGGTGGCAGAGGTATCGTCGAAGCAGATAATACTCAGATCGTCTGGTACATGGATTTCATGTTTTTTTAATTCGTCTAAAAAAGAAGCGGCCATAATATCATTGGCACAGAATACAGCAGTATATTGGCTAAGAAAATTTTCCCTTATAAAGTGCTGAGCAAAAGTTCTTCCGGACTGAGATTTGAGATCACCATAAAATATATTGTTTTCTGAAAAAGGAATATTCGCATCTTCCAATGCCTCTTTGTAGCCTTTGAGTCTGTCAGAACTTGCTGTTGAATTTGCCGGACCTGCTAGGTGGGCAATTTTTTTATGACCTTTTTCAATCAGGTATTGAGTAGCCATATAACCGCCGCGTTCGTTATCAATACAGACGGAATTTAAATCCAGAGAACGGATGATCCGGTTCACGAATACAAGAGGGATCGTATAATTTTTCAATAATTGAACAAAAGATGGAGTTTCAATAGCGGTTATCATGATGACACCGGAAAAGGATTCTTTTTCTGCAAGGCGGAGTAATTCTTCGTCAGTATTGTGCTCGGTATCGGATAAGTAAATAGCTACGTGATAATTTGCGTCGCCCAAAATCTGATTGATCATTGAAGCGATTTCCATATAAAACGGATTAAGTATATCGTCTACAATCACCATAACATGACGTTTGTAAAGCGAGTGGGATGGGGAAGGGTCTTTATATGGATAATTAAGGATTTTTACAGCGTCCATGACTTTAGCGTATGATTTCCCGTTAGGAGTAATTTTCCCAGACAGGACCCTGGAAACAGTGGAAGTAGAAACGCCGCTTTTTTTTGCGATATCGTAAATAGTTACGCTCACAGTGATTAACCTCCTTATGATAAAACAATAATTTAAGTATAGTATACACGAATGCGGTACTTTTTCAAGTGCAAGTTGCAAAAAACACAAGCAAAATGCAAATTATAATGCAAAAATGCATATTTTAAATGCAAAAAGTCATTGGAGAAAATAGTTTGAAAATTGTGAAATAAATAAAGAAATAGGAAGATATTGCCAATGATAGTGTTGAAAAACGAAGAAAATGTGATAATATTAACAAATAAATGCAATAGGAAAGATAAAAAAATGAAATAAATAACAAATATAAAACGCAATAAGTAGAAAATATTGTGCAATTATATTGACAAAAACATTTTTGAATAGTATTATTTCATGTAAAGAAAGAAGAAAAAAGTTGCATTATATTGCAAAGAATATGAAATAAGGAGGGGTGAGTATGCTTTCTGTTCTATGTACGAAAAAGGGACAGCTGAAAAACATTAATGGAAAAATACCATTTCCGGAGGAGAACGAATTACTGATAAAAATTCATCAGTGTGGTATATGTGGTTCGGACATACAAATCTACCATGGACAGCATCCATATGCGAAAAAACCTCTTGTCATGGGGCATGAATGTATAGCTGAAGTAGTTAAAACAGGGAAAAATGTTAAAAATGTTATAAAGGGTGATTGGATCACAGTTCAGCCGCAGGTATTTTGCGGTGAATGTCCGGAATGTAATTCAGGTCATACTAATGTATGTGAGAACATGAAGTTTATGGGGGTTCATATTGATGGCTTTTTTTCCGAGTATGCGGTAGTTCCGGAATGGAATGCGATTAAGTTGGACAACAGTGAGAATAGTGATGCGGCAATGCTGACAGAGCCGGCTGCGGTTGCGGTTAATGCTTCCAGACGTGCGGGTATACAGCCGGGGATGTATGTCGTAGTAATTGGAGCGGGAACAATTGGCAATTTAACCGCTCAGGTTTGTCGGCAAATGGGAGCAAAAGTTTTGATAACAGATATTCAGGACAGTAAGCTTGACTTTGCAAAGAAATGCGATATTGATTACTGCATTAATACTTCGGATATGGATTTGAAGCAGGGAATAAAAAAAGGGTTTGGTGAAAAACAGGCAGATTTGATTATAGATTGCGCGGCGGTGTCTGGGGTTTTCGGACAAATGGTACAGTGTGCAATGGGCGGGTCCAAAATCGTGCTTGTAGGCAATTATAAAAAAGAGGTAACCATTGATTTGTCTAAAATTCAGAGGAAAGAAATCGATATACGAGGAGTTATGCAATATAACCGGAATGACTTCGTAGGAGCTATTCAGTTATTGAAGCATCGTCATATTAAAACGGAAGGGATGATTTCGGAACGTTTTTCCCTGGAAAATTTGGGTAAGGCGTTTACTTATATTGAGGAACATCCGGAAGTTATGAAAGTAGCAATTATGATGGAGTGATTCGGTACGCTATGAAATAATCTTCAGTTAAAGGGCAGGGTGTTTATATGGAGAAAGAGATCAATGTAAAAAAAATACGACGGTTCAGTGCAGATATTCGTATTCAAACGATAAAAGGTCTTGCAGCGTCTGTTGGTTTCGGGCATATTGGTGGATCTATGTCGGTTGCAGACGTACTGGCTGTGCTTTACGGAGCGGTTATGAATGTAAGACCGGAAGAACCCGGTTGGCCGGATAGAGATTATCTTGTTTTATCAAAAGGACACTGCGGACCGGCGCTGTATGCTGCGTTAGCGCTTAAAGGCTATTATCCGGTAACGTGGCTGGAAACGATTAATAAGCCGGATACACGTCTTCCCAGCCATGCAGATGGAAAGAGAACTCCCGGTATTGATATATCAACAGGTTCTCTGGGCCAGGGAATATCAGCGGCGGTTGGGATTGCTCTGGGGAATGATTTACAGGGAAAAAGTAACGATACGTATTGCATTGTCGGAGACGGAGAATGTCAGGAAGGACAGGTATGGGAAGGAATTATGTTTGCTGTTCATCGGAAGCTGGGGCATTTAATTATATTTGTTGACAATAATAAAAAGCAGTTGGATGGACCGGTAGAAAAGATTCAGAGACAAGGAGATCTGAAAAAGAAATTTGCGTCATTTGGGTGTCATGTACAGGAAGTCTGTGGATATGATTATGAGGAAATATACAACGCCATCCAGGAAGCGAAACAAACCAGTAATTGTCCTTCAGTAATCATACTTGATACGGTTAAAGGACTGGGCTGTGATTTCGCGGAAAAAGAATCATTTAATCACTATATGACGTTTGATGTAAAAAAAGCACAAGAAGCTTGTGATGAAATAGAAAGGCGGCTGACCGCAGGCACTTATCCAAAGGGGTGAAACGAATGATTAAAATTTTGGAAAACGTACAAGAAGATCCGCAAGAAATGCGAAAAAGCTATTGTGAGGCGTTGATTGCAGCTGCAGGTGAAAATGAAAAACTGATAGTACTGGATTGTGATTTATCGAGTTCAGTAGGAACAAAAAAATTTTATGAGATATATCCGGAACGTGCAATTAATTGTGGAATTGAAGAAGAAAATGCCTGCGGTGTGGCGGCGGGGCTTTCTGTTACTGGCTTTGTTCCTTTCTTGCACAGTTTTGCAGTTTTTACAACAAGACGTATGTGTGATCAGGTTTTTCTTTCCTGCGCATATGCAGGGCAGAATGTAAAACTCATTGGAGGCGATGCGGGAGTAAGCGCCGGGTTCAACGGAGGGACACATATGGCGTTCGAAGATATTGGGATTATGCGCAGTATTCCGGAAGTTTCTATTATTGAGCCGACAGATGGAATAATGATGCGAAATCTCATACCAAAGATTGCAGCGCGATACGGTGTGGATTATATTCGTATGCCGAGGAAAACTGTTCAGAAAGTATATGAAGACGGCTCAGATTTTACGATAGGGGAAGCAGTGCTTGCACGAGAAGGGAGGGATGTGTCAATTATTGCAAGTGGGATTATGGTTGCAGAAGCATTGCAGGCAGCGAAGGAACTGGAAAAAGATGGAGTGTCGGCCGAAGTGATTGATATGTTTACAATTAAGCCACTCGACAAAGCGGCGGTAATATGCAGCGCCGGAAAAACGGGAGCAGTAGTTACAGCAGAAAATCATAACATCATAGGGGGGCTGGGTTCTGCAGTAGCTGAGGTTTTGGGAGAAAATAAACCAGTGCCCGTGGAACGGGTTGGGATAATGGATCAGTTCGGTGTTGTAGGTACACAGGAATATCTGATGCGGCATTTCGGGATTACATCACGCCAGATTGTTGAGAAAGCAAAGAAGGCAATAGCAAGGAAATTAAACTGAGGAGGACAAGAGATGGAAGCGGAAAAATTGCGGTTGTTTATTAATGGGGAATTTGTGGAGTCCAAGACAGACAAGTACATGCCCGTATTCAACCCAAGTACGGGGGAAGTTCAGGCAGAGGCACCCTGCTGTACAAGAGAAGAGGTGGAATGGGCAGTGCAGGCTGCACAGGATGCGTTTCACGGTTGGAGGGACACACCAGTAATGAAACGTGTTCAGGTTCTTTATAATTTCAGAGATCTTCTCATAAAGCATTACGATGAATTAACAGAATTATGTGCAAGAGAGCACGGAAAAAACTGGGCAGAATCAGCAGGGGATATTGCAAAGGTAAAAGAACCGGTTGAGTTGGCCTGTGGAGTTCCTTCTTTAATGATGGGGGAATCTCTTATGAATACATCCAGTGGATATGACACAGTATTATACAGAGAACCGTTGGGTGTATTTGCGGGAATTGCACCGTTTAATTTTCCGGGTATGATTCCTATGGGATGGATGACGCCTCTTTGTATTGCTACTGGAAATACTATTGTAATAAAAGCGGCCTCAAAGACACCGATGACCTCTTTGCGCTGTGCAGAATTATGGAAAGAAGCGGGACTTCCTAATGGAGTGTTAAATGTGGTGACCTGTTCGCGGAAAGAATCTGAGTTGTTTTTAACACATGAAGCGGTTAAAGGAATCAGTTTTGTGGGAACGACAGGGGTTGGAAAACATGTATATGAAATTGCGGCCGCTCATGGGAAACGTGTACAGGCACAGACAGAAGCGAAAAATCATGCGCTTGTTCTGGAAGATGCCATTATTGAATCTACGGCCAAAAGTATCATAAACTCAGCTTTTGGATGTGCAGGGGAAAGATGCATGGCACTTCCGGTGGTTGTCGTACAGGAATCTATTGCGGATGTGCTTGTATCGAAAGTTGTTGAACTAGCAAAGAAATTGAAGATAGGGCCTGCCTATGATAAAGATACTCAGCTTGGCCCCCTTGTGACAGAAGAACACAGAAAAAGTGTAATAAAATGGATTGAAAAAGGAGTGGAAGAAGGAGCGCAGCTTGTACTGGACGGTCGGGATGTAGTAGTCCCAGGATACGAAAATGGTTTTTACTTAGGACCGACAATCTTTGATCACGTTACAGCTGATATGTCTGTGGGAGACTGTGAAATTTTTGGACCAGTGCTTTGTTTTAAACGGGTGAAAGATTTTGAAGAGGGACTGCTGCTCATGAACAGTAATCAGTTTGCAAATGGCTCTGCTATTTTCACGCAAAGCGGATATTACAGCCGGGAGTTTGCAAGAAGGACGGACGGAGGAATGGTGGGGATTAATGTAGGAATTCCGGTGCCGGTGGGTATTTTCCCGTTCTGTGGGCATAAAGATTCGTTTTTTGGGGATTTACATGTTCTGGGAAAAGACGGCGTCAGATTTTTTACAGAAGAAAAAGCGGTGACCACACATTGGCTGCATCCGGAAACAAAAGAGGTAAATGTTGACACTTGGGAAGGATCTGTCGGCGGATCATGAGAAAATGGAAGTGAGCTGCGGGCGACAATTGATATGATGGAGGTGTATCTATGAAAAAACTATTTACTGTTGGACTGACATTTTTATTGACTTTTTCTCTGGCAGCGTGTGCGCGGAACGATGCGGCTTCTGATGAAAATATTTCATCGGAAAACGAAGACAATTCATCTTCGTCTTCGTCGGACGATGTAATAAAAATAGGGATGTATATGCCGTTGACAGGAGACTCTTCTACGTTGGGGCAAAACTGCTATAATGCTGCACAGCTTGCGGTTGAACAGATTAATGAAGAAGGAGGATTGTTGGGGAAACAATTTGAACTAATCTGTTACGATGATCAGTCTTCAACAGAGCAGGCAGTCAAAAATGTTTCACGTTTGATTGATGAAGACCATGTGGATGCGATTATCGGTTCTCTGCACTCGGGGAATATCAAAGCTACGGGCGATATTATTGAGAAAGCCGGAATTGTCGAAATTGGAACGGGAATTGCAGTTGATTGGCTTCAGCAGGGATGGACTTATCTGTTTCGTTCTCTGGCCAATACCGAGTGTTCGAATACCTCATTAATTGAGTATTGTATTGACAATGATCTGACAGAGATTGCAATTTTTAATTCACAGGATGAATATGGAACCGATACGGCTGAGGTTTTCGAAACGGTATGTCAAGATTACCCTATTGAAGTTGTTGCTCATGAAACTTTTAATCCGGGCGACAGTGATTTTACAGGACAGATGTCTAAAATTAATTCTATGGAGCCGGATGCAGTGTTTATTTCAGCCGTTCAAAATGATCTTGGTTCCATCATCAAACAGCTCCGTCTGGCAGGGTATGAAGGTTATATCCTGGGAGATATTGCGATGGGAAATGCCGAAGTAATTGATATTGCTCAAGATGCGACGAACGGTTGTATTTTTTCCGCTCAGTATGTGATTCCGGATAAACCTGAAAATGCAGAAAATGAAATGCTCGTTGATTTTTATGAATCATATGTGGAAATGTTTAATGAGATGCCTACTTCAGACTGCGCATTGCGCACATACGATGCCTGCCTGATTCTTTTCGAAGGAATCCGAAACGCTGAATCTGTGGACGGAGAGGCGCTTAAAAAGGGAATAACAGAAATCAGCGGAAAAGAATTCTTGGGCGGTACATTTGATTTTACTGATGGTACGGGAGAAGGAATTCATACGCAAAGATTATACATTATCAATGATGGAGAGATTGAGCTTCTGCAGGGATAGCAGATACACAGTCGCTTATTCCAGAGATGACTTTTGGGGAAAGGAATGGGGTAGTATGTTTTGGACTTTATTAATTGGCGCGATCAGTCTTGGATGTATCTACGGACTCGTTGGCCTGGGGTATAGTTTGATTTATAAAGCCAGTGGTCAGATGACTTTTGCTCAGGGCGAGATCTTGATGCTGGGAGCTTTTTTAACTCTGGTATTTTATAAAACACTGGGATTTCCTTTTATTCTTTCTTTTCTGCTTGGTGCCTTTCTTATGTTTGTTTTTGGCATGCTTCTGGAAAAACTGGTGATACGAAGGTTGGTGAACCGAAAAGCGGACGTTATTTTTGTTGTTTTGGCAACGATTGGTCTTTCGTTTGTTCTTCAAAATTTTGCGATGGCTGTCTGGGGGTCCAATACAACAACTTTTCCCCAGATTTTTTCAAAAGGTGTAGTCAGTGTTTTTGGGGTCAATGTACAGCCGGAATCGATTTTTGGTATTGTGTTGGCGGTGGCATTGATGATACTGGTTCATGTTTTCATGACAAAAACAAGATATGGAACAGCTATGCGTGCTGCTTCTCAAAATCCCATGGCAGCCAATGCCATGGGAATCAATACCAACCGTACCACGGCGCTGACCTGGGGAATTGCCTGCGTTCTGACTGCTTTTGCGGGAGTGATTGTAGGACCGCTTTACGGGGCCAGTTATACAATGGGGTCAATGATTGGAACGAAGGGGTTTGTAGCTGCTGTTCTTGGTGGTTACGGAAATATGTATGGGGCTATTATCGGAGGGTTAATCATTGGGATACTTGAAACGATGACATCGGGTTATATTTCATCATCTTATAAAGACATCGTTGTTTTTGCCGTATTGATTGTAGTTTTGTATATCAAGCCGTCCGGAATTCTCAATGAGAAAGTGTCCGCGTGACAGATGGGGGTGAAAGTATGAACATAAAAGCTAGAAAAGCGGTGCCGGTATTTTTCTTTATTGCAGCCTTGTTAATTCCGTTGTTTATAAAATCTACATATATAATTCTTCTTTTCAATTTTATGGGATTGTATATGATTTCTGTTTCAGGTCTAGATCTGCTTTTTGGATATACGGGACAGATATCTTTGGGGCATGCGGCATTTTACGGGCTTGGGGCATATACAACGGCCATTTTGACAACTAGATTTTCTGTTCCGGTGATCCCGGCCATTATTTTTTCTCTTATTGTAGCGGCCTTTTTTGGTGTGCTTTTGGCAATACCTGCCTGTAAATTAGTTGGCCATTTTTTGGCTCTTCTCACGATTGCATTCGGTCAGTTGTTTTATCAGTTTGTTGCCAACTTTTCATCAATTTCCGGTGGCTTTTCGGGAATCAATTTTATTCCGGAAATCAGCCTTTTTGGTATGAAGCTCACAACGAATGTCCACTATTTTTATTTTATTCTGATCTTGGTAGTGGCTGCTTTATATATAAAACAGGCAATTGTACATTCTTCATATGGAAGATCTCTCATTGCTATTCGTGAAAATATACATGCAGCTGACGGAGCGGGAATAAATGTTGTTTCAAGGAAAATCAGTGTTTTTGCAATTAGTGCTGTGTTTACGGCCCTTACCGGAAGCATTTATGCATGCATGGTTGGATTCATCAGTCCGGAAACCTTTACACAGAATCAGTCCATCATTTTTTTGACCATGCTTCTGCTGGGAGGTATGGGGCATTTCGTCGGTCCGTTGATTGGAGCTGTAATTGTAACGATCATAAAGGAATATCTGCAAGGCTTTGGAACCTATCAGATGTTGATTTATGGACTGATTATTATTGTTGTCGTGCTGTTTGCTCCTAATGGTCTGGTTGGACTATATGGTTCTGTAAAAGCAAGGCTGGGCCGGAAAAGGAGGAAAACGAATGCTTAAATTAGATAATGTGACACTTAAATTCGGTGGTTTGGTGGCTGTGAACAAAGTTTCTTTTGATATGTCAAGCGGCGGGATTCATGCATTAATCGGGCCGAATGGAGCGGGAAAAACCACAACGTTTAATATTGTGAGCGGCGTATATCCTCCAAATGAAGGTGTAGTTTCCTTTGAAGGGAAAAAAATAAATAGTCTGAAGCCGTACAAAATAAATGAAATAGGCATTTCAAGAACATATCAGAATATTAATCTTTTTCGCAGTATGACCTGCCTTGAAAATGTTTTAGTGGGAGAAAGTTCCAGGCTTAAGAGTAATCTTCTGGATTGTATATTAAAAACACCTAAACAGAGAAGAGAAGAAAAAAAATCAAGGGAAAAAGCATACGAACTGCTGCGTATGTTTGGAATTGCCCATCATGCAGACAATAAGTCCAGCAATCTCTCTTATGGAGAGCAAAGGCTGTTGGAGATTGCAAGAGCCATGGCCAGCCAGCCCAAACTTTTGCTGTTGGACGAGCCGGCAGCCGGCATGAATGAAACGGAAAAAGAGTTGTTGGCCAAGTACATTATGAAAGTTAAAGAAATGGGCATTCATATTCTGATTGTGGAGCATGATATGAAGCTTGTCATGGGAATTGCAGATATGGTTCATGTACTTGATTTCGGAGTATTGATTGCAGAAGGAACGCCGGAAGAAATTAGTAAGAATCCAAAAGTAATTGAAGCTTATCTGGGGGGATCGGAATGACAAAAATTCTTGAAGTAAATGATCTGCACTATCATTATAATGAAATACACGCGCTGAAAGGTATCAGTTTTGATGTAAACGAAGGAGAAATCATTTCTCTGATCGGAGCAAATGGAGCGGGAAAAACCACAACCATGCGTAGCATTTCCGGACTGATCCGAGGGATTACAGGCGGGACCATTACGTTTGACGGAAAAAATATAACGAAAATGAAAGGATATGATTTGCCAAAACTTGGTCTTTTGCAGGTTTTGGAGGGGCGACAGATTTTTTCAGCACTTACAGTGGAGGAAAATCTCAGGATGGGTGCCTATTTGCAGCGGGATCCGATGGTAATTAAGAAAAATTTAGAAGAAGTCTACGGTTTATTTCCAAAGCTGTTTGACAGAAAAGAGCAAAGCGGAGGAACGCTTTCTGGTGGTGAGCAGCAGATGCTTGCCATAGGCCGGGCGCTGATGGGGAATCCAAAGTTGCTTCTGCTGGATGAACCTTCGCTGGGGCTTGCACCGTTGATTGTGAAAGATATATTTAAAGTAATCAAACAAATAAATGAAAGAGGAGTTACCGTTCTTTTGGTGGAACAAAATTCGAAGGCGGCGCTGCAAATTGCTGACAGAGGTTATGTTCTGGAGAACGGAGAAATTGTTCTGGCGGATACTGCGGATGCTTTGCTTGACAATAAGGAGATACAGCGCAGCTACTTGGGAATATAGTTTTGCTGCGGGAAAGGAAAAACTATGAATGCACGAGAAAGATTAATAGCGGCGATCAACCATTGTGAACCAGATCGTGCTCCTGTTGATTTAGGTTCAACCACAGCTACAGGAATGGCTGTCAGTACCATGGCGGATTTCAGAAATTACCTGGGACTGAAACGTACTGTCATCAAGGCATTTGAACCATTTCAGATGTTGGGGGAAGTAGATGAAGACTTGCGCAAGACTGTAGGAAGCGACTGCATTGGATTGTGGTCTCGGAATACATGGTTTGGATATAAAAATATAAATTATAAAGAATGGACAATGCCGGATGGTTTGGAAGTTCTGGTAGGAGAAGGATTTCAGGTCGATTATGATGATGAAGGCAGTGTACTGTTGTATCCTCTAGGTGACAGATCGGTTCCTCCATCGGCTAAAATGCCTAAGACAGGAAAATTTTTTGATATACTTGTAAGACAGGAAGAATATTCGGAAGAAGAATTGGACGGGTGTAAAGACTTTAAAGATGCATTCCATCTTATACCGGAAGATGAACTGGAATACCTCTCCGGTCAGGCGGAGCTATTATATAAAAATACGTCTTATGGGATAATTGGGCATCTTCCCGGGGCTGGGTTAGGTTCGCCGGCTCACGTGCCTGGACCGGCGGAGAAAAAAACGCCGGGGATTCGGAAGATTGATGAATGGTATATGGCTCATTATGCATTTCCGGAATATATTCACGAGGTATTTGGATTACAAACAGAAATAGCATTGAAGAATTTGCAGAGATATTATGAAGCGGTTGGAAACAGGATTCAGGTGATTTGGATTAGCGGCACTGATTTCGGGACCCAGAGAGGTGAAATTATGTCTTCTGATATGTGGCGCGAATTTTACAAGCCTTATTTTAAGCAGATCAACGACTGGGTGCACCGACATACAACCTGGAAGACCTTTTATCATACATGTGGTTCTATTGTTAATTTAATAGAAGATATGATTGATTCCGGATTTGATATTTTGAATCCGGTTCAATGTTCTGCGGCTGGAATGGATCCTGCTGTGCTGAAAAATCGTTTCGGGAAGAGAATTACTTTTTGGGGCGGTGCGGTTGATACTCAGCAGACGCTTCCTTTTGGAACTCCGGATGAAGTGTTTGAACAGACCATAGAACGTTTAAAAATTTTCTCGCCGGGAGGGGGATTTGTTTTTACACCAATTCATAATGTTGTCGCCAATGTTCCACCGGAAAATTTGCAAGCTTTTTATAATGCATATAAGAGTTTCTATGGTTTGCCATTGATAAAATAAAAAAATATTTACATCCTTTCAGATATTCAATAGTCCGGAAAGACAAAAGAGTGAGTTCGCAAACCTTGTGATTGTTCAGATTCTTTCCCAGCATCTGCTGTATCCGATCCATTCGATACAACAGAGCGTTGCGGTGTAGATGAATTTATGAGTCTCCAGACATATGAGAAATTTTATTGGCCATATCTGAAAAAACGTATCATGACGGTAATTCAGTATGATATGCCATCGGTGGTTTTTGGTAAAGAAAAGTACAGTAAAAGACTGAAGGTCATCTCTGATGTGCCGAAAAGAAAAGTTGTTTACATGTTTGAAAAAGGTAGATTTAAAGAGAGTAAAAAATACTGTTGGAAAAGTAGCCATCATATGCGAAAGCGTGCCTAATGCCATGCTGGCTTTCGGCCTACCGGAACAAATAGCGGAAGAAACAAAACAGCAGTTGGATATTTTGGCGGCGTGAAGCGGCCTTGAAATATGGACAGTATTAAATTTATCTTAAAAACGCTGCAGCTCGCGGCTTATACCGGGCTGCAGCCTTTTTTTGCTTTTTGCAGAAAATTCGTTATCGGTGACGAAAAAAGGGAAAAGGGGCATGGATTTTTTTGGTTAGTGAACATATATCGGAAATACTGTCCGCCTTCTATAATTAAATCAGTTTATTACTGCAGAAGGAGGCAAAATATGATTACTGCAAGAGAAAATATTCTGATGGCATACCATCACGAGGAACCATATTGGGTGCCGTCTCAGTATCTGGATCAAAATACCTGCGTATATACCGCCTCAAAGGAAGGGGCTCATGGATACGGGTGTGGACAAGTGGACTGCTTTGGCGTATCCTGGGATTTTATGCCTGGTATGGAAGGGCAGATGGTCACACCGGGAACGAAACGGCTGGAAGATCTGACAGAGTGGCGGGATGTGCTGCAAATGCCAAACCCAGAGGAATGGGATTGGGAAGGGGGAGCAGCCAGAGATACGGCGGGATGGGACAGAAAAAATAAAATCAGTTCCGTCATTGTGATTAACGGTCTGTTTGAACAGCTTCATACGCTGACAGGCTTTGAGGACGCCCTTTGTTATCTGTTAACGGAAAGAGAAGCAGTGGAAGATTTTCTGGATGAACTGACAGAGGTAAGAATCCGACAGATTCAGCTGATAAAGAAATATTACCGTCCGGATAAAATCACTTTCCATGACGATTATGGAGAGGCTCGAAATATGTTCATGAATATCGAAACATGGAGGGAGATTTTTAAACCCCGCCTGAGAAAAATCGTAGATGCAGTTCATGGGGAGGGCATGCTGTACGAGCATCATTCCTGCGGTTACATTGCTCCATTGATTGAAGATTTCATAGACTTGAAATTCGATGCGCTGAATCCGCTGCAAATCAGTAATAATCCATATGAGCTGAAGAAAAAATACAGGAAAGAATTATGCTTTGTGGGCGGATTCGACAATCAGGGAGTGCTGGACCGGCCAGGAGCAACCTATGAGGAAAGAGTGGAGGAAATACGGAAAACTGTCGAGAAGATGGCTCCGGGAGGAAGCTGGATTGCTCATCCGGTGATGCTGGATCAGACGATAGGGCTTGCTCTGGCGGATGTGCTTTATGAATATAACCGGCCGTTATGGGAAAAAGTGGGTTACATTGCGCCGCCAAAACCGAGTCAGGCCAGAACTGGTATATATACGGCCGGTCATGAAAAATAAGCGGTGAGAGGGAGGGGTTGTTTTGACAGACAATATCATTATGGTGCTGGTGCTTGCAGCTCTGGCGGCAACGGTAGTCTGTGGAATTATTATTAAAAACTGCAACATCGGTCTGATTGGAATGGCCTTTGCCTTTCTGATTGGATCCTGGATAGGCGGGGCGGATACCTATGAAATTATTGGTTACTGGCCCACCAGTATTATGTTTATTTTATTGGTTACCAGTTGGTTTTTTGGATATGCGTCTTTAAACGGCACTCTGGCAGGCGTTGCAGATCGGATTGTCTATGCCACCAGAAACGTCCCGTGGTTTTCGCCAATTTCTGTGTTTCTGACCAGTTTTATTATTTCCGGGCTTGGAATCGGTGTCTGGGGAATTGTGTTTGTGGCTCCTATCGGCTTTATCATTGCGAAGAGGGGAGAGTTTAATCCTTTGCTTGTGGTGATTGGGACAAATGTGGGAGCGTTGGCTACCGGGGGGCTGCAGTGGGTGGCGGGAGGCCCGACCAATGCAGGACTGCTGATGGCGGCAGGATGGGAAGCAGAGGAGGCGTCGAAACTGGCGGTACAGTTTGGATATGCTTCCATTCTTCCCTGCGTGATCGCCTACCTGATCTGTTATTTTCTGCTGAAGGGGTACAAAGCAAAACGGGTAGAGATGGAGGCTCCGAAGCCCTTCACCGCCGTCCAGAAAAAGACATTGACGGTGCTTCTTGCAGTTATGCTGGCTAATATGCTGCCCCTGATCCTGTATTTCTTGTGTCCCTGTGCTGCCACGGCGTTCTTAAAAGACCACTGTAATATACAGTTCTGGTCCATTGTGGGGGCGATTGCCTGCATGGTGCTGAAACTGGGAGATGAGAAAGAAATTATAGAGAAAAAAATACCCTGGAATGCGGTAATTCTGATCTGCGGGGTTTCCATGTTAATCCAGGTGGCGGTTCAGCATGGACTTTCCGATGTGATTGGCAGCTGGATTAATTTGAACTTCCCGACCTGGATGATTCCGGCAGCGTTCGCTTTGTTCGGCGGAATTTTAAGTTTTTTCTGCAGCGCCATGTCGGTGGTTTATCCTTTGATGCTTCCGATGATTTACGGCATGATAACAAATGGAAGCGAAGTCAGCGCGCTTGCCTGTGTAACTGCGCTGATATTAACGGCGTGCTATACGGGAATGTGTCCCTTTTCTCAGAACGGTGCGCTGATGCTGGCGTCAGCGGACAGGGAAACCAAGAACTATCTTTTTTATCGGATGATTCTCTGGTCTGTGGTGCTTTTGGCGATAAGCGTCATTTATGGTTTGCTGGGCGGATACGGCATATGGAGATAATATAATGGGAGGAATTTATGCATGAAGAAATTATCGAATTTAGTAAAATGGTCTTTTGTTTTGCCTACCTTGGGGCAGAACCTGTTTATCTATCTGGAACTTTATTACATGTCCTATTTTTTAACGGATATCTGTCAGTTCCCTCTGAATACAGTTACCTTTATTTTGACCAGTACAGCAGCGGTGGATCTGATCTGGGTATTTGTCACAGGAATTGTGCTGGAAAAATGTCATTTTAAGAAGATGGGGAAATATCGTGCCTGGTATGTAATCGGATCGCCTATTATCATTGTGTTTTTCACGCTGATGTTCACAGATTTTGGTAATTCTGCGGCAGCTATGGCGATTGTAATCGTGGCTTTCTGCATCAAGACTCTGTTTCAGGATATCCAGTCTGCGGCAGTTACGGCTCAGCTTTCTCAGATTTCAGATTCCCAGCAGGAGAGGACGACGCTTTCCGTGACAAGAAATATAGGAAGTGTTGCGGGACAGCTTTTGTTTTCATTTGTAGGAGTTGCCACCATTACATTTTTCGGAGAGGTATTTCATGCCACAGCGCTGGGATATACTGCTGCGGCAGTTATTTTTACGGTGGTAAACGGTATCTGTCACATTGCGCTTTATTATATTACTAAAGATGTGCCGGTGGCCAAAACAGAAGAGAAAAAGGAAAAGCTGTCGGTGGGACGCATGTTTAAAATTTTTGTGGAGAACCCGCCGCTGCTGATCTTATCCTTTGGCGATTTGCTTCGTTATACGGCATACTTTCTGATTTCATCTACAGCGGCTTATTATTTCGCGGCAGTATTAAAGGATTCGGCGTCCATGTCCATCTATCTTACCGCACAGACCTGTATGGGTGTGGTGGCAGCTTTAGTGGTAGAATTTCTGATTCGCGCCATGGGCAAGAAAGCGACATATGTGTTATCCTGCCTTATGTACGGAGGCACGGCAATGCTGATGTATTTCATTGGCGGTGAGGGAGCGACCATTCTCTTCATCGTTGTGATGTCCATCGGATCTTTCTTTAATAACTGTATCCGCGCTACGGTAACGGCGATGACGGCAGATACGGTTATCTACTCCATGTGGAAAAGCAATACCAATGCCCGCGGATTTATTATGAGTATGACAAATATACCGATTAAATTCGGTTCCATGATAAAAAGCGTGATTCTTCCGGTGGGACTGAGCATTATCGGATATCAGGCCGGCGTTGAGGCCACCCCGGAAGTCGCACATGGTATTGCGGTGATTATGTGCCTGGTGGCTGGAGGCAGCGTAGTTGTCTCTGGATTGATTAATCTGTTTTTCTATCATCTGACCGAAAAGCGTGTGGATGAAATGACCCAGGAGATTAATAAGAGAATGTGAAAGGGGAGACGATACGATGAAACTGACAGAACGTGACTGTACCTTGTTGGCGCTGGATCATAAAGACACGCCCTGGGTTCCGGCGGTAGATACGGGACAGGACAGTTGTATTCCTACCGTTCTTGAAGAGGGGGCCAGGGGATATGGCATAACGACGGACTGGTTTGGCGTTAAATATCTGCTGCGGCCGGATCAGCCGGGCCCGATGCCGGTGGAAAGCGAACCGAGGATCGAAGATATAGAGAATTGGAAAGAAGCGGTGACTTTCCCCAATCTGGATGAGTATGACTGGGAAAGATGCGCGGCCAGAGATACGGCCAAATGGGATCGGGAAAATAAGGTATCTAATGTTATCCTGATCAACGGAATGTTTGAAAGCCTTCATATGTTTTGCGGTTTTGAAAATGCGCTGTGTGATATCATTACCAGCGAAGACGCCTGCTATGATTTTATGGGAGCTATGGCGGATTATAAAATAGAGGTGATTCGCCGGGTGAAGAAATATTACAATGCGGATAAAATTCAGTTTCATGATGATTACGCAAATAATGACGCTCTGTTTATGGATATTGCACGGTGGCGCCGATTGATTAAACCTCATTTGAAACGGGTGATAGACGCCACGCATGAGTGCGGAATGTATTATGAACACCATTCCTGCGGAAAAATCCGCGATCTTGTAGGAGAATTGACGGAATTGGGGGTTGACGCCTTAAACCCGGTACAGATGCAGAACGACCCTAAAAATCTGAAGGATACTTATGGAGATTTTCTCACCTTATCCGGCGGATTTGATAATCAGAGGTGTCTTGACCGGCCTGACGCGACGAGACAGGAAATTGAGGATTCTCTGAGAAATACGCTGGAAGTGATGGCGCCTGGAGGAAAATGGATTGCCAGAGTAAGTTTTCTTGATAAAACAAAAGACCAGATCTGGCTGGATGTCTTAGATGAATATAACCGTCCCCTGAAAGAAAAATACGGGGTGAAATGGACGCGGCATCAGGCCACTGGGAAAGATCTTTACGATCTTTCCCAGAGAACAGGCTCTACCAGAAGGACGGTATAGGATAAAAACTGTGCAAAACACAGAAGATATGATAATATATAGTTCATCGGACTGACAAAAGGGAGACTATATAAGATGAGACTAAACATGTGGATGATTGCAAATTGTCTGGCAGTATTGGAACCAGAACTTTATCTGAAAGATTATACACCTGCAGTGATCAAAGGCGTACGCTTATATGCTGCAGAGGGGTATGCCTACGTTTGCCAGCGAGACAATAAAGTGATGTGTTCATTTGAAGAAGAGTATTTCCTTTTGTCAGGGATTTCTCTGGAAGTAGCCTTCGGTCTGATTCAGGATGTGTTTGATGTATATGATGCATGGGAAAGCAAAGTAACGCGATGGATGCAGCACATGGAATACCAGAAAATTGTGGATTCCTGTCATGCTTTTCTGCGCAACCCTCTTGTCCTGCTGGATGCGAACTATAAAGTGATGGCGCTTAGCGGTCAGTACGGTTCTGATGAGGTGGACGGGGAATGGAAGTATTTAAAAGAAAACGGTTTCAGTTCCATCAAAGTGGTAAAAGAGCTGCGCGCCAGGAGCGCGGACAGCAATCTTCAGCGAATACGCCATCCGGATGCGGTATTAAGGATAAAACTGGAAGCTTTTGGCTATGTGAATGTGTCTCAGAATATTTATTTTGAAAATGTTCTTTGCGGGCGCTTTGTCATTATGGAGCGATCCAGAGCCGTCAACTGCGGAGATATTGTTCTGATTAAAATGTTGGCAGAATGGCTGGCGCCTTATATGAATAAATTAAATTTCAGCAGCAGGTATATGGGAGGAAGCAGTGTCTTTTACAGCCTTTTGATGGAAAGAGAAGCAGATCAAAGAACCCTTGACATGGAGCTTTGTTATTATGGCTGGGAAGCGGATGACGAATATAAGCTTCTGATGCTTTTTTATCGTGACAGAAAAGCAGACGGAATGCTGCTGCGTCTGCTTCGAAGCGCTTTGCTGCAGGCTATCCCGACCTGTGTGGCGGAAATATTTGATAATCGGATTATCGTTATTATGAATCAGTCCAGACAGGACACCGATCAGTCGACCAGGAAAATACAGGATATCGTAGCCCATAACGATGCCTGCTGCTATGCCGGGCCGGAAGGCGAGGGGATTCTTTCCCTGGGGAAATTGTATCATCAGCTGACTCAGATGGATGATTTGTTAAAAGGAGAGAGAACGCAAAAATTATTTTTTGAATTCCAGGAATGCGCGGTAGCATACATTTTACGGGAATCGGATCCCGAAAGAAAAATCTGCGCCATCTATCCGCCGATTCGCCGGTGTTGGCTGCAGGGAGAAGACAGAGAGGGATTGGAAGCGATGCGGGTATATCTGCTGAACAATCAGTCTATTGCAGAAACGGCGAAAAAATTGTATCTCCACAGAAATACGCTGGTGTATCGTCTGGGGAAACTGAAAACGAAATTAAAACTGGATTTACAGGATCCCGAACAAAGGCTGTATTACAGCGTCAGCTTTGAAATGCTCCATGTTTATGAGAAAGAGCTGGATATGCTGTGAAAAGAGAAGAAAAAGGGAAAAACCTGTTGACACGCGTGGCTGCGTATAATATAATTATTCAATGTGACAAAGTGCGTAAACATCCGATCCAATGCCCCGGTAAAGGTGTTTTACAAATAGAAATTCACAGATAGTATTGCATGAAAATTGGTTAACAGGAGGTAAATCCATGAACACTTATATGGCTAATCCGGCTAAGATTGAAAGAAAATGGTATGTTGTGGATGCAGAAGGCTGTACACTTGGCCGTCTGGCATCAGAAGTGGCAAAGGTTTTAAGAGGTAAAAACAAACCGGTATTCACACCTCATATTGATACAGGCGATTACGTAATCGTTGTAAATGCTGAAAAAATCAATGTATCCGGTAAAAAACTGGATCAGAAGGTCTATTACCGTCATTCTGAATACGTGGGTGGTATGAAAGAGACCACACTGCGCGAAATGTTAGCTAAGAAACCGGAAAAAGTAATTGAACTGGCAGTTAAAGGCATGCTTCCCAAGGGACCTCTGGGAAGACAGATGATGACCAAGCTTCACGTGTATGCCGGACCAGAGCATAAGCACGAAGCTCAGAAACCAGAAAAGTTAACATTTTAATAGGAGGTAAGAGACATTGGCTAATGCAAGATATTACGGAACAGGCAGAAGAAAAAAATCAATCGCAAGAGTTTATTTAGTACCGGGAACGGGAAAAATTACCATCAATAAAAGAGATATCGATGAATATCTGGGACTGGAAACCCTGAAAGTTATCGTTCGTCAGCCGCTGGCTGCAACGGAAACTTTGGATAAATTCGACGTTCTGGTAAATGTTCGCGGAGGCGGATACACAGGACAGGCCGGAGCCATCCGTCATGGTATCGCAAGAGCTCTGCTGCAGGCAGACGCTGACTTCAGACCGGTTCTGAAAAAAGCAGGTTACCTGACCCGTGACCCGAGAATGAAAGAGCGTAAAAAGTACGGACTCAAAGCAGCACGTCGTGCTCCTCAGTTCAGCAAGAGATAATCAAAGCGGTTATACGCGACTGCAGAAAATTTTTATCCCGGAAGTTTTGGCTTCCGGGATTTTCTATCTTTAGATATTCCATAGCTAAAGAATATGGCTATGGGAAAAAAGTAATTAAGGAGAAGCATATGGAATGGAAGGACGGAAAAACCAGATGCTGCTGGGCTAATCCCGGCAATCCCCGGTATATTCAATATCATGATGAAGAGTGGGGAGTTCCGGTTCACGATGATCAAAAACTGTTTGAAATGTTAATTCTGGAGAGCTTTCAGGCGGGACTTTCCTGGGAGTGCGTTCTGAATAAACGGCAGGCTTTTTGCCAGGCTTATGAGAATTTTGACCTGGAGAAGGTGTGTGCATTTGACGACAGAAAGAAAGAAGAGCTGCGGGGAAATCCTGGTATTATACGCAACCGGCTGAAAATTGATGCTTCGGTAAACAATGCAAGGATTTTCCGGGAAATTCAGAGGGAATGGGGAAGTTTTGATCATTATCTCTGGCATTGGACAGACAATGAAATTATTTACGAGACGGGGAAGGATCGTTCTGAGCTTTCTGATCAAATTTCTGCAGATTTAAAAAGAAGGGGGATGAAATTTGTGGGAACGGTAATCATCTACGCCTATCTGCAGGCGGTGGGGGTGATCAATTCCCATGAAGAAGGCTGCTTTCTGAAATGGCAAAAGCAGAATTTTTCTTCTCTTTCCTCTTGATTATTAAGGGAAAATCTGCTTTTATATATATGTAAGCTTTTAAAAAATTAAAAAACGAGGTGCGTAAGATGAAACCAATCAAAGAAGGAAAAGTCCGTGAGATTTATGATAATGGTGACAGTCTGATCATGGTTGCTACAGACCGGATCAGCTGTTTTGATGTGATTCTTCACAATGTTGTGACAAAGAAGGGTACCGTACTGACTCAGATGTCAAAATTCTGGTTCGATATGACCAAGGATATCCTTCCCAACCACATGATTTCCACGGATGTAAAGGATATGCCGGAATTTTTCCAGCAGCCCCAGTTCGACGGAAACAGTATGATGTGCAAGAAGCTGACTATGCTCCCAGTGGAGTGTATCGTCAGAGGTTATATTACCGGCAGCGGATGGGCCAGTTATGAAAAAGACGGTACGGTCTGCGGAATTAAACTGCCGGAAGGATTAAAAGAGTCTGATAAACTGCCGGAACCCATTTATACACCGTCCACCAAAGCGGAAATCGGTGACCATGACGAGAATATCTCCTATGAGCAGAGTATTGAGCATTTGGAAAAATATTATCCGGGAAAAGGAGAAGAGTATGCCTCCAAGCTTCGCGACTATACCATCGCACTTTATACGAAGTGTGCGGACTACGCCAGAAGCCGCGGCATTATCATCGCAGACACGAAATTTGAGTTTGGTCTGGATGAAAATGGAAATATTGTGCTGGGAGACGAGATGCTTACGCCGGACAGCTCCCGTTTCTGGGCTGCCGATATCTATGAGCCGGGCCACAGCCAGCCATCCTTTGATAAACAGTATGCCCGCGACTGGCTGAAAGCAAATCCGGACAGCAACTGGACCCTGCCGGAGGATGTGGTGCAGAAGGTGATTGACAAATATCTGCAGAGCTATGAAATGCTCACAGGAAAAAAATTACAGTAGCAGAAGAACAAAAGGAGCCCCTTTCCGACATAACGCTTGGAATTCAGGGGCTTCTTGTATGTGAAAAACTGGTTTGGGACGGAAGTCGTAAAAACGAAGAGGAGAAGGATGAAAAAGAAGATTCAGGAATATTTTTTTTATTTTATGCTGTATTCCATCATAGGGTGGATTTATGAAGTTTTTCTGGAAGTGGCGGTATACCGATGGGGCTTTTCAAACAGAGGAGTCCTTTTTGGGCCCTACTGCATTATCTACGGTACAGGCGCACTGATTCTGATTTTTGCCCTTGGCAGGCTGCAGAAAAAGCGCATATATGTGGGGAAAATATTGGTTACTCCAGTACTGGTATTTGTGGGAATTGTGATTATTACCACAGTTGTGGAGCTGATTGGAAGCTATATCATGGAATTTGCAACTGGAGGATGGCTGTGGGATTACCGCAGATTTTCCTTCAATTTTCAGGGACGAATTGCCTTAAATCCCAGCATCCGTTTCGGTATTGGCGGAATGATCTTCCTCTATCTGCTGCAGCCGCTGTTTGTCAGGCTGACCAGAAAGATGCCGGATAAAGTGTTTGACGCTGTGACAGGGATTATGGCGGTTTTGTTCGTTTTGGATATAGTTGTTTTAGCGATCAGGGGTCTGGGATAAGCGGCAGGTATTTGCCGCAAGGAGGGAAAATCCATGAAAGTTTGGATGGCACCGGGCATAAGAAAATCTAATCACTATGCGCTGAGAATGGCCGGCGGCATATTGGGAATCATGGTATTGGCGCTGGCGCTGATAGGCGGCAGCGTATTTCTGATGTTTTATTTTGAACCATGGAAAGAAGTTATATCGGTGATTATGTGCCTTCTGGCGACTGTGCTGGTCATCTGGCTGGCGTTAAGGCGGGGAAGGAAAAGCCAGCAGGAGGCTACGTTTTTTGTCCGGGACGAGGAAGGAAGGCTGTTCGTACTTGACGCCAGGGATTATGTTAAAAGCAGGCGGGGATTGCTTGGTTATGCCGGCATAGCGGCGGATACGCAGAGGCAGATTGAAAAAATAAAGGAGTATCTGAATCATAAAGGGGATTTGTCTGAGACGGCTGTTCGGATCACCTCTGTGGAAAGCATAAAGGAAAACCATGATGAATACGTTCTGATCTGTCATGTTTGTTTTCCGGGAGGCCAAAGGGCCAGAAGAACATATTTCCTTGTAAAAGGGTATGAGCAGGAAGAAGACTTGCTGTGGACCCTGGAACAGATTCGGCATCGCGAGCAGGCCTGGGAATATGAGGAAAACAAAAAGCCGGCGATTATTCTGTTTTGCATTGTTTTGTTTGGGGTATCGGCAGCGGTGTGTGTACTGAGTCATCCTGCCGTTGGCATTTTGGCCGGGAGTATATATTTTCCCTGCCTGGGAATCGCTTTTTTGCTTTTATGTGTCATGGTTTATTTCATTATAAAACAGCGCAGAGGAGAGTAAAGGAGAAGATGAAGACGATACTGATTGTGGAAGACGACAGAAAATTAAATCATGGGATTTTGCTGGCGCTGAAAAGTGAATATTCCTGCGCCCAGGCTTTTTCAGTGGGCGAGGCGGAGAAAATGTACGGAGAAAACCGTTTTGACTTGATTTTGCTGGATGTAAATCTGCCGGATGGCAGCGGCATTGACTTTCTGGTGAAAATCCGTGAGCGAGACCAGGTTCCCGTAATTCTTTTGACTGTCAATAAAATGGAGATGGACATTGTATCGGGACTGGAGCTGGGGGCAAATGATTATATTACCAAGCCCTTCAGTCTGATGGTTTTGCGGGCTCGAGTGGGAGTTCAGCTGCGGCAGGGGAAACAGGAAGAGGATATTTATCGGACGGGAGAGTTTTTCTTTGATTTTAAAAAGATGGAATTTCTGAAAAGCGGCGCGGTATTGGAACTTAGCAGAACGGAACAGCGCCTGCTGCGCTGTCTGGTGGAAAACAAGGGGAAAAATGTAAGCCGCAGCCGGCTGATTGATCAGGTATGGCCGGGGGATACGGAATTTGTGGATGATCACGCATTGTCTGTTGTGGTGAATCGGCTTCGGGAAAAGCTGGGTGTTGGTCAGGAGTACATTAAGACGGCTTACGGAGTGGGATATACCTGGATGGAGAGATAGGGAATGGAACAGAAAATATGGGCTGCGGCCGCAATTTTTTTGATGGGAGCACTGTTTATCTGGGCCCTCTATTGTTGCAGAAGCAAAAAGAGGCTGGTGCGGCAGATACTGCAGATGCTGGAAGATGCGGCTGAGGGAAGGTTTCGGGAAAAACGTCTGGATGAGTCGGAATGTTCCATGGTGGAAAACAGTATGGGAAAGTATTTGAGCAGCCGGGAAGCGGAGATAGTAGGCATCCAGCGGGAAAAAGAAGAAATGCAGAGTCAGATTTCAGATATATCTCATCAGGCAATTCTGCCCATTTCCAATATTCTGCTGTATACCCAGTTGTTGGAGGAACAGTTGGGCACTATGGTATCGGAGGAGAAAGCAGAAGAAAGGGATGAGATAAAAGAAGCCCTGGAAGCGATCCGGGACCAGGCCGGTAATTTGGATTCTCTGTTGGAAAGACTGGTGAAGCTGTCCCGGCTGGAAACGGGGATTATTCATGTAGAGAAAAAGCAGCAGAGCATCGGGCTGCTGATGGAGACGGTGGGAAAACAGTTTGCCGAAAGAGCAAAACAGAAAGATATCTCTCTTGAGGTAAAGACCGCGGAATACAGCGGGGTTTTTGACATGAAGTGGACGGTGGAAGCGTTGTCTAATCTTGTGGATAATGCATTGAAATATACGCCGGCCGGTGGAAAAGTTCTTCTCTGTGCAGAACAGTTGACTTCTCTGGTACGTCTGGATGTTTCTGATACGGGAATCGGCATAGCGGAGGAGGAACAGGCCCGGATATTCGGCAGATTTTACCGCTCCAGTCAGACGGCCCAGGAGCCGGGAGTAGGCATTGGCCTGTACATTGCAAGGGAGATTATGAAGGCCCAGAACGGGTATATCCGAGTTTCATCGAAAAAGGGAAAGGGAAGTACTTTTTCTTTATATCTCCTGAGAAAGGAAATCTCTCGAAACTGAGAGAATCTGGAGACTGGTTTGAGAGAAAATTATGGTATAGTCTGTATAGAAGTATACAGGCTGTATTTTTTTGCGGGGAAGTTTTATGCAGGAGGAGAGAACATGGTAATTCTGGAGACGAAGGAACTGAAAAAATATTATGGAACCGGGGAGACCCAGGTAAAAGCGTTGGACGGCGTCGATTTGACCGTGGAGAAAGGAGAATTTGTTGCCATTGTGGGTTCCTCCGGCAGCGGAAAGACCACGCTTTTAAATCTGATGGGAGGGCTGGACGTACCCACCGGCGGAGAGGTGATCGTGGAAGGGAGGAGGCTGCAGGAGCTGACGGATGATGAGTTGACTGTATTTCGAAGAAGAAAAATCGGATTTGTTTTTCAGCAGTATAATCTGATTCCCATGCTGAATGTGTGGGAAAATATCCTCCTTCCCCTGAAGATGGACGGCCGCAAAGCAGATGAAGGTTATCTGCGGGAGATTACGGCAATCCTTGGTCTGGAGGAGAAGCTGGGGGCGCTGCCGGGACAGCTGTCCGGCGGACAGCAGCAGAGGGCCGCTATTGCAAGAGCTCTGGCGGTCAAGCCGGCCATCCTACTGGCCGATGAGCCCACGGGAAATCTGGACTCCAGAACCAGTCAGGATGTGCTGGGACTGTTGAAGATCACCGGCGAGAGATTTCATCAGACCATACTTATGATTACCCATAATGAGGAGATCGCCCAGATGGCCGACAGGATTTTGCAGATAGAAGATGGGAAAATTGTGGAAGGCGAGTGAAGAACATGAAAAGGACCGGAGAAAAATTGAATCTGCACATGCGGTTTCTAAGAACCAATAAGAGAAATACGGCGGCAATCTTCCTGAGCTTTGTTCTGATCCTGCTGCTGATGACCGTCATGCTGATTTTGATTCACACTAATTTTCGGATTTCCAGCGTTCAGCTGAAACGGGAATTTACCCCTTCAGACTGTTATATAGACGATCTGAACATCCGGCAGATTAATCTTTTGAAAGAAGATCCGGAGATTGCGTGGATGGGACGGCAGCAGGGAGAACGATGCCTTTACAGAAAGAATCATCAGGATGTTTATGTGTCCAGGTGTGATGAGAAAGCGATTACCATGATGACCAGACTGTCAGAAGGAAGACTGCCCCTGCGGGAGGGAGAAGCGGCCGCCGAAAGGTGGGTGCTGTTGAATCTTGGAATTGAGCCGGAGGTCGGCCAGGTTATTTCACTGACGAGCGCTGACACGGGAGAAAAAAGGGAGATTTATCTGACAGGGATTTTAGAAGATATTTACGGAAATAAAAAATATGGATTGCTGGAACTGTACGGCGCCTGCCGGAAAGACAGCGAAGAAAAATCGCTGGTTTATCTGGAATTTGAAGAAGGGGTAAATTACCGGGAAAAGATAAAGGAGCTGGAAGAGCAGCTGGGGATTTCCAAGGAGCAGATCAGGGAGTGTCCGGCCAGGGAAAATTTCTTAAAGCTATATCTTTTGGACGCCAGAATCATCGCCCTTCTTCTGCTGCTTGGCCTGGTGGTATTTTACGGCATATACCGGATTTCTGCCATGGCCCGCAGGGAGCAGTATGGTATCCTGCGGGCCGTGGGAATGAAAAAAGGGCAGCTTTTACGGATGATGTTTCTGGAAGTCTTGAAAATCTATCTGGCAGCCGTACCGGCAGGTGTTTTGGCCGGCATTTTTCTGGCAGATTTGGTGGTGAAAATATCCGGAGATAAAGAGGCGGAGATGTATCTTCACAATGCGGCGGTACGGTTTCAGTTGGTGATTCCCGTCTGGCAAATCGCTGTCAGCATCATTCTCACAGGTCTTCTGGCCTTTGGAGCAGTCTGGCTTACGGGAAGGGGGATCCTTCGTGCCTCTGTGACCGGGATTATCATGGGAAGTAAAAGAGAAAAAAAGAGTCTTAAATCCGGGGGAAGATTAAGAGAAAAATTTCGGAAAAGCAGCGGAGTGGACAGAGCCGATACAAAGCTGGGTCTGCTGTTTCGTATGGGATGCAAATATATGACAAGGGATCTGAGAAGCAGCGGGATGGTGGTTCTGGTGCTGTGCAGCGGAATAGTGCTGTTTACCGGACTGTGTTATCAGGCAGAGATCCAAAGGATTTACCGGGAAGATACCAGGGAAATGTACTACCTTAACGGTCAGTACGCGGTGACAATGCAGTATTTTGATCAGACGGAACAGGGAGTTTCCAGGGAAGATGCGGGAAAACTGCAGGAACTGGAAGAAATCGATTCGGTGAAAACCAGTTCGTCTCTGCCGGTGCGGGTGATAGATGAAGATTGTATAGAACGAAATGAGGAGTATTATGATCACCATAACGAAAACATGGAGAAAATCTATGGATACAGCGATGCCGGATTTGATGGAAAAGATCAGATATATAAATCGATTCTCAGCGGATACAACCGGGAAGCGCTGGAAGCTTTGCTGCCCTATGTGACAGAAGGAGAGTTTGATCCATATCATATGAAGGAAGACGAAGTGATACTATCCGTTCTTCGCACAGAGAAGGAGGGGGGCGGACAAATTCCCGGAGCCTATAAAGACGGCGTTATGTTGATGGAATACCATGCCGGAGATGAGATACGGATCAAATATCGGAAGAATTTACAGACGAATTTGCCTGAATATGAAAATTTGTCAGATATGAATGTAAAATATCAGTATCGGACGTATAAAATTGCGGCGATTGTATCCTTTCCCTACATGTACGACTGCAGCCGTACCTTGTATCCGGTGCTGATTACCAGCGACCGGCAGATGCAGGCCATCGCGCCCCAGAGCGGTATACAGTGCATGTATCTGGAGGGAAAAAAAGATCTGACGGATTCACAGCAGATTGCATTGGAGCGAAAACTGATCCGCATTGCCAGTCAAAATCCCAGCGTTTCCACCAGGAGTCTGGCAGAGGAAATCAGACAAAATGAAATGATCTATAATAAACAAATGGTTTATATCAGCGGCATTGCAGTTATATCGCTGATTCTGGTATTGATTTGCATGATTAATCAGCTTTCTTATCGAATGCGGTCCAGGACAAAAGAAATCTGTATGCTCCGTGCCCTGGGAATGGGAGTTGCCATGGTAAAGCAGATGTTTTTACTGGAAAATCTTATTCTGGGCTGCCTGGCTGCTCTGGCTGCATTTTGGCTGGCCCATCCGGCGCTGGGATATCTGTATGAAATCTCTCAGATGAAAGTTTTCGGTCACCGTTTTACTTTTGCCTGCGGAGCCTTTGGGGCGGCGTGCGGCGGAGCGCTGATTATCTGCGTACTGCTTTCCCTTCTCACTCAAAAGGTTTGGAAATCTAGAAAAATGGCGGAAGAGATTAAGACAGACAGTTGATAAAAATAGATCGTTTGGTCTGGGATAAAGGGAAATAAAGAATGAGGCCAGGATTTTCCTGGCCCCATCCGGTTTAGAAGGTTATAAATTTTTCAATACATCAATGGGATTTTCCCGAATGATAATATCTCCGTGCTCTTCCAGGCATTGGGAGTAAAAGTGATCCGGTTCCACGGCGTCTGCATATTCACATGCCAGAAGTAAGAGGCGGTTCAGATCCTCCAGATTTTCAGCGTTCCCTTCCAGGAGCATACAGTAATCTTTTTTATCTTTATACAACCGTCCCGGTATATTAAAAGCGGCAGCTTTACAGAATTTTTCTACGGTATCCAGATCAGAAAATTTTAAAATATAATTTTCAAAGGTTTCTTTCTGCTGATGTGATTCTGTCTGGCCGCCTTTAATCGAGGCGTGAAGCTCTTTTAACCGGCTCATAAATGCATTGAAAGCGGAAATTTTTTCCTCCCCTTCTTTCTCCAGAATTTCTTCCAGTTTTCCCCTTCCGATTTCCTCCACGGCGTCTGCCACTTCCAGGAAATTGGTAACGAGACCATTGATCTGATCAGCAGGCTGTATATTGGAAAAGTTCAATGCAAAGTAGTGTCCCGGCAGAACGATGGACTGGACAGCCCGGTAGTCTTCTGTGAGCTCAACTCCTGCAGCCTTCGCTTTATCCATGATTTCATGGAGAAAATGCTGGATTTTTTCCGGATCCTGTTCTTTCAGCAGAGATTCCGGATCGTAGCCCATTTCAGATAACTCCTCCAGTTTCATAATACAGCGGATTGTATGTTCATCTATCTTAACGAATACCATAAGTTCACCACCTTCATCTATTGTTATATATGTTTTATAACACACAGAATCAAAACTGTCAACTACTTTTTGTATCGAAAAAAGCTTACAGGGATGAAATCATAAACTTACAAAAAATTTACAAAAATTTGATAGATAAATAAAAAAATATAATATAAAGTAAAAAATGTCAGATATATTTTTCCTTGCTAAAAATTCTCTTCGGAATCCACTGTGGATCCGGGGAGGATTTTTTCATACTATTTTATTCAGAAGTTCTGCTATTTTGCAGCAGTTCCATTGCGGCGCTGGAAAAAGCAGTGACGCCCAGGGATAATATTTCCATGGGAAAGTCGAAATCTGAATGATGCAGATCTGCGGGAAGCCTTGCAGGGAAAAGCATAAACGCAGCCTGCCCGCCCCGTTCTTTTACCCGGTTCATCATATGAGAGGCATCTTCGCTGGCGGGAAAATCAACCATGTGGGAAAGGGGATGCAGACAGGAAGTTTTGGTGCGGAAAAGTGCGGTTATCTGACTGACCAGAGCAGGGGAACTTTCCAGAGACGGAGCGCTTCCCATTATCTGTAAATCAGCAGTCACACGGTACTGTCGGCATATTTCTTTTAATATATTCTTTAACCTATGATTCAGTTCCTGATCGCCCCTGGTGGAAGGAGATCTTGTTTCCGCCTCCAGTTTTCCGTAATCGGCGATGATGTTTCTTCCGCTGCCCGCTTGGACAGTGCCGATGTGAAGAAAACCCTCCCCTTTAATCTGCTTCAGACGCAGGATCATATCGGCCATGGGGAGGATTACATCCACTCCCTGTTCCGGATGGGCCGCATGGGCAGATTTTCCGTGAAAAGTAATATCTGTTTTAGTGGTGGCAAGAGAATGTGCAACGCCGGGAATTACGTTGCAGTTTTGGGGAAGATCCGCAGGTGCGGGGAAGATATGGGCGGCTAAAAAGTAATCTGTGTCGTCCAGCCAACCCTTTTCTACAATGGGCAGGGCCCCTCTTGCGCCTTCTTCTGCCGGCTGAAAAATCAGTTTTAGGGTCCCCCTCATTTTTTCTCTCATCTGAGCCAGGAGAATGGCGCAGCCGATGCCGATGGCAGTATGGCCGTCGTGGCCGCAGGCGTGCATGACGCCGGGAGTCAATGAGGCGAAGCCCTCCCGGAAAGGCAGGTGGCGGGGAGCGGATGATTCCTGAATGGGAAGTCCGTCCATATCGAAGCGGAGGGTAAGTACAGGTCCTTCCGGTTCCCGACAGGCCAGTGTTGCGATGACTCCGGTATCCTGACCGGCTACTGCAGGCCCGCAGACAACTTCGTAGCCTTCTCCGGCAAGAATATGGGCGATTTTTTTCGAGGTGCGTTTTTCCGTCCAGGCTGTTTCGGGATGGCGGTGCAGATCCATCCGCAGTTCTTTTAGATAAGGCAGCATGCAAGCCGCCTGCCGTTCTATATCGTGATACAAAGTCATTACCTCCGGATTGTATTTTACGTTTATTATAAGCTTTTCCAGAAGAAATGTACATTTTTTTGAAAAACAGGAATAAGAAAGAAAAAAGTTTCATAAAATATAATCAGAAAGAGGTTCCTCCTTTCGCAGTTGACAAAAGGCGGGAAGAGGCATATAATTTATATAACATATAGCGCGGGGTGGAGCAGTCTGGAAGCTCGTCGGGCTCATAACCCGAAGGTCGTAGGTTCAAATCCTACTCCCGCAACTGAGGCGCCAGGAGATGTTCCTGGCGTTTTCCTGTATGATAACACCTGTGGGGAATCAGGGAGAAGAGATGATGACGACAGAGAAAAAGAAAGGTTCAAAAAAAGGAAAAGTACTCTGGTGGGTTCTTTTTCTCACGGCGGCGGCCGTTTTTCTGATAGCAGGGTATCAACTGGTAACCACATTGATGGAATATAAAGCCGCGGAAAATGAATATGAGGAGCTGGAAGCTTATGTGACGCTTCCGGAAACCGCAGAAGATTCACAAGGAGAAACCGGTGAAGAGGTTCAGGAGGATCAGGGACCGGTGATAGACTTTGCTTCTTTGAAAGCGGTGAATGAAGATGTGGTGGGCTGGCTTTACGTGGAGGCATTGGGGATCAATTATCCCATCATGCAGGGGGAAGACAATGATTATTATCTCCATCGCACCACGGAGGAAACCTATAATTTTGCAGGCTCTATTTTTCTTGACTATGTCAATAAAGCAGATTTTTCAGACTGTAATTCGATTGTATACGGCCACAACATGAAGGACGGCTCCATGTTCGGACGGCTGAAACAGTTCAGGGAAAAAGAGGTCTATGAAACCAGTATGTATTTCTGGGTGTGCACACCGGAAAAAAATTATAAATATGAAATCTTCTCCGCCTATGAGACGGAGGTGGGAAGCGATACATATCTTCTGTTTGATAAACCGGGGAAAGAATTTGTTCAGTATATGGAAAATATGAAAAAACTGTCAGAAATACCCACGGGGAATTTTGCTTTTACAGAAAAGGATCATGTGGTGACGCTGTCAACCTGTACCGGCAATTCATCCACCAGGTTTGTGGTACAGGGCGTGTGCATAAGTGAATAAAAAAGCGGGGAGGGATTGGATGAATCAGATCGCAGAACTTCAGAAAATGATTGATGAGCATGACAATATTGTGTTTTTCGGAGGGGCGGGAGTTTCCACAGAAAGCGGTATTCCGGATTTTCGCAGTACGGACGGACTTTACCATCAGGAATATGATTATCCTCCGGAAACCATTTTAAGCCACACTTTTTTTCAGAGGGAACCGAAGGAATTTTTCCGTTTTTACAAAAACAAGATGCTGGAACTGGATGCCAAACCTAATCCGGCCCATGTGAAACTGGCGGAGCTGGAACAGGCGGGAAAGTTAAAGGCGGTGATTACCCAGAATATCGACGGCCTTCATCAGCAGGCGGGAAGTCGGGAGGTATATGAGCTTCACGGCAGTGTACATAGAAATTACTGTATGAAATGCGGCAAATTTTACGATGCCCGCTATATGAAAGAGGCGGAAGGAATTCCCAGGTGCAGCTGCGGAGGAATAATAAAACCGGATGTGGTGCTTTATGAGGAAGGGCTGGATCAGGAGACGATCCGTAAATCCATTGCAGCTTTGTCCAGGGCGGATATGGTCATTGTGGGAGGCACTTCGCTGGTTGTATATCCGGCGGCGGGACTTCTGGATTACTTTAACGGGCAGGATCTGGTGCTTATCAATAAGGGGGCGACTTCCAGAGACAGAAACGCGCGGCTGCTGATTAAAATGCCCATAGGGGAAGTGTTTTCTCAGATAAGGACGGGAGTATAGATATATGGCGCAGTATGAAATCGGAGATATTGTAAAAATGAAGAAAAAACATCCCTGCGGAAGCTTTGAATGGGAGGTTTTGCGTGTGGGAGCGGATTTTCGTCTGAAATGTCTGGGCTGCGGCCATCAGATTATGATCGCACGTAAGCTGGTGGAAAAGAATACCAGAGGAATCCGGAAAAAAGAGGAATAAATGCTTGCATTCAAAGAATGTTTATGGTAAAATACACATTCGTGATATATTATTTATCCTTGCTTCTCACCTGGTTGGGAGGCCAGAGACCAAAAGGAGGTAAACAAGCATGAACAAGTATGAACTGGCATTAGTTGTAAATGCAAAAATTGAAGACGAAGCCCGCGAAGCTGTTGTGGAAAAAGCAAAAGGATACATTGCACGCTACAATGGCAACGTGACAGAAGTTGAAGAATGGGGCAAGAAAAGACTTGCTTACGAAATTCAGAAAATGCGCGAAGCTTATTATTACTTCATTCAGTTTGAAGCAGATGCTGACTGTCCAGCAGAAGTTGAAAGACATGTTCGCATCATGGACAACGTGCTTAGATTCTTGATTGTAAAGAACGAAGCATAGTCTGTGAGGATGAGAAAACCCATTAAAGAGATTTGTATGGCAACCGTAGTGAATGAAGTGATAGAGAGGTATAGATATGAATAAAGTAATTTTAATGGGTCGTTTAACGCGGGATCCTGAGGTGAGATATTCCGCAGGAGAAAACGCATTGGCAATTGCCAGATATACACTGGCGGTGGATCGTCGTTTTAAAAGAGACGGCGAGGCTACGGCAGATTTTATTAACTGTGTATCCTTTGGCAGAACGGCGGAATTTGCAGAAAAATATTTCCGCCAGGGAATAAAAATTGCCATTTCAGGCAGAATTCAGACCGGAAGTTATACCAACAGAGAAGGGCAGAAAGTATATACCACCGAAGTTGTGGTGGAGGAACAGGAGTTTGCGGAAAGCAAAAACGCCAGTGATCACAGCGGATTTACGAATCCGGCGCCGGCGCCGGTTCCCGCGCCAAGCGCAGCTTCAGCGGATGGTTTTATGAATATTCCGGACGGCATTGATGAAGAACTGCCGTTTAACTAAAAAAATCAGATGGAATAACATTCGATAGAAAGGAGTCTAAGAACATGGCTTACGAAAAAAGCAGCAGACCTGATTCTCCCATGAAGAGAAGAGGCGGACGCAGAAGAAAAAAAGTTTGCGTATTTTGCGGTAAAGAGAATAACGAAATCAATTATAAAGATGTGAATAAGTTAAAAAGATATATCTCTGAGAGAGGAAAAATCCTTCCCAGAAGAATTACAGGAAACTGTGCAAAGCATCAGAGAGCTCTCACTGTAGCGATCAAGAGAGCGCGTCATATTGCGATTATGCCCTACGTACAGGACTAAATGATAAGAAAAACCGCCATCGGAATTGGAACCGATGGCGGTAATTTTTTTATTTCAGATGGGAATATCCGGACTGACTCAGCCAGTCAAAGGTATAGCCGGCGGGATTATCTGCCATTTTCTTTTTCAGGAAATCTTCAAAGGTGATGATTTCCGGGAGCTGGTAAGGCGTATTTTCGTCTGCGCCGGGAGCGCCGTAGGTGCGAACGGCTTTGGTAGCGGCCAGCAGCTTATCAATGGAAGTTCTGGGAGACAGATTGTTAAAGAAGAAAAACAGAGGTGTGGGTCCTTTCTTTCCTTTTAACACAAAGTCTTTGATGATTCCTGCCGTTTCTTCGATGGAGCCGAATTCCACCTGTTTTGCTGAAATACCGGCCATAAGGGGAACCATATGATCAGTAGCAACTTTTCTCGCATATTCCGGCGTCAGTTCAGTCAGATCCGGGTCAATGCAGAAAAACATGTCGTTGGACCACATAATAAATTCCTCGTATTCTTTTCTCGCGTCACCCTCCAACTGGGCCGTTCCGAAAAATGCCGTATCCTGCATGGTGATACCGGGCATGTTAAGTTTATCCATCAAACGTTCCAGAGAGGGACGTATGAATTTTCGGACGATTTCAGGGGTGACCACCGGGACAGATGCGAAAGCGTCGGCGAGAGATACTTGATGGAAACCGGGGAGAACTTCCGCCAGCGCTTTGAACATGGGAACATGGAAATCATCTACGATCCGATTTAAAAATTCGGTAACGAATTCGGGATCTTCCATAGTATCCATTACCAGATTATCTACTCCGTACAGATTTCCGGCCAGGGTCCAGGGGGCGGAAAACATGGGGAAAGTATCGGTTCCGGTGTATTTTTTGTAGGCTTCACAGTAACGAAGCAGATAGGGGAACCGTCCCGTGTCCAGTCCCTGGAATTTTATTTTGTCCAAATCTTCCGGACCCTTGATAAAGTATTCGCTTCTGTCAATGTCCGAGCAGTGATCCGGATAGAAACGAAGCTTTGCGCCCATGGCTTCCGCTTCGAAATTGTAAACGTCCAGATTGGCAATGATGGTATCCAGATTGAGATATTCCTGGGTCAGCAGAGTACACTCGACCATGGCTGCCGGATCGTCTCTCAGCAGATAGTCGTAGGGTACTTTACAGAGTTCGGGAATCAACTCTGTTACCAGGGCCATCAAAGGGACGTCTGCATTGGGCCAGTTTGCCAGATTTTCAAAGGTTGCCGCAGAGTAACTTAAAAAATTTTTTTCTTCTGCCATTTTATTTACCTCCTGTATGTATATCCGATGCCTTTATTTTAACGGCGCCGGCAGAAGGCGTAAAACGAAGCTTAAGAAAAGCGCTGTTCCAAAATGGCACAGTGCTCTATTTATTAGTAATGATATCAATAATTTGTTTTAAAGCGGGAGACAGATCTTTTTTTCTCCAGGCAACGATCAGTCCGGAACGGGCTTCTCCGGGAAGTTCCCATTTTTTGATATCTTCCGTTTCCCAGTCGGCACAGAGGAGGCTGGGGGCCACATATATGCCTTTCCCCATGGACAAATTGTAACGTGCGGAATCAGTGCTGCCGCAGATTGTGGAGAGAAGAGGGGAAAATCCATAATCACTGCATAACTTTTCCAGGTATTTATAGTAGTGGGGATAACTGGCGGGGGAAAGGGTGATAAAAGGCCAGGGGCGGCAGTCTTCAAAGGAAGAAAGGGATTTCCCGTAAAGCTCGTGGCCCCTGGGGATGAATACGGCGTCGGGGGAATCGAATATCTTTTTCCAATTGCTGACGCGGGGATCCAGATAGGGCAGTTCCCCGGACCAGGTGATAATCAGATCCACCTGGTTTTCTTCGAGAGAATCTGGAAGCTGATGCATATCCCTTCTTTCCCACTGGATATTTTTCATAACACTGTCGGGGAGCCCATCCTCAAGTTTCATCGTGATATAGTCTGCACAGAAACGAGTGGTTTCCAGTATACCTATGCGAATGTGGGCGGACATCTTCTCCTGGATATCGAAGGCTCTGGAAACGGAGTCCACCAGGGTCTGAGAAATATTCTCCCATCCTTTGGCCAGTTCCCGTCCGGCCGGAGTAAGTTCCAGGCAGTGGTATTTACGGATAAAAAGGGGAATTCCCAGAAGTTCCTCCAGATTTTTAATCGTCTTGCTGACCATGGAAGGGGTAAAATTATATTCTTCGGCAACGCGGGAATAATTTAAATATTGACAGCATTTCAGAAAAATCTGTATCTGCTGAAGGGATATGTTCATAATATTTCGATACTTCATAGACAGTCTCCTTTGCCAACGAGGGGTATTCAGCAGGATTTTCGTTCTACCAGACGGCAGGGAAGTTTGATTTTCATGGCGCAGCCGGTTTGAAAATGATTAAATTGGTGAAGAATTTGAGCGCCGTAATACCCCATTTCGTAAGCGGGCGCATGAACCGTCGTCAAAGGCGGAGCGGTAAATTCTGCGATGGACAGATCGTCAAAACCCACCAGACCAATATCTTTGGGAACCTGGTATCCATGGTCGTTCAACGCTTTTAAAGCGCCGATGGCGATTAAATCACTGGCGGCAAAAACGGCTTCAGGAAGATTGCCGGAGGCAATCAGAGAAGACATCATATGGTACCCGGAATCGCTGGTGAAGGATTCTTCCAACAAAAAAGACTCATATTCAATCCCATGCCGGCGGCAGAAATCAATAAAGATACCGGGACGTTCATCGGGGAAAATCCGGTGATCATCCAGGTACTCCCGACCGCTTAAAAAGCCGATTTTTCGATAGCCTTTATGGCGGAGATAGGAAAGAACCTGGGTAACAGCCTGATGGAAGTCCAGAGTAATTGTGGTGATATCCGGATCCTCCACGGGCATGTCCAGAAAGAGAATCCGACTGGTGATTTTTTTCAGTTTGGCAATCTCTTCCGGGCAGAATTTTCCAATGCAGATCAGACCGTCCACATCCTTTAGAAACTCCTCATATCCGAAGTCCGCTTTATAAGTACGTATCACGTGAATGCCGCTGGAGTTGCAGTAGTCTTCAATTCCCTGGCGGATCATCAGATAGTAAGTGTCGTTGATCTCTTCCTGAGCGGAGAACCACTGGACAATTCCCAGGGAAAAGGAAGGCCGGGTACTGCGTTTCTTTTTTACATAATTCATTTCTCTGGCAGTATCCAGAACTTTCTGACGGGTCTGGGGGGTTACGTTCAGCGTGGAGTCCTGATTGAGAATCCGGGATACTGTGGCAGGGGAAACCTGAGCGGCCAAAGCAATATCTTTGATGGTTGACATAAAAAGCCTCCCTGAAGAAAAATTTATCGTTTAATTCCGGACTATTATATCAGGAAATAAAGGAAATTAAAAGATATGCCGGGAAAGACGGAGCGGTTTGTGACATTGCCACAAAAATCAAGCGTATTTTTTAGGAAAAAATTTAGTAAATAGTAATTGAAAATTTAGTAAATAAGAAATATAATTTACTTAAAAGGAGGTAGAAAAGGGTGAAAAATTTGGGAGCAATCATAGGGGAAATATCGGAAGGAAAATACGACGGAATTCTGAAGGATACTTATCTGGATGAATCTCAGCTTTCCAGACAGCGCATTCGCTATACAGAAGCCCTGAAACAGTATGAAGCGTTATTTGGACAGGGAGATGTGGCTGTTTACAGTGCGCCGGGACGAAGCGAAGTGGGAGGAAACCATACGGATCATCAGCATGGAAGGGTTCTGGCGGCATCCGTGAATCTGGACGCCATTGCCGTGGCAGGCTATAATGAGGAAAACTGTGTGAAAGTGGTATCGGAGGGCCATCCCATGGAGCGGGTGGAGCTTGGCGATCTGGAAAAGCAGCAGGAGGAAGAAGGCACTTCCAAAGGATTGATCCGGGGAGTCTTAAAGGGACTGAAGGAGAAGGGATATCAGATAGGCGGCTGCAATATTTATGTAACCAGCGATGTGCTGATCGGTGCAGGGCTTTCCTCTTCCGCGGCCTTTGAAACCATTCTGGGCACGGTCTTTTCCGGTATGTTCAACGGGATGAAGGTCTCATCGGTGGAGATTGCCATGATCGGACAGTATGCAGAAAACGTATATTTTGGCAAGCCCTGCGGACTGATGGATCAGATGGCATGTTCCGTGGGCGGATTGATTTACATTGACTTTGAGAATCCATCCCGGCCGAAGGTGGAGCAGGTAGATATGGGAGCGGATCCTTACAGTTTGTGTATCGTAGACACCAAGGGGTCCCATGAAGATCTCACGGAAGATTATGCAATGATTCCCATGGAAATGAAAAATGCGGCAAAAGCTTTTGGAAAGGAAGTTCTTCGGGAGGTGGACGAGGAGGAATTCAAAAAGAGGATTCCCAATCTGCGTCTGGAACTGGGGGACCGCAGCGTTTTGCGAGCCCTGCATTTTTTCGAAGAAAACAGACGGGTGCTGCAGCAGGTGGAAGCCTTAAAAAATGGAGAGTTTCCCCGTTTTCTGGAACTGGTAAAAGCGTCAGGCGACTCCTCTTTTAAATACCTTCAAAATGTATATACAAACCGGGATGTGCAAAATCAGAGCATGTCCATAGCGTTGGCGGTCAGTGAAGATATTCTGAAGGATAAAGGCGTCAGCCGGGTTCATGGCGGAGGCTTTGCCGGAACGATCCAGGCCTTTGTCAGGGATGATTTTGTGGCTCAGTATAAAGAAAAGATGGAGTACGTATTTGGAGAAGGAACGTGCCGTGTGCTGAAAATCAGAAGGACCGGCGGAATTCAGATGATATAGGAGGGGGAGCGGATGGTAAATACAGCGATTAAAAAACTGATCGCCTACGGGCTGGAACGCCGCATGATAAAAGCGCAGGATGTGGATTTTATCCGAAATCAGATCCTGGAAGTTCTGGAACTGGATGAATATGAGGAACCGGAAGAAAATTATGACCATGTGAAGCTGGAACCGGTGCTGAAAGAGCTGCTGGATGACGCGGCGAAAAGAGGTGTGCTTAAGCAGGACACCGTGACTTGCCGGGATCTTCTGGATACAAAGATCATGGGAAAGCTGGTGCCCTGGCCGTCGGAAGTAAACCGTATTTTCTGGGAACTGTATGGACAGTCTCCGAAAAAAGCTACAGATTATTTTTATCATTTGAGTCAGGACAGTAATTATATCCGCAGAGACCGCATTGCCCGGGATGAAAAATGGGAGGCTCAAACAGAATACGGCAATATGGAGATTACCATTAATCTTTCAAAACCGGAAAAAGATCCAAAAGATATTGCGGCGGCTCGCAATGCGGCTTCCAGCAGTTATCCCAAGTGCCTCCTTTGCGGGGAAAATGAAGGATATGCCGGCAGACTTAACCATCCGGCAAGGCAGAATCACAGAATCATTTCCCTGAATCTTCAGGAAGAAGAATGGGGGCTGCAGTATTCTCCCTATGTTTATTACAATGAGCACTGCATCGTGCTGAACAGAAAACATGTGCCCATGAAGATCAGCGGAAATACTTTTCGGAAACTTCTGGAATTCGTGGGAAAGTTCCCCCACTACTTTCTGGGATCCAACGCAGATCTGCCCATTGTGGGAGGTTCTATTTTAAGCCATGATCATTTCCAGGGGGGATGCCATGAGTTTGCCATGGCCAAAGCTGAAGTGGAACGGACATATTCCGTACGGGGATTTCAGGATGTGAATGTGGGAATCGTAAAATGGCCCATGTCTGTAATCCGGCTGGAAGCAGAGGATCCTTCCCGCCTGGCAGAACTGGCGGAACATATTCTGGAGAACTGGAGAAATTATACGGATGAGACTGTGGCGATCTATGCCTGCACAGAAGGAGAGCCTCATAATACTATCACTCCCATTGCCAGAATGCGAAAGGGCAGATATGAGCTGGATCTGGTGCTGAGAAATAATCTTACGACGGAGAAATATCCCCTGGGGATTTATCATCCCCATGAAAAACTCCATCATATAAAGAAGGAGAACATTGGGCTGATAGAAGTAATGGGACTGGCAGTACTTCCGGCCCGCCTGAAAAAGGAGCTGAACGGTCTGGCGGAGGCCATTTTGAAAGAGGAAAATATAGAAGAAAAGGAAGAACTGAAAAAACATGCAGATTGGGTAAAGGAATTTTTGCCTTCTTATGATATAATAACAGAAAAAAATATTATGCCGATTCTGCAAAAAGAGGTGGGAAAGGTATTTGAGCAGGTCTTAGAAGACGCAGGAGTCTTCAAAAGAACCAAGGAGGGCAAAGAAGCCTTTGAACGTTTTATTGCAGGATTATAAAACAGAAAAGGGGGAGTACAATGGCAGGAATTACAATTGTTCCATTTGGCAGGACAGAAAAGGGGGAGCAGACGGCCCTTTATAAAATGGTAAACTCCTCGGGAGCCAGCGTGACAATATGCAGCTACGGCGGAAGCATTGTTTCATTGATGGTTCCCGACCGGGAGGGACGGCTGACGGATGTGGTTTTAGGGTATGATCATCTGCCGGAATATGAACAGGGAAAAGCATTTTTCGGAGCACTGATCGGGCGCTGCGGCAATCGGATTGCCGGAGGCAGGGCAGAAATTGCCGGAAAAGAATATCAGTTGGCGAAAAACAATGGTCCCAATCATCTTCACGGCGGTCCGGGAGGATTCAACAAAAAGGTCTGGGATGTACATAGCGAAGGAAATGTGCTGCATCTGCATCTGACAAGTCCGGATATGGAGGAACAGTATCCTGGAAATATGGAAGTGGATGTGGAGTATGTTTTTGATGATGAAAACCGTCTGTCTATTACCTATCATGCGGTTTCAGATAAGGATACTCTGTGTAATTTGACCAATCATGTGTATTTTAATCTGTCCGGCCATGACAGCGGCAGCGTGCTGAATCAAAGAGTACAGATACATGCCAACGGATATCTGCCTGTTGATGAGACGCTGATTCCCACTGGAGAAATACGTCCGGTCACCGGCACCTCTTTTGATTTTCGTATACCGAAAGCTATAGGGCGCGATATTGAAAAAGCGGATGAACAGTTGGAACGGGGAGAAGGCTACGATCATAATTACGTGCTGAACCATCAAAAGAGTGAGAAAATATGGGAGGCCGCTGCAGTTTACAGTGATGACACGGGCATTGCCCTGATATGCCGTACGACTCAGCCGGGGATGCAGTTTTATACAGGCAATCATGTTCTGCCTCAGAAAGGGAAGAAAGGCGCATCATATGAATCCAGGCAGGGATTCTGCCTGGAAACTCAGGCTTTTCCCGATGCAGTTCACCATGAAAATTTCCCCAGCGTTTTACTGAAAGCGGGAGAGGAATACATCCAGAAGACGATTTATGAATTCAGGGTGGGAGAACCTTTCTGATGAACAGTATTTTTTATTGATTACGCAATTGTTACATAAAAATTACGAAAGATAAAAAAAGTGTTGATTTCTTCCTCAACTCGTGGTATTATAGGGAACAGAAAGTGGAAATATTACAAAATATTTACAGAGGACAAATGAAAACTAGTAAGAAGCGACAGGGAGAGATTTGACATGAAAAAAAGGTTAGTATGCGTGCTCCTGGGCCTTGTTCTGACAGTATCTCAGGTGATAACTGTGTTGGCTACAACGGAAGATGAGCTGAGACAACAGAAAAGCCAGGCAGAAAGTCAGTTAAGCGAAACCAATGCCGTAATTGATGATTTGTCCGAGAGACAGAGCGAAATCCAGGCGGAGATCAATTCCATGGATGCGGAAATGGTGGATCTGATGATTCAGATTGATGCAGCCAAAAACGATATCGATGCAACTGAAACGCAAATTACTACAACGGAAGAGAATATTACTGCTAAAGAAGCAGAAATTAAACAGACAAAAGCTGATTTAAAAGAAGCAGAGGAGACGCGGGACAAACAGTATGAGGATATGAAAAAACGTATCCAGTATATCTATGAAAACGGCGGCGAGAGTGCCTGGTTCCAGATGCTCTTCGATTCTGAAGATTTTTCAAAAGTACTTACCCGTGCAGAATACGTACAGGATCTGCAGGACTATGACCGGTCCCAGTTGGAAGCATATGTTGAAGTGGTAAATCAGGTAAAAGAACTGAAAGCTTCTCTGGAAACCCAGAAAACAGAATTGGAAACAGAGAAAGCTTCATTGGAAGAACAGAAAGCTTCTCTGGAGTCACAGAAAGCTGATCTGGAGGGACAGCAGTCAGATCTGCAGACACAGATTGACGCAAAAAAAGCTGCCAGCAGTGATTATGAAAGTCAGATTGCAACTGCCCGTCAGCAGGCAGAAGAAATCAGTAATCTGATTGCTGAACAGGAAGCTGAACTTAACCGTCTGGAAGAAGAACGCAGACAAGCAGAAGAAGAGGCGGCACGGCAGGCGGCAGCAGAAGAAGCGGCTAGACAGGCAGCGGCTGAGGAAGCTGCAAGACAGCAGGCAGAGGAAGAAGAACAGGCGGAAGAAGAGGCTCAGGAAGCCGCTTCCGAGGAGACTTCTGCAGAAGATGCGGAAACGTCAGAAAGTGATTCCAGTGACGGCGGAAGCAGCGAGGAAGTTTACGAAGAGGAATCCAATGAAGAAGAATCTTACGAAGAAGAATCTTCTGATACTTCATCGGAGGACAGCTCTTATGAAGATACTTCATCATCCGAAGATTCCGGATATTCCAGCGGCGGATCTTCAGGCAGTGCAATTGTAGCTTATGCAGATCAGTTTGTGGGAAATCCCTATGTATGGGGAGGAAACTCTCTGACCAACGGTATTGACTGTTCACACTTCGTATATCAGGTTCTGAAAAACTGCGGAGTATACAGCGGCGGTTATACCACATCCTCCGGATGGAGATATCTTGGAACTGCAGTAGGCAGTCTGGCAGAAGCCCAGGCCGGCGATGTTATCTGCTATTCCGGTCACGTGGCGATCTATGATGGAAACGGAGGAATTGTAGAAGCCAAAGGAAGCGCCTGGGGTATTACCCATGACAGAAGCGCCGACTGCAAAACAATTCTTGCCATTCGAAGATTTACATAATTGTATTTTAGTTTGTTGAAGAGAATAAGCCCATTGCCAGGTTTGCCTGGCGATGGGCTTTTGCCGTTTCAGTTTCCAGGGAAGGGTATGGAGGTTGCATTTTTCAAAAAAAACAGGTATACTTAAACATCTAAGAAACATTGGAGGAAAATAAATGAAATCGTGGAGAGATAACGTGAGACGGGTCATTCCCTATGTTCCAGGCGAACAGCCCCAGGATCCGGATATGATAAAGCTGAATACAAATGAAAATCCATATCCGCCGTCTCCAAGAGTGAGAGAAGCAATAAAAAATCTGGATTCCGATACTTTCCGGTTGTATCCGGACCCCACAGCACATAAGCTGGTAAAGGCCATTGCCGATTATCACGAACTGAAAGAGAATCAGGTGTTTGCCGGGGTGGGCTCGGATGATGTGCTGGCGATGGCATTTATGACTTTTTTTAACAGTGATAAACCGATTTTGTTTCCTGATATTACATATTCCTTTTACGATGTGTGGGCCGAATTGCTGCGGATCCCTTATGAAAGGATTCCACTGAATCAAAGCCTGCAAATCTGCGGGGAGGATTATTGCCGGGAGAACGGCGGAATTGTTTTTCCCAATCCCAATGCTCCCACCGGAGCTGCTCTTTCTTTAAAGGAAGTGCGCGGCATACTGGAGAATAACCGGGAGACGGCAGTGATTGTGGATGAGGCATACGTGGATTTTGGGGCCGACACAGCTCTTCCTCTCCTTAAAGAATACGATAATTTACTGGTGGTACGGACCTTTTCCAAATCCCGGTCGATGGCGGGGATGCGTATCGGCTATGCCTGCGGAAACGAAGAAATGATCCGTTGTCTCAACGACGTAAAATATTCTTTTAACTCTTATACGATGGATATGACGGTTCTGGAAGCGGGAGCAGCTTCTATTGCCGATGAGAAGTATTTTCGTGAGACCATTGAAAAAGTAGTGGAAACAAGGGAATGGACCCAGAGCCAATTGAGGCGGCTGGGATTTACGCTGCAGGATTCCAGGGCGAATTTTGTGTTCGTCAGCCACGGAGAGTGTCCGGCGCGGGAGCTTTTTGAAGAACTGCGGAAAAATCATATCTATGTCCGGTACTTTGATAAACCCAGAATTGACAACTATCTGAGGATTACCATAGGCACGCCGGAGGAGATGAAAAGGCTGATTGATTTTCTGGAACATTATCTGACAAAGAGAAAAGGAGAAAGGTAATATGGACTCACTGGTACAATGGTTTACCACTAATCTTGCGCCCTACATTTCGGAAACGGCGATTATATTTATTATCTCTTTATTTCCCATTCTGGAATTAAGAGGAGGGCTTCTGGCAGCGTCCCTTTTGAATGTGGACGCACTGACGGCAATTCCCGTCTGTATAATAGGAAATATTCTGCCGATTCCGTTTATTCTGCTGTTTATTAAGCAGATTTTCCGGTGGCTGAAAAAGACAAAGACTTTCCGGCCGCTGATTGAAAAACTGGAAAAGCGGGCAATGGGAAAAAGCGATCAGATCAAAAGGTACGAATTCTGGGGACTGATGATATTTGTCGGGATTCCCCTTCCGGGGACAGGGGCATGGACGGGGGCTTTGATTGCCTCTCTTTTGGAGATTGACATTAAAAAATCGTCTTTGGCTATATTGCTGGGGATTTTGTTGGCAGCTCTGATTATGACGGTCTTTTCCTACGGAATTATTGGAAATATTATAAGATGATAAAAAGGCTGATTTCTATTTGTGAGAAATCAGCCCTTTTTTCTGCAATAATGTGCAAGAGGTTTTTAAAAAAGTGTGATAAAGTAAGGAAAAACAGAGACGGAAAAGCGGAGGTGAGCGGTGATGAAGGTGATCATTGTGGATGATGAAAAGAAGCTGTGTCAGCTGATACAGTATCTGATCAATTGGGAAAAGCTGAATTTGACGGTTGCGGGGGTTGCCTATAACGGCATTGATGCATTGAAACTGATTGAGGAAACACGGCCTGATATCGTGATTACAGACATTAAAATGCCCGGCTGCGACGGGCTGGAGCTGATTGAACGGGTACAGGCCAGAAAGTATGACGTGCATTTTATTATCATCAGCGGGTATGAGGATTTCGAGTATGCCAGGAAAGCAATCCGTTATGGGGTAAGGGACTATCTGTCAAAGCCCATACAGGAAGATGAGCTGGAAGAAGTGCTGCAGCGGGTGATCGCGGAACGGACAGAGCAGGAGGAGAAGGAAAAAAATGTTGCGCTGTTAAAGAACAAAGTGGCACAGCAGTCATCCCGCATCAAGCGGACGTTTCTGAAGGATTTGATTAATCAGGAGCTGAAAAATTTTCTGCAGAAGGATCTGGATGAAATCAACGAACGGTTCCACTGTAATTTTCAGCCCGGCAACTTTCAGATTTTGTATGTCAAGCCGGATTTGCCGGAAGTGGAAGAATACGAACTGGTATATCAGCAGCTGATGGAGAAAATCAGTGAATTGTGCAGAAAGGAACTGCAGGAACAGTGTCTGGAACTGATTACCTGTGAAGATGATCTGGGCGTCTGCGTCCTTTTGAATTATCCGGAAGGGGAGCTGAAGGATTTCCGGTGGCGTCTGAAACATATACGGTCCAACAGTGCGGGACTGAGAGAAATTTCTCAGGATATTCATGTGACGGTGGGGATCGGAAGACCGGTACAGGATCTTACCTATATCGAGCAGTCCTATGTGGATGCCAGAAGCGCGGTGCTGAACCGTATTTGTCTGGGGACGGATAAGATTATCGGTGTGAACGAACAGGTCACGGAGGGGACGGCCTTTGATGCAGGTCAGGTGATTGACAGCAGTTTTCGAAATCAGTTTCGTGAGAGAACGGATATGTATGACAGTGCCGGAATCGGTCAGATGATGGTCGGAATAAAGGAACGCTGTATGGAAGTTCCGCAGATGGACGGCAATAAAATGTTCCTCACGGTGAAGGAACTGGTGGATATGTTTCTGCTGGAAATGAAGAAAGGCAGAGCGTTCAGCCGGGAGGAGGAGATAAGGGAAAAATTCCAGAAAGAGTTTTACCGGTGCACCACTGTGGAAGAGGTATTTCTGCGCACCTTCCGGCTGATGGAAAAGTATATGGAAGCGGAACTGGAGGCCAGCCGGCAGGTTGAAATCAAGCCGGTAAAACTGGTGAAATCTTATATTCAAGATCATTTTTCTGAACCGATCAAACTGGAAGAGCTGGCGGAAATGGTAGGATTTAATTCGGCCTACTTTTCCACCATGTTTCGAAAAGAGACGGGACAGACGTTAACAGAATATATTCTGGAAGTACGGATGGAGCAGGCAAAGGAACTGCTGAAGCAAAAAGATATCAAGATTAATCATATTCCGGAAATGATTGGAATGGGAGATGCTAAATATTTTTCAAAACAATTTAAAAAGGTCAGCGGTCTGACTCCTTCCCAGTACCGGAAATTTTTCGGATAGGAGGGGAACAGTTGAAAAAAAAGAAATATTGGTATTACCAGGTGCGGCGCCTGGTCCGGGTTCTGTACCTTCTCTTAGCTGCTAATTTTCTGCTTCTTCTGCTGGTGTTTTCTGAAAGAATCCAGGTGTCTCATGCCATTTTGGGAGCATCTTTGGTGTGTCTGACGCTGACGGTTATCATCACTTATCTTGCAGGGAGAATTTATGTGTTTAATCCCATGAAAAATTTGAAGCAGACCTTTGAGTTGTTTAACCGGGGATATATCTATGAAGAGCTGTTCCACAACAATTTTGTCATGGATGAGGAAATGGAAAAAATGCTGAGAAATCTGGAGGTGATGACGGACAGAAATACGGCTGTGGATATGGCCAAAAAGCAAGTGGAGTATCTGACGCTGCAGAATCAGATGAATCCCCATTTTCTCTACAATACGCTGGAATCCATCCGGGCGGAGGCGCTTTTGGCGGGACAGACTTCCATAGCGGGTATGTCGGAAGCCCTTTCCAAGTTTTTCCGCTATACCATCACCAATAAAGAAAATATTGTGACTCTGGCGGATGAGGTGGAAAATGTAAAAAACTATTTTAAAATTCAGAAATACCGGTTTGAGGACAGAATTCATCTGGAAATCCACTGCGACGATGAAGAAATGTTGTTTCAGTGCTGGATGTTAAAGCTGACGCTGCAGCCGCTGGTGGAAAATGCCATTCAGCATGGGGTTGAGGCGGAAGTAGGACGGGGAACCATTGAAATTGACCTGGAACGGACCAAGACGAAAGTATTTATTTCTGTACGGGATTATGGAGCTGGAATGGAGGAAGAGAAAATCGTCGAACTGAACCGGATGTTTCAGGAACCGGATAAGCAGATTACAGCGGCATTTTCGCGGAAAAAGTCTGGAATTGCACTGAGGAATGTCAATGCCCGGATTAAAATGCTGTTTGGAATGGAGTATGGGCTGTATATTTTGGGATCTATGTATGCGGGAACGGAAATCAGAATCACTCTTCCAAATTTGGATGAATCCATGGCAAAAGGGTATATTAAGGCTCTTGACCGGGAACAGGGAGGAAAAGGACGGTGAAAGAGGAGGTACTCAGAATTGAGCGGGGGACGAAACGGATGGGGAAGTCTGCCGGAATTGTGGATTTTTCTATTCAGATATATCGGGGGGAAATCTGCGGGCTGTTAGTGGAGAATAATCTGGAAAGAAAAGTGCTGATTCAGATTTTAAGCGGGGAAGAGAGATTGGATTACGGCTGGGTATATGTGCAAGAATCCCTTTCTAAACCGGAAGAGTGCTCCCAGGTTCTGAAAGATGCGGTACGTCTGATCAACCGGCAGGATCGCTGCATCCCGGAGCTGACGGTAAAAGAAAATATTTTTGTTATGCAAAAGGGGATATCCTGGGGAAAGAGTGTAAAAAAACTCTGCGCATCGGCGGAAGGCTTTTTTGAAATGCTGCAGTATCCCATTAATCCGGAAGAAAGAACGGGAAATCTTCCACCTATTCAAAGAAAGGCAGTAGAACTGATGAATGCTTATATTTCCGGAAAGAAATTGGCGGTGCTGGCGGATATGGATGAATTTTTTACTGAGGAGACCATGGAAACGTTTTTTGAACTGGTGGTGAAGCTGAAAGCACTGGGGATGGATTTTCTGCTTGTTTCCAATAACACCGGCGTTCTTTTTCGATATACAGAATACATGTATATTTTTGCTCATGGCAGAACGCGACACCGTATTTTAAGCAGTCATTATGATCCGGAATTTTTGTATGAAGTGATGCTGGAGAATGTAAAATGGAACAGCATCTGTGAAAATACAGTGCCGGAGGAGAGAGAAATACTGCGGTTTGATCGAGTAGAAACCAGATACGGGGTGAAAATGGATTTTTCTGTTCGCGAGCGGGAGATTGTAAATTATGTGAGCAGTGATTTTGAATCCTGGAGGACGCCCGCGGCAGTATTAAGCGGTGAAGAAGAGATAAAAAAGGGAGACATTTATATCATGGGGAAAAAATTCTCTCCCCATGTGTTCAGCGACGCTGCTCAGCAGAGGATCGGAATTCTGGAAGAGAATTCCCATGAAGCTTCCATGTACCTGGACGGCAGCGTACTGGACAATATTCTGATGCTGGTATCGGGAAAGATAGGACTTAACGGTTTTTCATCCAAATACGTAACCAGCCTGGAAAAGGAACTGCTTTCCACCGGGGAGTTTACCAGAGAAGAACTTCATCAGTCTATATATCAGGCCAGTCCTCACACCATTCAAAAGATGTCTTATTATCGCTGGATTATATTCCGTCCCAGGGTACTGATCTGTCTGCGTCCCTTTTCATCGGCGGATTATACCATTCAGAAGCTGACCTGCTGTCTGATCCAGACGGCTGTCCGTCATGGGATTTCTGTGCTGATTCTTTCTATGTCATTTTCGGAAGCAAGTATAACCGGCAGCAGAATTTTGGTGAACAAAGGTGGGAAAATTTATGAGTCGGACCGTGAAAATATAGAAAAATTATTTTGACGACATCTAAAAATATTACACCTTTATCTAAAAATCGTCAGTGTTGAAAAATAAAAGGACTTGATACAATAAGTTCATCAAAAACGTACCGGTACAAAAATAATAAGAAGATAAAGAAGGGGAAAGGTGTTATGAAGAGAAAAGTTTTAGCGGTTTTACTTGCAGTCACCATGACAACGGCAATGGCAGCCTGCTCAGGAGGCGGAACAGAGGAAACATCTGGAAATGATACGGAGGCCAGTGCGGAAGAAAGCGGAACGGAAGAAGGCGAGTCTTCATCAGAAAGTGGGGAAGTGGATACCAGTGATTTGTCTATCGGCGTGGTAATGAAACTCTATGATGAATTCCAGAATAAAGTTATCGACGGTGCGGAGGCAGCGGCGGAAGAAGTAGGAGCGTCCATCACCAGTGTGGCTCCTGATGATATTACAGACGCTGCTCAGCAGGTACAGATGATTGAAAACTTTATTTCCCAGGAAGTGGACATCCTCTTGGTAGATCCTAATATTGCAGATTCGGTTATCACCGTTTTAAATGACGCTGTGGCACAGGATATTAAGGTTGTTCTGGTGGATACAGATTCCCCCAATTTTGAAAATCCGGTGACATACGTAGGAACACAGAATTATGACGCAGCATATGAAGGAGCTACGGAATTTGCCTCCAGACTTCCTGAAGGGGCAAATGTGGTAATTGCCACAGGCCAGCAGGGAGATGATAATCATGAGAAACGTTCTTCCGGTTACAAAGACGCCATGGAAGACGCCGGGTGCAACGTATTGGATCTGCAGTACTGTGATAATTCAGCAGATTTGACGGCAGGACAGGTGGAAGACTGGATTCAGAAATACGGAGTAGACGGTATTGACGCGGTGATGTGTACCGACGACGATGCGTGCATGGGAGCTATTCAGGCGATCAAGCAGAATAATGCAACGGACTCCATTAAAGTCTGCAGCTTCAACGGATTCCAGGTAGCGCTTCAGGCCATCGGTGAGGGAACCATGGAAATGACGATTGCACAGCAGCCGTACGAAATGGGATACCAGGCGGTAATGTGCGGAATTGGTTCTCTGGAAGGTGAAACCTATGACCGCCAGATTCCGGTAGATGTGGAAATCATCGATTCTACCAACTATGAGGAATATCTGGAATAGAACAGAAAAAAGTTCAGGGCTGCCGGTGATCGGGCAGCCCTTTTCAGAACAGAAAGAATAGAAGGTGAGAGAGTTGAAAGAACATGAAATTGCGGTGGAATTGGTAGATATCACGAAAAACTTTCCGGGGGTGCGTGCGCTGGACGGCGTTTCTCTGACCTTGAAAAAGGGAGAAGTACATGGACTGATCGGAGAGAACGGAGCCGGAAAATCAACATTGATTAAGACGCTGACGGGGGTTCATAAACCAGATCAGGGGAAAATACTGTGCGAGGGCCGCGAGGTGGTATTTTCCGGACCTTTGGATGCAAAAAAGAAGGGGATTGCATGTGTGTATCAGGAGCTGAACATCGTGGCTGAATTAAATGCCACGGATAATATGTTTATGGGCAATATGAAGCGAAAAGGAAACAGTTGTTTTCTGGATTACGGCTATATGAACAAAAAGACGAAAGAAGTTATGCAGTCCATGAATCAGGATATTGATCTTACAAAAATCTGCGGCAATATGGGGATGGGACAGCTTCAGATGATAGAGATCGGAAAATCCATTCTCCAGGAAGCGAAGGTTTTGATCCTGGATGAGCCTACTTCCAGTCTGGGCGAGCAGGAGACGAAAGAATTGTTTAAAACGGTAAATCTTCTGAAAGAGCAGGGGATGGCTATTCTCTTTGTGTCTCATAAGCTGGAAGAGATTTTTGAACTCTGCGATGTTGTGACGGTTATGCGGGATGGAAAACATGTGGTTACCATGGATACAGATCAGATGACCCAGGATGATCTGATTACTTACATGGTAGGGCGCAGTCTTGATAATCTGTATCCCAAAGTGGACGCCCCCAAAGGAGAAGTGGCCATGGAGATAAAACATCTTTCGCGGAAAGGCGTCTATAATGATATCACTTTTTCCGTCCGGAAAGGGGAGGTCCTTGGATTTGCAGGTCTGGTGGGCGCCGGCAGAACGGAGGTTTTCCGCGGAATTTTCGCGGCGGATCCCATCGACGGCGGAGAGATTTATATAAACGGGCAAAAGTGTCAGATCAAAAGTCCCGGTGACGCCATTAAAAACAAGATTGCTTTTTTGACGGAGGACAGAAAAGGGCAGGGGCTGGTGTTGGACGAATCCATCAGTAAGAATATTGCCATGGTGAATATGCAGCAGTTGTCAAAAGGCCTGTTTGTGGATGATAAAAAACTGCGTGAGCAGGCGGAAAACACGGTGGAAAAGTTGAAAATCAAGACGGAAAGCATCGAAAAGAAATCCGGTGATCTGAGCGGAGGAAATCAGCAGAAAGTAGTTATCGGCAAATGGATTAATACAGATGCGGAAATCTTTGTGTTTGATGAACCTACTCGCGGAATCGATGTCGGAGCCAAAATAGAGGTCTACAATATAATCAATGATCTGGTAAAAGAAGGAAAGGCCGTTGTGATGATTTCTTCGGAACTGCCGGAAATTCTGGGAATGTGCGATCGAGTTATCGTCATGAGAAGCGGTCGGATTACCGGAGAAATTGATCGGCAGAGTGAAGATTTCAATCAGGAAAGTATTATGAGAGCGGCATGGGAGGTCTAGAGAAATGAAAACGAACATTTTAAAAAATAAAAAAGTATCCAATATTGTGGGGCCATTAATTGCTCTGGTGGTGTTGTCCCTGCTTCTTACTATCATTACGGATCAGTTTTTTAAACCAAACAACCTTTTGAACATATTAAGACAGGCGTCTATCAATGCGCTGGTATCTTTCGGTATGCTGTTTGTGCTTCTGACAGGAGGTATCGACCTGTCAGTGGGAGCGACCATTGCATGTTCCGGGTGTATGATGGGAATTATGATCAAAGCAGGAATCAATAATACTTTCCTGCTCCTGCTGGTGGGACTGCTTTGCGGTGTTGTCATCGGTTTAGTCAACGGTCTTTTGTTTACGAAATTAGATCTTCCCCATCCCTTTGTATCCACACTGGGTACTCAGCTGGTGATCCGCGGTTTCTGCCTCTGGATTACAGGATCTGCTTCCATGGCAGGCTTCTCAGAGGGAGTAATGTTTCTGGGGTATGCAAGCATCGGAGGGTTCCCGGTATGCTTCCTTCTGGTTATCATCGTAGCGATTATTGCATCCATATTCCTGAACAGAACAGCTTTCGGACGGTACATTTATTCCATCGGAGGCAACCGGGAAGCGGCCAGGCTGTCCGGTATTAAGGTAAAACCGCTTTTGAACCTGACATATATTTTGTCCGGACTTCTGGCGGCGCTGGCTGGTATCGTTATGATAGGCCGTGTCAGCCTGGCTTACCCCAATGCCGGCGACGGATATGAAATGAATGCCATTGCCGCATGTGTTATCGGGGGCGCTTCTTTTAACGGAGGACGCGGCAGTGTGGGAGGAACGCTGGTTGGCGCGCTGATCATCGCTGTTTTGAATAACGGATTGAACCTTCTGGGCGCTAAGACTGATATTCAGAATATGATCCTGGGTCTGGTGGTTATCCTGGCTGTATTCGTAGATGTGATCAGAGGAAAGCAGGAGGAGAAATCCAGAAGGCTGGCGCAGGCCCGTCAGTAAAACACCGTTTTTCAAGAAAAAATAAATTAACTGAAAATTATAAATAATTAGAAATATATACAACTAATTTAAAAGATAAAAAATTATTATAAAAAAATAAAAATAAAAATTAAAAAATGTGTTGACAAATAAAAGGAGATCTGCTATTATAATATCAACAACAAAACAACAGAAACATACAACAATCAATAATTCATTATTTCTTATTACATAAAGAAATAGGAAAAAAGGAGGTTGGTCCATTGGACACTTTAAATCATAACCTTCAATATGAAAGTGGTATGGCATAGCAATTCCCAGCGAGAAGACCTTTTACAGATGAGTAACATATTTATCCCGGAAATCGTAAGATGAAAGCGGAAGAAGTAACAAGGTATATATAGCTAGCCTTCATATTGAACATATACCACAAAACATAATTCAAAAATTATTATATGTGAAGAAATATAATAATTGGATTTTGAATTATGATTTCGGAAGACAGATGAAAGTGCTGAAGTTATAGAGATCTCAATCTAAAATCAGTGAATATCAGAGATCGGAAGATGGAAGTAAAGGACAAAATCGGAAGAAGAAGGAGTAAGGAAAAGATATAGTATTAGAGATGAAGTAGAGAGAGTTGAGACGAGAAATCAATTTCTGAAAAATCAATAAACTGTAATCAAAAATCCTGAATCAGTATTCGGAAGATAGAAGTGAGAAGCGGAAATCGAAAGAAAGAAGATAGAAAAGTTCCTGAAGGGAATTGATATTCATAATAAAGTATATTTTCATCAGGTCAGACGATTAAACAATATTAAATGTCAATTTAATATTAAAAAAAATATATATAAACTTCTAAGTAGGGATAACTTACGAGCAGGGAATGATAAAAGATTAAAATTTATATAGATAATTGAATATGGAACTATTATTTGTTAATTGTTTCGTAACCAGTAAATCTGATTATAAATTTTAAGAGAAGGTAGAAAATTGAATAACGCAGATTTTTAAAGCAACCGTTATATTGAAGTAATGTAGATATAGCGGTTGCTTGTTTCTGTGTTTTTATTATATAATAGGCGTATGAAAAATTGGATTATTTTTGAAGATAAGAAGATTTTAGTCGTGCACAAACCGGCAGGACTTGCGGTGCAGAACAGTTCTTATGGCCAGCAGGATCTGGAAAGTTTATTAAAAAATTATTTGAAGGAAAAGCAGAGCGATTCTGAAGACAGGGTTCCCTATCTTGGGATCGTACATCGGCTGGATCAGCCGGTGGAAGGACTTTTAGTATTTGCGAAAACAAAAGAGGCGGCCGGCGATCTAAGCCGGCAGGTATCCGGCGGTCAGATGGAAAAGAGGTATCTTGCACTGGTTCAGGGAACAGAAGTGGAGAAGGGAGAAACGATCCTTTCTGATTATCTGGTGAAAGATGGGAAGACACACAGGGCGAGAGTAGCGCAGCGGGGGGAGAAAAATGCCAGACAGGCCAGGCTGAGTTATCGCCTTTTAAAGCAATGGGAACAGGAAGCCCTGGTGGAAATCAAGCTTTTTACAGGAAGATACCACCAGATTCGGGTACAGATGGCCCATGCCGGGCTTCCGTTAATCGGCGACAGGAAATATAATCCTAAGCCAGGAAATGATCCCCTGGCCTTATGTGCATATGCATTGGTTTTTCGCTATCCTGGAAGTGGAGAAAAAATGTCATTTGAAATACCAAGAAAAGAGTTGAATCGGTATTTTCGAGAGGAGAAAGGAGAACGTTTTTCATGGGAAAAAAATGTCTGAGTCTTCTATTGACCGGCGTGCTGCTGATGGCAGCGGCGGGATGTGCGAAAAAACAGGAGACGGCGGAGGAAAACAGTGCACAGACTCAGGAAGAGGAAGCGGAAACGGCAAAGACGGAGGAAGAAGAGGAAAAGACGGATAGCGCTGTGGAAATTGAGCTGCCAAAGGAAGAGAACCTGAAGGCGGATTATACTACGGCAGAAGGAATTGAACTTCCGCCGGCAACCAGGATTGCAGTAGTGGCCAAAGGTGCGAAAAGTGATTACTGGAAGGCGATCCAGGAAGGGATGGAAAAGGCAATTGAAGACCTCAATACAGAGGCAGGCCTGGAAGGAGAAGATAGAATTACCATGACTTTCGAGGCGCCCGGGCAGGAGGACGATGCAGATACACAGATCAATATTGTGGATGCAGTGCTGGCGGAAAATCCTCAGGCTCTATGTCTTGCGGCGATTGATGTGGAATCCTGCGAAGCCCAGTTGGAAACGGCAGAGGAAAATGGTATTCCGGTGATTGGATTCGATTCCGGAGTAAAATCGGAAGAGCTGATCTATACCATGTGTAAGACAGATAATTACGAAGCCGGCAGGGAAGCTGCAAGACGGCTGGCTGCTGCCGTCGGAGATTTTGGAGAAGTATTGGTAGTGGCATCTCAGCAGAATACGGAATCCATATCGGAGCGGGTTCTGGGGTTTGAAGGTGAAATTCAAAACGAGCATAAAACAGTAACCGTGGTGGATACGATTTATGGCGACGATACGGAAGATGACAGAAGCGTCAAAGAGAAGGTGAAAGAAATACTGGAGTCTCATCCCAATCTGAAAGGCTGCTTCGTGACGGATGAAAACATGGCGGAAGAGGTACTGGATATTCTGGATCAGGAGGAATATCAGGACATTAAGCTTGTGGGCTTTGATGCCGGGGAGAAGCAGTTAAAAGCGGTCAGGGAAGGAAGAGAAGTGGGGATTGTTTGCCAGAACCCCTATGGAATGGGATACGCGACCATAATATCCGCGGCCCGGGCTATTATGAATCTGGAAAATGATGAGATAATCGACGCCGGTTATCAGTGGATTGATCAGAGCAACATAGACTTAGAAGAAAATCAAAAATATTTGTATGAGTGAGGGATAACATGGCCGGAACGATCAGGCAGATAGCCCAGATAGCGGGAGTATCCAGGGGGACCGTCGACAGAGCGCTGAATCACCGGGGAAGGATTAATCCGGAGGTCGCAGAGCGGATTTGGAAAATTGCCGAGGAACTGGATTATCATCCGGGGAAAAGGAAAACATCCGAAGAAAACAGCACAGAAGAGTTAAAGATCGGAGTAATTACCCAAATGGCGAATTCTTCTTTCATGCTTCAGATTCATCAGGGAATCCGGGATATTGAACGGGAGCTGAAAGAACGCGGGGTGACGCTCTGTGTGTGTGATCTTGTGTCGGTGGATGAAATGGAGCAGTTAAAGGCCATAGACCAACTGGATGACCAGAAGATAGCGGCGCTGGCCATCATGCCGGTGGAAAGCGAGCAGGTCAGAAGAAGACTGAACCGGCTGATGGAAGAGAAGGGAATTCCGGTTGTTACTTTTAATTCTGATCTGGTAGGAACAGGACGGAGTTGTTTTGTGGGATTGGATAACCGAAGAAGCGGAAGTACCGCGGCGGGACTGATGGGGATGCTGACCCGGGGAGAAGGGAAAATTCTGATTATCACAGGATCCTTTACTAACAGTGTCAACAGTCTGAGGGTGGAAGGCTTCGTTGGTGAAGTGAAACATTCTTTTCCGGATATGGAGCTTCTGGGAGTACAGGGAAGTTCCGGGGATCCGGGGGAAGTGGAACAGATTGTGGTGAACACACTGGAGAGGGAGCCGGATTTGGCCGGGATTTTTGTGGCGTGTATGGGACAGGAAGGAGTGAGCGCGGCTTTTGAGAGGCTTAATCTTCAAAAACGTCCCTATGTGATCGTCTATGATCTGACTCCGGAAAATGTGGACGATCTTAAAAAAGGAAATTTTGATTTCCTGCTGGATCAGGAGGGATACATGCAGGGATACCGGGCGGTTCGGAAACTGTATGATTATCTGACCAGGGGAAAGGAACTGCAGCCGGAGATGATGTTTACAGACATTAAAATTATTACAAGGTATAATCTTCCATAAAAAGATTTCATACAGATTTTTTGTGTGCCTGCGTGTCAAAATGCGTGCCAATTATTTTGTGCAACAGTACCAAGAGGAAGTCTATTTTTTGTACATTACATAAAATAAAGCAACAGTGACAAAAAATGCTTGCACGGACGGCTGTCAGGTGTTAGAATAAACACATAAAAGGTAACGGGCGTGCGTGACAAAAAGGCACGCATCAAAACGGCAGGACGCCGTTTGAAAAGAAGAGGAGGATACATAACAATGGCAAACACAACCAGAATGACAGTTGCTCAGGCAATTGTGAAATTTCTTGACAATCAGTATGTGAGCCAGGATGGCCAGGAAACAAAGTTTGTGGAAGGCTTTTTCACAATCTTCGGTCATGGTATCGCAGTTGGTTTAGGTGAAGCGCTGGACACCAATCCAGGACAGCTGAAAGTTATGCAGGGAAGAAACGAGCAGGGAATGTGCCACGTTGCCACTGCATTTGCAAAACAGAACAATAGAAAGAAAATTATCGCATGTGCGTCATCCGTAGGACCTGGAGCTGCCAATATGGTTACTGCCTGCGCGACGGCTACAGTTAACAATATTCCGCTGCTGGTATTCCCGGCAGATACTTTTGCTTCCAGACAGCCGGATCCGGTTCTGCAGCAGCTGGAACAGAGCGACAGTCTTGCTGTTACCACAAACGATGCATTTAAGCCCGTGACAAAATACTGGGATCGTATTACACGTCCGGAGCATATTATGACAGCGCTGATCAATGCTATGCGTGTGCTGACAGATCCTGCTGAGACAGGTGCTGTTGCCATCGGACTTTGTCAGGATGTGGAAGGCGAATCCTATGATTTCCCGGATTACTTCTTCCAGAAGAGAGTTCACAGAATCACAAGACCGGTTGCAGTTGACGAAGAATTGGAAGATGTGGCAGAAGTGATTGCCAATGCTAAGAAACCTCTCGTAATCGTAGGCGGCGGTGTGAAATATTCTCTGGCCGGTGAGACTGTGGAGAAATTCTGTGAGGAATTCAAGATTCCCTTTGGAGAGAGCCAGGCCGGAAAGAGCGCCTGCAAATCCAGCCATCCCTACTGCCTGGGCGGCATCGGTGTAACAGGTACACTGGCTTCCAACGTAATTGCAAGAGACGCAGACGTTGTTATCGCAATCGGAAGCAGACTTTCTGACTTCACCACCAGCTCAAAATGGCTGTTCAAAAACGACAATGTAAAATTTGTTACCATTAACAACAATAAATACCATGCATATAAGATGGATGCAGTAAAAGCTGTCGGCGATGCGAAAGTGACCATCGAAGCCCTTTCTGAAAAACTGAGAGCAAGAAATTACGTTTCTTCCTACAGCGGAGAGATCGAAGAAGTTAAGAAACAGTGGGATGAAGAGATGAAACGTCTGGCCGGCATCGAGTATACAGGCGATGATTTCGAGCCGATCATCAAAGACAGAGATCCTCGTACCATTCCGGAGTTTGTAAAAATGACAGGCGGTATGATCACACAGACGGCTGCTCTTGCGGCTATCCGTGAAGTGATTGACAAAGACGCCAATTATATTACTGCAGGAGGAAGTCTTCCCAGCTGTTCGCAGAGAATGTGGACTACAGACAAACGGGGCGGATACCATGCAGAGTATGGATATTCCTGTATGGGATATGAAGTTGCTGCTTCTCTCGGCGTTAAGATGGCAGATCCGGATAATGAAGTATATGCAGTTGTAGGTGATGCAAGCTTCCAGATGCTGCACAGTGAGATCATGACCATCATGCAGGAGAAACAGAAAGTAAATATTCTGGTATTCGACAACTGCGGTTTCGGCTGCATCAACAACCTGCAGATGACTCACGGTATCGGAAGTCTGGCAACTGAGTTCCGTTACAGCGATGGAAAGAAACCCAGCGGAGATCTGATCCCGGTTGACTATGCGAAGATCGCAGAAGGATACGGACTGAAATCCTATACCTGTAAAACAATTGCAGAACTGAAAGCAGCTCTTGAAGATGCGAAGAAACAGACAGTAGCCTGCCTGTTTGACCTGAAAGTTATTCCGAAGACCATGACAGACGGATATGAATCATGGTGGGATGTGGGAATTGCCACAACTTCTGAGAAGGAAAGCGTACGCAAGGCCTGGGATGAAGTAAAAGAAGGAAGAGCAATCGCAAGAAAATATTAATTTTTACGTTCAGTGGAAGGCATTTGTCTTCCACTGAATTTGTATAAAGGAGGCTTTGACGGAAATGGGAAAAGTGTTTGGATACCCGCAGTGGAGTGAGGACGGAGAGCAGATCGTCACGGAGTACGAAGGCGATTATAAGGATATGATGATGGATATCCGGCTGTTCCGGATGAAAACAGGGAAAGTAAAAACATTTAAAAAACCGGAGGAAGAGACAGCTTTTCTTCTGCTCCAGGGAAAACTGGCCTTCGGATGGGAGAAAGAGGAAAAACATGTGTCCAGGAAAGATGTGTGGACGGAAGGACTGTGGTGTCTTCATGTATGTAAAGATACGGAAGTGACCGTGACGGCGGAGTCAGATGATGTGGAAATACTGGTGCAGTCCACCCACAATGACCGGACTTTTCCGGCAAAAATATACGGTCCAAAAGACGCTCCCTGGGTAGAACGATGCCGCGGCAAATACGGCGATACAGCTAAGAGAAAAGTAAGCACTATATTTGAACATGCCACGGCTCCCTATTCCAACATGGTAATTGGAGAGATTATGAATGAACCGGGAAACTGGTGCGGATATCTTCCTCATACCCACCCTCAGCCAGAGGTTTATTATTTTAAATTTGAGCGGCCGGAAGGTTTTGGTGCCAGTTTCGTTGGAGAAGATGTCTACTATATCAAAGACGGCAGCTTCAGCGCCATTCCCGGCGGGAAAACTCATCCTCAGTCGGCAGCGCCGGGTTACCGGATGTTTATCGTGTGGATGATTCGTCATTTTGATGATAATCCCTGGACAGTGGGAACTTATGACGAACGTTTCACCTGGCTGGATGAGGTGTAAAAGTTAAAAATACAGAAAATAGCAGGGGTAGCGGCATATGGCAGTAACATTACAGCAGATAGCGGAAAAAGCAGGTGTTTCCAGAGGCACTGTGGACAGAGCTTTAAATAACCGGGGAAGAATCCGTCCGGAAGTAGCGGAAAAAATCCGCAGAATTGCGGAGGAAATGGGCTATCGTCCCAATCGGGCAGGAAAAGCTCTGGCGCTGACCAACCGTTCATTTCGGATCGGCGTAATTCTGCAGGAGACAGAGACGCCTTTCATGAAAGAGATTCTGGAAGGAATCGGAAAAGCCAAAGAAGAAGTGGAACATTTGGGCGGAGAGGTAATTTTGAAAGAAGTAAAGGGGATTAACACGAAAGCGGTGGTGGAAGCGATGGAAAATTTTCTGGCAGAAAATGTACAGGCCATCGCTATTAACCCTGCTCAAAATCAGAGAACCAGCGATATGATCCAAAATTACATGACCCAGTATGGAATTCCGATTATGACCTTTAATACGGATATTGAAGACAGCGGCCGCCTTTGCTACATCGGTCAGGAAGCTTACCAGTGTGGCCGCGCAGCCGCCGGCCTGATGGGGGAGATTTTGGGCGGAGAAGGGATGGTTGCCGCCATATCCGGTTATGAGACAAACCCCAGTTTGAACAAACGGTGTGAGGGGTTCCGGGATGAGATTCAGGAAAGGTATCCCAGGATGCAGGTTTGCGCTACAAAATATGCCTATAACAGCAATGCCATTGCAGAAAATATTACAAGGGAAATACTGGAGCAGCATCGAGATCTGGCAGGAATTTTCATCACCACAGGAGTGGAGGCGGGCGTATGCGCCGCATTGGAAAAGGAGGGGAAACTGGGAAAAGTAAAGTTGATTATTACAGATATTACTCCTGGATCCGAGAAATGGTTCAAAAGCGGAGATATTTCTTTCGCGATTTTGCAGAATGCCCAGGAACAGGGATATCGTCCGGTGATGCTGCTGTTTGAATATCTGTTCGACGGTAAAAAACCGGAAAAAGAATTTTATTATACGGATCTGACGATTATCACCAGATATAATCTTCCGCCTGCAAGGAAAAATAACTAAAAATCCACAGAAAAGATTAGCGATTTTCCTGTATTGCGTGCACGGGTACGCACATGATACAATAAAATAAAAGACTGGCAGGAGGAGACGGGTTATGTTGAATGTTGGTGTAATCGGATGCGGAATGCTCGGATTGGAGCACATCAAAAGATTGAGCAGAAAACTTTACGGCGTTCAGGTGGCGGCCGTATCGTCGGGATCGGAAGAAAGTGCAAAGAGGGGCGCGCAGATCTGCGGCGCAAGAGTGTGCAGGAATGGGGCTCAGGTAATTGAAGACCCTCAGGTGGAAGCTGTGGTCATTGTGTCGCCGGGATTTACCCATGCAGATATGGTGCTTCAGGCGATAAAGGCCGGAAAGCGTGTTTTCTGCGAAAAACCTTTGGCAACGACGGCGGAGGATTGCCGGAAAATAGTTGAGGCCGAAATCGCTTCTGGAAGACATCTGGTTCAGGTGGGATTCAACCGCCGATATGATAAAGGATACAGACAGCTGAAAGAGGTTCTGGAGAAAAAGCAGCTGGGAGAGCCGCTGATGATTCACTGTACCCATCGGAATCCTGTGGTGGCAGATTCTTATACAACGGAAATGGCAGTGCATGATACTCTGATTCATGAAATTGACTGCCTTCATTGGCTGGTGGGGGATGAATATGAATCGGCTCAGGTTATCTTTCCGCGAAAAACCAAAAATGCGCTGCCCCATCTTCAGGATCCGCAGTTTATGATTTTCCGTACAAAGGGAGGTCTGTGCATTGATGTGGAAGTATTTGTCAACTGTAAGTTCGGCTATGATATTAATTGTGAAGTGGTATGTGAAGAGGGAACGGTCAGAGTATCGGCGCCTTCAGCGCCCGTCATTCGGACAGATACGAAGATTTCCACAGAAATTGCGCCGGATTGGCTTAACCGGTTTATCGAATCTTATGATGCAGAACTTCAGGATTGGGTTGACGCTGCAAAGGATGGCGTGATCAACGGCCCCAACGCCTGGGACGGTTACGTTGCGGCAGTAACCGCGGATGCTTTTGTAAAAGCGCAGAAAAGTGGAGCGGCAGAACCGGTTGTGACGGGGGCTATGCCGGACTTTTATAAATAACGAAAGGTTTTTACAGAAAATAATTGCCAATTTCCTGAAAAAAAATTATAATAGATATATGCATTATTGCCATTTTTATATTAAGGAGGAAGTCAAAAAATGAAAATCGGATTTAATGAAGCGACAGCTTTGAAATGCGAAGGACAGTCTCTGATGGCAGACCTGGAAATGTGCGAAAAATACGGATTTGATTACTTTGAGATCCGTTATGACTGCATTGCGAAATATATCCAGGAAGGTCATACGTTGGAAGAGCTGGGCGAATGGTTTAAAAATCATAAGATTAAACCATGGGCTTATAATACGCTGGAATTTTTCAATCAGCTGGATCCCTTCCAGACTCTGGCAATGGACTGGCATCTGGACTGGATCAAAAAAGTATGTGAAGCCATTGGCATGAAGATGCTGATTGCGGTTCCCTCTTTTGATGTGGGGCTTGACAAGACGGTGGAGGAGATCAAAAAAGAAGCGGCGGCGAGACTGCGCTATATCGCCGAAAAGATGGGCCCCGACATTCGGGTATCTCTGGAATTCTGCGGCGTTCCCACCTGCTCCATCAATCAGTTCCAGACGGCCTATGATGTGGTGGAAGAGGTAGGGCTTCCCAATGTGGGCGTGACGCTGGATACTTTCCATTTCCATGAAATGGCTTCCAGCCTTGAGGCACTCAGGAAAGCAGATCCGAAAAAAATCTTTGTATATCACCTGAACGACTGTGAAGATCTTCCCATTGGCTCCTGCGGCGATGATAAACGTCTGTGGCCGGAAGAGGGAGTGGTGAATCATGCCGGTATTGCGGCGGCACTTAATGAGATCGGATTTGACGGAGTCTGCACCATCGAAGAATTCCGTCCGGAGTATTATGCAATGAACCATGAAGAGAACATTAAAAAAGCGGCTGAAGTTACAAAAGCGTTTGTTGCCAAATACTACAATAAATAGTAAAATAGAAGAAAATATATATAAAGGAGAATAAGATGTTAGATAAGAACAAAGTTAAATTAGGAATTGCTCCCATTGGCTGGACAAACGATGATATGCCGGATTTAGGCGGAGAGAACACATTTCAGCAGTGTGTAAGCGAGATGGCTCTGGCAGGGTTTACAGGATGCGAAATCGGAAATAAATATCCTACGGATCCGGACGAGTTGAATAAAGCGCTGAAGCTGAGAGGACTGACAATCTGCAATTCATGGTTTTCCTCCTTCCTTCTTACGCAGCCGTTTGAAGAAGTGGAAAAAGAATTCGTGGCAAAACTGGATTTCCTGAAAGCTGTGGGCTCCAGGGTAATCGGCGTATCCGAGCAGAGCTACAGTATCCAGGGCATGATTGACCAGCCTATCTGGGAAGGAAAACATGTGATGAACGATGAGGAATGGGATCGTCTGGTTGACGGACTCAATAAACTGGGAAAGATTGCCAGAGAAAAAGATATGTATCTGACCTTCCATCATCATATGGGGACCGTTGTGCAGACGGAAGAAGAGATCGACCGCTTCATGGACAGCGTAGATCCCAATTATGTGTTCCTTCTGTTTGACAGCGGACACTGTACGTTTGCAGGCATTGATCCGGTTAAAGTTCTCACCAAATACATTGACAGAACGAGACACATTCATCTGAAAGATGTTCGTATGGAAATGGCAAAGAAATCCAAAGAAGAACACTGGAGCTTCTTAAAAGGTGTTCGCAACGGCGTATTCACCGTTCCTGGTGATGGTGATGTGGATTTTGCACCGCTGTTTGATATCATTGAGAAATCAGGATACGAAGGATACGTTCTGGTAGAGGCAGAGCAGGATCCGGCAGTTGCCAATCCGCTGGAATATGCGATCAAAGCAAGAAAATATATCGCAGAAAAGACAGGCTTATAATTATTACATAAGTTTAGGGAGTCATTGCAAAACAGAGATATCTGTGGGGCAATGGCTCCTTTTTTAGCGTTATTATCCGATATGTCAAAGGCATATCGTCAGAGAAATTTTATACGTGTTCATAACTCTGGACTGATTCGAGACAGCGGAAAGAAAGCAAAAGATATTCCCGTTCGTAAGGGTCATCCAGATTCAAGGCGAAAAGGGCTGTTATCCTTTCGATGCGATACACAAGTGTGTTTTTGTGCATAAACAATTGCTGAGCTGCCAGACCCCGGTTGCGTTCACAGCGCAGATAAACTTTTAATATGTGATAAAAAGAAGTGTTTTTCTGGCGATCATACTCAAGTATTTGTTCCAGGACGGGATGGAGGGCCAGGCGGCGGTAGTTTGGTGAGTTGTTCAGGCTGGCAAGGTCTGTCAGGCCGCAGTCATAATAATGACGCTTTTTCCGGGACAGGCAGGCTTTGGCCTGGGTATACTGAATCTGCACATGTTCAATACCATGGAAAGCATAACTGCAATAGCAGTTCAGGTGGAGTATGTCGGCTATTTTCAACATCTTTTCGGGTACATTCAATCCGAACCGTTTTCCGTCGCCCAGTTCTCCCGAAGGATCTATAGGCAGGCAGCAGACAATTTCCCGATCCTGGGCCTGATCCGAAATGGGGTGAATGAAAAACAGTCCGTTGGGGTAGTAATCTTGCAGAGCATTTAAATGATAACGGTAAGTATCCAGAGTACCGTTTTTCTGCTTCAGAATGATGATAATGGAATACATTTCCGGATCCCAACCTTGCAGTTGGTAAAAGATGGCGTAGGTGGACGGACTTTGATTCCTGCCCTGCAGAAAATCCTGTAAAAGTCTTTGGGTTACAGAGCCGTGATCATCAGTCTTTTTTTGAGGCGCAACCAGGCAAAGGGCCTGCCGAAGATAAATAGCCAGGTGCCGGTGATATTCCTGAAAGGGCTCGTTGCTGATGATGGTAAGGTGACCAGTCAGAGTATGGAAAGCGTTTTCCTGGCTGATCAGCATGGAATACGGATAATTGTCCACATTTTCCTCATAAAAGGTTTCACATTTCCATATCTGAGACGCTTTTTGCAGATATTGCCCGGCCTGCATAATCATCAGTGAGTCAGGGGAAAGGGCGCCGTAATGCCAGAAGTCATCCCAGTTTCGATTTACGCTTCCGACGGGGTACTGTCTGGAAAAGGCGGTAACCTGCAGTCCCATGGTGGTAAAAAACATGGGGCCGAAGATATCCTTACAGGCATCAATGATGGTCTGTTCCGGATTGGCTGTTCCAAAGGCGGACAGCATTTTCTGTTCCCAGTTCTGATAAAAGGTAAAGGCGTCCAAAAGGACGTCGAAAACATCCTCCAATTCCTGAGTATTCAAGCTGATTACACTTTTTTTATGAACCAGGAGCACCTCGTCAGACTGAGAATGTTCAAAAAAATCCCGGTTTCTCCCCACATAGAGATACTGGGGATTCAATGCTTTCGCGTAGGTGAAAAGACGGACAGCGGAAATTGTAGGCGCATCGTCGACGATGGTTGAGATCGGATGATAACGCTGGATCCAGTGTTCGATAATAGCCATACTCAGTTTCATAAAACCTCCTTTGTCTGTGGAGACGAAAAACACTTTTTTTTACAGCGCAATTTTATACTCCTCAGACATGTACATAGAAAGGGGAATCATATATATTAAATATAGCTGATATTAACTGATAATACAACAGGTAAGGAGGAAAGTTATGGAAAATAATTTACAGGCGAGACAGGCGCGGGTAGATGCTGCGGTAGCATTAAAAGAAGGCGACCGGGTGCCTTTTGCCCCCAAATTCGGTTACGGTGCTTACGTACAGGCGGCGGGAATCAGCATGTATGAAGGCCTGATGGATCTAAGGAACATGAAACCAGGTGTGGAAAAGATCCTGTCACAGTATGATATTGATCTGTACTGGGGACCGGCTGCGTACCCTTCCAATGTGCTGGAAGTTCTGGACTCTGTGGCCATCAACTGGCCCAGCCCGGACGGACGTCTGAGCCGTAACTCCGGTTATCAGATCAACGATATTACTTATATGGACATTGATGATTATGACGAATTCCTCAAAGATCCTTCTAATTTCTTTATGACCAAGGTTTTCCCGCGGCGTCATAAAAAATTAAAGGGTCTGGCAAAGATGAGCTTCCAGGATGTGGTGGAGTTTGGCCATTATGCTTCTATGACAGCTTTCACGGATCCGGAAGTACGGGAAGCGCTGATTACTCTTATGAATGCGGGCGAGCAGGCGGCCAAATGGGTGGCGGCGCAGGGTGAACTGGCACAGAAAGCGCTGGAGCTGCAGACGCCTCTGGGCTGTACTTTGGGACAGAACGCACCCTATGATATGCTGGCAGACAATCTGCGCGGATATATCAATGTGCCTATGGATCTGTTTGAAGTGCCGGATAAGGTTCTGGCAGCTATTGACTACTTTACAGATCTCGCACTGAAAAATGTGAGAGGCCTGAAAGAGCAGGGGGTTCATTATGTTTTCATGCCGTTGCATGGCGGAACGGATATCATGATGAGCAATGAAGATTATGAAAAATTCTATTGGCCGTCCTTCTATCGGGTAATAGAGGAGATTATTAATCTTGGCATGATTCCTTATGTCTTCCTGGAAGGACCGTACAATACCCGTCTGGAAATCCTCAAACAGGTGCCGAAGGGAAAAGTTATTTATATGTTTGAGCAGGTAGATATTGCCAAAGCGAAGAAGATTCTGGGAGATACAGCCTGCATCTGTGGAAATCTTCCTTCTGCCGATCTGATTTATGGAAAGAAAGAAGATATCATTGAGAATACCAAGCGGATGCTTGATATCTGCGCGCCGGGCGGTGGATTTATGATGGATGCTTCTATTGTAATAGACCACTTTGATGAGGAAAAATTTAACGCGTGGTATGAGACCACTATGGAATATGGCCGTTATTAAGCGTTCGGAGAAGAAGGATAAAAGTAAATGGAAAGGGAGTCGTTAAGCCTGTATTTGCGGGCTTTGCGGCTTCCTTTTTGTTGCAGTTTATTTTACTTTATTGCGTTTTTGATTATGATATGTTATTATATTTAAAAAGAAACTATATAAAGGGAGTGTATTATGCTTCAGGCAGAACGTTTAAATGAAATTAGGAAACAAGTAAAAAAAGATGGAAGAGTCCTGGTAAATGAATTATGTTCGAAATATAAAGTAAGTGATGTGACAATACGAAAGGATCTCCAGATTTTGCAGAAAGAAGGTCTTATAAAGAAAATATATGGAGGTGCTCTGTTAAGCGAAAAGTCTGCTGTATTATCCGACCAACAAAGTGGAAACAGTGTAAGTTTGGAAGAGGATCGTCAGTCTGGCAAAATAAAAGTGGCGGAACTTGCTGTTTCCAGAATAGCAGATGGAGATACGTTGTTTCTTGGGTCTGGTTCTACCTGTTGCATGCTTGCGAAAAAATTGAAACGATACAAAAATCTTACGATTGTGACAAACAATATTTCAGCGTTGACAGATTTGCTGAGTTTTCCCTGTAAATTGTTTTTAATTGGCGGAGAAGTGACTTCTGTAGACGGGGCAACCTACTTTTCGAGTATTGAAAATGCATCACAATATTTGAAAAGTATATATGTGTCTAAGGTTTTTACCAGTTGCTCAGGGCTTGAGTTGAATGCGGGAATAACGGTAAATTCAATAATCAGCACGTATATTTATCGGGCGATTTCAGATATCCACAAATGCTGGTATATGCTTGCGGAAAAAGAAAAATTTGATCATATTGGGATTTATAAAGTTGCGGATATTGAGCAGGTGGATTATGTGATAACGGATGAAGTGAAAGAACCGTACAAAACATATTTTGAAGATCATGATATATGTTTGTTGGAAAAATAAGAGAAAAGTTCAGGTTTTCGCAAAGCGGAAAGAGGCTGTGAAGAAAAGGATTGCTACCAACCCAATTTTTCAGTGCCTATTTCTGCATATTCTTTTGAAATGCCATAAAACGGCTGGTAAATTCGGTTATTCAAACTGTTTTTACCAGCCTTTTTTAGATTTTATTCAATTTTTGTTCTCGTTTTAAAACTGCAAATGTTCCTTCTGCCCATATCTTCCTAAGCCGCATGACCCTCAAATAATCAGTGATCCTTACTCTCTTGTTATTTTGATAAAAAGAGGGATAATAAACACTCGTATTAATCCTGGCTGTACCGAGACCTGCAGCACAAGCTGAAAAATCCGGGTAGTTTTTACATTTTTTGAGCGGATATATAAATGGTAATAGTTCTGATTTCCTGATATTTACACGGATGTCCTTTAAATGCTCCAAGATAATATCACTTTTCCTCTGGTTAGCAGGATAACAGTCCACCACCGGTAATAATGTCATGATTGGTATCCACTGTCATCTCTGTTAGATAACCCAGCCCCTTCTTACGAGCCTGATGGATAACCACACTCTGAATCTGTCCGGCTTTTTAAAGATTCTTTCTCTTTTTTGCATTCCCCGGTTTCTTTATAACCAGGCATGGACGAAAGTTCTGCTATATATTTTTACAGTGGAATGTTGAACCGTTTCAACGGCCTCATAGCGGCTGTCCAAAGATACATTGGACGGAAGGAATGAACCATCAGCAACACCGATTTCTCCTGATTTGATCCCATAAAGATAACCAATCAGCAGCATTAAAAATGACCTCCTGTAATTGATATAATAAGTATACCATACAGCAAGTCATTTCTTTTTAGGTAAGTAGGTAATCATCCGTATCTACCTATTCATCTCCGCATTTGATAAAATAGCTACAAATGATGGAGGTGATACCAATTAATACAAATGAAAATGCAGCTTCGAAAGCGGCGCTTTGGGCAGATC
>JBMNRB010000003.1:0-185007 GCA_050944435.1 Ruminococcus sp.
TCAAAATATTAAATTAACTGGTCTTTTCCGACCTATATATATTATACCACAAGTCTCGAAATTTGTACACTACTTTTTGAAACTTTTTTCTTTATTTTTCCGACAATTTTCTTGAGGTCCTTTTTATATATAATCCTCAGATTAACCAGATTGACCCCAGATTGATTTTAATGGATTAACCTATATTTTATATATCCTATTCCTAAAAGTCAATTCTGGATTATCTGTGAACTTCTGATGATACCCCTTAAATAAACAGTAATACAATAGTATAAAGTTGTTATGGCTATCCACAAAATACAAAGAGAATTAAGGGCAAATAAACCGAAACTCATTTGTTCAGTTTTGTATTGTGCAGTATGAGAGATAATTGTCTAAAAAGCCTTTAACTGCAATACTTTGTTAACCTTTTCTACCTTGAAAAAAGTAAAACTCAATGCTATGCTTTTGCTATATTGCTTGTGATGTCAGTATTACGCTTGCTGAACAAACAAGCACAATCAATGAAAGATGAGTGTGTCCCATGGAACTGATTAAGCGTACAGTTCTGTGGGACAATTTTCATTTATAAATTTACAAAGGTTTTTCAATGGGATATAATTATCATAATACAAAGTGATAAAAGGGCGGGATTATTTTGGCTCATCATATAAAGCAGTGGGGGTTACAAACTAAATCAAAATTTCTGACAGGGCTTCCTGTCATTCTTTTTTATTTGTTTCTTTTCTATTCTATTGTATTATTTTTTGGTGTTCACTATGTAATGACAGTATCTGTTATTACGGTCTATTTTAAAATTCATCATCGAAAGCAGCATACCGTAAAAAGTCTTGCGGTAGTTGCCGGTACTTGTTTTCTGATGATGTATTTGGCTTTTCTTGCCACAGTTAACATTCCGTTATGTATATTATTGAATATGACAGTGCCTTTTATTCTAGTCTTCGTTCAGGCGTCCCAATTCAATCAGTTGGGATATTTTGCCGGCGCCATGTGTTTTGTGTTTATGGAGCTTCGCCCTCTTGAACCCGGGGAGCTTAAAGTGCAGACAATAGTGATGCTGTACAGTGTGACTGTTTTTGCCGTCGGTTATGAGCTGTACAATTTTAAAAGAAAAAAGCACCAGAATTATGGTACGGTAAAAAGAGGGCTACTGCTTCTCTCCGGTGTGGTCCGGAATGAAATCAGCGGAAGGAAAGACGAAGAGGAACTGCAGGAGCTGATGGATCTTCTTCAGGGATTGTACAAAGAATCTTATCAGAGCGGCGGCGTTACCTATATGGTAAACGGAGCGGGAAAAATCAAATATATGTCTGCTCTTTTGTTTCAGCGGGCGGTTTATTTTCTTGGAAATCCCTATCACCGACAGGAGAAGATGGATAAAGAAACGACAGATTTTCTTAAAGAGACGGCTGGTTATATGGAACAGGCGGGAAAATGTGATCTTTTATCTAAAGAAGAGCGGCGGATTTTGCAGACGGAGGGAAGGAGACTGCTTTCCTGCGCTGAAAAAAGAGAAGAAGAGATTTACATTTTTGCCCAGAATTTTTATCTGACATTTTTGATGATTCTGGAAAATCTGGATGTGGTGAAAGAACAGACGCCTCAGCGAGACTGGAAGAAAACGAACATGACGTTAACTGCGGGACAGATGAAGGAACGGTTGAAGCCGGACGCCTTTGAGATGCGCTTTGCACTGCGGCTTAGTCTGGTGCTGACCGTGGGATTCCTTTATAACGAGCTGATTACGGCGGAACATGGATACTGGCTGGTGCTGAACGCCTTTATTCTTCTCCGTCCCATGTATGAGGACAGCGCATATCGAATGAAGACAAGGCTTCTCGGTACGGTAACCGGATGTGTGGCTCTTCATTTCCTGTTTTTTATTTTTGGAGGAACCACCGGACATTTTATTCTGGCCGGATTAATGGTGGTGGGAATGTATACAGAGATTCCAGGAACTTGGATTCACGCGTTTTTTGTCACCTGCTTTGCGTTGACGATGACTACGTTGGCGCTGCCCCAGCAACTGGCGATGGGACTTCGTCTTTTTTACGTAGCGGCAGCCGTTGTTCTTGTACTGCTGGTAAATCAGTTTTGTTTTCCTACCAGTTTAAAAAGCCAGTTCCGATACAATTTGCAGATGATTTTTCACATGCATCACCTTTCTCTGAGAATGATGATGGCAAGTCTAAAAGAACCTGTTGCTTATGGAGATATCTGCGAAGCTCAGATTCATTACCATCTGGTTAATGAGCAGATACAGGAATATATACCAAAGATAAGTGATAAAGAGGAACAAAATTTTTTCCGCACTGTCATAGAACTCTCCTGGTATATGGTTTCAGAGGGGGAACAGATGCTGTTTTTGATTAATAATAGAAGCATGGATCTTTCTAAAACTGCCCAGATTGAAAATTATCTGATCTATACCGACTATATGCTGAATGAAATTCAGCATATGATGCATATTAAAACGGATCAGAGAATTCGAAAAAAAGAGCCGGTTCTGGGAGAATACAAAAGAACAATGGAAGATGTTCCCAGATTATCCATGTTGATGGAGCGGTATGGAAGACGGATATCCCGTCTGTATCAGGTGGTTCTGCTCCATCGGCAAAAACCTTTGGACAGATCATGACGGCTGCTTTTTTGTTCTCTCCTCATCAAAGAGTACGGAAAGTCTTTTGACGATACGGATGTAATTTACAGAGTCTTCCATACCGAGCTTTCGAAAGACATTTTCGTACATGGAGATAACCTCTCGGTATTTCTGACAGACATATTTCTTTCCTTCTTCTGTCATGGAAACATAAACATGGCGTTTGTCAGTAGGGTCGATTCTTTTTTGCACCAGTCCTTTTTTTACAAGACTATTCAGTATATTGGTGACGCGGCTGGCGGACAGATTCAGTTTTCTGGCAATCTGTCCTGCCAGTATTTCTTTATCTACGGACAACAGGAAAAACAGAACATTTCTCTCTCCCTGGGCCGGACGAGACAGGGCTGAACCGGCCATTTTCTTTGCGCACAGAATGTGCATCTGGCAAAATTCTTCCGCCAAATCTTTATAAGTCATGATGATGTGGTCCTTTCCTACATAAACTTGTTATGATTATTATAAAAGTATTTGACATATAAGTAAAGAAGTAATAGAATACTTTCTGGTAGAAATTACTAATAATAATTAATATTAGAAAGTAAAACTGCCGGAAGAACAATACTGGAAAGAATGGAGGCTGGAGAAATGTTCAGGTTACTGGGATATATGAAGAAAAGAGACTGGATGCTGTTTTTGGGCAGCATCGTGTTTATTGTAGGGCAGGTCTGGCTGGATTTAAAACTGCCGGATTACATGTCGGAGATAACCATGCTGGTGGAGACAGAAGGAAGTAAGATGAGTGAAGTTTTTGCCGCCGGAGGATGGATGCTTTTGTGTTCTCTGGGAAGCATGGCCTGTTCTGTAATTGTGGTAGTGTTGGCGGCCAGGATGGCGTCCAATTATGGAAAAGAACTGAGAGAACTTCAGTACAATCAGGTGGAATCATTTTCTATGGAGGAAATTAACCGATTTTCTACTGCCAGTCTGATTACACGTTCTACCAACGATATCACGCAGATACAGATGTTTGTGGCCATGGGGCTGGAGATGATGATCAAGGCGCCTGTCACCGGGGTATGGGCGATTACGAAGATCGCAGGAAAAGGAAGGGAATGGTCCCTTGCCACAGCGGCGGCAGTGGTGATTCTGCTCCTTTTAATCTTCGTTGTGATAAAGTTTGCCATACCGAAATTCAGGCGGATCCAGGGACTGACAGATAATATTAACCGGATTACCAGAGAGCATCTGACCGGACTTCGGGTTGTGCGGGCCTATAATGCGGAGGAATATCAGGAAAGAAAATTTGCAAAGGCTAATGATGAGCTGACCAATAATAATTTATATGCTTTCCGGATAATGGCGATTATGAATCCCGGTATGCAGGTGATTATGAATGGTCTTACGCTGGCTATTTACTGGATAGGCGCAATTTTAATTAATCAGTCTGTGGGTATGGAAAAAGTGGGAATTTTTTCCAATATGGTTGTCTTTATTAATTACGCTGTTCAGGTGGTGATGGCATTTATTTCCCTGGCGCTTATTCTGATGATGCTTCCCAGAGTTTCTGTTGCCGCTAACCGTATCCTGGAAGTAATTGATACAAAGCTTTCCATCCATGACGGCGGGAAAACACAGTCCGGCGAAGGAAAAGAAGGGGAGATTGAATTTAAAAATGTCAGCTTCAGGTATCCGGACGCCGGAGGTTATGTCCTCAAAAATATCAGCTTTACTGCTCACAAAGGAGAGACGGTGGCTTTTATTGGCGCAACGGGAAGCGGAAAAAGTACGCTGGTCAATTTGGCTCCCAGATTTTTCGATGTGACAGAAGGAGAAGTGCTGGTAGACGGCATGAATGTGAAAGAATATACGCTGGAGGCGCTTCATAATAAATTTGGATACGTTCCCCAGACAGCCGTCATGTTTTCGGGAACGGTGGAATCTAACGTAGCTTACGGGGACAGCGGAAGAGGGGAATACAGCCGCGAGGAAGTAGAAAAGGCGGTGGAAACAGCTCAGGCAAAGGAATTTGTGGAAAAACTTCCAGGTACGTACCAGGGGGCGGTCGCCCAGGGCGGAACCAATCTGTCCGGCGGACAGAAACAGCGTCTGTCCATTGCCCGGGCGATATGCAGGAGACCGGAGTTTTACATTTTCGACGATTCATTTTCCGCACTGGACTATAAAACGGACCGTATTCTGCGTTCGGCGCTGAAGAAAAAGACCGGATCGGCAACCACTTTAATTGTTGCACAAAGAATCGGCACCATCATGGATGCGGATAAGATTATCGTACTGGATGAAGGAAAAATAGCTGGGATAGGCACCCATAAAGAACTTCTTGAACATTGTAAAATATATCAGGAAATTGCTTTATCACAGCTTTCAAAGGAGGAGTTGGCATAAATGAATGGAAGAAGCAGAGGCCGTGGCCAAAAACCGAAAAACTTTAAAAAGACGATCAAACGGCTTGTGGTATACTGCAGGCGGGAATGGGCCATGGTTATTTTCGCACTGTTCTGCGCCATTGCAGGGGCAATTCTTAATCTCCAGGGGCCGGGCCGTTTAAGCGATATTACGGATGAGATTACGGCAGGAATGCAAAAGGGCATCAATATGGAACGGCTGGGGCGCATGTTCCTGATACTGATTATCATTTATGGCTGCAGTATGGTTCTTATTTATCTTCAGGGATTTATTATGGCTACTGTAACCCAGGCTTTATCGCAGCGGATGCGCAGACATGTGTCGGAAAAGATTAACAAGGTTCCCATGGGTTTCTTTAATAAAATATCCTATGGAGATATTTTAAGCCGTGTAACCAATGATGTGGATCTGATCGGACAGACCTTAAATCAAAGTGTCGCCACGTTGGTGTCGGCGACGACCCTTTTCCTGGGCGCGCTGATTATGATGTTTATTACCAATGTGGCTATGACCCTGGCGGCTGTGGTGACAACTTTAATCGGGTTTGCCCTGATGATTTTTATCGTGGGAAGATCTCAGAAATATTTCATGCTCCAGCAGAGAAATCTGGGAGCGATGAACGGTCATGTGGAAGAGATATATTCTGGTCACAATGTGGTAAAAGTTTATAACGGGGAGAAAAAAGCCAAGAAGGAATTTGACAGGATCAATGATGCTTTAAGGGATAGCGCCTTCAAATCACAGATGCTTTCCGGCATGATGAGGCCGATTATGATGGCCATTGGAAATCTGGGATACGTGGCTGTCTGCATCACAGGCGCGGCGCTGGCTTTAAATGGAAAGATATCCTTTGGCGTCATTGTAGCCTTTATGATTTATGTCCGGCAGTTTACCCAGCCTCTGCAGCAGTTTGCCCAGGGGGCGACCAGCCTGCAGTCGGCGGCCGCAGCCAGTGAGCGGGTATTTGAATTTTTAGACGCCCCGGAAATGGAGGATGAGAGTGGAAAGACCAGGAGACTTTCCGACGTAAAAGGGGAAGTGGAATTCCGTCATGTTCGCTTTGCCTATGATCCGGAAAAGGGGGATATCATCCATGACTTTTCTGCAAAGGTGGAACCGGGACAGAAAATTGCCATTGTAGGTCCTACGGGAGCCGGAAAAACCACCATGGTAAATCTTCTGATGCGTTTCTTTGAGATCAACGGCGGATCTATTTTGATTGATGGAATTCCCACCAGCGAATTGACCCGGGAAAATGTGCACCAGCTGTTTTGCATGGTACTGCAGGACACCTGGATGTTTGAAGGGACAATCCGGGAAAATATTGTATACTGCAAAGAAGACGTAACTGATGAGCAGGTGGAGCGTGCCTGCAAAGCCGTCGGACTCCATCATTTTATTCAGACGCTTCCCCAGGGTTATGATACGGTGATCGGAGATGATTTAAGTTTGTCGGCGGGGCAGAAGCAGCAGATTACCATTGCAAGGGCCATGGTGGAAAATGCGCCCATGCTGATTCTGGATGAGGCAACCAGCTCCATTGATACCAGAACGGAGTTGATTATTCAGAAAGCGATGGACACTTTGATGAAAGGAAGAACATCCTTTGTGATTGCCCATCGGCTGTCTACAATTCGAAATGCGGATCTGATTCTTGTTTTAAAAGATGGGGATATCATTGAAAGCGGAAATCATGAAGAGCTGATGAAAAAAGGCGGGTTTTATGCGGAACTGTATAATAGTCAGTTTATGCAGGCTTCATAAAACCATGGACACGAAAGAAGGTTGCAAAAGATGAAATCACTGGCAATTGAGAGACAATTCGGAAGCGGAGGACGGGAGATCGGGAAAAAAGTAGCTCAGCGGGCAGGGATTCCCTACTATGATGGCGAATTGATGGTAAAAGCTGCAAGATCCAGGGGTGTGTCTTTGGATCTGCTGAAGGAATATGACGAACAGAAAACAGGAAGCATCCTGTACAATATTGCCCTTTTTGCCAATTATAATCAGGATTCCAGACAAAGTAAAATATATTCTCTTTTCCTGGAACTGCAGAAAACCATTCAAAATATTGAACTTCAGGGGCCGGCAGTATTTATTGGAAGGTGTTCTACGGAAATTTTTCGCGATAACCCCCGGGTGGTAAAAGGATACATCTATGCTTCAGCTACAGAAAATCGCCTAAGCCGTATTATGGATACCGAAAACGTCAGCCGCCGGGAAGCAGAAAGACTGATGGAGAAAAAAGACCGGCAGAGACGGGAATACTTTAAATTTTGGACGGGAAAAAAATGGGAGAGCCGTAATAATTATGATCTTGAGCTGAATACTTCTATGCTTTCACCGGAAAAATGCGCTGATCTGCTGCTGGAGGCGATGAAATAGATCTTTCTTCGCCGCCATGAAGCCCGGTATAGGCTTAAGATCAGCATAACGCGCAATGGACTTTACGCATGTTCTACAGAGGCAGCGCCTTTACCGGGCCTGCATTTTCCATTTTTTGGATATACCGGATCAGAGGAAAGTGATGATCAACGAAAGAAACCAGTTTTCCCACAGTTACAGCGGAAATTATTGTGCCTGCTCCAAGGCCGCGCAGACGGTGGAAAAAGAGAAAAGAGAAAATGGCTGCTATGATGATCAAAGTGACGTCAAAATAAACCTTAACTTTACCAAAATCCTTGCGGCTTGTCTGAGCGATTGCTCTTACGACACCTTCGCCGGGGACAACGATTACGTCGGGAGCCACTTCAATGCTGATTCCTACTGCCAGGATGATGCAGCCAATTATCAGACTGAACAGCCGCAATGGCAGCGCATCCGGTGAGAACCAGGCAAGAAGATACATACTTAGGTCAATAAAACCGCTGAAAAGCAGATTAGCTGCTATTTGCAGAAATTGTATGGGCTTGAAATCTTTTTTCAGAATAGCAATTTCAATGAGGATGAAAATCATATTGTAGATAAAGGTAAACATTCCAAAACTGATCTGGGGAAAATGGAGACTGAAAACGTATGGGATACTGGATATCTGTGAAGTACCCAGAGCGCTTTTTGTTATAAAAGCGACGCCGAAAGAATTAACAGCCAGCCCCAGAAAGAAGCAGAAATATCGCTGCGGTAATTTATTCATATTACTTTTCCTCCCTTTCAAACGTTGAAATAATTTTTTTAAGTATCCCGATCAGGATTGTCTTTTCTTCCGCGGATAAATCTTTTGACGCAAAGTCGTCGACACTTCGGAAGATTTCTTTCACCTGTTCACCCATTTGACGGCCGTAGTCGGTCAGATATATTTTTACTGAACGTTTATCTGTGGAAAGTGAACGGCGCACAATCAACTGCTGCCGTTCCATTTTATTGAGAAGACCGGTGATTGTGGATTTATCCAGTGCACAAATGGTACCGATTTCTTTCGGACTGATGCCGTCTTTTTCAGTGAGACATTCCAGAATTTTCGGCTGTCCCGGATATAATCCCGTGCCCTGAATTTTCTGGATAATCATTCGGTTATTATGATAAAAACATTTCATAAGCAGAAAATGCAGTTCATCATTCAGCATAAATACACCTCCAAGTTTTATAGTTTGGCTCCAAACTATATATGAAGATACTCTTTTTTTGTATTTCTGTCAAGATACAGGAAAAAAATTTTGGAAAACAAATAAAACCGTGATAAAATGAGGAAGGTCAGAAAAGAAAAACAGGAGAGAAAGAGATGATTAAGGTAATAGCCGCAGATATGGACGGAACACTCTTAAATTCAGAACACACCATGTCTGAAAGAACTTATCAGACAATCTTAAAGGCGCAAAAAGCCGGACTGCGTTTTATGATTGCCACAGGACGGGATTACCCAGGAGCCCTGGGCGCTCTGGGACAGCGCCGATTAATTTGTGATTTTATCACTGGGAGCGGCGCGGAGATCCGCAGTGAAAGGGGAAATCTTCTGCAGACTATCACCATGGATCCTGCATATTTCAAAGAAATCTATTCCTGCTGTGAAAAAGTGGGAGGGGCCATCCGGTTCTGCGCCAATGGAACGGATTATCTCATCGGGGATCAGGAGACAATAGAAGAACGCTTGCTGGCAGAATCCCGAGTATTTTTAGGAAAGGGAACTGATGAGGAAATCCGGGAAATGAAATTGTTTCATCAGCTTATGGAAAGGGTGCGCTGCATAAGCAGCATGGAAGAAGTGATCCGTCAAAATATACCGGTTTATAAAATATTTATTTCCACCCCGGATGGAGAAACGGCCCAAAAGATGCGGGAAGAAATGGGAAAGATTCCTCATTTGGCTGTGGCTTCCTCCTTTTACAATAATGTGGAGCTTACCGATGAGAAGGCGCAGAAGGGAACTGCCATCCGCACCTATATGGAGTCTTTGGGATATGGGAAAGAAGAGGTCATGGTGCTGGGCGACAGTTTAAATGATCTTTCTATGTTTACCGAAGGTTTCGGCGCTGCCGTCGCCATGGAAAATGCCGAACCGGTGATCCGGGATGCGGCTGGATATGTGACAAAATCCAATGATGAGGACGGAGCGGCTTATGCCATCCATTTGTTGATGGAAGGCCGGCTGGAGCAGTTGAGAAAAATAACAATATGATTTGGAGGAGACAAAATGCATTATAACGGACCGATTATCAGACCCCAGACGGATGCGGACAGCGTTTTTATTGAAGTAACCGTGGGATGTACCCACGACAGCTGTACATTTTGTAATTTTTATCACGGCTACCCCTTTCGCGTTGCGCCCATAGCGCAGGTGGAGGAAGACTTAAAGGAAGCGAGCCGCCTGTATCCCCATGCGAAAAAAGTCTGGGCTTCCGGCGGTAATCCATACGCCCTCTCAACGGAAAAACTGGCTGAACTGGCCAGATTGTTTAAAAAATATCTTCCGGAAGGAAGAATTTCCACCTATGCCCGGGTGGACGACTTGTTAAGAAAAAGTGTGGAAGAGATGAGATTCCTGAAAGAGCTGGGATTTGAAGATATTGTCGTGGGAATTGAAAGCGGCGACGATGAAGTGCTTGCTCATGTAAATAAAGGATACACCGCGGCGGATATTCTGGAAGGATGCAAAAAGCTGGAAGAGGCCGGAGTAGATTATCGGGTGATCTATTTAAGCGGACTGGCCGGTCATGGAAAAGCCTATGACAGCGCTCTTAAATCCGCCCGGATTTTAAATCAGCTTCATCCCTATCTGATGATTCTGACAACTGTGGCGATTCTTCCGGATACAAAACTTTATGAAGAATGGAAGGCAGGAGCCTTCGCAGAAGTTACAGAGCGGGAAAGGCTGGATGAGTTTCGGACATTGCTGTCCAACCTGAAAAATGAAATCATTGTATTTTCTGCAACCTCTACCAACTCCATGCCTTTCGTCGTCAGGCTGCCGGAGGAAAGAGAAGAGATAATAAACCGCCTGGATCAAGCCATCAGCGCCATGTCGGAGGAACAGGAAAAGCGGATTACGGCCAGCAGGCATCGGATGACCAGCGTCTGATAACCGGAGAAGGCCAGTGATGGAAAACAGGGAAAATCTGAGATTATCATGAGCTTCAAAAAAGGATCAGCTGTCGGCTGATCTTTTTTTATGCAGTGAAAGTCAATAAAATTTATCCCCCTATCCGGCTTGTGCGGTCCGCTTCCCCTTGTTAGAATAAGGGAAATTCATCTGACGAAAGAGGGGGAAAGGATAAAAATGAAAGGGAAGATGGCGGCGCTGTGTTTTTTCGTTTTCATTTTTCTGGCTGCCTTTTGTGGCTGCAGCAAAATGGAAGGAGCAGAAGAAAGCGGGGAAACTTCAGAAAAAATGAGAAACATCATCGACGGTCTTGGACGCCAGGTAACCATACCGGAAAAAGTAGAAAGTATCGTCTGCCTGAATGTGGGCGCCCTGCGTTATACCTGTTACATGCAGGCCCAGGATCTGGTTGTGGGGGTGGAAGATTATGAAAAGGAACAGTCGATTTCCAGAGGATACAATTACGTGAATTATGACCGGTTTAAAGATCTTCCGATTGTAGGGACTAACGGAGAGGCTTATCCGGAAGAAATCATCGCCTTTGATCCGGATGTGATCGTACTGTCAACGTATGAGGAGGCAGAGGCCGATACTCTCCAGGAGATGATCCGGATTCCTGTGGCAGCAATTCCGGGAAGCGATGCCATGATGGATGAAAATGCTTATGAAACCTTCCGGATCCTGGCAGAAATCTATGGAAAAGAAGAGAGGGCCCGGGAACTGATAGATTATATGGACAGTATCAAGGAAGATCTGGAAAAAAGAACGGCAAGTCTGTCCTGGATGGAAAAGCCTTCTGTCTATGTGGGAGGGATCAGTTATAAAGGCGCCCATGGATTTGAGGGAACAGAGGCAGGCTACGGTCCCCTGGCGGCCATCCATGCCGATAATCTTGCAGATAAAACGGGGAAAGAAGGGGCTTTCGATATCGATCCGGAGCAGGTGCTTTCCTGGGATCCGGAGGTGATTTTTCTGGATTATAACGGAATAAATCTGATAAAGGAAGATTATGCTTCCAATCCGGAATACTACCAACAGCTCACTGCTGTACAGGAAGGCAGGGTATATTCTCAGATTTCTTTCCGCTCCAGCGCGGCCAATCTGGATACGGCGCTGGCAGATACCTATTATGCGGCATCAATTCTTTACCCGGAAGCCTTTGGAGATATTGATCCGGTGAAAAAAGCGGAAGAGATTTTTGAAAAACTGCTGGGAAGAAATTTTTACGAAGATTTAAAGGAAAATGGATATGAATTCAGAAAAATTAATATCGGTGAGTGAGAAAAAGAGGGAAGAAAAGGATCAGCTTTATATGAAAAATCTAAGACGCAGCCGGCTGTTTCTTCTTATCCTGGCGGCGGTTCTTCTGGTTTCCATGATCTTGTCCCTGTGGGCAGGTTCTTATGATACTCCGGTAAAGGAACTTTTCCTTGGCATTTTCGGCAAAGCATCGGATGATAAAATCAATATCGTGGTGCAGAATGTAAGACTTCCGAGGATCTGTACGGCGGCAGCTGCGGGAGCAGGCCTGGGGATTACCGGATGCATCCTGCAGGCGGTGCTTGAAAATCCGCTGGCGTCCGCCTCTACCCTGGGTGTTTCCCAGGGGGCAGGGTTCGGCGCTGCTTTTGCCATTATCATCCTGGGTGCGGGAAGGTCCGGCAGCGGAGCAGGGATTTCCCTGTGTGCCTTTATTGGCAGTATGGCGGTGGCGGCCGTAATCTTTGCCCTTTCGAAATTTCGGCAGGTATCTTCAGAATCTATTGTGCTGGCGGGCGTGGCGATCAGTTCTATGTTTACCGGGGCAACGACTCTTCTTCAATACTTTGCCGATGAGGTGGAGCTGACCGCACTGGTATTTTGGACCTTTGGCGATCTGGGGAGTACTTCCTGGAAAGAAATCCGATTTATGTCAGTCGTCGTCCTGGCGGCATTTCTGTATTTTTTGTTCCATCGATGGGATTACAACGCGCTGCTGGGAGGAGCAGAGACGGCACACAGTCTTGGAATCCGGGTGCGAAGGCTGATCATTGTCAATATGCTGGTGTGTTGTTTTACGGCTGCCGCCATCGTGTCTTACATTGGACTGATTAATTTTATCGGTCTGGCGGCGCCGCATATAGTACGGATGGCAGTAGGAAATAATCATGTTTACCTGATTCCCGGTTCCCTTCTTGGGGGAGCGATTCTGCTTTTGCTGGCGGATTTGCTGGCCAGAACGGTCATAAGTCCCGTTATTCTTCCTATTGGAGCAGTCACTTCTTTTTTGGGGGCTCCTCTGTTTTTATATCTTCTGTTCAAAGGGGGAAAAAAGAAATGTTAACAGTGAATCATCTGCAGTTTCAATATCATGGAGACACCCAGGTATTGAAACAGATCAGTTTTACCCTGGATCAGGGGGAATTTCTGGCGGTTCTGGGAAATAACGGAGCAGGAAAAAGTACCATGCTGAAATGTTTTAACGGTATTATAAAGCCGGATAGAGGAGAAATTTTCCTGGACCAAGAGAATCTGCTGAAAATGCCGGCAAAAGAAGCGGCAAAGAGAATCGCTTTCGTAGCTCAGAATGTACCGAACACGCAGATGACGGTTTATGATATGGTGATGCTGGGAAGACGGCCTTATATGAGGTTTGGTTTTTCAAAACGGGATCATGAAATCGTAGGAGAGGTTATGGAAAAATTAAATATATTTGACTTTCGCGGGCGGTTTCTGAACCGGTTAAGCGGCGGGGAACGGCAAAAAGTTATGCTGGCCAGAGCTTTGGCTCAGGAGCCCAAGCTGCTGCTCCTGGATGAACCTACCAGCAGTCTGGACCTGAAAAATCAGTATCAGGTACTTCAAATTGTAAGAGATATCTGTCATGAGACGGGCATCCTGGCCATTGTGGTGATCCATGATCTGAACCTGGCTCTGCGTTTCTGCGACCGATTTCTGCTGCTTCATCAGGGTCAGGTATACCGATGGGGAAAGGATGAGATTATTGACCGGGAAGCGCTTTGGAAAGTCTATGGAATACACGGGGAGATATCTCAGGCGGGAGGACAGAAAGTAGTACTGGTGGACTGAGAAGGGAGAGAAGGATATGACTTTGGATGAACTGAAAAAGAATTGGAAAAACAATAGAGCGGAAAGCGGAAGGATTCAGGAAAAAATCTGGGATGAGAGGGCAGAAGAGTTTAAAGAGAAATCTCTTCCCACAAAGGAGAATCATGAATTTTTACGGTATTTGTACGAAAAAATACCTGTTAACCGGAAAATGTCTGTCCTGGATATCGGCTGCGGCGCCGGTCAGATTACCCTTTCTCTAGCCAGAGATGTTGCAGAAGCTGTGGGAGCAGATGTTTCAGGAAAAATGATAGAAGCAGCCAGAGAATATGCCATGCGGGAAAAGACAGATAATGTTAAATTTTATAAAGAAGACTGGCAGACTGCGGACCTGGATAAGCTGGGATTTCGGAAACATTTCGATTTAGTCTATGCTCATATGACGCCGGCCATTGCAGATTACGAAACGCTGGATAAAATGAATGACTGTACGAAAGAGTACTGTCTGCTGGTAAAACCTGCGCGCAGAAGGGATTTCGTTCAGGATGAAGTTTTTGAAAAAGCGGGCATTTTTGGCCAGAAAAAGCAGTATGACGATGCCATCGTAAACACTTTTTCTTATCTCTGGCAAAAGGGCTATGAACCGGAACTGTCTTACCGGAAAGAAACCTGGGAGGCAGAACGTTCTTTGGAAAGCATGAGAAAATGGTGTGTAGAAAGAGCCCGGCTGTTAAGAGAAATAACCTGTGAAGAAGAGGAAAAAATCCTGAAGCATTTAAAAAGAATCAGCAGAAATGGAACGATTGCAGACAAAACCATAACTACTATTGTGACGATATGCTGGAAAGTATAAGACTGCCTGCGGGGAAAACATTGACACTATGTCAGAACTGAGGTATAATACAAATGCTGACATAGTGTCAGGAACAAATAAAACCGCAGGCAATGGTATACGGCGTATGCTGCCGGAGAGAAAAGGAGATGTCAGAATGGAATATGCAAAACTTGGGAACACGGATATAGAAGTGTCAAAAGTCTGTGTGGGATGCATGAGCTTTGGAAAAGCGGGTACGATGCACAACTGGACGGTAGATGAAACTGAGACGGAAAGAATTGTAAAGCATGCTCTTGATCTTGGAATAAATTTCTTTGATACTGCGAACGGATACTCAGAGGGAACCAGCGAGGAATATCTGGGCAGGGCAATTAAAAAAAATGTCCCGAGGGATAAGGTAATCATTGCTTCAAAGGTTTATTTTAATCCCGGACGGCTTTCTTCCAAGGCCATTCATCGGGAAATTGAAGGAAGTCTGAAGCGTCTTGGCACAGATTATCTTGATTTGTATATTATTCACCGATTTGATTACGAGACACCCATTGAGGAGACGATGGAAGCGCTGAATGATCTGGTTGTGTCCGGGAAAGTCCGGGCAATTGGAGCATCAGCCATGTACGGATATCAGTTTTATAATATGCAGACAGTGGCCAAAGATAACGGCTGGGCACAGTTTGCCGCAATGGAGAATCATTACAACCTTCTTTACAGAGAGGATGAACGGGAGCTTATTCCCATTTGCCGTCAGATGAACGTATCTTTGATTCCTTACAGTCCTCTTGCAGCCGGTCATCTGACCAGACCGGAATGGAATTCGGATTCTGTCCGAAGCAGGACAGACCGCGTTGCAATGGGAAAATATGATCAGACTCAGGAGCAGGATATGGAAATCGTTCGCAGAGTTCATTCTCTGGCTGAAAAATACGGGGTAAAAATGCAGCAGGTTGCGCTGGCATGGGAATGGGCCAAAGGTGTGACAGCTCCAATCATCGGCGCCACGAAAGCAGATCATTTTGACGATGCAGCGGGAGCATTTTCTGTAAAACTCACAAAGGAAGACATTGCTTTCCTGGAAGAGCCCTATGTGCCCCACAGAGTAGTAGGGGCGATTGATCAAAATCCGGCAGAAGGCGTTATGCTGCTGGATGAAAAGAAATAAAGCATGTGAATTACTCCAACTCCCAAAGGGCTGGAGTAATTTTTCACCTTGTGTTTTCAGTATGCGTTCAGATTATAGTCATATGCTGCTTTCGCATTGTACTTTTTGAAAAAATTGATTTATGCTAAAGGAGAATGAAAGGAGCTGACGATGAAACACAGAGAAAAGGTGACTGTATGAAGAATTTGCTTATTACATTGGCGATAGCTCTTCTGTTTACTGTCGGGACAGCGGCCTGCAGTCCGGCTGCCGAGAATTCCAGCGGTGATAAGGGCAGTGTTTCCGCTGTAAAACCGGCATGGGTCTATCTCCCTTATGGGTATGACGAAAATGATACGGATATACGGTATAACATTCTGTATCTGATGCATGGACAGACCATGACTGCCGGCGATTTTCTGGATGAAGGGAAAAGTGATCTTGTTAATATTTTAAATACCTGATTGAAGCGGGGGATATTCCTCCGGTTATCTTACATAGAGAGCCGGTTTCTTACCTATGCGAAGGAGGCGGCAGCAGAAGGATTTCGAGATTCCAGAGAACACCGGGCTTTTGGCGGTTTCTCCCTTGGATCTGTTACCACCTGGTATCAGTTGATCTATAACCTTGACTGTATCAAATATGATCTGCAGGATTTTTCAGCGGGGAAGACTGATTTTGCGATTGCCTTTTGAAAAGTGAAAAAACAAAGGGATAAAAAAGGAGGATAAATTTATGTCAGCAAGAAAGAATTTGGGAGCATTGCCGCTTCTTTTTCCACAGCCGGTTCTGATCATTGGAACCTACGATGAAAATGGGAAAGCAAATGCAATGAACGCCGCATGGGGCGGTATTGTTGGATATGATGAAATTATCATTGATCTTTCCCATCATAAAACTACAGAAAACATGCTTAAAACAAAGGCCTTTACCGTGAGTGCAGCGGATGTGGAACATATGATGGCATGCGATTATGTAGGGCTTGTCTCTGGAAGCAAGGAACCTGAAAAAATGGAAAAGGCCGGTTTTACAACAACGAAAAGCAGTTTTGTCAACGCACCGATTATTAATGAACTTCCGGTAACGTTGGAATGCGAACTGGAGGAAGTGATTGGCGAAAGCAAGTATCTGGGACGGATCAAAAACGTAAGCGTCAGCGAAAGCGTCCTTGGAGAAGACGGAGAAATCAGTCTGGATTTGTTCCACCCCATTATCTTTGATACGGTACATCGCGGCTATTATAAACTGGGGGAAAAGGTGGGAAATGCCTTTAAGGACGGCGAAGCATTGAAATAGAAAAGAAGATAGTGCAGGAGGGACCGTTTAGAAATGAGGAAAAAAATATTCTGCCTGATGTTGGGAATTACTCTGCTGGGTTCTTTGCTGGCAGGGTGCGGAAAGGAAGAGGCTGCGCCAGAGACTACACCGCCGAAAGAAGAATCCAATGCGGAGGTCTCAGAAACTGCCCAAGATGCGGCTTCAGGTGAAAGTATTCTGACAAACGGCGGTGAGAGCATTGCCCTTGCCTCGTTGGAGCATCAGAATGAAACTTCGGACGCCGTTGTTTATTACACCTCTGATATCAGTCCGGAGGCTATGGTAGAGGTTTATAATGCCCTGGAAGAAGAACTGACCGGTGAGAATACTGCGGTAAAGCTTTCCACCGGGGAGCCGCCTGCCAGCAACTATCTGGATCCGGAGCTGATTGCAGATCTGGTACATCAGGTGAATGGAACCATCGTGGAGAACAACACGGCTTACGGCGGTCAGCGTTCCAGTACCGCCATGCACTATCAGGTGGCTGAGGATCACGGATTTACAGAGATTGGAGATTTTGTGGTGCTGGACGAGGATGGTTCCGTCAGCCTGCCGGTGGAAGGCGGAACACAGCTTACGGAAAATCTTGTGGGAGCTCATTTCCCAGAATATGACGGATATCTGGTACTTTCTCATTTTAAGGGGCATGCCATGGCAGGATTTGGAGGAGCAATCAAAAATATTTCCATCGGCATGGCCTCTCAGGAGGGGAAGTGCCTGATCCACACAGCGGGGGAAAGCCACACCAGCCCATGGGGCGGCGAACAGGATCCATTTACCGAGAGTATGGCGGAAGCAGGGAAATCTGTGGTAGATGCCCTGGATGGAAATATCCTCTATGTCAGCGTTATGAATCATCTGTCCGTTGACTGCGACTGCGATGGAAACCCGGAAGAACCGGATATGCATGATATTGGAATTCTGGCGTCTGCAGACCCGGTGGCGTTGGATCAGGCCTGTGTGGATCTGGTGTACGCCTCTCAGGATGACACGGAATCTCTTATCAATCGTATGGAGTCCCGCAATGCAGTCCATGTGCTGGAGCATGGAGAGGATATTGGCCTGGGAAGCAGGACATATCAGATGGTAAGCATCGATGAATGAGATGATTGATGTCCTGCACAGGGAGTTCGTCTATATCTGGTACTATTTTGATGTGCAGTTCCGTCAGATTTTCGGCTATTGGGCAATCGGTATTCTGCTGGGTTCCTGTATCTCTGTCTTTCTAAAGGATAAAATTCATAATCTGCTTCGGGCCATGAATCAGAGAAAAATGGGACTGATTGGAATTGTGCCGGCAAGTCTTCTGGGAATTGCTTCTCCGCTGTGCATGTACGGTACAATTCCTCTGGCTGCCTCTTTTTCCAGAAGCGGAATGAGGGATGAATGGCTGGCTTCTTTTATGATGTGTTCGATTCTGCTCAACCCTCAGCTGATCATTTACAGCACTGCTTTGGGGGCAACCGCTCTGGCGGTACGGATCGTGTCCTGCTTTCTTTGCGGGGTTGCCGCAGGACTGCTGATCTGGATCTTCAAGAAAGAAAAGCCCTTTTTTTATTTTGACAGCTTTAATGAGCCGGCAAGCCGCGACACAGACCCCAATCTTTTGTTTCGTCTGCTGAAAAATATAGGACGGAATATTCGGGCTACCGGTCCGTATTTTCTGATTGGTGTTCTGCTGTCTGCACTGTTTCAGCGGTATGTGCCCGAGGATCTGATGACAGCGGTATTTGGAGGGAACGAAGCCTTTGGCGTGCTGATGGCGGCCACAGTGGGGGTTCCTCTCTATGCCTGCGGAGGCGGAACGATCCCACTGCTTCAGGCATGGCTCATGGACGGGATGAGTATGGGCAGTGCGGCAGCGTTTATGATCACCGGTCCGTCTACGAAAATTACAAATCTAGGCGCTCTAAAGATCATATTAGGATTGAAAAACTTTGTATTTTATATTGGCTTTGTTATGGCATTTTCTTTCCTGACGGGTCTTGCGGTGAATCTGATTGTATAAGATGGTGGAAAGCAGGTACTGAGATGAAAATATGGAACATGCTGATATGAATGTTTAATATAAAAAAGATATCAAACAGGCTATGTATAAAACACTGCATAACCTGTTTTTTTCAGAAAAGAAGAGCAGCTTTTCGCAAAGAGGACATAAGCTGGCGAACGCATCCTGGATTTGTGCGGATGCTTTTTGCGATGCTGTCGCTGGACAATGAACCTTTTGGATCCAGGACGATAAAGGCCAGGATATGGACGGCGTCGCTGACTCTTGTTGAATATTTCATGGCAGCACCTCCTCGTTGATGTTAGCGACAGCAGAAAGTGAAGGATTTCTGCTTCTCTGAGATTTTTTCACACTTATACCAGATTCTATAAATCGACTTTTTGGAAGAATCTGACAGAAATCCGGTACGCCCAAAAGAGCACAAGAGTGTAGCACAGGATTCCAAGAACAAGGATTGGGATCTGTCGCATAAGATCTGGTACAGCATAGCTGTCCAGCCAGGAGAGGCTGGGAAAACGGACAGCTCCTTCTACAGCAATCATCAACAGAAGCATGGGAACAGAAGCAATGATAAAAGCCTTGCCGGCTTTATAACCATTCCTGTAGTAGGCGGGGAAGAATACCAGATCAAAGGCTCCATAGATCATCAGGCCAAATCCGTACCAGGCTATGGTGGCGTCAATTCCCACAGGATTGTTCTGAATTTCGAGAATTCTCCGCAGAATAACACAGGGAATAGAGACTGCCAGTTGAAACACCTGCAGGAAGAGAACCATCTGGCATTTTCCTTTGATGATTTCTTTTTTGGCTACTGGAAGAATGGCAGTGTACCAGGCGTCGTTGGTTTCTCTGGTATAGAGAAGTGAAAAATATGGAGCCAGGCATCCAAACATGAAGATAACCGTGTAAGGATAGGCTGGCACAATGACCAAACAGCCCAAAAACGAGAAGACAATGGAGGTGGGATGAGCGGCAAGAAATAATTCTTTATAGAGCATTTTCATTAAGAGTTCTCCTTTCTGTGCGCAGCATAATTTCTTCCAAAGTAAGCGGCTGCGTATCTTCGGGTGTTTTTAAGTGTTCGAATGAACGCAGGAAAGTCGCCCTGTCTGTGCTTTTCAGTACAACACCGTTTTGAATATAAGTAATATCGTCAGCGCATCGGTCCAAATCGGAAGTAATATGAGTGGAAAATAAAATCGATCGTTTTCCATCTTTTACAATGCGGGTGAAAATATGAAGGATTTCATCCCGGGAAACCGGATCAAGACCGGATGTAGGCTCATCCAGAAGATAAAGCCGGGCATTATGGGACAACGCCAATGCCAGCAGATATTTTACCTTCATTCCATTGGATAGGGACCGGAACTGTTTGTTCTCGTCCAGAGCAAACTGAGAAAGATATTTCTCATACCGGTCCTGATCCCACTCCTTATAAAAGCGTCGGGTGACAGCAGTAATAACGGATAGTTTTTTCAAAGGATAAAAATCGATCCCGCCGAATACGACGCCAATACTCTGTTTGCACTTTTCCTCATTCTGATAAAAATCCTTTCCCAGCATAGTTACAGATCCGGAATCCGGACGCACCATATTTAAAATGGATTTTAAGGCGGTACTTTTTCCTGCGCCATTTTTTCCGATCAGGCCCATAATTCGTCCGGGTTTTATGGAAAAGGAAATATCCTGCAGAGTAAATCCCGGATATTGCTTTTGCAGGTGTTCTACCTGTAAGAGTTCAGTCATTGTGGATCCTCCTTTTCATCGTTTAACATATCGCGGAGAACGGCAATGTTATGAAGAATCATATCACCGGGAATCAGAGCTATCCCTGCGCTTCCCGGTTTTTCATCGCCCAGGACGACAAGAAGATCGCCTGGCCTGATCTGAAAAAGATCCCGGGCTTTTTTCGGGAGAACGATCTGCCCACGATCTCCCATTTTGACTGTACCAAAGAAGTGTTTGCCTTTTGGCGGGATGGGCATATGGGTTTCTTTCTGATCATAATGTATCAGAGCATCCACAGAAACATCGTAGAGTTCTGCCAGGGCGTCACAGTTGAGAATGTCCGGAACAGTCTCGCCGGATTCCCATTTTGCCACAGCCTGCCTTGTCACGCCGACTTTTTCAGCTACCTCTTCCTGGGAATATTTGTGATACTGCCGAAGTGCAGACAAATTTTGAGAAATCAGGTTTGTTTGTTTTTTCATGTATTTCCAACCTCCTTGCCATTATTATACCGTGTACCTGACGGATTTCTACCAACAGATGCTGACATAAAATGTACGTTTTGGTTGCCTTTGATTTTTTGTTCCGGCAATGCTGTTGCTCATCTATATTTTGTTTTAAAACTGGCGGTAATTACCGGATTGAAAAATTAAGTTTTGACTGTTGAAAGGATATAAGTCAAAAAATTATTTATTTGGCTTTATCTAAAGAAATACCATAAAACGCCTATCTTTCATAATAATACGCAACAATATTTTGACAGATCAAAGTGCGTATAGTACAATTTGTACAAACCATCAATTTTTTTATATTCCAGGATCAAGCCTCTGCTTTACAGAAAGCCAGACCTCAGAAATATTAGGATTTAAATATTTGACTTTTCATCGGAAACGATTTATATTCGTATACGATATGGGCAAAGCATGCCGGCATCAGGATGGGTATTTGACGAAATTTTTGTGTATTAGGTCTGCTGTGAATTAAAGTTAAATAAATTGTACAAAGAAACAGGTGTTTATGATGAGAAAACTTGCTTTAAATGATGAAATTTTGTTGCAAATAGATAAACCGGCCCGCTATATCGGAGGCGAGGTAAACGCGGTTATGAAGGATCCTAAAAAGGTGAACGTACGTTTTGCGATGTGCTTCCCGGACGTCTATGAGATCGGCATGTCCCACCTGGGCATCCAGATTCTCTATGATATGTTTAATCAGCGGGAGGATATCTGGTGTGAAAGGGTTTATTCTCCCTGGCCGGATCTGGATCAGATGATGCGGGAAAGAGAAATTCCTTTGTTTGCCCTGGAGTCCCAGGAGGAAATCCGGAAGTTTGATTTTCTGGGAATCACCATCCAGTATGAAATGTGTTACACCAACATCCTGCAGATTCTTGATCTGTCAAAAATTCCCCTCCATGCAGAGGACCGAGGGAATGATGATCCTCTGGTGATCGGGGGCGGTCCCTGCGCTTATAATCCGGAGCCGCTGGCGCCTTTTTTTGATATGTTCTACATAGGAGAAGGTGAGACAGTTTACTTTGCGCTGATGGATCTTTATAAAAAATGTAAAAAAGAGGGCTATGACCGGAAAGAGTTTTTAAAAAAAGCCGCCTGCATACCGGGAATTTATGTGCCTCAGTTTTATGAAGCCGCTTATCATGAAGACGGTACTCTGGCATCTTTTGCCCCTCTGGAAGAGGGAATTCCGGTAAAAATTGAAAAACAGGCGGTAATGGATATGTCTCATACGTATTACCCGAAAAAACCGGTGGTTCCTTTTATCAAGGCAACTCAGGATCGGGCGGTACTGGAAATTCAGCGGGGATGTATCCGCGGATGCCGGTTCTGCCAGGCGGGAATGATTTACCGGCCGGTGAGAGAGCGAAGTCTTGAAACGCTGAAAGAACTGGCGAAAGAGATTTTAAAAGGTACCGGTCATGAGGAAATATCTTTAAGTTCCTTAAGTTCCAGCGATTATTCCAAACTTCCCGAGCTGATGGATTTTTTGCTTGAAGAATGCAAAAAAACAGGCGTGAACATTTCTCTTCCGTCTCTTAGAATCGATTCTTTTTCTCTGGACGTCATGAGTAAAGTACAGGATGTGAAGAAAAGTTCGCTGACTTTTGCACCGGAAGCAGGTACCCAGAGGCTTCGGGACGTGATCAACAAGGGGCTTACCGAGGAGGAGATTCTGGAAGGAGCGGAAAAAGCTTTTGCCGGAGGCTGGACCAAGGTAAAACTCTATTTTATGCTGGGACTTCCCACAGAGACCAGGGAAGATCAGAAAGCTATTGCTCATCTGGCGGAAAAGGTTGCCAGAAAGTATTATGAGATTCCGAAGGAAAGAAGAAAAGGGAAGTGTCAGATTACGGTCAGTACTTCGTTTTTCGTCCCCAAACCCTTTACCCCCTTTCAATGGGCTTCCATGTGTCCCGAGGAGGAATACCTTTCCAGAGCCAATACGGTCAGAAACGAAATCCGGGAACAGTTGAACCAGAAAAGTATCCGGTATAACTGGCATGAAGCGGATGTTACAATTTTAGAAGGCATCCTGGCCAGAGGGGACAGAAGAGTGGCCCGGGTAATCGAGAGAGCTTACAAAAACGGGGCTGTTTTTGACGCCTGGAGCGAATATTTTGACTATGAATGCTGGAAACAGGCATTTTCCATGGAAGGGATAGATCCTGATTTTTATACCATGAGGGAACGGACAGAGGAAGAGCTGTTCCCCTGGGATTTTATCGATGCAAAAGTGACCAAAAGTTTCCTGCGGAAGGAATGGGAACGGGCGGCCGCGGGAGAAGTAACGCCGAACTGCCGGATGCAGTGTTCCGGATGCGGTGCAGCAGTTTTGCAGGGAGGTGTATGTGTTGAAAGTAAGAATTAAATTCGAGAAAACCGGCGTAATGAAGTACGTGGGACACCTGGATATGATGCGGTATTTTCAAAAAGCTATCCGCCGTGCCGGCATTGATGTGGCTTTTTCTGAAGGGTTCAGTCCTCATATGATTATGTCCTTTGCCTATCCGCTGGGAGTAGGGATGACCAGCAGCGGGGAATATTTCGATCTGGAAATCAATACCCCTATGTCGACGGCGGAGATGGGACGGCTGTTCAACAGTGTTATGGTGGAAGGCGTGCGGGTTTTAAGCGTAAGGAAGATTCCCGATGATAAAAAAAGCAAAGGAATGTCTTTGGTGGCCGCCGCTGACTATTATGTGGATTTTCGTCCGGGAATGGAGCCGAAACAGGATTATAAAAAATTGATTTCCGCATTTATGGCCCAGCCTTCCGTGGTTATGCTGAAAAAAACAAAGCGAAGTGTGGAGGAGACAGATATACGGCCAATGATCTATCGCTTTGAAGCAGTGGATCAGAGACTGTTTATGCAGCTTCAGAGCGGGAGCGCAAAAAATCTGAAGCCGGATCTGGTGATGGAAGCCTTTTACCGGTATATGGGAGAAGAGATCCTTCCCTTTGCCTGGATGATTCATCGTCAGGAGATTTACGCAGATGTTGGAAGTGAGAAAAAGCGGAAGCTGGTGACGCTGGAAAGTCTGGGAGAGATCATTGAATAAAAAAATTGTCATTACCAAAATGCGCCTGTTTGGAAAGGCCTGTCTCGTTATGGCAGTGCTGGAAGATGATGCCATAGTGGAACTGCAGCTGCATCCCGTATCATCGCCTTCTTTGCTTGGCAACATTTATATAGGCATGGTGGAAAAAGTGCTTCCGGAGATTAAAGGCGCCTTTGTGAAGATACAGCCGGATATGCCCTGCTATTATTCTCTGGAGGAAAAGGCCGGATTGCGGCCCGGCGATGAGATTGTGGTACAGGTTTGTCAGGAGGCGTTGAAGACCAAGGTTCCCAAAGTAACTTCCAATCTGAATTTATCCGGAAAGTACATGGTGCTTACTTCAGAAAAGCCTGGTCTTGGGGTGTCTGCCAAGCTGGACCAGCAGGATAGAAAGCGTTTGAAAAGCTGGGTTTCCCCGATGATGCGGAAAGATTGGGGAATTATCGTTCGGACAAATGCTGCGGAGGCGACAAAAGAAGAACTTGAGGAAGAGATTTTATATCTGTACCGGCGGATGGAAACCATCGGGAAAAAGGGAAAGACCAGAACCTGTTATTCGCTTCTGGAAGAGGCCCAGCCCTTTTATCTTCCAGCCATCAGAGATATTAAAGACGCAGAGCTTCAGAAGGTTGTGACAGACATTCCGCAGATCTATGAAAATATTTTAACTTATTACAGGGAATGCTGCCCGGAATCATTGGAAAAAGTACAGTGGTATGAGGACCGGCTGCTTCCCCTTTACAAACTTTACTCACTGGAAAGCGCTCTTTCGGAAGCAGAAAAGGAAAAAGTGTGGCTGAAAAGCGGCGGATTTCTGGTAATACAACAGACGGAAGCTTTTGTCGCAGTGGACGTAAACACTGGAAAATATGCGGCGAGAAGGAAAGCTTCCGAAACCTATCGGAAAATTAATCTTGAGGCGGCAAAAGAGATTGCCCGCCAATTGCGCCTGCGGAATTTATATGGTATTATTCTTATTGATTTTATTAATATGGATAATCCGGATCATCGGGAAGAGCTGCTGCATGTATTGGCGTCTTATCTGCGGAAGGATCCCATAGGCGCTCAGGTCGTAGATATGACCCGGCTGCAGATTACAGAAGTCACCCGAAAAAAAATGCGCAAATCACTGGATGAGCAGATAAAAGATCTGAAACATGGCAAGGAGGGCTGTGAAGATGAGTAAAATTATAATTGTGACCGACAGCAACAGCGGCATTACCCAGCAGGAGGCAGTGCAGATGGGGATACGGGTACTGCCCATGCCATTTTTTATCAATGATGTACAACACTTTGAAGATATTGATCTGTCCCAGGGCGAATTTTACCGGAAACTGGAAGAGGGGGCAGACGTTTCCACCTCACAGCCGTCTCCGGCGGATGTAATTGAACTGTGGGAAAGCCTTTTAAAAGAGTATGAGGAAATCGTCCATATCCCCATGTCCAGCGGATTGAGTAATTCCTGTGAAACGGCCATGGCCCTTTCCAGACAATTCCATGACCGCGTGTGGGTGGTCAACAATCAACGGATCTCTGTAACCCAGAGACAGTCTGTTTTCGATGCTGCAGAATTGGTTCAGGCCGGAAAAAGCGGAAAAGAGATTAAGGAAATTCTGGAACGGGAAAAATTTGAGTCCAGCATCTATATTATGGTAGATACGCTGAAATATCTGAAAAAAGGGGGCAGAATTACTCCTGCCGCCGCTATGATCGGAACTGTCCTGAATTTAAAGCCGGTTCTTCAGATTCAGGGGGAACGGCTGGACGCTTATGCGAAAGTCCGAGGACAGAAACAGGCAAAAAGAACCATGCTGGAAGCCATGAAGAAAGACTTTGATACCCGGTTTAAAGAGGCTGCTGAAAGAAAAGAGATACATTTGGCCGTGGCACATACGGCCAACGAAGGGGAAGCGCTTATTTTTGCCAGAGAAATTTCAGAGATGTTTCCCGGGTTTGGAGAGATCGTCGTGAATGCCCTTTCCCTCAGCGTAGCCTGTCATATCGGGCCCGGAGCCCTTGCCATCGCCTGCTCGAAAAAAATTTCATATTAGTGGATGGAAAAACTTGACGAATGATTTTCGACATGGTATTATCATTGAGTGTGCCGCACAGAGAGGTTTAAGTGTTTCTGGAGAGGAAACCACCATATCTGGCGAGTAATGATAATAGGAGGTGCCATATGTACGCAATTATTGCAACAGGTGGTAAACAGTACAAAGTAGCCGAAGGCGATATCATTAGAGTTGAAAAACTTGGAGCAGAAGCTGGAGAGACTGTTACATTTGATGATGTACTTGCAGTAAGCAACGACGGACTGAAAGTTGGAGCAGACGTAGCCAACGCCAGTGTAACTGCTTCCGTTATTGAGCATGGAAAAGCAAAAAAAGTTGTTATCTACAAGTATAAAAGAAAAACTGGATATCACAACAAGAACGGTCACAGACAGCAGTTCACAAAAGTAAAAATCGAAAAGATCAATGGTTAATGTCACAGTTCTTGTAAAATGTGGTGATTATGTCGGTATCGAATCAAAGGGACATGCAGGTTATGGCGAAGAAGGCAGCGATATTGTCTGCGCCGCTGTATCAGCGCTGATGATTAATACCGTCAATTCCATCGAAAAGTTTACGGAAGATGATTTTTCCGGGGAACAGGGCGATGGATTTCTTTCCCTTCGTTTTACGGATACCGTCAGTGAAAAGACGAAACTTTTGATGGATTCACTGATTTTGGGATTGAAAACGATTCAGGAAAATTATGGACGCAATTTTTTAGAAATAACATCCGAGGAGGTGTAAGAACATGTTAACAATGAACCTTCAGTTATTTGCACATAAAAAAGGTGTTGGTTCTACCAAAAACGGCAGAGATTCCGAGTCCAAACGTCTGGGCGCAAAAAGAGCAGACGGACAGTTTGTAAAAGCAGGAAACATTCTTTACAGACAGCGTGGAACCAAAATTCATCCTGGTGTGAATGTGGGACGCGGTAAAGACGATACTCTGTTTGCATTGACAGACGGTATTGTAAGATTCCAGAGAAAAGGAAGAGATAAGAAACAGGTTTCTATCGTTCCGGTATCAGAGTAAATGGGAAGGCTTCAAATCACATCGGTTTGAAGCCTTTTATTCATAAAAAAGATAGCAGAGGTAAGTTATGTTTGCGGACAGAGCAAAAATTATCATCCGCTCCGGAAAGGGAGGCGACGGCCACGTGAGCTTCCGCCGTGAGCTTTATGTCCCCAACGGCGGTCCCGACGGCGGTGACGGCGGAAAAGGGGGCGACGTAATTTTCCAGGTGGATGAAGGATTAAATACATTGTCAGATTATCGGCATAAACGGAAATTTTCTGCAGAGAATGGAGAAGAGGGCAAAAAAAGAAGGTGCCACGGGAAGAATGGATCCGATCTGGTGCTGAAGGTTCCGGAGGGAACGGTGATTATGGATGCGGAGAGCAGAAAAGTAATTGCCGATATGTCCGGAACAAACAGACGCCAGGTAATACTGCGGGGAGGCCGGGGCGGAAACGGCAATATGCATTATGCCACCTCCACCATGCAGGCGCCCAAATATGCCCAGCCGGGACAGCCGGCTCAGGAGCTGGAAGTTTTTCTGGAACTGAAGGTAATCGCCGACGTGGGACTGGTCGGTTTTCCCAACGTGGGAAAATCCACCCTTCTTTCCAGAGTAACCAATGCAGATCCTAAAATTGCAAATTATCATTTTACCACAATCAATCCCAATCTGGGTGTGGTGGATCTGGAAGGATGCCGCGGTTTTGTAATTGCAGATATCCCAGGGCTGATTGAAGGGGCGTCTCAGGGAGTGGGACTTGGTCATGAATTCCTTCGCCATGTGGAGCGGACAAAGGTGATCATCCATGTGCTGGACGCAGCTTCCACGGAGGGGCGTGATCCCATTGAGGATTATTATAAGATCACGGATGAGCTGAAAGCTTATAATCCCCAGCTGGCAGAGCGGCCTCAGGTGATTGCAGCAAATAAAACCGACGCCCTGTATACGGAAGATGAGGATCCGGTGGAGCGTCTGAAAAAAGAGTTTGAACCAAAAGGGATTTCGGTATTTCCCATTTCAGCAGTCAGCGGGAAGGGGCTGAAGGAACTTTTGTACCATGTGCAGAATATGCTGGATTCCATGGATGAGAAACCGGTGGTTTTTGAACAGGAATTTTTCCCGGAGGATGTTCTGATTCGGGAGAATCTTCCCTATACAGTGGAACGTTCCAGCGAAGATGAGCATGTGTTCATCGTGGAGGGGCCAAGAATCGAGAAAATGCTTGGCTATACCAATCTGGAATCCGAAAAAGGCTTTGCATTTTTCCAGAAGTTTCTGAAAGATACGGGGATTCTGGATGATCTGGAAAAAGCCGGAATCGCTGAAGGAGATACCGTACGGATGTACGGACTGGAATTTGATTATTATCACTAAGGCAGGAGCAGGTATGACAAGTAAACAAAGAGCATATTTAAAAGGACTGGCGATGACAGAAGATCCCATCCTTCAGATCGGAAAGTCAAGTCTCACGCCGGAGGTCACCGCCTCGGTAGAAGAAGCGCTGGAGGCGCGAGAGCTGATCAAAGTCAGCGTATTGAAAAACTGTATGGACGATCCCCGGGCCATCGCAGAGATACTTGCGCAGAGAACACATTCTGAAGTGGTCCAGGTCATCGGAAAGAAAATTGTTCTTTACCGGGAAGGTAAGGGAGATAAGAAAAAAATTGAATTACCGCGGAGAAAAAAGGATTGAAAGGGAAAGATAAGCCGAGAATCGGAATTATGGGAGGTACTTTTGATCCCATTCACATTGGTCATCTGATTCTTGGCGAAACCGCATATGAGCAGTTTCACCTGGATAAAGTGCTGTTCATGCCGGCAGGCAATCCACCCCATAAAAAGAACAGAAAAGGACGGGCCACGGATGAGGAACGTGTGGAAATGGTTCGCCGGGCGATTGATGGAAACGATCATTTTGAGCTGTCTCTGATTGAGATGAACGAAGATGGTTATACCTATACTTACCGTACATTGGAGCGAATGAGACAGGAACAGGAAAAGGCGGATTATTTCTTCATCATTGGGGCGGACTCCCTGTATAATTTTGATACCTGGAAGGAACCGGAGCGTATCTGCAAAGCGGCCAAAATAGTGGTAGCTACCAGGGATCACACGGAAGATGAAAGTCTGGATTACGAAATGCAGCGGCTGTCTGTGAAATATGGAGGAGAGTTCTTAAAGCTGGACAGTCTGAATATTGATATTTCTTCCCAGATGCTTCGTGCCTGGATTGAGGAAAAAAGAACGATAAAGTATTACGTTCCGGATTGTGTGATTGATTTTATTCAGGAAAATCAGATATATCAATAAAATGAGAGGGTACTATGGCACATTCCAATTACGACTTAAAAAAAATAGAAAAAAAGCTGAAAAATCATATGGATCATGACCGCATGGTTCACACCAGGGGCGTTATGTATACGGCGGCATGTCTGGGAATGGCTCATGGCTGTGATCTGGAAAAGTGTCAGACGGCCGGACTCCTCCACGACTGCGCCAAATGCATGCCGGATCAAAAAAAACTGAAACTGTGCATCAAAAATGGGATTGCTATGTCGGACTATGAAATGCGGCACCCCTTTATCCTTCACGCTAAACTGGGAGCGTGGATTGCAAAAAAGAAATATAGAATTCAGGACAGGGAAATCCTGGATGCCATTACCTGGCATACGACCGGGAAAGCCGCCATGACGGAACTGGATAAGATTATCTATATTGCCGATTATATCGAACCTGGCAGAACGAAAGCTCCGCGGCTGGATCAGGTACGGGAAAAGTCTTTTTATGATTTGGATGAAGCAATGTATATGATACTTTCGGATACTCTCCAGTATTTAAAGAACGGCGGAAAGGAAATTGATCCGGCGACGGAAAGCGCCTTTGCCTATTACTGCAATCTTCACAATCAGAAATAGAGGAGAATAATATGAGCAATGGAAAAAAAATGGCCCGTCTGGCGTGCGCAGCGCTGGAAGATAAAAAGGCTGTGGATATCAAAGTGATCGATATTGAAAAAGTGTCCATTTTGGCTGATTATTTTATCATCGCCAGCGGAACAAACCGCAATCAGGTTCAGGCGATGGCGGATAATGCAGAAGAAGTTCTGGGAAGAGCCGGCTATCATCCGAAACAGATCGAAGGTTATCAGAATGCAAACTGGATTTTGATGGATTACGGTGATCTTGTGCTTCACATCTTTGATGAGGAGAACCGGCTGTTCTATGATCTGGAACGGATCTGGCGGGATGGACAGTCAGTCAGTCTGGCTGATTTAAATGAGAAAGAATCGGAGTAAATGGTGAAAAGCCGGTATCGTTTATGGGGATACCGGTTTTTTCTTTTGTCTTGATTTTCTTTACCATTGATTATTTAGCCGTATATTATGATATAATGGTTCAAAAGTTTAAACAGGAGATGAAAAATGAGCGAATGCATCAAAAATCGCTTGGAGCTGGCAAAACAGTTCAGAGACTGCAGGAAAGCAATCCTGGCGCTGGGAGATGAGATCCGTCAGCAGATTATCCTTACCCTGCTGGAAAATGAACAGACAGGTATGCGCGTAGGGGAGATCTCTAAACAGGTAAGTCTTTCGCGTCCAGCCGTTTCCCATCATCTGCAGGTTTTGAAAAAAGCAAAAATTATATCCGTATACCGAAAGGGTACCATGAATTTTTACTACATTAATGCAGATAAGACGGAATGGGGAAAGCTGACCGGATTGATGAATAACATTTACGATCTGGTACTGCAGGCGTCAAAAGCAGGTTATCCCGGGCGTGTTGAAGAAGAGGAGGCAGAAAAATGAATTTAATTGAAGCAGCAGAAAACCGGCATTCTGTAAGAAAATATCAAAATATACCATTATCAGAAGAAATAAAGGAGAAACTGCAGGAAGTAATTGCTGAATGCAACCGCGAAAGCGGCCTTCACATTCAGATTGTGAACGACGAACCTAAAGCTTTCGACGGAATTATGGCCCATTACGGCAAATTTTCCGGCGTCAGCAATTATATTGCCTTAGTTGGGCAAAAGAGCGCGGATTTGGATGAAAAAGTCGGATATTATGGAGAAAAAATCGCGCTGGCGGCCCAGCAGGCGGGACTCAATACCTGCTGGGTGGCATTGACTTTCAGTAAACGGAAAAGCCGCTGCAGGATAAATCCGGGAGAGAAGCTGGTATGCGTGCTGGCTCTGGGTTACGGTGAAAACCAGGGAACGGCCCATAAAAGCAAGCCCATGGATGATCTTTGTAAATACCAGGGCGACATGCCCGAATGGTTCAAAAAAGGCATGGATATGGCTGCCCTGGCGCCTACGGCCATGAACCAGCAGAAATTTTTAATCACGGGAAATGGAAATCAGGTCAAAGCCCGGGCTACGGGAGGATTTTATTCGAAAGTGGATCTGGGAATAGTCAAGTATCATTTTGAACTGGGAGCCGGGAAGGATAAGTTCAAATGGACAAAATAAGAACTGTTCAGGGAAGGAGGAGGATAAAATGAAAGAGGAAGGAACGTGCAGCAATACACGGCCCTGTGTCTGTACATATCCAGGATGCGAAAACCACGGAAAATGCTGCGCCTGCGTGGCACATCACAGAGATGAGGCGGGAGGGATTCCTGCCTGTCTGAAAAAAAATACAGTGAAATAAGGAAATGCCCCTTTGATTCTTATCATTGGGGCATTTTCCTATGGATGTTAATGATCTATAAAACGCATGACGCCAATTACTTTTCCCAGAATCTGAAGATCGTTTCCGGCAATGATGGGATCCATGGAGTCATTTTCCGGCTGAAGGCGAAAATGGCCGTTTTCTTTATAGAAGGTCTTAACTGTTGCGGAATCATCGATCATGGCAACCACCATATTTCCATTTTCAGCGGTGCTCTGACTCTGCACCAGTACGTAATCGCCGTCGAAGATACCGGCGTTGATCATGCTTTCGCCATGTACTTCCAGGATGAAAGCGTCGGAATTGGGCATATGTTCCGCTGGAATGGGAAAATAGGACTCAATATTTTCTTCTGCCAGGATTGGTTCGCCGGCAGCGACGCGGCCCACAATAGGAACGCTTACCATATCACAGCGGGCTGCGTTAAACACATCGTCCAGAATTTCAATTGCCCGGGGCTTAGTGGGATCCCGCCGGATGTATCCGTTCCTTTCCAGGGAAGCCAAATGGGAGTGAACGGAGGAAGTGGATTTAAGCTGCACTGCCTCGCAGATTTCCCGTACGGAAGGCGGATATCCCCGGGATACAATTTCATTTTTTATATAATCCAGAATTTCCTGCTGCTTTTTACTGATTTTTCCGTAGGTCATAAAGATACCTCCATGTATATACTACGTTTATCATACCATAGATTATCCCTTCATGCAAACGTATATTCCGAATATTTGTTCGAAAAATCTATTGACAAAACATCTGTTCGTATATATAATGATAATACAGAACAAACGTTTGGAACACTTGTTCATGAATGGGCATTTCCACGCTTCGAGTGTAAAGAATCACTAAGCGAAAGAGGGAAATGCCTGTGTCGCCAAAAGATGAAACACAGGTCGTGTGTTTTCTTTACCGGGGAGGGATAAAACGTGATGAAAAGGAGAAAAAATACCCGAAACAGAAGAAGAATCCAGCTGATCGCTATGTTTGCATGTTTTTTGTTCTGCACCTGTTTCGTCATACAGAACAGCGCAAGGAAAATCGATGCGGAGAGTGATCTTTCCAGGATTACTTATAAATATTATAAAAGCTATTATGTGGAGACAGGAGACAGTCTCTGGAGTATTGCAGAAGAATATATTTCTGATGAATACTCGGATATAAATGAGTATATTGCAGAAGTGAAACAAATCAATCACCTGAAAGGAGATAGGGTGAAACAGGGAAGCCACATCTGCATTCCTTATTATTCGACTGAGCATCAATAGATTTTCAGAAGGTATACATAAAAATATTATGTATACCTTGAGTTCGTGGGTTCGGCGGATATAGATAAAATCGAGCAGAAGGGAAAGTTATCCCTTCTGCTCGATTTTTTTGACAGCTCAAAAAATTGTCAGAATAAGAAAGAAGGCAATGGGAATCAAAAGTGACGGCAGCATGTTCAGGGTTTTGCAGTCTTTAATATTTAAAATGGACAATCCCGATGCCGCAATCAGAAAACCGCCTACAATGGTTATCTCTGACATTAGGGAGTCTGTCAGAAAATTTTGCAGATATGAAGCGCCAAGATAGATTGCACCTTGCCAGCAGAAAAGTATGGGCGCGGCCAGGGCCATTCCAATACCGTATGTGGACGCCAGAACGGTGGAAGTTACAAAATCCAGAGTCGCATTGGTAAAAAGATAAGTGTGATCGCCGTAAAGTGCGCTTTGCATGGGGCCAAGGATAGAAAGGCTTCCAATGCAATATAAAAGAATTCCGGTGGACAGACCCTTTCCCAGCTCGGATTTTCCCAGACGGCCCATCAGAGATTGAAACTTTCCGTCAATATCCAGGATAGTCCCCAGCAGGCTGCCGATGGCCAGACTGGCGATAAAAAGCACAGGATATTCGCTTTTTGACATATTGGATACGATGGAATTGATGCCAAGTCCCACAGCGGCCAATCCCATTGCCGTATATAAGGCGCCCTGATACTTTTCATGAATTCCCTTTTTTAATGCGCTGCCCAGCAGACTTCCTGCCAGAATAGTTCCTGTATTGACGATAGTTCCTATCATATTTTTTCCTCCCAGTGATAAATCCTTTCAATTATACTCTTTTCTTCCTCCACAGGTCAAGATAAGGCCGTCAGCGGAGGTGTTTTCTCAGAATGCATAAAGGATTTCTGACTGCCGGAGATTATCCTGGTCATTATGATTATAATAATCTTGAAATATATAGGAAAATTTATAAGTTTTACCCAAACAAGTAAAAAAAATCCACTTTTAGAAAAAAATTTGAGTGTTCAAAAATAAATACAAATGATATTTTAATAGTGGTGATCGCGATACCGCAAAAAAGAGAAGAGAACGAAAGTTAACGGGAGGTTAAAGGTATGAAAAAAATTATAAGTATATTATGCGCAATGACTCTTTTCGCTTCTGTTTTAGTAGGCTGCGGCGGAGGAGGCAATGAAGAAGCTTCCTCTTCCGATGCAGCAGCAGAAGATGCTTCTGCAGAAGACGCTGGAGAAGAAGGGTCTGGAAGCGGCGAAAATATTAAGGTAGGATTCGTTGTAAAATCTCTTGCTGACCAGTACTGGATTCTGGTTAAGGCAGGCGCTGAAGCGGCTGCTGAAGAGAACGGAGTGGATTTGACATTCATCGCTCCCAATGCAGAAAGTGATGTGGCAAAACAGGTAGAAAATATTGAAACATTGATTGCAGCCGGTGTAGATGTTCTTTGTATCGCGCCGTCCAATGATGAAACCGTACTTCCGGCGCTGCAGAATGCAGTAGATGCAGGAATTAAGATCATCGCCGTTGATACGGATTCTTCTCTGGAAGACAAGGTGTGCTTCATTGGAACAGGTAATGAAGCTGCTGCAAAAGAAGGAGCGCTGTGGGCCGGCGAACAGGTTGGTGAAGGTGCAAAAGCCATCGTTTTAAGAGGCCGTCTTGGTGACGCTACTCATGATGCCAGAGAAGCAGGTATCGTAGCCGGTCTGGAAGAAACAGGCGTGGAAGTTCTGGAAGTTCAGGCTGCTGATTCCACAGAGGAAAAAGGTATGAGTGTCAGCGAAAACCTGCTTCAGAAATACGATGATGTAGATCTGATTATTACAACTGCTGACTCCATGGCAACTGGCGCCTGCAACGCAGTGGAAGCAGCCGGAAAAGATACTTTGGTATATGGATTTGACGGAACACTTCCGGTAGCCGAGAAAGTCGAGAGCGGAGAAGTTCTGGGAACAACTGCACAGCATCCTTATGAAATGGGTGTTCTTGGAGTTGAAACAGCAATCAAAATCATGAATGGTGAAGAAGTAGACGAAGTTATTGATTCCGGACAGGAAGTTGTAAACAGCGAAAACGCAGCAGACTTTATTGCTGATCTGGAAAGCAAAGTTGGAAGCGCTGAATAAATAACGCTGATTTATTGCAAAGCAGCAGACAAACTTTTCAATTACGTCCAGGGAGCATATCTCTCTGGACGTAATCATTAAAATAGGAAAGGCGGTTGAAAATCATGGGCGAATTAATTATGGAGCTTCAAAATGTTACCAAGTACTTTCCTGGTGTCATTGCGCTAAATGATATGTCCTTTCAGGTCCGCACAGGAGAAGTTCACGGCTTGATTGGAGAAAACGGCGCAGGAAAATCCACGTTGATCAAAGTATTTACGGGAGTAAATCAGCCGGAAAAAGGTAAGATTATCATTGATGGAAAAGAAGTGAAATTATCCAATCCCAATATTTCCAAACATTACGGTATTGGATGTATTTATCAGGAATTGAATATCTGTCCCGATTTAAGCATTACGGACAATCTTTTTATTAATTTTTATAAGAAAAAAGGGTTCCTTCTGGACTATACATACATGCATAAAAAAGCAAGGGAGATTATGCAGTCCCTTGGAATTGACATTGATCCCCACACCCTCTGCGGAAAGTTGGGAATCGGCGTACAGCAGATGGTAGAGATCGGAAAATCTATTCTGTCGGAAGCACGTCTGATTATCATGGATGAACCTACTTCCTCTCTTTCCAACAAGGAAGTGGAGCAGTTGATGAAGACGATCAGGATTCTGAAGGAGAAAGGAATCGCCATTATTTTCGTTTCTCATAAACTGGAAGAAATATTTGAAATCTGCGATTGCATTACCGTTATGCGGGACGGATCTCATATCAGTACGAAACCGGTATCTGAAGTTACCAATGAAAGCCTGATTGCGGATATGGTAGGAAGAACGCTGGATAATCTGTTTCCGAAAGAAAAAACCACCCGCGGCGAGGAATTCATCAGGATTGAACACTTTAATTCAGTGGGCATTCTGCGGGATGTGAGCTTTAAAGCCTATGCCGGCGAGGTCCTTGGATTTTCCGGTCTAGTAGGCGCCGGAAGAACAGAAACTATGCGCGCTTTGTTCGGAGCAGATCCCAAAGACAGCGGAGACGTATACATTAAAGGGAAGAAAGTAGAAATCAAATCTCCCAAGGACGCAATTTCCAATGGAATCGCATTTGTTACGGAAGACAGAAAAGGCGAGGGGCTGATCCTTGACGCATCGGTAAAAAACAACCTGTTTCTGGCAACCATCGATAAAGATACTCATCACGGATTCCTGGATCAGAAAAAGTATGACTCCGTAGGAAAAGAAAACGTTGAGACGTATAAGATCAAGACGCCTACGCTTCAGACTCCGGTGGGTACGCTGTCCGGCGGTAATCAGCAGAAAGTGGTTATTGCAAAATGGGTAAACACGGACGCCGATATCTACATTTTTGATGAACCGACAAGGGGAATCGATGTAGGAGCTAAAATCGAGGTTTACAACGTAATCAACAAACTATGCAGAGAAGGAAAATGTGTTATCATGGTTTCCTCAGAACTTCCGGAAATACTTGGAATGAGCGATCGTGTTATCGTCATGAGAGAAGGCAAAGTCATGGGTGAACTGGATCGTGATTCAGAGTATTTCAATCAGGAATCAATTATGAAAGCGGCATGGGGAGGTACATTGTCATGAGTGGAAATGGTAAAAAATCAATTATTGGAAAAATGGGAATTTTGCTGGCTCTTATCGTAGTCTGCATCTTCCTGGCAATCGTCACCAAGGGACAGTTTGTAACTTTTAACAACCTGATGAACATACTGCGTCAGACGCCGATTGTAGCACTGATGGCCGTTGGTATGCTCTGCGTCATCCTGCTGGGAGGAATCGACCTTTCCGCCGGATCTATGCTGGCATTTTCCAGCTGTTGTGCCGGTGTGCTTATGCAGAAGTTTGGAATCAATAATTCCTTCGTTCTGATTGTGGCATGTCTGCTGGTGGGTATTCTCTGCGGAGCGTTTAACGGTATTTTGCTGACCAAGCTGCATCTTCCTCATCCTTTTATTGCAACTTTAGGTATGAAAAATGTACTGCGCGGTCTTGCACTTTTAATCACGGGAGCTACAGCGGTAGCTGGATTCCCGGAAGGCGTAACTTTTACAGGAACGGCAACCGTTGGCGTAATTCCTTTTTCTTTCATTCTTGTAATTGTTGTCTACATTATTATGCATATTTTCCTGACCAGGACAGGTCTTGGACGTAAGATCTTCTCCTTCGGCGGAAACAGTGAAGCGGCCCGTCTGGCCGGAATTAATACGGACCGTGTTCAGATTTTCTGCTATGCGGCATCTGGTTTCTTCTGTGCCATGGCAGGTATCGTATACATGGGACGTCTGAATTCCGCCGTTCCGCTGGCTTCTCTGGAAGGTGATACGGACGCCATCGCTGCATGTATCATCGGCGGCGCATCATTCCTCGGCGGTAAAGGCAACGTATGGGGGACTCTGGTTGGCGCCATGATGATTGCAGTAATCCGCAACGGCTGTGACCTGATGGGTATTTCTTCTGACCTGCAGCAGATCGTACTGGGTGCAATTATTATCATTGCTGTATTTATCGACGTTGTTCGTGGCCAGATGGATGCAAAGGCAAAACGTCTTGCCGTTGCTCAGAATCAGGCAGAATAATTCTTACTTTCTTTCCAAAAGGGAGCTGCGTATGTGGCAGTTCCCTTTTCCTATATGTAAAAAAGTTAGATATATTGGACTTATGATGAACGTTAAGGTATAATTTTATCAGCGCAAAATAAAGGAACAGAAAATTATGTTAAAAGTATTGATTGCTGACGATGAAAAGGGGATCTGCAGACTGCTGCAGTATCTGATTGACTGGAAATCATATGGCATGGAAATTATAAAAACTGTTCATACCGGCATGGATGCCATTAAGTGCATCGAAGAAGATCATCCTGATATAGTCATCACCGATGTGTGTATGCCGGGGTACAGCGGAATTGATATTATCAAACGGATAAAAACGAAGGATCCGGAAATTCATTTTATTATTATCAGCGGGTATCGGGAATTTGAGTATGCCAGAGACGCGCTCAAATATGGAGCCGATGATTATCTGCTGAAACCGATCAAAAAAGAGGAACTGGCGGCGGCTCTGGGACGGATTATCAATGAACGAATCGAAAAACTTCAGAATAAGAGCAGTCACGAGGTGTTAAAACAGTATGTTCAGGATACAACCAGAAAATTAAGGGAAGATTTTGCTGTTCATCTGTTGAAAGGAGATATAGATCCGTCCTGGCTGAGCTTTTCTTACTGTCAGGAAAAGCTTCACCGGGATTTTTCTAAAGATGGATTCCTTTGTGTTTCCGTTAAAGCGGATGTGCCGGGGGAAAAAATTTCATATGAAGAGCGGAGAGATTTTTTTTATAAAAAAGGAGCTCTGATCCTGGAACAGCTTGCACAAGAGCGGGAAATTGTATGCTGCAGCGGGATTTACGGCGATATTCTTCTCGCTGTGTTTAACTTTCGACAGGCGGATCTTTCTGAGACGGATGCGGTTCTGCATCGATTCATCTTCAATATCCGGGAACTGATGAAACAGCAAAGTCTCCATCTCCAGGTGACTGTGGGAAAAGGAGAACTGGTAGGACAGATGAGTCAGCTCAGCCGTTCCATGCAGCACTGTGCAGTGGCATTGTGGGAAAGAATTGTAAAAAACAGCGATGGAATCGTGGAGTACCAGAATTATATGGATTCTTTCGAACTGGCGCCCTACCAATCCTATAAAAAGAAGCTGCTGAAGGTATTGGAGAGTTTTGACATTTTTGAGGCCTGCCTGATTCTGGATGAGATCAGTCAGAAAGCGGGGAACGATGGAAAGTTGTCAGGCTTTGGATACTATACCCTCAGCAAAGAACTGGCTTCCACCATTTTTCTTGGGATAGATATTCAGTTTTCCAAGGAAAAGCTGGGAAAGGAAAAGGAGATTCTTTCTTTCAGACTGGAAAACAGCAACAGTTGTCAGGAGCTGTTCGACAGCCTGAAGGAATATATTCAGACTGTATTTAAAAAGCTGGAACAAAAAAAGGAAAAAATCAGCCGCAAACCTATACGGGAGGCTAAGGAATATATTGCACAGCATTTTCGGGAAGAAGATATGGATCTGGAAACCGTCAGCAGTGCAGTCGGTTTTAATGCTTCCTATTTTTCCCGGATTTTTAAAGAGGAGACAGGGAAGAAATTTATCGAATACCTGACGGATATGCGGATGCAGGAATCACAGAAGCTATTGACGGAAACGGACTTGCCGGTTTCTAAAATTGCAGAGATAGTGGGCTACCGGGATGATAAATATTTTTCCAGAGCTTTTAAAAAGTACAGCGGACTGAAACCGAAGGAATATCGGAAACTTTATTTTATGTAATAAAAATGAGATGGAGGCTGTAAACGGTGAATAGACTGAAAAAAACAGATTGGTCTGTGGAAAGGCGACTGATATTCTGTCTCTGCCTGGCGGCAGTGTTTATAGTTTTGGAAGGCACTCTTTTATTGGTTTGTGTTACCCACATGACTTCTTGGAGCACAAAAACAATGAACAGTATTCGCTTTTTAACTTTCATTCTGGGCATCTTATTGATTTCATTTCTGATCTTTAGCTATCGTTTTCTGGTAATACCCTATTGGAAAGTAAAAAGAGTGTTGGAAAATTTCAATAAAGGTATTTTATTTGATGAAATTTTTTCCCTCCCTTATAAGATGTCTCAGGATCTGGATATAGCCCTGGCTAAATTTGAGGTTCTTCTGGATAAAAAGGAGATGGCCCGGATTTCGGTGGAACAGTCCAAGTATCTGGCCCTGCAGAACCAGATCAGCCCCCATTTCCTCTATAATACCCTTGATGCCATTCGGGGAGACGCTTTAATGGCTGGACTTGAAAACATTTCCGATACCTTGGAGGCTTTGTCAGCCTATTTTGCTTACTCCATTTCCAATCTGGAACAATACGCCACGGTAATGGAGGAGATCCGTAATGTTTCTGATTATATCACTGTACAAAAGTATCGGTTTGGAGAATCATTGAAATTTAAGGTGGAATATATGGAAGATGATCCGGAATATTTTGAAACCATCTGTATACCGCGGTTTGTGCTGCAGCCTATTGTGGAGAATGCCATTTACCACGGCCTTGAAGTTCGGGATAAAAGAGGAAGCATTCGCATTCGGCTGCAGAGAACCAAAACAAGGCTGATTATCGATGTGATTGACGACGGTGTGGGCATGTCCTGGAATGCAGTTGAGGTGCTGAATCAGAAACTGGTTCATGCAGAGGGAGGAAGAAATGCGGTACAGAAGAAAAAAGGGATTGCTCTGATAAATGTAAACAGCCGTATTAAGCTGCTGTTCGGTCATGAATACGGTCTGTATGTTTACAGTACTGAAGGGGTCGGTACGGACGTAAAAATGACGCTGCCGATCACGCCCGTGGACGAGGCATAATCCGTTGAAAGCAGGAGAGGAAGGGAGCAGGATGAGGGATGAATTGCTGCGAATCGAAAATGGTATTTATACGGTAAACGGTTACGATATTCTGGCTGGAATACAGTTTCAGATTTATAAAAATCAAATCTGTGGGATGATTTCCGCAGAACAAAAAGAAATGGAAGAATTGTGGAAGATTCTTCAGGGAAAAGAAATTCTGAATTATGGGATTTTTTATATTAATGAAAAGAAAATCGAAGTGACGGATGCGGCGGAAGTGCTGGCCTCCAACGTGATGGAGATCAATGGATATTCTCAGCTGATTCAGGGACTTTCCCTGGCTGAAAACATGTTTGTGATGAGGGAGGGGCAAGAACGTTCTCTGATCCATATGGAGGAGATGGAAAAGAAACTGCAGATACTTTTTGATCAGTTTTCCCTTTCGCTGGATATTCATACTCCTGTAACTGCAATGAGCCGGCTGGAGAGGTATCAGTTCGAGCTGATCAAAGCTTATATGAGAGGGATACGCCTGGTCCTTCTGGATCTGCGCAGCAGTGATCTGACTTTTCGGGAAGCAGAGAAACTTTTTGATCTAATCGAAAAAATGAAGGGCAGAAATATCACTTTTGTGGTATGGAATCCCATTCTCTATCAGCTGATTCGCTTTTCTGACCAGCTTGTCATCCTGAAAAATGGAAAAACAGCCCGTTTCTTTGAACGGTCAGAATTCGACGAAAAAACGATTTCTCTGATTTTGCTGGGAAATGTGGACAACAAAAAGAAAGAGGAAGTTTTGCCGAAGATGGGCATTCCGGTTTTTCAGATAAAAAGTGTTTCTGATTCTTATCTCTATAATATCAGTCTTAATGTCAAAGCAGGAGAGATATGTTTTGTACATTGTGAGAACGCAGAGGGCATGAGCCATCTGTACCAAATATTATCGGGAGAAACTCAGCCTGAGAGCGGCTATATGCTGATAGGAAAGGAAACGTATCATCCCCTTGATATGGAGGATGCGGTGGGGCAGGGAGTGGGGTTTATCGAAGACTCCACCTTTTCCAGAACACTGTTTTACAACATGACCGTATTCGAAAATATCTGTCTGGTGAAGGGGAATTTTTTAAAAGCCATCTGGAGAAGGCGGCGGTATAGAGAAAGTCTGAAAAAAACAATTAATCAGTGGTTTCAGAAGGATATCTGCGGAAAAAAACTCAGTACCCTGTCAGAGACCGAGCTTCAAAAGGTCTTGTTCTGCCGGTGGCTTCTGTACCGTCCCAGACTGCTGGTGTTGGTCAATCCTTTCATCGGCGGATGCATCAATATGAATGAAGCCTCCATGGACAACATCCGGCAGATTGCCGAACAGGGGACGGGTATCCTGATTCTGTCCACCAATGAATTGCCTTATCCCATACTCAATGAGAGCCGGAAGGTTCTCACCAGTACAGGAGAATTAAAAGAAAGGATTCATGTATTATGACCAGACCGCTGAAATTTCGTTATTCTGTCTATTCCAGTCTGATAATTTTGCTGGTGTTAACTTTATTTGCCGTTATTTTCTGCCCTAATTTTGTAACCAGCTTCAATGCCTCTGTCATGCTGAAGCAGGTTTCCCATATTACATTGATGGCATATGGGGCTACGGTCGTAATTATGCTGGGGCACATCAACGTGGCCTACGGTTCGGTGATGGCCCTGACGGGATGTGTCGCCTGTCAGGTGATGAATGATACCGGAAATATGTTTGCGGCCGGGTTATCCGCTGTGATTTTAGGCATGATGATCGGCTTTTTTATGGGAAAGATCATTACCCAGTTTGAAATTCCATCCTTTATTGTAACGCTGGTGGTGGGAATGATTGCCCGGGGAGCGGCGCTGGTGTATACGGACAGTGCGCCCATTCTCCAAATCGGGGAATTGAGCGTCATCGGACAGGGGGTTGTTCTGAATATTCCCGTTCCGGTTTATATCATGGCCCTTTGTTTTCTGATCACATGGTTTACTTTAAATAAAACTGCATTTGGACGGCAGGTAATTGCGGTGGGAGAAAACAGAGAAGCGGCAAGGGCATCTGGAATCCGGGTAGCCCAGACGGTAATTAAGGGATATGTGCTGGATGGATTTTTTACAGCGGTGGCCGCGATTGTTTATATGGCAAGAATGAATTCAGGACTTCCGGATTCAGGAAACTCCAGCGAATTTGACGTTATCACAGCGGTTGTTATCGGCGGCACCTCTTTGACGGGAGGCGTGGGAAGCATAACGGGGACGCTGATTGGCGCCATTGTTGTTGGAATCATCAATAATGTGCTGAATCTGTGGAGTATTAATTACAACTGGCAAAGTATTATAAAAGGGATCGTCATTCTCAGCGTTATCATATTTGACTATGGGTTTAAGAAGAAGCAGAAATAGGAAAAGAATTCTTGACAGGGATTCTTTTCCTTTGTTACAATACATCTATACGACAAACACGAGTTTATCAAATAGATATAGGAGGAAATCACGTAATGGCGGCAGAAAAACCTATGACTTACCGAAGGGAAAAAGATATTCAGTATACGTTAAAGCTTCGGGAGATTTTAATGACCCTTCCGCCTTTTGCCAGGGACTACTTCCGGGCCATCGACGGGACCACCACTGCGAAAACCAGAATATCTTACGCCTATGATATCCGTGTGTTTTTTCAGTTTCTTCAGGAGGAAAACCCTTTGTTTCAGAAACGTTCCATGGACAGTCTGACCGTTGATGTGCTGGATCAGATTACCGCCTTGGATATCGAAGAATATATGGAATATTTGAAGGTTTATGAAGGTGCCGGGGGAAATCTCAACACCAACGGCGAACGCGGCTTAAAACGGAAAATATCGGCCTTGAGGAGCTTTTACAGTTATTACTTTAAGCGGGAAATGATTCATACTAATCCCACCTTGCTGGTGGATATGCCAAAGATCCATGAAAAATCCATTGTCCGGCTGGATACCGATGAAGTTGCCATGCTGCTGGATTACATGGAACACTGCGGCGACACCTTCACCGGACAGAAAAAAAGATATTTTGAAAAGACGAAGGAACGTGATATCGCCATCGTTACTCTCCTGCTGGGAACAGGCATTCGTGTGTCAGAATGTGTCGGTTTGGATTTTGAAGATGTGGATTTTAAAAACAACGGAATCAAAGTGACGCGAAAAGGCGGAAATGAAATGATTGTTTATTTCGGATCTGAAGTGGAACAGGCGCTGAAAAGATATCTGACGATCCGGGAAGGCATTACGCCGGTGGCCGGCCATGAGCATGCCCTCTTCTATTCCACCCAGCGAAAGCGGATGGGAATACAAGCGGTGGAAAATATGGTGAAAAAATATACCAAAGCAATTACCACGACAAAAAAAATTACGCCCCACAAACTGCGCAGTACTTACGGGACGTCTCTTTACCGGGAAACAGGGGATATTTATCTGGTGGCCGATGTACTGGGGCACAAAGATGTGAATACTACCAGGAAACATTATGCGGCCATTGACGATGACCGGCGCAGACGGGCGGCCGGCGCCGTCACTTTAAGGAAAAAAAAGTGAAATAATACAGCAGGAAGGGGACGGCTGTCCCCTTCCTGTATATTTCTTGCTTATTCAGTCATCGTAAACAGAATCTTTTCCCTGTTCCATGACGGTTCCGTCAGCGGCATTGATTTCGAAATCATATTCCATATCGCCGCTTACGCACTCAAGTTCATAAACGGATCTTCCATCGTCCTCATCAAATTCTTCTTTTACCCATTTAACATTGGCTGCATCCAGTCCTGCAGCCGCCAGAGCGGCTTCTTTGGCCTGATCTATGGTGATCACATCTCCAGTCTGCTGTGTCTGTGCCTGGATATCAAAATCTTCAATTTCAGAATCGAAACTTACAACATCTCCGGTGGTAGCATCAATTTCATAGTCGTATTCTGTGTTTCCGCTGTAGAAATCCACATCGTATACTTTACGTCCGTCGTCCTGATCAGGGACTGCTTTGACGAAAGTCACGTCGGCTTCTGCCAGGCCTGCATGTTCCAGTGCGATAGACTTTGCTTTTTCTTCTCCGATATCATCGCCGGAAGCAGTGCTTTGCCCCTGACTGGAAGAATCATCTGCAGCCGCTCCCCCATCGTCAGCTGCGGTGGGAGTTACAGATTCCGTAACGGTGGGAGTTACGTTTGCCTGACTGTCATTTTGTGAAGGCGATGCTGAGTCGGAATTTCCTCCGCATCCCGTTGCCAACACTGTTCCTAAAACTGCCAATCCAATTAATAATCTTTTTTTCATAATATTCTTTCCTTTCTTTTATTATCTTTGTTTTTCTTGTTTTCTATAGTCTATATTATATCTGGTGTTTATTAAAATAAAATTAGAAGTTTAATTTTTTTTTAAAAAAACGGTGAATGTGCTTCCGATATTTTCTTTACTCTCCACAGACACGGTACCTCCATGTATTTGGACGATCTGACGTACCATGGAAAGCCCCAGTCCCATTCCATTTTTCACTGAAGAACGTGATTTATCTGTCCGGTAGAAACGATTCCAGATATGGGGAAGATCCTCCTGGGCAATTCCTATTCCATTATCTTCCACAGAAAACCGGATGTCCTGATCTTCTTCCGTCAGGGTTACCCGGATATATCCTCCCTCTTTTCCGTAACGGTAAGCGTTGCGGATCAGATTGGAGGCCATTCTGGAAAAAAGTGTGGCATTCGCCATTATGGTGATATCGGGCTGGATATGTTTCGTCAATGTAATACCGTTTTCCGGTATTTCGGACTGTTCTTCACAGACGTTTTCAATGAGCACGCTGATATTCGTAGGCAGCATTTTCAATGCTTCTGTATGCTGTTCCAAACGGGTGAATGCCAGCAGGGATTCGATAAGTTTGGACATGCGGTATCCCTGGCGTTGAATGGAACCAATACACTCATATAGTTCCATTTCGTCGGATGCATTTTCAAAAGCATATTCACATTGAGCCAGGATCACAGAAACAGGTGTCCTTAATTCATGAGATGCGTCAGAGGTAAACTGACGCTCTGCATTGAAATTTTCTTCCAGACGTTCAAACATATGATTGAATGTTTCTGATAACTGACCCAGTTCGTCATTGGTTTTTACTTCAATTCTCCTTCCAAGATCTCCGCTTCTGGCCACCGATTCCGCCGTTTTCCTGATTTCCCGTATTGGTTTCAACGAACGTCTGGCCAGCAGATAACCGCCTGCAGCCGCCAGAAAAATGAGGATCGGCAGAACAATCAGCGCGGCTTTTCTCAGGGCGTCTCTGCTTATGGTTCTGTCGGAAGCAGAGGTTACGCTGCGAAGCCAAAGATCAGGGTTCGGGGAGAAAGACAGTCTCAGATCCATGAGATAATAAATCTCTCCTCCTGCGTCAATTTCTCTTAACGTTCCATGTTCAAAGGGCACCTGCATCAGGGCTTCCGCCGGCAGAGAACCGGCAATCACCGCTCCGTTTTCCTCAGCCAAAATAGAGTATACATTATCCTGGAAAGTTTTGAAATCATCGTCCAGATCCACCTCGCCGTCATCGTAATCGATTTCTCCTGCAATTTCATTCATCACCCGCTGCAGGATATTCTGCGAAGTCCGATGAGATACCGAGCTGGAAGCCAGAGACAGAAAGCCGAACATGATGCAGACCAGCAATACCATGCTGATGGTAAACCACAGCGTCAGCTTCAGTTTAATGGACATTTGTCTTATATGTTTCATACATTTTCTTTCAGCAGATATCCGACGCCGCGGACAGTGTGAATCAATCGTGAGTCAAATCCGTCGTCAATTTTTTTTCTGAGATATGTGATATAGACGTCAACTACATTGGTTCCTCCGTCGTAATCGAAATTCCATACATTGTCTTCAATTTTTTGACGGGACAATACCTTCCCTTTGTTCCGCAGAAGATATTCCAACAGGGAAAATTCCCGGGCGGTCAGCTTTATCTCCTTCTCTGCCCGACAAACTTTATGGGTTTCCGTATCCAGGGTGAGATCGGCAATGGTATACAGATTGGTGGGGTTTTTTACCTTTGTCCGTGTCATGGCCCGGATGCGGGCGGTCAGCTCGTCAAAGGAAAAAGGTTTTACCAGGTAATCGTTTGCTCCCGAATCCAATCCCTGTACCTTATCAGCCACAGTATCTCTGGCAGTGAGAAAGATCACCGGCGTCAGATTATTCTGCCGCCGAAGTTTCTGAACCACTTCCAGGCCGTCCATCACAGGCATCATAATATCCAGCACGGCCGCGTCATATTCTGCGGCTTCCAGATATTCCAAGGCCGTTTTTCCATCGAAACATGCGTCCACAGCATACCCTTCGGCACTGAGTTTTTTTGTTATAATTTTATTTAAATCCGTATCATCTTCCGCAATCAGAATCCGCATATATTTACCTCCAAGATCATCATACACTGAAAACATTAAAATATCATTAGAAATCAGAGCTGATCCAGGATAATGGTAAATGGGCCGTCGTTCACAAGGGATACCTGCATTTCTGCTCCAAATATACCGCCCTCTACCATATCCACCTGTTCCCTTGCTTTTTCCAGCATATAGTCATAGAGAGGTTTTGCCATATCCGGCGCCCCGGCCTCGATAAAACTGGGACGGTTGCCTTTTTTGCAGTTGGCATAAAGAGTAAACTGAGAAACCAGCAGCAGCTCTCCGCCCACATCCAGGAGGGACAGATTCGTTTTTCCCTCTTCATCTTCAAATATTCGAAGATCAATCAGTTTTTTCAGATAACGGTCGGCAGTCTCTTTGGTATCCTCCGGTGCAATACCCACAAAAACCAGCAGTCCTTTAAAAATCTGTCCTACGGTTTCCCCTTTAACCTTTACGTTAGCTTCATTTACTCTTTGTATTACCAGCTTCATATTAGCCTCCTTTGTCTGACGGTGTACCTTCCGCCGGTGTAAATATTCATAATTTATAATATTCATCATACCATAGTTATCCGTAATTATGCCACTGTTCTCATAAAAATAGCAGAAAAGTCATTTCTTTTTTTGAGGGATTCCAGTATAATACGCTATGGAAAGAGAGGATATGCCAATGAAATTACAACAGTTGCTCAGTTATACGCGAAAAGCGGTGGATGAATATCAGATGATCGATGAGGGAGATAAAATTGCCGTAGGAATATCCGGCGGAAAAGACAGTCTGACCCTTTTATATGCGCTTCATGGGCTGCAGCGGTTTTATCCAAACCCCTTTACCATAGAAGCCATCACAGTGGACCTGGGTCATCCCGGCTTTCATCTGGATAAAATTTCAGACTTATGCCGATCCCTGGATGTACCCTACAGAGTTGTCCATACGGATATCGCTAAAATTATTTTTGAGGAAAGAAAAGAATCCAATCCCTGCTCTCTCTGTGCAAAAATGAGAAAGGGAGCATTAAATGAAGCCATAAAAGAATCAGGATGCAACAAAGTAGCCTATGCGCATCATAAAGACGATATCATTGAAACTATGCTGATGTCTCTGATCTATGAGGGTCGTTTTCATTCTTTTTCACCGAAAACCTATCTGGATCGGATGGATCTGACGGTAATTCGTCCCCTTATGTTCGTAGACGAGATGGATATCCGGGGATTTCAGAAACTGTACAATCTTCCGGTGGAAAAAAGTCCCTGTCCGGCTGACGGTTATACGAAAAGAGAATATGCAAAGTCTTTAGTAAAACAGCTGACGGCAGAAAATCCGGGCGCCAGAGAAAGGATGTTTGCCGCTGTCATCAACGGAAATATCCCCGGCTGGCCTGCCCGGATTTCCAGAAAATAGTTACGGTCTGTTTTCACGTTCCGCAATTGCCTGTTTAATTAGAGAAATGGTTCCGTCGATGCCGAAGCGTCCGCTGTCTACGCACAGGTGGTAACTGGAGGCATCGCCCCATTTCTTATTGCTGTAATAATTATAATAACTGGCTCTCTTTTTGTCGGTTTTTGTAATTCTGTCTTTGGCCTTGGCATCTGTCAGATCATATTTTCCGGCAATTCTGCGGATACGGCTCTTCATACTGCTGTAGATAAAGACGCTGATACAGTTATTGTATTCTTCCAATGCATAGTCTGCGCATCTTCCTACAATTACGCAGGGACCTTCGTTGGCAATGGATTTGATCGCATTAAATTGAGCCAGAAAAATTTTCTGATTAATCGGCATATCGGTGAATGAGGAAGAGGTATAACCAAAAGAATAAGTATCCATCACCAGTGAATAGAGAAAACTGTTCGTCGGCTTTTCATCATGGTTTTCAAAAAGTTCTTCACAGATTCCGCTTTCTTTGGCAGCTCTGGACAATAATTCTTTATCATAAAAAGGAATATCAAGCTCTTCCGCCAGTTTTTTTCCGATTTCTCTTCCGCCGCTTCCGTACTGCCGGCTGATTGTAATTATGGTATTCGTTTTCATCTTTGTGCACTCCCTTCCTTTTATTGATGTCTTTCATATTGTTCATTATACATTATTTTCACGAAAAAGTACACAAAAATATCATAATTTTTGTAACAATTGATTAAAATACTCCGGAAGGGGGGCGGTGAATTCCATATATTCTCCGGTAACCGGATGCATAAATCCCAGAACCATAGCGTGAAGACATTGTCCCTGCAGATTAAAGGGACATTTTGCGGGACCGTAAACATCATCTCCCAAAAGCGGGTGGCCAATATGACTCATATGGACCCGGATCTGATGGGTTCTTCCCGTTTCCAGACGGCATTCGATATAGGTGTAATCACCGAACCGTTCCAGTACGCGGTAATGGGTAACGGCATTTTTTCCATTTTTTTCGTTAACTGCCATTTTCTTTCGATCCACAGGATGTCTTCCTATGGGAGCGTTAATCGTGCCGGTATCATTTTTAATGTTGTGGAGCACAATTGCCCGATATCTCCGTGTAATGGTATGATCTTTCAGCTGAAGAGCCAGTGACTGATGGGCCCGGTCTGTTTTGCACACCACCAGCGCCCCCGTGGTATCTTTATCGATCCGGTGTACGATTCCAGGACGCTGTATACCGTTAATGCCGGAAAGCTGTCCCGCACAGTGGTATAGCAAAGCGTTTACCAGTGTTCCGCTGCTGTGGCCGGCAGAGGGATGGACTACCATGCCTTTGGGTTTGTCGACCACCAGAAGTTCCGAATCCTCATAGAGAATGGAAAGGGGAATGTTTTCCGGGAGAATGTCCGGCGGCTCTTCATCCGGCAGCGTTACCATGACCACATCCTGGGAATTCAGTTTAAAACTGGCCTTTTCAATTTTATCATTGACGGTTACATACCCTTCTTTGATCAGCTTTTGCAGATAGGAACGGGAAACACCCTCCAGACAGTCCGAAAGCACTTTATCCAGGCGGCTGCCCTTTTGTTTTTCTTCAATTGGAAGATGATACGTTTCCATCTTTTTTTCCGTCCTTTTTCAAAAAAGAAAAATCCTCGTCGTCTTTATAAAAGAATAAAATAAAGATGACCAGCAGAATAACCGAAACCGTCACATAAATATCCGCCACATTAAATACCGGAAAGTTGATAAAAGAAGCATACAGAAAATCCACCACGTAATTGAGGCGAATCCGGTCGATCAAATTTCCAATGGCGCCGGCGGAAATACCCACGCTTAACACAGCAAGGGGAAGATAATATTTTTGCCTGGGAAGACGCAGATACAGCCAGGTAATCAAAAAAAGGAAGAAAAAACACAGCAGGATGAAAATCCATTGTTGATTCTGTAAAATTCCAAAGGCCGCGCCACGATTTTCCAGATAATGAAGCTGAAAAACTCCTGGAATAATCTCAATATCCGGCTGATTTTTCAGATGGATAACCGCCAGATGCTTCGTCCATTGATCCAGAAAAACAAGGATCAAAAGTCCAAGCAGTCCCCCCCCATACCATTTTAGATTCTGTTTTCTGCTATTCATAATGTTTCTCCCGTATGCAAAAGGTACTGAACAGCAGACAGCATTTCACTGTCTGTCACGCTTGTGTCAATTACGGCCAGCCCCATCTGCCGGAGCAAGATAAATTTGATTTTTCCCTGCTCCATCTTTTTGTCAGATTTCGTTGCTTTTACGATATCCTCTGCTGAAAGGCCTTCGAGGGAAACCGGAAGATGATACCAGCGATTTCCCTGCAAAATCAGAGAAAAGTCATCCTGGCTGATCAGACCTCGTTTCCAGGAGATATAGGCGGCGGCAGCTGTTCCCAGTGCCACACAGTGGCCGTGGAGCAGTTGAAAATTCATCAGTTTTTCCACTGCATGACCGATAGTATGGCCAAGATTTAAAACGGCTCGCTCGCCCTGTTCCGTAGGATCGTGTTCCACCACTGTTTTTTTGATCTGACAGCTTCCCTTGATCATTTTAATCAGAGTATCCGCATCCCTGGCGTTTATTTTTTCACGGTTATCCAATACCCATCGATAATATTCTTCGTCTCTGATCAGTCCGGATTTCAGTACCTCTCCCATGCCGCTGGAAAACTGAATTTCCGGAAGGGTTCGAAGGGTTTCCATACACATATAAACCAGACGGGGCTGATGAAAAGCGCCCACCATATTTTTAAACTGATCGAAATCCACACCTGTTTTTCCGCCTATACTGCTGTCCACCTGAGCAAGAAGGGTGGTGGGAATTTGTATGAAATCGACACCCCTCAGATAAGTCGCAGCCGTAAATCCGGTCAGATCACCGGTTACGCCGCCTCCCAGTGCAATCAGCACATCCTTTCGGTCAAAATGATGCTGAATCAGATGGGTGTAAAGGTTTTTCACTGTATTCAGCGTTTTGCTGGCCTCGCCCGCCTCAAAAATAAATTCTGTAACCGTGGAAAAATAATCGGTGAGCTGCTCCCGGATCTTATTAAGATAAAGAGGACCCACTTCTGTGTCAGTTACAATGCATACTTTTTTTCCGGAAGGATATAAAGAGTGGAGAGCATCCTTTAATCCTTCGAATGTATCTTCCCAGATAATTTCGTAACTGAATTCATTTTCCCGTTCTACCGTCATCTGCTGTTTCATCTTTTCCTCCTGTCAGCCGTAGCGATTGATTTTTATTAAATATCTCCCTTTTTTTGTCCGAGATATAATTCCCATATATTGAAATTTTCCCATACCTCTCACGGAAATAATGTCCTTTTCTTTCAGCGAACAGCCGTTGGAGGTCGCCATTTTGCCGTTCACAAAAACTTTTCCTCCTTCTACCAGCGGGGTAACGCTGTTTCTGGATACGGAAAAAGCAGAGTGAATGACGCTGTCCAGCCGAACTGAGGCAACGGTCTGAGTGATTTCCTGGAATTTTTTCGTGATATTCACAGAAGAGCCGTCCGTCAAAGAAACCTGGACAAAAGTTTTTCCCACTCTGGACAGTTCGCGGATAATGAAATCGGCCATTCTGTCCACACAGTAAACATAGGCGCACCCGTCATCCAGAAGAATATCGCCGATCATGCTTCTGTCGATTCCAAGATTTAAAAGGGCGCCCAGATAATCCCGGTGGCCGGGAGAACTGGAGAAACGCCGGTCGGCAGGAGCTATCTTCAGGCAGCAAATGGGAAAAGTCCAGTCATAAGAAAGAGCATCAGGGATAAATGCTGTTATCTGACGCTCTGACATTTCATAACCTCCGAAACATCTTCGGCTGACACCCCATTCCCGGATATCCAGGTTATTTATTATATGAAGTTCATTCAGATCCAGGAAGTCCGTAAATGTAACGATATCGCGCTGATACGCACAACGGCACAATTCCTGGATTCTTTTTTTAAAAAACTCCTCTTTTTCCATAACTCTTAAAAACTGGTACGGATAGGCGGAAGATCGAAAGCGCCGCTTAAGATTTCCTGAATATCGCCGGAAACTTCCACATTATCTGGAGTCAGTATGAAAATATAACTGGAAATTTTCTGAAGACCGCCTCCAATGGAGTAACAGGAACCGGAGGAAAAATCGATAATCCGCTGGGCAACCTCCACATCAATGCCTTCCAGATTCAGTACAACCGTGCAATGGGCGATCAGTGTATCTGCAATATCTCTTGTATCTTCCATTGATGTAGGTTTAATCACACAAACTTCCATAGCTGTACCTCCTGATTTTTTACGCATCGGCGTAACCTTGGACGAGGTGGTTCTCGTCTGCTGTTTTACCGGTTTCACAATGGGCTCCACTGTTTTGGTTTTTTTGGTTGTCCGCGGCTTCTCAAAAGGATCTTCCAGATCGTCCAGCTCATCCAGATTTTTTTCTTTGTCTTTCTTGCGGAAAAGATGGCGTTTTGTTTTTTCCTCTTCCTCTTCTTCTATATCATCGTCATCAAAAAATTCATCGTCATCGTCGTAATCATCATTTAAACGAATGGCATCTAAAAATTTGTCTAATACGCTCATGTTATTCTCCTATCTGCTTTCCAATGGTTTCACGGAATAATCCCTCTCTCCGAAAATGCCTGTGCCCACCCGGACCATCGTGGCACCTTCTTCGATGGCAACCTCATAATCCCCCGTCATGCCCATACTCAGGATATTCACATTAACATTATTCATGTTTTTGGCCTTTATGTCAACACCTAATTGTCTTAATTTCCTGAAAACCGGGCGATTTTCCTCCGGATCCGTTACGTAAGGCGCAATGGTCATCAGCCCTTCAATACGGATATTGGGTAATTTGGAAATCTGTTCCGCCAGGTCAATGGTTTCCCCGCAGGCAACGCCGTACTTGGACTCTTCTCCGGCCACGTTTACTTCCAGCAGGATGGGCACCGTTACCTTTTTCTTGACGGCTTCCTGGCTGATGGTTTCCGCCAGGCGGTAAGAATCCACAGAGTGAATCAGGGATGCCAGACCAACGATGTATTTTACTTTGTTTCTTTGAAGATGTCCGATCATATGCCATCTGACTTCAGAGGGCAGTTCTTCGCATTTCCGGGTAATTTCCTGGACTTTGTTTTCGCCAAAATCCAATTGCCCCATCTCCAGGGCTTCCTTCATCATTTCCACAGGTTTTGTTTTACTGACCGCTATCAAAGTAACTTCTCCCGGATCGCGGCCGGCGCGCTTACAGGCGGCCTCAATCTTTTCTCTTACCTTTTTCAGGTTTTCCTGTACCATATTGACACATCTCCTTTAATCATTAGTACAAAATTTCTTCTTCCTTTACTGTACTGCTGTCGTATACGATGTTATCATAAAGAGCGATTCCATAGTCGGTACCCGATTCTACAATACAGTATTCTTCATTCTGGTCAATAATAGATATCCGGCGGAAGACGGCATATCCTCTGTTGGTAGAATAAACGCCCTCCAAAGGCATGGTATCTCCTATGGTGTACCGTTCCGTCGAATTTGGTTTCACCAGTACGTCTCCTTCTGAAAAAGCAGTCATATCCACATAATAGTAGCCGTCCTGCTGTGCGTATACGGTAGTGCTGACAAATTCGGTGGAACTTTCACCGCTGCCGTCTGAGGTTTCCTTCAGGAACCCGATTTCATCGGATTCGCCTCCCGTTGTTTCATATCCTTCCGGAATTACGTAAAAATCTTTGTTTACAATGGCGGAAAGGGGAATCTTCAGTCCTGTCTCTGTATTGGTCACCAGTTCTATTTCCAGGAAGCGATCGGAAGCATAACGAATCATCCCGCTGCTGAAAGTGATTTTGGCAAAATAACCGTCATCCCTTGTCAGCAGGGTGAAATCCCCAGTCTGGGTGATTCCGTCTTTCACGAAACGAACCCGGATCGTATCTCTGCCGGCCAGCGAGACCACCTGGGTATCGGTCAGCGGAATGTAAAGGGACCATTCTTCACTGGTGATCAGCTTATAAACGGCGTCTCCCACATCCACTTGTTCTTTCCTTAGATTGGTCTGCTGATAAGATTTCTGGTTGAAGTGCTCTTCGGTCAGGGTATCCTCAGTTACTTCTTCGTAGCCATCGCTGGTAAACTGGATCAGTCCGTCGGCCGGCGCATAGTTGACTGTTTCCCCGCCGATTGTCTGAGGTTCAATGACATTCTGTCCGTCTGCGCTGTCAGAAGACGCAGAGGCTGAATCAGACTGATCCTGAGCTGCTGTGTTCCCGGAATACTGAACGAGACTTCCCTCCAGCCCATATTTGAAACTGTAAGTATCATAGAAATTGTTGGAATCGAATCCATTGGCAAAGGTTGCAATGCTGGAACGAACCTGGGAAAGCTGTTCGTCCGTAAGAGAAATTCCATTTTCCGGGGCCTGTCCGCTTCCCACGGAATAAACGGCGCCTTCCTTTTTCACTTTTGAATTGTCCCTGGCATAATAGGTGACCGATCCCGCCGTACTGCTCTCCACCAGCTGTTCTGAACGCAGGATTAACGCAGTGTAGGTCTGGTTGCGGGAAAGGGGGCCGCTGGTAACCTGGTAAGAGGTAATATGGGTCGCCGTCAGATACATGATGACACTGATCAGCATATAAATGAATAATGCTCCAAACAGCATTGTCCCGATATTCAGAGTAGCGATCTTTCTGATATCGGACAAATGAATGTCAGGACGCTTCCACTTTTTTTTCTTCAGAGATGGCAATTTCATGCCTCCTTACTTTTATTATTTATACTCCATGACGCTATCGTTTTTATTTTATCATTTTCATCCCCATAGCTCAAGATAAAAATTAACGGTTTTCGAATACTTATGGCAAATACCGGGCAGACTGTAAACAAATGAATGAAGATCAGGAGGAATAATCATGAATACTTCAGGTTTGGATTACACGGCACTTACCATTGCTCTGATCGGGGCTGTTAACTGGGGACTGATCGGATTTTTCCAATTCGACCTGGTGGCCTTTATCTGCGGCAATATGTCCTGGATTTCCAGAATTATCTATGCAGTTGTGGGACTTTCCGGCCTGTATCTGCTCAGCATGTATGGACGGATTGTGACCAGCCGGAACAGCCAGAGCATTTAGTTTTACGCTGTTCTGCACAAAAACAGGGGGGATGAAGAAATTCCACTTCATCCCCCGTATATTAAAATTGAAACATTAAACAGAAAGAATAACTTTATCCTTTAATGCATCATTGATTGTATTCTCGTTTAAGGTTACACTGATTACAAAATTAACGCCAAACTTTTCTCCAATTGCATCCAACTGAAGGATCGTATCTGTAACATCATTATCTCCTAGCTGTGCAATTTTAATAAAACTGTCCAGGTACATCGCTTCCAGATCATGATCCTGGGAAAGAATTCCGCAGATGAAGCCGATAAACTCGTCACTGTTTTTCAACGGGAATCCGGATACATCAATCAAGCGGATTTTATTATTTAATTCATACATATGTTTCGTACTCTTGTCCAGATATACGATGTTGCCGTTGGCAGTCTGAATTGCCTCATTAACCTTATCTAAGAGCTGCTTAGTCTTTCCCTTTCCTTTATCTCCAATAATCAATTGAACCATAGCAGTTTCCTCCTTAAGTCATCATTTAATATGTATTTTTACTAAAAATACTTCATTTCATGGTATCATTATAGTGTATTTAAGACAAAAAGACAATGCTTATTTTGAATTTATTTAAGAATTAATTTTTCCCAGCAGCTGGTTCATATCTTCGTACAAATCCGCTTTTGTGGCGGCGGTTAAAACGATGGAAATATAGGGAGCGCCGTACTCATTCTGGCTGAGAATAGCCAGATTGGAACCGGCTTTGCTGGTAGTTCCCGTTTTTCCTCCAAGAACTGTCACGCCGGCGGGGGCAGACTCCACTCCTGTCAGATACTGGTCTGTAGAATCCACATAAATCTGAACCTCTTCGCTTCCTCTGGTCACGGTCAAAGTATAAGAACTCATCTGCATAACCTCTACGAAGTAGTCGTAATTCAATGCTTCGTTAAACATCAGATAAATATCGTATGCGGTGGTATAATGATTATCATCATGGAGGCCGGTGGGATTGACGAAATGTGTATTGGTAGCGCCCAGCGCCAGGGCCTCTTCGTTCATCATTTCCACGAAATGTTCTACGCTTCCCCCCAGATGCTCGGCAATGGCCATGGCAGCGTCATTACCGGAGTTGATCAGCAGACCGTGGAACAGGTCGTCCATGGTAACCAGATCTCCCGCCTGGAACCCGCACATGGTGGATCCTTCCTCCAATGTTACCGCATCCTGACTGATGGTGACCACATCATCCATATCGCCGTATTTAATGGCAAGAATGGCAGTGATGATTTTCGTTATACTGGCAGGATAAGCTTTTTCATGGATGTTCTGTGCAAACATCACTTCTGAGTTGTCGACGTCCAGAAGAAGGCCTTTTTCATTATTGATCATACTGACGCCTTCCAGACCCACATTTTCATCGGTTACACACAGATTTGCCGCAAAGGAGTCCGCCCGCTGAAACTCGCTGGTACTGCCGACATTCTCCTCCTTCTGGAAAGCCATGGTAAGATCCAGATTTTTATCTTTTCGGATATGCATGATTCCCAGAATTCCAAGCATCAGTACAATAAGGAAAATCATTACCAGAAAAAGGGTATTCAGCAGAAGACGCTGTTTTCTTTTGTTTGCTCTTTTTTTGCTCATCTTTTTCTTCTATCTCCCTGTAAGTAGTTTCTGTTCTGCAATCCTACGTTCAACACCAGACCCATGCCGATATACAGGCTGACCATGGAGGTCAGACCGTAGCTGACAAAGGGCAGCGGCGTTCCCGTATTGGGCATCAGCCCCGTTGCCACGCAGATATTGATAAAGCTTTGGACGGCTACAATGGTGGCAACTCCGCAACATATAAGCTTTCCCGAGGTATCCTTGGCCCGCCTGCCGATCATCACACATTCCAGGCAGATGAGAAACAAAAGCAGTATGATGACCGAACAGCCCAGGAAGCCCAGTTCTTCTCCCGCCACGGCGAAAATAAAGTCTGTCTGAACCTGGGAGACAAAGTTTCCCTTTGTGGCGGACGCCACTTCATTGTTATTATATCCTTTGCCCGTAAGCTGTCCGGATCCAATGGCGGTGATGGAATTTTGCTGCTGCATGATATCGTCGGAGTATTCCGCATCTTCCGGATAGAGAAATGACATGATACGGGTCTTCTGATAATCTTCCAAAATCGGCAGATCCGTCTGGGTAACCAAAATCAGAAAAACCACCACCAGAGGAATGGCGATTACCAGTACCGTTCCGATAATTTTATAGCTGAGTCCGGCCACGTAAAGCAGAACACAAAACAGAATCGCTACAGTTATGGTATTTTTTAAATCCGGTTGTATCTTTATCAGTATCAGAGGGATGGCAATGAGGATAATGGATTTTACCAGGGTTTTCAGTGTGTTGAGATCGTCCTCATGCTCCATCAGGTATCGGGCAAAAAACAGAATTAATATGATTTTTGATAATTCTGTAGGCTGAAACTGGAGCGGTCCAATGGCAATCCATCGGGTAGCGCCATAGGTGGTTCTGCCGGCAACCCTTACTGCCAGCAACAGAAGGATATTGGCAATATACATGATCCAGTAGAAATTCAAAATCCAGCTGAAATCAATCAAAGATACAATGGTCATCACCACCAGCCCCAGAATCACGCCAAAAAGCTGGCGTGTCTGGAGCGATTTCATAGCGCTTCCTACCAGAAGCACTCCGATGCTGCTTATGACAATCAGCCATAGTACCAGTCTGAAACTGTAATCCTTTAACTTGTATAGTTTAAACATATGCGCTTCCTTATTTGTTATGAGGTGTTTTTTTTACAGCTATGGTGGCGAGAAGTGTGGGCGGAGCCGCTTTAAAGGTGAGCGAAACCTTGTCTTCCTCCACCAGTATGTATTTATTTACCGTTTTTATAATATCTTTTTTCATCATCAGCAGGATTCCGGGCGAGCAGTCGATGCGCTCTGCATTGACTAAAAGCCGCAGTCTGTCTTTTGCGATGGCGCTTGTATTCCTTCTCCTTGTGCGAAACATTTTGCCCACCTCCTATGATTTCCCAAACAGACGACGGAAAAATCCTTTCTTTTCAGAGAGATCCAAAAGGGGTATTTTCTCCCCGAGAATTCGCCTGCATATATTCAGATATGCCTGTCCCGCCAGAGAAGAGTCTCCGGCCAGCGGTTCTCCCTGATTGGTGGCGATTACAATGTTTTCATCATCCGGCACAGCGCCGATCAGATCCACAGCGAGAATATCCACCACGTCTTCCACCGACATCATATCGCCCCGCTTTACCATATCCATGCGGAGACGGTTGATAATCAACTGAATATTCCTCATGCCATCGGACTCCAGAAGACCGATGATCCGATCCGCATCACGGATGGCGGACACTTCCGGAGTGGTGACAACCAGGGCGCGGGAGGCTCCTGCCACTGCGTTTTTAAATCCCTGTTCAATACCTGCCGGACAATCCAAAAGAATATAATCGAATTCTTCTTTCAGGTCTTCGCATAATTTTTTCATCTGCTCCGGGGTCACTGAAGTTTTATCTCTCGTCTGTGCCGAGGGAAGCAGGAACAGATGGGCCGGATATTTTTTATCCTTGATCAGCGCCTGCTTCATACGGCAGTTTCCCTCAATCACATCCACCAGATTATAAACGATCCGGTTTTCCAGGCCCATGACCACATCCAGGTTTCGAAGACCGATATCTGTATCCACCAGTACCGTTTTCTTGCCCAAAGAAGCCAGCCCACAGCCGATATTGGCTGTAGTTGTGGTCTTTCCCACGCCTCCTTTTCCAGATGTAACGACAATAACTTCACTCATCTTTCTATCCTCCAAAAACTCTGCTATTTTTCAGCTTCTGTAACTAAACGGCATTAATCCGTTTCTTCATTGGAAGTACCTTCTGAAAGTGCGGTTCCTGTCAGGATTTCATTGTCATCTTTCAAATCAAAATAGTAATTTAAAATATCTTTCGCTACCATACCGGCATTAACGCCGGTATATCCATAGGCAATACGGACCGACATGGCAATTTCCGGATCTTCATAAGGTGCATATCCGATAAATACACCGTGGCTGGGACGATTACGCACCTGCTGGGCCGTACCGGTTTTACCGGCCAGACTCACTTCCAGATCACTGAAGGAAGCCTCGTTGGTTTCAGTGATAACGCCCCGCATTCCCACATGAACATCTTCCCAAATATAGTCAGGAATATCCAGCTGACTTTCCACCCCAGGAGTGTAATCTTCCACCAGATTTCCAGAGGAATCGGTTACTTTGTCTAAAAGAGAAATCTGATAGCTGGTTCCGCTGTTGGCCAGTGTGGTCACATATCTGGCCAGCTGTGACGTCGTATAGTTGTGGGTACCCTGACCAATGGCTGATGGAATGGGCATCTGATCAGAAATTTCAGGATCCGCCTCAGAAATTTCAATACCGGAATTTTTATCAAAATCAAACATCTGCGCATAAGTAGTCAGTTTCTGCAAAGACTGGCTGTCAGAGAAAACACCATTTTCATCCAAGCCCATTCGATAGGCAATTTCACTCATAAAGACGTTGCAGGAATTGGTGATACCGCCGCGAATGTCCAAAAGTCCATGTCCTTGGGTAAACCAGCACTGCAGCGGTGAACCGGAAATTTTGTCGAAAACACCGGTACACTGAATGATGGATTCATCGTCGATTACTCCTTCCATCAATCCAGCTACGCTGGTGACAAGCTTGAATGTGGAACCAGGAGCCGTCTTCTGCTGGGTTGCTTTATTGTAAAAGGGTTGGGACAGATCACTGTTCAGTTGCTGATAGTATTCCACATCCATCTGATTGGCCAGACGGTTGCTGTCATATCCCGGATAGCTTACGCATGCCAGAATTTCTCCGCTGTTGGGATCCGTGATCACCACGGAACCGGAACAGGGGTCAAGCGCCAGCTGAGCCGGTGTGATTTCCAGATTCTCAATTTTTTTATACATAAAGTCATAAGAACTCATCTGAGCGGAAGCCAACGCCTCATAATCTCCGTCATCCGTTGACAGAACGCCCTGATCATAAAGGGCAATACACAGCTCCGTCCCGGAAACCACATCGTCAAGGATCAGATAATGGTACAGCAGTTTAGAAAAATCCGTATCTGTCTTCAGATAATCTGCAATGTATGCAGCCAGCGCCTCATAAACTTCGCTGGAGTCCAGATAGGTATTCTCCTCAGTAAAACGGGAGATATCAATCCAGTTCTGGCTGGCGGCGTAAGTAAGGAACTCCTGGAGACTGATGGTTTCATCCCTGGTCCATGCCAGATAGGTTTCATCGGATTTATCGATGGCGTCTTCATTTAATATTCCCGTGTCATCCATCAGCATATCGTTGACAATATAACTGATGTACTCCTGCATTTCCTCTGACAAATCCTGATAGGCCTGGGGCTGATCTCCTGTCAGTTCCGCCGCCACGGCGTCGAATATCTGCTGCTGTTTTTGTTTAAACCTTGCGTATATACTTTTTTCCGTCTCCGATGCATCCTCTGCTGAAAAATGATTAATATCCAGCACGCTGTTGTTGATCAGTGCGAAATAGACATCGTAAATGGGAATGGGGATAGCGGAAGTATCTGTATTTTCATCTGCTTCAAATTCCTTGATGGGAGAAAGATTTAAAACAATGATACCTGCAATTCTCTGCTCCAGTATCTGATAAGCTGCAATCTGAAGATCTTTGTCTATACTCAGATAGACATCGTTTCCCTGCACCGGCTCCTGACGAGATTCCTCATCAATTTCCAGGACTTTTCCCAAACTGTCCACATATACGGTTTCACTGCCGTCAGTTCCCTGGAGAGTCGTCTCCATTACCTGTTCGATTCCCGTTTTTCCTACTATAGAATTGGTATTGTAGTCGGGGTCTTCCTCCTGAAGTTCTTCCAGCTCCTCTGACGATATTTTTCCGGTATATCCAATAATGGAAGAAAAATATTCGCTGTCGTGGTAAACGCGGACAGAATCTTCCATTACATCTACACCCTCCAGTTTATCCTTACTTTCCATCACCTTGGCTACGGTCTCTTCACTGACATCTGTAGCGATGGTGACGGGAACATACTTTTGATAGCTGGTGGTAGAAAGAAGGTATCGCAGAGATACCATTTTTAAAAGTTCCTCTTTTGTATAAGTTTCCGGCAGACCGTATTCTTCCAGTTCTTCCGCTGTGTAAGGATCTTCTTTGAGGATCAGTCCGAAGCGGTCTTCACCGGCCAGATCTTCCATAATCTGATCTGGAGAGGCATTTGCCTCATCTTCTTCCAAATCATCGATCAGACTGTGTCCATAGACGTCCGCTCTAAAACGATCCAGGGAGAAATCAGTGACATCAAAAGCATATTCTCCGTTTTCATCAATGATAATATGAAAACTGTTGTCAACGGAATCACCGCAGGATTCAATAATCTGAATCAGCTGGTATATTTCCCCGTTCAAAGACAGGTTCCGGATCCTGTTGGACTCATACGTTCCGCTGTCTTCCAATGTAATGGAATAGGAAAGCTCATTTGAGGCCAGTACATTTCCATTGCGGTCATAAATATTACCCCGGGTGCTTTTCAGCGTCCGTTCCCGGGTGGTCTGCAGAGAAAAATTATCTGCATATTCCTGTCCGTGGATAATCTGCAGGGAGAAAATCCGCTGCAGAAGTATTGCCGCCATTACAAGAAATCCAATCATCAGGACGCTTGTTCGCCGGAGTTTTATTTTCTTTAATGTTCTTTTTATCTTCTTAACCAAGGTGATCGTTGTCCTTCCACTTCATATTCTGATAATTGACGGTTAATTTTGAAAAACAGCCGATAAAAAATCAGCGTCATAACAACTGTATAGACCACTTCCGGAATAATTACATGACCCAGATATCCCGGGAAATTCAGCCTCCCCCTCAGCATAAACTGTAAACCATAAACAACACATCCGTACGCAAGATCACTGACCGTAACCAGCGCCATGGGAACTTTGATGTCCTCATCAAAAAAAACTTTGTAAAGAAAGCCGTTCAAAAATCCCACCCACATATAGAGCAAAGCGTTGAAGCCGAACAGATTTCCATAAAAAAGATCAATCATCAGACCGCTTAAAAATCCGGTAAACATACCGATGCGTTTTCCGCACATCAATCCGAACGATACGGTCAGAATCAACAGCAGATTGGGCGAGATGGATGCGATGGACAGAGCTTTAAATACGGTGCTCTGCAAAAGGAAAGTGACCAGAACGAGTCCGGCTAATACCAGCTTTCTGCGCATCATTCTCCTCCTTTATTTTTCAGTTCTTTGATGACCAGCACTTCATGGATATGCTCAAAATCCACCACGGGAACCAGATATCCTGTCTTGGTCAGATTATTGGAATCCTGCTGAATTTCGTCAATGTAGCCGATCAGGATTCCCTTCAGGAATTTATCGCTGATATCGGAGGTCACGATACTGTCTCCGATCTGGACCTCATCTTCCCGGTCCCGAAGCTGAATAAAATTCAGTTTTCCCTCTTCCATCAACAGCAGATTTCCTGTCACCATGCAGTTATCGGATGTGGACGCCACCATGGCGCTGACGTTGCTGGAATCGTCGATGATAGAACGAACCGTGGCCCAGTCTTTGCCCACCTCTGTTACGATACCTGCCAGCCCGCCGTCGGCCAGCACGTTCATATCCACGGCAATGCCGTCGTCGCTTCCTTTATTGATGACAAAGGTACTGTACCAGTTCCCTGGATCTTTTGAGATTACCTGTGCCGCAACCTTATCATATTCCGTATAATCCTGATCCAGTTCATAGAGTTTGGTAAGCCGTTCCAACTCATCCTGATCCTGCAGAAGTTTGTTGTTTTCCTCTGTCAGCGAAGCTACTTTTTCTTTCAGTTCCTCATTCTCCGCCTGCAGTTTTTTTGCGTTCTGAAAGCCGCTGGTCTGATCTTTCAGCCAGGTTCCCATGGCGTTGATTCCTTTTTGAAAAGGTGAGATCACATATCCGGCGGTCTGCTGCACCGGAGCAAAGGAAAATTTAGAGGAGGCCGCCAAAGCGATCAGTCCGATACAAATGACTGTCATGATGATAATCCAGTGTTTTGTTTTGATAGAAAATCGATTTTTTTTCTTCATGATACTCCTTCATTAATACCTGTGTTTCTTGCGTTTGCTTCTGGCCGGATAGGCCCAGTGCCAGAGCGTTTTATGGGTGATGATCTCCTTCAGCCCATAGACAGCCGACAGATCGCTGTACTGGGAGGTTTTTACCGCGCATTCAATCCGCCTGGAAAGATAGGCGCTCAGATTTGCAATTTTGGTGCAGCCTCCGGTAAGATAAATCCCTTCCTGAACGATGCTGCTTCGGATCTGCGGCGGCGTTCGTTCAAGAAATACCTGAATTTCTTCACACATCTGATTGACAATACGCCGCATTGCTCCGTTAACGATGGCGTCAGTGACGACTCCTTCCTTGGGAAGGCCGGACACGGCGTCGATGCCAATGACCTTTCTGGCCTCTTTTTTCTCTGTGGAAAAACCGGCCATAGCCGCTTTTAAACGGGAGGCCATTCTGTGGCTGATATGCAGACCGCATTTCTTTCGTACATTTGCAATAATTGCTTCATCAATACGGTTTCCGCCGTAATCCAATGGTTTGCTGATGATGACCCGGCTGTCTGCAATGATTGACAGCTCCGTCACTTCCGCCCCCATGTCGATGATCATGGAACCCTTTGTTTTGGTAATCGGAATGCCCAGCGCCAAAGCGTTGACAATGGGACGCTCCACCAGATAAACCCTGCTCTTTCGCAGATCGCCGCCGCTGGCGATGGTATTGTATGCCCGCTTTTCAATTTCCGTCATATTCATGGGAACAGAAAAATAGACAATCGGCCTGTTCCCGAAGTACCTGCTGACTTTGCGAAGCAGCAGATGTAAAACGACTTCCAGATGGCCGATGGTTGCAATCATTCCGCCGCTCATGGGAGAAGTTACTTCAATATTATGGGGAGCTTTTTCATACATTTCGTAAGCGTCGTTTCCGACGGCAAGCACCTCATCTTTGTTTCTGACGGCGATCATGTTCTTTTCTATTAATATTTCATCTTTTTTCAGCGAATAGATCTTTACGGTATCCGAGCCAAGATCCACCCCGAATATTTCCTGTAAAATCATAATGTGATAACCCCTTTATGCCAGCCCCATCATCCCCTCCTGACGCAGACTGAAGTAAGTAAGATCACCGATAATAATGTGATCCAGAAGTGAAATGCCGACGATCTCACCGGCTGCCTGAATCCGCTGTGTAATCCGGATATCTTCATCGCTGGGCGCGGGATTTCCGCTGGGATGGTTGTGTACCAGTATGATGTATACCGCATGATAGGATAATGCTGCCAGATAGATCTCCCTGGGCGCCGCCAGAGACGCATTGACAGTTCCTTTTGAAATTTCCACATCCCCGAGAAAATGATTTTTCGTATCCAGCATGATGCAGAATAACGTTTCCTGCTCCAGATGGCGCATATCTTCCATATAATAGTCCGCAATGGTTCCCGGTTCCTGGAAATTCAGCGATTTTGCACTGGCGCTTTTTGAGATTCTTCTTGACAGTTCTCCGATGCATTTAATCTGAATCGCCTTCACTTCCCCGATTCCGCGTATTTCCTGCAGCTGTGCCAGCGACAGATGATGCAGACCCAAAAGGCCGGGACTGACCCGGGAAAGGTTCAGAACCTCTTCCGCCAGAGCAAGGGAAGAATATCCTTTTGTTCCGCTGCGCAGGATAATTGCCAGCAATTCTTCGTCGGCCAGATTTTCCGGTCCCACTCTCCGAAATTTTTCATATGGACGCATTTCAACAGGTAAATTTTTTATTTTTCTATTGTTCGTCATAATCCTCCTGGTCTCTTCAGGCAGATAACCAAGAATGTCCGATTTTTATTCTAGCACAAATGAGCGGTAAAGTATACCGCATTTTACGTTAAATTTTCCCGACAGAATTTGTGATGACTGCTTCTGCCGTTTTTATACCGTCTATGGCGGCTGAAGTAATGCCTCCTGCATAACCGGCGCCTTCGCCGCAGGGATACAGTCCTTTTATATTGCTTTCAAAATGATCGTCGCGGATTATTCTGACGGGAGAAGAAGAACGGCTCTCCACTCCGGATATCAGACAGTCGCCCCGGTCAAACCCTTTTATTTTTCTGCCGAAGGCCAATATTCCTTCTTCCAGCGCATCTCCCATGAAAGGCGGCAGCAGGGATCTTACGTTGGCCAGGCGCCAATCGCCTTTCATGCATGGATGAATTTCTTCCAGTTCGCTGCTGGGGCGAAAACGGCAAAAATCTTTAAAAAGCTGAAGAGGAATTCTGCCCTGCCCTTCCTCATATGCCCGTTTTTCCAAAATCCGCTGGAATTCGATGCCTTTAAGGGCGTCCGGTGTGTTTACCGGCGCATAGGGAAGGAAATCTTCCGGCGAAACAGTAACAATCAACGCGCTGTTGGCATTTTTGGCGTCTCTTTTGTGATAGCTCATGCCGTTGACTGCAAGATGTCCTCTCTGAGAAGAAGCATTTACCACATATCCCCCGGGACACATGCAGAAACTGTAAACTCCTCTGCCCTGACGGGTCTGGTGGGTCAGTTTATAAGGGGCGGCTCCCAGGGCTTTCACCTGTTCCTGACCGTACTGAGAAAGATTGATCATGGTCTGGGGGTGTTCTATCCGTATGCCGGCGGCAAACGCCTTGGCGCTCATGGAAACGCCCCGTTCATAAAGCATCTGGAAGGTGTCCCGGGCGCTGTGTCCGACGGCAAGGATCAGCGCGTCAGCCGAAATCCACTGATTTCCATTTATCTGCACACCGGTTACGCATCCTTTCTGGATGGAAATATCCGTCATTTTTGCACCGAACAGGAATTCTCCGCCCATCTGCTGGATTTTTGTCCGCAGATTTTTGACAATGGAAATTAACAGATCCGTTCCCAGATGGGGTTTCTGCTGATAGAGGATTTCTTCCGGAGCGCCTGCCTCCACAAACAGTTTTAACACCAGGTGATTCCTTCCCTTTTGATCCTTTACCGTGGTATTTAATTTCCCGTCAGAAAAAGTTCCTGCTCCGCCCTCGCCAAACTGAACGTTGGACTCTTCATCCAGCTTTCCCCTTTCCCAAAATTCATTCACTTTTTTTATCCGCTCGTCCACCTGATCTCCCCGTTCCAGAATCAGGGGATGAAATCCCTGCCGGGCCAGAAGCCATGCGCAGAAAAGTCCGGCGGGACCGCTTCCGGCCACCACAGGCCGAAAGGCAGGGTCAGCTTTACCGGGAGGGAAAAAAAAGTAGGCGGCATCGCTGGATAACATAATATTTTTATTGTTAATCTTTTTCGGAATCTTCTTCTCCAGAGAGCCTTTCAGCGCCACATCAACGGAATAGACATAGAAAAGCTCCGGTTTTTTTCTGGCATCCAGGGACTGGCGAAGAATGGTAATCTGTTTCAGGTCATCTCTGGAGACATGCAGCATATGCATGATTTTTTTCGCAAGCATATCCTGGTCATGATCTACAGGAAGCTTCAGTTGGTTGATCCGTATCATAATTTTCCTCCTGTACAGGAAATACCGGCCACGGCGCCGCTGCTCCAGGCCCACTGCAGGTTGTATCCTCCGCAGTTTCCGTCCACATCCACTACTTCCCCGGCAAAATAAAGTCCCGGTACGATCCTGGATTCCATGGTATCCGGATTTATTTCATCCGCAGCCACTCCGCCGGTACAGATCTGTGCCTGTGACATGGGACCGATTCCTTTTATGATAATGGGATAATTTTTTAATTTTTCCGCCAGTTCCTGTACAAAGGGAATTTCTGTGCAGAGCAGTGGAATTAATTTTTGAGGCAGCAGTCCGATCAGGGATTCTTCCAAAGATTTATAACTGCAGTTTTCCAATCTTGTTTCCAAAAAAGCGGTCAACTGTTCCAGAGTAAAATCCGGCATGAAATCCAGTACTGCCATCACGCGTTTTTTTTCTTCCAATGCCCGTGCGGCAAAACGGCTGACAGAGAAAACCGGGATACCGGAAATGCCGTATTCCGTAAATTGTATCTCGCCTCTTTGGGAAGCAGCCTTACCGTCATTTACAAAAATGGAGACGGAAGCCTCAAAACGGACCCCGGCCCATTTGGGAAAATATGATCCTCTTCCCTTCAGACCTACCAGAGCAGGAAGGGGCTGTACCACCTTATGGCCCAGCTTTTCTGCCAGAGAAAACCCGTCTTTTCCGGAACCGGAGACAGAAGAAGCGCAGCCGCCTGCAGCCAGTATAACTTTATCGGCCTGATAGGAGTAGGTTTCCGTCTCAACCTGAAAGCCGCTTTTCTCCCTTCGCAGAGCGGTCACCCGTTCTCTGGTTTTCATTTTTACTTTTAAATGACGCCCTTCCATACAGAGTACGTCCCGGACAGCGGCAGCCTGTTCGCTGTACGGATACAATCCTCCGTTTTTGTTTTTCGTATATATGCCAAGCTGAGTGAAAAACTTCAGCGTATCGGCAAGGGGAAAAGAACTGACCACCTGCCAGGGAAAGTCAGGCAGACTGCTGTGATACTCTTCCGGCCGTTGGTTTACATTGGTGAGATTACATTTCCCATTGCCTGTGGCCAGGATCTTTTTTCCTAATACCTCGTTTTGTTCCAGCACCGTAACATTGGCGCCCTTTCTGGCCGCCATGATGGCAGCCATCAGTCCGGAAGCGCCGCCTCCGATGACAATCACCTGCATGCTTCTTCACCTCCAATTATAAAGTGACAAGCCCTCTCTCCCGCAGTTTCTGAAGACTCATCAAAATACCAAATTTCGCATGTTCCCAGGTCAGCCCACCCTGAAAATAAACGGCATAGGGCGGCTTAATGGGACCGTCGGCAGAAAGTTCGATGGAGGAACCTTGTACAAAGGCGCCTGCGGCCATTATGACGTCGCTGTCATAACCCGGCATAGCCCAGGGTTCCGGATCCACGTAACTGTCTACCGGAGCTGCCGCCTGAATCCCTTTGCAGAAAGCAATGACGCTTTCCGGATTGCCGAATTCCACCGCCTGTATGATATCATGGCGGCTCTCAGATCCGTTGGGGATTACAGAAAATCCCAGTTTTTCGTAAATATTGGCTGCGAAAATTGCCCCTTTCAGTGCGCCGGCGACAACGGTGGGGGACAGGAAAAATCCCTGATAAAAAGACTGGTTGACGCCCAGTGTAGCGCCGACTTCCTTTCCCAGACCAGGGGAGGTCAGACGATAGGCTGCATTTTCCACATATTTCTTTCTTCCGGCTATGTAGCCTCCAATAGGCGCCAGGCCTCCGCCGGGATTTTTGATTAAAGAGCCCACCATCAGATCCGCCCCCACATCGGTGGGCTCTATTTTTTCTACAAATTCTCCGTAACAGTTGTCCACCATGCAGATGACGTCCGGTTTTATTCCTTTGATAAAGGAAATCAGTTCGCCGATCCGCTGTACAGACAGGGTGGGCCTGGTCTGATACCCTTTGGAACGCTGGATCGTCACCAGTTTTGTTCTTTCATTAAGTGATTTTCGGATTCCTTCATAATCAAAGGAACCGTCCGGATGCAGATCTGTCTGCCGGTAAGTAACGCCGTATTCCGCAAGGGAACCGTTGGAAGGACGGATGCCAATCACTTCTTCCAGCGTGTCATACGGTTTTCCCACCGGTGAAAACAACTCGTCTCCCGGACGCAGATTTCCCGCCAGCGCCACGGCCAGGGCATGGGTGCCGCAGGCGATCTGGGGACGGACCAGGGCGTCTTCCGTGTGAAAGGCGGAGGCGTATACTGCCTCCAGGGTGTCCCTGCCCAGATCATTGTAACCGTATCCGCTGCTGGAATAGAGACAGGCTTCACTCACCCGGTTTTCCTGCATGGCCCGTATTACTTTCAGCTGATTATATTCTGCCGTCTCATCGATGGCTTCAAACCGTTCCTTCAGCTCCTGGCATATGGTTTCCCCAAAGAGATAGACCTCCCTGTCAATCCCCAGAGATTGATACATATTTTGTTTTTCTTCTATGAAATCCTTCATCCCAATATCTTCCTTTCCCGGCACAGCGCCAGCATGTAATCCAATATTTTCTTCTCGTCATACCCGAATTCTTCCTTCTGAATCCAGACCACATCCCTTTCCCGGCGGAACCAGGTAAGCTGACGCTTGGCAAAATGCCGGGTATCCCTTTTCAGAATACGGATGGCTTCATCAAGGGAAATTTCGCCGTTCAGATAGGTCAGCAGCTCTTTATAGCCCAGCCCCTGCATGGATACCATATCCTTTGTGTATCCCTCCCGATGAAGATTTTCTACTTCAGAAAGCAGCCCCTCTTCCATCATATGATCGATCCGCTGTTCAATCTTCTGGTACAGACGCTCTCTTGGTTCATTCAGCACGAAATACAGGTACCGGTACGGAGAAGTTCGCTTTTTCTGTTCCTGATTATGGGCGGATATCTGCCCGCCAGTCTGCTCATGGAATTCCAGCGCCCGTATCACCCGTTTGATATTATGGGGATGAATCTGGGAAGCCGCCGCCGGATCCTTTTCTGCCAGCATCCAGTGCAGAGTTTCCGGGCCTTCCTTCTGTGCCAGATCCTCCAGACGGCGGCGGAAAGTCTGATCCAAACCGTGGGAGGTAAAATCAATATCATACAGGACGGACTGAATATAAAACCCTGTTCCTCCCGTCAAAATGGGAACTTTCCCCTTTTTCCAGATGATTTCCATCGCTTCTTTTGCCATCTGCTGGAACCGCACCACGTCAAACTTTTCCGACGGGTCCAGAACATCGATAAGGTAGTGGGGAATTCCCTTCATCTCTTCCTGCTTTATCTTGGCGGATCCGATATCCATTTTTCGGTATACCTGCATGGAATCCGCAGAGATGATTTCTCCGTCCACCGCCCTGGCAAGCGCAATGGACAGCGCCGTTTTTCCCACGGCAGTGGGACCGGTCAGTATCAGTAATGGCTGCATGATTTCCCTTCCTTTTCTATAATACACGTTTAAATTTTTTCTCCAGTTCATAACGGCTCATGGAGATGATGGTCGGCCGTCCATGGGGACAGTGGTACGGGTTTTCCAGTTTAAGAAGCTGGTCAATGAGGTTTTGAGCCTCTGCCGCCGTCATGGTCTGATTCCCTTTCACTGCGGCTTTGCAGGCCATTGAGGCCAGACGCTGAGCAAAAAATTCCGGCGTCATGCCGCCCGCTCCTTCCTGATCCAGACTGTCCAAAAGTTCCACAAAAATTTTCTTTTCTTCAATTCCATACAGATTACAGGGAACGGCCCGGATGGTATATTCTTTGCCGCCAAAGGGTTCTATCTCAAATCCGAATTCCCGGAAACGCTCTTCGTTCTGACGCATCAGTTCCAGCTGCCTGAGATTCAGCGAAACCACTGTGGGAATGGCCAGATACTGAGAGATAATTTCCTTTTTTCCGAGATCATCGAGAAGCTGTTCATACAGCACTTTTTCGTGGGCCGCATGCTGGTCGATGATAAATAACTTATCCTCCATCTGAACCAGCCAGTAGGTACCGAAAACCTGACCGATAATCCGATGAAAACTCCTAGAATTTTCTTCCAGAAGTTTTTTATCCTGAAAAAGGGAAAGCTGGGATGGCTGCTCTTTCTGCTGTGTGTTTTCCGGTCCTCTTGGTCTTTCAGGAAATTTCACAGATTTTTCTGCCGCCTCATAGGAACTTGTTTCTCTCACCGTTTCAATTTCCCGCCTTTTCGCTTCGAATGGTTCCGGAGCGGAGGGCAATGGCTCCGCCTCCTTCTTCTTTTTCCTTTCCGGATCAAAAGACACTTCCGGAATCAGTTCCTTTCCCGTCAGAGCATCGTTGACGGCGCGGTATACAATCCGGTAAATATCCTCCCCATCCTGGAAGCGTACTTCCCTTTTGGCAGGATGGACATTGACATCCACTTTTTGAGGATTAATCTGGAAAAACAAAGCGGTAAAGGGAAATTTATGCTGCATTAGAAAAGAGCGGTATCCATCTTCAATGGCTTTCGTCAGGATATTGTTTTTCACATACCGCCCATTTACGTAATAATTTTCAAATCCCCGGTTTCCTCTTGAGACGGAAGGTTTGCCGATGTAGCCGGTGATGGAGATATCCTTTTCCGACACGTTGATTTCCGTCACTTCCTTGGTGATTTCCCGGCCATATATTTGATAAATGATCTCTTTGAAATTACCGTTTCCCGATGTGTTCAGACGGGTTTGGCCGTTCTGCATGAACTTAAATGAAATTTCCGGATGGGACAAAGCAAGCTGTTCCATCAGACTTCCAATGTATGAGCCCTCTGTGGCCGGGGATTTTAAGAATTTGGCCCGGGCCGGCGTGTTAAAAAAAAGATTCCTTACCAGAAATGTAGTTCCCTGGGGAGCGCCGATTTCTTCCATCTCCTTCTCCACGCCGCCTTCTATGATGTAGCGGGTTCCGGTCAGCGAGTCCGGAGTTTTGGTAATCAGCTCCACCTGGGAGACGGCTGCAATACTGGACAGCGCCTCCCCACGGAATCCCAGGGAGGATATGGTCATCAAATCTTCCAGAGATGTTATTTTACTGGTGGCATGGCGCCAGAAAGCCGAAGGAACCTGGTCTTTTTCGATCCCTCCGCCATTGTCGGTAATCCTTATAAAAGAAATGCCGCCATCCCGGATCTCCACGGTGACAGCCGTGGCGCCTGCGTCGATGGAATTTTCCACCAGTTCTTTTACCACCGATGACGGCCGTTCCACCACTTCTCCGGCTGCAATTTTATCGATTGTAACCTGATCCAGCAACGTAATTTTTCTCATCATTCATCTACCACCGATTTTTAATCTTATTCTGAAGCCGGTTGAGGGTATTTAATGCCTCCAGGGGCGTCAGATTGGAAATATCCAAATTTTTAAGTTCTTCTATAATATCGTCGTCCTGGACGGTATCAAACAAAGACATCTGCTTCATATCCACTTCATCGTAATGAATCTGCCGTCCTTTCTTTTTGGCCGGTTTGGACAAATCCTTTACCGCCGCCATGATGTCGGCGTTGCTCAGCTCTTCCACCAGCTCTTTTGCCCGCTCGATGACGCTGTCCGGCACGCCGGCCAGTTTGGCCACCTGGATGCCGTAGCTTTTATCTGCGCCGCCTTTGATGATCTTTCTCAAAAATACGATATCGTCGCCCTTTTCTTTTACGGCAATACAGTAATTGCTGACGCCGGGAAGTTTCCCTTCCAGTTCGGTCAGTTCATGGTAATGGGTGGCGAACAATGTTTTTGCTCCCAGCAGCTTCGTATTGCTGATATGTTCAATCACCGCCCAGGCAATAGACAGACCGTCGAAGGTGCTGGTTCCCCGGCCGATTTCATCAAGAATTAAAAGGCTGTCGGCAGTGGCGTTTCGAAGTATGGTTGCCACTTCTGTCATTTCCACCATGAAAGTACTCTGTCCGCTGGCAAGATCGTCCGAAGCCCCAACACGGGTGAAAATACGGTCCACAATGCCGATTTTCGCTTTGTCCGCCGGGACGAAACAGCCGATTTGAGCCATCAGCACAATCAAAGCCGTCTGCCTCATGTAGGTGGATTTTCCGGCCATATTGGGTCCGGTGATAATGGAAATCCTGCTGGAGCCGTTATCCAGATACGTATCGTTGGGGATGAACATATCGTTGGTGATCATTCTTTCTACTACAGGATGACGGCCGCCTTTGATATCAATGATCCCCCGGTTGTTCATTTTGGGGCGCACATAATGGTTGTGCATGGCGACCAGAGAAAAGGAGGCGAAAACATCGATGCCGGCCACCGCCCGTGCCGTTTCCTGAATTCTGGCAATCTCTTTTGCCAGGGTATCCCGGATTTCACAAAAGAGCTGATACTCCAGCGCATACAGCTTATCTTCTGCGCCCAGGATCATATCCTCCAGCTCCTTTAATTTCGGCGTATAATACCTTTCTGCGTTGGTCAGCGTCTGCTTCCTGGTATAATAATCCGGTACTTTGTCTTTGAAAGAATTGGTAACTTCCAGATAGTATCCGAAGACTTTATTGAATTTTACTTTCAGATTGCGGATTCCCGTTTTTTCCCGTTCTTCTGTCTCCAACTGGGTCAGCCAGGTTTTTCCTTCCGTTTTTGCCTGACGGAAATGATCCACATCTTCATGAAAGCCGTCCTTTATAATGCCGCCTTCTTTCATGGCCAGAGGCGGTTCCTCCTGAATAGAGGAGTCCAGAAGGTTAAAAAGGTCATTCAAATCGTCCATCTGCCGGTATAATCGTACCAGAAGGGGACTTTGAAATTCTGAGAGAAGCTGACGAATATGAGGGAGCATGGACAGGGAGGATTTAAAGGCAATCAAATCTCTGGGGTTTGCCGTCTGGTAACTGATTTTGCTGACCAGACGCTCCAGATCATAGACCGGGTTTAAATATTCCCGGATTTCATCCCGCAGAATAGCTTTTTGATTCAGCTCGTCGACGGCGTCCAGCCGTTCGTTGATCTGGTCTATATCGATCAGCGGCTGTTCTACAAAATTGCGCAGCATCCTGGCGCCCATGGCAGTCTTCGTTTTGTCCAGCACCCAGAGAAGGGAACCTCGTTTTTGTTTTTCCCGCAGTGTTTCCACCAACTCCAGATTTCTCCGGCTGGAGCTGTCGATAATCATATATTTTTCCGCCAGATACGGTTTGATCTCCGTCATATGGGCCAGAGAGGTTTTTTGGGTTTCAAAAAGATACTGAAACAGAGCTCCCGCCGCAATAATTCCCGTAGGATAGTCCTCAAGCCCCAGTCCTTTCAAAGAAAGGGTTTTAAAATGATCCTTCAGTGTCCTCTGGCACAGTTCATCGTCAAAATACCAGGCGTCCAGGGCATAAATTGTAATTCCCAGGCGGTTCTTCAGATCTTCCAGATCAATACCGCTGACGAAGAAGGCCTGGTTGCATATGATTTCGGCAGGAGAAAATTTGGCGATCTCATCAAGGAGCTTCTTTTCCTTGTCCACTTCTGTCAAAAAGCACTCCCCTGTGGTCACATCCGCTAGGGAAAGACCGTAGATATCGTCCAGATATACGACGGACATGATATAATTATTTTTCGATTCATCCAGACTCTGGGTATTCAGATTGGTACCCGGCGTGACAATACGGGTAACCTCTCTTTTTACCAGACCTTTGGCCAGTTTGGGATCCTCCACCTGTTCACAGATGGCCACTTTATATCCTTTGTCAATCAGACGGTTGATATAGGTGTCCGCCGAATGGAAAGGAACTCCGCACATGGGAGCCCGCTCTTTCAGTCCGCAGTCTCTGCCCGTCAGCGTCAGTTCCAGTTCCTTGGATACCAGAACAGCGTCGTCAAAAAACATTTCATAAAAATCACCCAGCCGATAAAAAAGGATACAATCTTTATAGGCTTCTTTTGTCTCCACATATTGCTGCATCATTGGTGAAAGATTTGTCACAGATTTTTCCTCTCTTCCTTAATACGGCTTCCCATATAATAAAAGCCGCGGCACTCATCCAGGGAAACCTGAATCAGTTTCCCGATTTCATCCTTTCTTCCCGGAAAATGAACCAGAATATTATTGCCCAGGCGGCCGGTCAAAAGCCCCTTGTCATGACTGTCGATCTCCTCCGCCAGTACCTCCTGTACCGTACCCAAAAAACGGCCGGTCATCTCGCCGGATATCTGCTGCACTTCCTTCAGCAGACGGTCAAACCGGTCTTTCACTGCCGCTTCCGGAACCTGATTTTCCATGGATGCCGCCGGAGTTCCGGTGCGTTTGGAATAGATGAAGGTAAATGCGCTGTCGTATCGAACCTTTCGAATTACATCCAGCGTTTCCTGAAAATCTTCTTCCGTTTCTCCTGGGAATCCTACGATAATATCGGTAGTCAGAGAAATATCCGGCACTGCCTTTCGGATTTTTTCCGTCAGCGCCAGATAATCTTCTTTTGTATACTTCCGATTCATTTCCTTTAAGATTCTGCTGCTTCCCGACTGCAGGGGAAGATGGAGATGGGGGCAGATTTTGTCGCTTTTTGCCATCACTTCGATCAGTTCATCCGACAGATCCTTGGGGTGGGAGGTCATAAAACGGATCCGCTTCAGTTTTGGAATTTTTTCAATCTCCGTCAGCAATTGGGCAAAGGTGACGGGATGTTCCAAAGTTTTCCCATAGGAGTTTACATTCTGCCCCAGCAGCATAACCTCCACCACTCCGTCCTGAGTTAATTTTTCAATTTCGCGAAGAATATCTTTCGGATTTCGGCTTCGTTCACGTCCTCTTACGTAGGGGACGATACAGTAGCTGCAGAAATTATTGCATCCGAACATGATGTTTACGCCGGATTTGAACGGATATTTTCTGTCCACAGGCAGATCTTCTACGATTTGATCCGTATCTTTCCAGATATCGATGATCATAGAACCGGACTCCAGCCTATTTACCAGCAGTTCGGCAAATTTGAAAATATTATGGGTTCCAAAAATAAGATCTACGAAAGAATAACTTTTTTTGATTTTTTCTACCACCTGGGTCTCCTGCATCATGCATCCGCAAAGTCCGATAATCATATTTGGATTCTTTTTCTTCAGACTGTTCAGATAGCCCAGCCGGCCATATACCTTTAAGTTGGCATTTTCCCTTACTGTACAGGTGTTGTAAATAACAATATCCGCATGTTCCTCATCACTTTTCTCAAATCCCGCCGATTCCAGGATTCCTTCCAGTTTTTCCGAATCTCTGGCGTTCATCTGACAGCCGAAGGTGGTAACTTTGAATCCGGGGTTCAATCCCGTCTCCTGTTTATACCTTTCCACTCTTTTTTTCAACTGTTCTATGAAATAATATTGTCTTTCCGTTTCTTCTAAGGGCAGTTTATCATTATTTTTTTCATTATCTATTATTTTGTTTTCTTCATTGGCCATTATAGCGCTGTCTCTCCTTTGACATTATCCGATAATATAGAATGAACACGGTACCAAAACAGTTCTAATTATAGCATGACAAGACAGAAAGTAGCAACAGAAAAAGAAGGTTCGCCTGCGCGGTAAAATGCACAGGCGAACTTTTATCATTAAAAGCTGCTAATAAATACAGGTTTCCGTCACCAAAGCCTGCGGAGTGATATCCAGCGCTTCGAAGGGCACCTCGTCAAAAACCTGAAAGTCAAAGGCCACCGCTGCGGTTTTGTGTCGGTTATGTATACTCAGATAACGGTCGTAAAATCCCTGCCCATAGCCGATCCTGTGACGTTTCTTGTCAAAGGCCACGCCTGGTATAACCAAAAAAGCGTCTTCCCCATCGGCCCTGGGACAGTTTACCGGCTCAGGTATCTGAAAATAGCCCGGTTCCAGCTGATTAAAGGAGGTAATTTCATAAAAATTCATATCCTTTCCTGTGACTTTAGGCACTGCCACCCGTTTTCCCATCTTCCAGGCCTTTTCAATCAATTCTCCAGTCATGACTTCCCGGTTAAAATCCATATAGGTAAAGAGCCAGCCGCTTTGCTGAAAAGCATCCGTCTGCAGAAGTTTTTCAAAGATCCTGCTGCTGGCATTTCTGATCATTTCATCAGACGCTTCCTTTCTTCGTCTGAACACTTCTTTTCTAATGCTTTGCTTTGTGTCCATATTTTTCTCCCAGATTCGTAATGGTGCCGTCTTCCTCCTGAATATCGATCTGATCCAGCTGAGATCTTAAGTTCATGCGGATTCTGGCGATATACTCTCTTCTCAGTTTTGCCTGTTCTTCTTTCTCTGCTGCGCTTAAACCGGTTGATTTTGATTTCCGCGCCAGCTCGTTGATCCGGGCAATATCTTTTTCATTCATAATTTCCGTTCTCCTTTATCATCATATCAGAGCATTTTGTCAATATAATCAATCAGATAAAACTCTTCTTTTTGGTTGGCGCGAAACAGGGTTCCGCAGGATGCTCCCTGCATGATCCGATGAATGATGTGAAAATCTTCACCATTGGCAATAATCATATCGGCTCCCGCGCTGGTGGCCAGCTTTGCCGCCTTAAGTTTGGTAGCCATCCCGCCGGTACCCACGCTGCTCCCTGTAGTTCCCTTCCCCATTTCCAGAAGGTGAGCGTCGATGGACTCTACCACATCGATAAATCGGGCTTTTTTGTTGCGATGGGGATCATCGGTAAATAATCCGTCGATGTCTGACAACAGGATCAGAAGATCAGCGCCGATCAAGGCCGCCACAACCGCTGACAGCGTGTCGTTGTCACCAAATTCAATTTCGTAAGTGGCGATGGTATCGTTTTCATTGACAATGGGGATGGATCCCAGTTTCAACAGTTCCTCGAAGGTATTTTGAGCATTTTTCCGGTTAAGATTATCCACCATGGTGTTCTTGGTCATCAGCACCTGGCTGGCAATCTGGTTATATTCGGCAAAAAGCTTCTGATAGATCATCATCAGTTTGGCCTGGCCGATGGCGGCACAGGCCTGTTTAAAAGCAATATGATCCGGGGCATCTTTCATTCCCACGCTGTTCTTGCCCACCATGATCGCTCCCGAAGAAACAAGAACCACTTCTTTTCCCTGATTTCTCAGATCACTGACCTCTCTCACCAGAATTTCCAGTTTGATCAGATCCAGCTTCCCCGTTTCCTTGTGAGTGAGAGAGGAGGAACCGATTTTAATTACAATTCTTTTTTTATCTTTCAGTTTTTCGCGAAAATCCAATGTTATGTCCTCTTTTTACGTATTTTAATACTCCGTATCCGCCGCTTCCGCAGCAGCCTGAACCTGAGTATTCTGCCCCATGGGCGGAGTGAATCCTTCACGGTCCGTTACCGATACGTTGCCGCGGTAAGTATCCTGTACAATGCAAACCCAGGTTTTTCCTGTGTTCAGCGTAATTTCATTTCCATTACTGTCATAATAGTAAGTGGGTCCCCAGGGCGTATGTTTTTTCCAGGTAACGGGAATAGCCCGTCCGTTGGTAATAAATATGCCGTCCCCCGGTTCGTCTACATCAATATTCAGATATCCGTTATCGTCATAATTTCTCCAGGAGGAGAACTGAATCAGGATATTGCGGTAAGCCAGCTGTTCCTGGGTTAATTCATCAATCTGGGGCTCCCCGTACTGATTCCGATAATAAAGGCCGTCGCTTTCATTGTATTCGAACCAGGGTTCATTATAGGTGTATCCTGGTTTTACAATTTCCGCCGTCCAGTTTCCCGGCAGTTCCACCGTCTCTCCTACTTTTGCAAAGGTATAGGAGCCGTCGTAATCTTCGGCGTATTCCTGGCTGTATCCGCAGATTTCGATTCCTTTCTGTACTCCCTCGAAGCTGGTATATGCGTTGTGGGGCGCTTTCCGGTCGCTGGTGCGGTAAAAAACGGAATCCGTATAGCTGGCCAGTCCGCTTAAATTGTTTACTTCCGGAAGTTCCAGAATGGGAAGGGCGTAAGCCGACTGTCCATAGTGAACATAGATGGCGTCAAATCCTGCTGCATAAAAGATGTAATAATCCCGGCAGCTTCGCATGGAACCAATTTTTTCCAGCTGGTCATAATCCTCCATCACCGCCATCAGCCGGGTAATAGAACCTTCCACCGGCGCCTCGTAGACAACTCCGGCATTGGCTATGCCTGCCTGGGGAACAGCCGCCTGAATATTATTCATCATGAAAGCGACTGGTCTTCTTCTGCCGATTTTTTCATCAACGTACTCTCCTGTGAGATAACTTTTTACCATCCCCTCTGGGATCACTTCTTCCTCGGATTCCACTTCCTGGGGCGTAATTACCGAAGATTCCTCCGGTTCTTCGGCAGCCTCAGCCGTTGGTTCCTTTGAGGCCTGCGGCGGCGCAGCCTCCTCTTTTTTGCTGCATCCGCTCAATAAAACAGAACAGACAATCCCCAGTATCAGCAGAATTTTAGACGCTTTCATACATTAATCTCCTATCGGTTAATTTTTAAAGACTGAAGCACCTGCTCCTGTTTCGCTTCCATTTGTGCAGCTTCTTCAGTTTCCATATGATCGTATCCCAGCAGATGAAGAAGGCTGTGGGCAATTAAGAAAGCAAACTCCCGTTTTTCGCCGTGGCCGTACTCCTTTGCCTGACGGCGCATTCTGGGCACGCAGATCATAATATCTCCCAGAATCAGCTCATTACTGTCCGGGTTTAGAAAAATATCCTCGTTTTCCGATACCACCTGAAAATCCGACGGCGCAGAAAAATCCACCGCCGGAAAAGAGAGCACATCCGTTTCGCTGTCGATGCCCCGGAAATTTCGGTTGGTGCAGCGGATATCCTCAGAATCTGTCAGAACGAGGGTTACTTCCACTTCATAGGGGCATTCTTCCTGGGACATGGTTTCTTTCACCACCTGACGAGCTGTCTCTTCGAAGGGAAAGTCAAAGGTATATTCTCTTTCATTTTCCATCCATAATGTCATAAACTACCTCTTATTTCCAGACGTTCTTCTGGTTTTCTTTTCATAATTTTCATAAGCCTGTACAATTTTCTGTACCAGCGGATGACGAACCACGTCTTTGCTGGTTAATTGACAAAACGCGATATCATCAATTTTTTTCAATACCTGCATAGCCACGTCCAGACCGGATTTTGTATCTTTGGGCAGGTCTTTCTGAGTGGCGTCTCCGGTGATAATCACTTTGGAGCCGAAACCTATTCGGGTCAGAAACATTTTCATCTGGGCGGGCGTGGTGTTCTGGGCCTCATCCAGAATGATAAACGCATTGTCCAGGGTACGCCCGCGCATATACGCCAGAGGCGCGACCTCGATTAATCCCTTTTCCATATTTTTTGCAAAACTTTCCGCTCCCATAATCTGATACAGGGCGTCATACAGAGGGCGAAGATATGGATCCACCTTACTCTGCAGATCGCCAGGCAGAAAACCCAGTTTTTCTCCTGCCTCAATGGCAGGCCGGGTGAGAATAATACGGTTTACCTCATCATTTCGAAATGCGGTGATTGCCATAGCCATGGCCAGGTATGTTTTTCCCGTTCCCGCCGGGCCGATGCCAAAGACAATCATCTTATCCCGAATACTGTCCACGTACTGTTTTTGGCCTAAGGTTTTGGGTTTGACCATACGTCCGTTTATTGTGTGACAGATACAGTCTTTATCCATCTCCACTATGGCCGATTCCTTTTCCTCCATGGAAAGAGCCAGCGCATAGTCGATTTGCTGTCCGGTAATCAGATTGCCGCGGACCGCCAGGGTTGTCAGCTGTTCCAGAATACGCCTTGCCTTATCCACGTTGGCGAAAGGGCCGATAATTTTGAGGGCGCCGTCTCTGGAGATCAGGGAAACCTGAAGGGAACGTTCTATCTTTTTTATATGCTCATCAAACTGTCCGAATATGTTTGATTCCTGACCGGCAGGAATCTGTATCGTAGTTTCTGTAATACTGCTCATGTGTCAGATGTCCTTTCTTTGGTCACTTCTTTCTTTTCTGTCGGGGAAGTTTTCAGTATTTTTTCTTTTACATAAATTTTCCCCTTCATGACACAAGTGTTTGCCGATGTGTCTATTTTAACATCTTTCCTGTATATTTCTACCCCTTTTTGCGTTAAATTCTTTAAAAAAGTGTAAAGATGACCGTTGGCTTTTTCCAAAGCCTCTTCTTCTGTGTATTTTTTCTCCAGAACTTCATAGGGACGGGTTTCCGTGGTGCCGTAACTGAAGGGCAGCAAAAAGTTTTCCGTAAGATAAACCGGTGATGTGGAGGTAATCTGGTCGTATTGGATATCTTTGGCGGGCGGAAAGCCAAAATCGATGCGGTATTGGAAAGCGGTAAAGAAAAAGCTTCTGGAATTTTCTCCTGTATACCGGCGTTCCTGATAATCCATGGGAAATTCATCGTAATAGGAATAGGCGGTGTCGGCATATATGTCGGCGTCGGCCGCCACGTATTCATAACCGGTTACTTCCTGCGCGTCGTTTTTGATTTCGATTGCTCCGCTCACAAGAATATCGCCCTTTTCAAAACTCTGCCCCTCCTGTACCTGGGGTACCCCTCTTCTTGTGATGATAGAGACGATTTTTCCCGACTTTGGCGCAACGATGTCACAGGGCTGCTCCGGCTGGTCGGTATCATCTGCGTCCGTTTTATTTTCATGATTTTCTTTCATTTCCAGGATCAGCCGGGTTCCTTCGATTCTGGCAGATACCCAGGTGAGATCAGGAAAATGTCTTCGCAGCATCGCCGCTATCTCGGAACAGTTTACGTCTTTTTTTGAAATACCGTGGAATACATCATTTTCTTCCAGATAAGTCAGTATGGTCTGCGTGCTGTATGCGCTGTTTCCCTCCACATGAATATTCCAGATTCTTAAGGAAAGCAGATAAATCAGAAAAGCGAAAATCAAAATCCCAAGAAAAAAAGCCTTTCTTTTTCTGTTTCTCTGAAAAAAGAAGGGCAATCCATATCTTCTTAAAATTCTGACTTTTGTTTTTGTTTTTCTTGCGGCAGGCCGCAGATTTCTGAAGTCCTCTATGCTCAAATACGCAGTCTGACAGTCAGGTTCTTTTTGTATGTTCCACAATGTCATATCGCTGGAAGAACACAGATTCAGAAAACGTTCCGTCTCTTCACCGGAAAATCGGATCTGTAAATATCCATGTATGTACCGCAGTCCCTGTTTTACCACAATTTCCCCCCATATCTATTCAAAGAAGACAGCCTGGATAAATCCTGTAACTTTCATTTCATCTTTACTGTAATAAACAATGGTCAGATGATCTCCCTCTATCCGCATTTTTCCCTTTTTTAAAAGAATACGGATGCAGCTGTTCTGATATTCCAGAATTTTCCGGTAATTTTCTATCAGTATTTCGCTGCATCCGCTGCAGGTGACCAGGGATTCCTGAAAGGCCAGATCTTTAGGTATCTGCAGAGAATCCAAAAAATCTTTCTGCAGAGAACGGATTTTTTTCAACTGTTCATCCCCCGGCATTTATTATACAGTATATGGCAGGGAAAAGTTTTTATGACTCCATAAAAATCAAACTGAACCAGAGAATCATTTTTTCACCCAGAAAATAATCCATCTGATTCTGCTCAATGGTATTGGTCAGCACAATTCCATGACTTTCGATACATGGATGCATGATCTCCGGGTGAGCACATGTTTTTTTGGGATATGTACATTTCTCACAGTAAGAACAGGAATCTGACGACAGGGTATAACAGGGAACGCCGTTAATGCGAAGAAATTTTTCAATTTTCCTGGTTATCCATTCATGTTCCTGCTTGGTCTTTAAATTTTTTTCAAAATCAGAATAATCCGGAACTTCAGCCACGGAAGAAAACAGAAGAACTTTCGGGTATTTCAGACAGGTTTCCCGACATTTTTCCACGCTGCCCACGGCCGGCGGACAGGACCATGAATTGCCGTAACGGGGACATTCCCGTTTACAGATTGTCCGTACTTTATCCGAAAACTCAAGATCCTGACTGTCCAGCAAAGCGTACTGATAGATGGGAAACTGAGTGATATAATCTTCAATGATTTCAAATCTCATGTTGAGTCCTCCTCATATGGTAAATGATGTCGCATGTTCCCCAGCATTATATCATAGGATCAATTGAAAATTCAATGTATGACAAACAGGTGCCGGAATTTACCTTTCCGGCACCTGTATACATTACACTGTTTTTATTTATCTTTGATCTGGCTGTGCAGTTCCTGCAAAGAGCGCACTTCACTTCCGCCATATCGCTTCATTGATTTAATTCCGCTGATGGTTGCCTTTGCTGCAGCGATGGTTGTCATGTAGGGAACTTTTTTCTTAATGGCAGTTTTTCTCAGATAGCTGTCATCCCACTGTCTTTCTCTTCCTATGGGCGTATTGATAATCAAATCCACTTCGCCGTTGGTAATCAGATCCAGCATATTGGGTCTGCCTTCCTGCAGCTTATTGATCATCTGCGCTTCAATTCCCTCATCCTGCAGAAGCTTGCAGGTATGACGGGAAGCAATGATTTTAAATCCCTCTTCTGCAAAAGCTCTTGCCAGATCCACCACTTCCGGTTTGTCCTTATCATTAACCGAAATCAGGACTGTTCCTTCCAAGGGAAGCTTCGTCTGGGTTGCTTCCTGGGCTTTATAGAATGCCTCGCCATAGTGAGCGGAAAGTCCAAGAACCTCGCCGGTGGAGCGCATTTCCGGTCCCAGAATCGGATCCACTTCCTGGAACATGTTAAAGGGGAATACGGCTTCTTTTACACCGTAATAGGGAATATTCTGTTCTTTCAGCTCCGGTACCGGAGACGGTCTTCCTGTCAGTTCAGAGGTCACGATATCGATGGCCAGCGGCACCATGCGGATGTTGCACACTTTAGATACCAGCGGCACCGTCCTGGATGCTCTTGGATTTGCTTCCAGAACGTAAACTTTTCCGTTTTCAATGGCATACTGCATGTTCATCAGACCTTTGACATGCATTTCCTCTGCAATCTTTCTCGTATATTCTTTAATAATGTTCAAGTTTTCTTCTGAAATGTGTTTGGACGGAATAATACATGCTGAATCACCGGAATGTACCCCCGCCAGCTCAATATGTTCCATAACGGCTGGAACGAAGGCATGGGTTCCGTCACTGATGGCGTCGGCCTCGCACTCAGTGGCATGGCTTAAGAACCGGTCAATGAGAATCGGCCGGTCAGGCGTAACGCCTACGGCAGCTTTCATATATTCCGTCATGCTTTCCGGATCGTAAACCACTTCCATTCCGCGGCCTCCCAGTACGTAGGAAGGACGAACCATAACAGGATATCCGATCTCTTCAGCGATCTTCAATGCCTCTTCCACATTTACGGCCATACCGGACTCCGGCATGGGGATTCCCAGTTTATCCATCATAGCGCGGAACTGATCCCGGTCTTCTGCCAGATCAATGACAGAGGGAGAAGTTCCCAGAATTTTCACGCCGTTCTTCTCAAGATCTGCAGCCAGATTCAAGGGCGTCTGTCCGCCGAACTGTGCGATGACTCCCACCGGTTTTTCCTTTTTATAAATACTCAGCACGTCTTCCAGAGTCAGCGGTTCAAAGTAAAGTTTGTCGGAGGTGTCATAGTCCGTAGAAACCGTCTCCGGATTACAGTTTACAATGATCGTCTCAAAGCCCAGTTTTTTCAGTGCCAGGGAAGCGTGAACACAGCAGTAGTCAAATTCGATGCCCTGACCGATCCGGTTGGGTCCTCCGCCCAGAATCATAATTTTAGGCTTATCCGTGCTCACTGGATTCTTATCTTCGCTGTTATAGGTGGAATAATAGTAAGCATTGTCTTTCGTTCCGCTTACGTGAACGCCCTCCCATGCTTCCTCCACGCCCAAAGCTATTCTTCTTTCTCTGATTTCGTCTTCTGTGATGTCCAGAATCTGACTTAAGTATTTATCAGAAAATCCGTCCTTCTTCGCAGTAATCAGCATCTGGTCTTCCGGAAGACGTCCTTTACTGCGCATCAGAATTTCTTCTTCCTCAACCAGCTCTTTCATCTGCTGGATAAAATAATGTTTTACTTTTGTGATCTCGTGAATCTCTTCCACTGTGGCGCCCTTTCTCAGTGCTTCATACATAACAAAGTACCGTTCACTGGAAGGTGTCATCAGCATTTTAAGAAGATCTTCTTTTGATTTCTGATCAAAATTCTTAGCATGACCCAGGCCATATCTTCCTGTTTCAAGGCTCCGGATAGCTTTTTGAAATGCCTCTTTAAAATTTTTGCCGATACTCATTACTTCGCCTACGGCGCGCATCTGAGTACCAAGTTTGTCCTGAACGCCTTTAAATTTTTCAAATGCCCATCTTGCGAATTTGATTACCACGTAATCTCCGTCCGGCACATATTTATCCAGCGTACCGTATTTTCCGCAGGGAATTTCATCCAGGGTCAGTCCCGTTGCCAGCATGGCGGATACCAGAGCGATGGGGAATCCGGTAGCCTTTGAAGCCAGAGCGGAGGAACGGGAAGTTCTCGGGTTAATTTCTATGATAATATCCCGGTCTGTCTTCGGATCATGAGCCCACTGTACGTTCGTACCGCCGATCACCTGAATGGATTCCACGATTTTATAGGATTTTTCCTGCAGACGTTTCTGCACATCCTCGGAAATAGTAAGCATGGGAGCAGAACAGAAAGAATCGCCGGTATGCACGCCCAAGGGATCAATATTCTCAATGAAGCAGACGGTAATCATGTTGTTCTTGGAATCGCGGACTACTTCCAGTTCCAGTTCTTCCCAGCCCAAAATAGATTCTTCCACCAGTACCTGACCTACCAGACTGGCCTGCAGTCCTCTTGCACATACTGTCTTCAGTTCTTCTACATTATAAACCAGGCCGCCGCCGGCGCCGCCCATAGTATAAGCTGGACGAAGAACAACGGGATATCCCAGTTCATCTGCAATTTTCAGGGCCTCATCCACAGAATACGCCACTTCACTTCTTGCCATCTCGATACCCAGTCTGCTCATGGCTTTCTTAAATTCAATTCTGTCTTCTCCCCGTTCAATGGCGTCTACCTGAACGCCGATAACCTGAACGCCGTATTTATCCAAAACACCTGCTTTGGAGAGTTCTGAGCATAAATTAAGACCCGACTGCCCACCAAGATTCGGCAGTAAAGCATCCGGCCTCTCCTTTTCGATAATCTGCTCAAGTCGTTCCACATTGAGCGGTTCAATATAAGTAACGTCGGCTGTCTCCGGATCCGTCATGATGGTTGCCGGATTGGAGTTGACCAACACGATTTCATAACCTAATTTTTTCAAAGCTTTGCAGGCCTGTGTGCCTGAATAGTCAAATTCGCATGCTTGTCCGATGATAATTGGACCTGAACCAATGATCAGTACTTTATGGATATCTTTTCTTTGGGACATCGCAATTCCTCCGTTCGTTTTATTTCTTACCTTTATCTTTATCACAGAACATTATACATGAAAAACGGAGTGCATTCAATGATGTTTTCGTAAAAAAACGGGACATATCTATTCATAGTTTGATCTGTCCCGCAGTCAGAAAATCGTGATATTCCTGTCTATTCTTCAGAATTGCTGTCCAGAATAATGGAATTGATATCTTCTTTCAGGGATATCACCTCTTCTCTGTTTACACAATTTATCACTTCTCCGTTTAAAACTGAAATGCAATAAGAACCGTCATATTGATAAAATGTCAGTTCAACGGAAGAATACGTATCTGTATTACGATGGAAGGTCAGGGTAAGCTCTTCTTTATTATCACCTAACTCTGTCTCTGTCTCTTCATCGATAGTAATACTAGACAACTCGTCCAGAACATTTTCGAACTCTATTTCCATGTTATTAAATGTATAAGTAAATTCGCCGTCATCATTACTTTCCAGTGCAACGGTATAGATCGAACCTTCGGATTCTATATCGATGGTATCCACGGTGTCCCAGTCCAGAAGAATCACTTCATCTGGTTTCAGCTCATCATAAGAAGCATTCATGGCCGCATCATATACTTCTGAACTGATACGGTATACCATGCGGGAGTCCTGAAGCCGTGCGTAGTATTCACCATCTTTGCTGCCGATTTCATAAATAAACGCAGACTCATCATCTTCCTTTTCCGCTGACTCTTCTGCGGCGTCGGACTCTTCTTCGGTGTTATCATTATCCAGGTTCTGGTATTCTCCGTCATTATCCAGATAATAGGTGTAGGCGTCGCTGTAGCAATAACCGCTGTTTTTCTGATAAATTATATTTGTCGTCGAATCTCCTTTATCGATAGAAACGGATGAAATGCTGTCCATTTCAGGAATTTCTTCTTCCTGTACCAAATCATACAGGTTATAGGATATTTTATCGATCAATTCAGAATCTGTCAGATACACATACTCATCGCCGATGGAAATATATACTTCTCCATCAGAAAAGCTTTCATCGCCAATGGAAATTTCCCAGGTATCCTCTGAAGTTTCAACAGTCAATGTATACGTGGGATTATCCAGACCATAAAGACTGAGACTTTTTACTTCGTCTACTCTTTTATCAGAAGTAATATTGGAAAGGGATTCTGCTATCTCTGTCATCTTATCCTGATTTACCGGCATATTATCATCTTCATCATATGCCCATTTTTCATCGTTATAAGTGAAAGAAACTTCTTCTTCATAATTCCATGAAATCCGGGTGATATCACTGCTTTCCACATCTACAATGGAAGTTTGAGTTCCTGTCATATTTTCATCGAAATTCACTCTTGAGATTCCAAAAGCCGCTGCAATACAGACGATCAGCACTGCCAGAAGTACGGTTACTTTTCTTCGTCGTTTCATCTGCGTTTCCTCCTTACCACTATGAATATGCCGATGAGCAGATAAACTGCCGGAATCACTGCAATCGTCAAAACCTTAATATAAGATGAAGTGCCGGAACTGATGGTCAGATATTCATAAGAAAGACTTTTTGAACGTACGGATATGCTGTTGTCTTTCTCACACATCATCTCCAGGGCATTCAATACAAAATCTTCATTGGCATCTGAAGACAGAGAATTATATTCTTCATTCAGCAGTTCTGAAGAAGCAATCCAGACGATCTGCATCTGTCTGTCATCTTCCAGATCCTTTGTAATCATAGCTGCCAGTGTGAGCGGTCCTTCTGTATCTCCTTCCTCTTTCTCATAGGTGGTAATGTCATATCCTGCCGCTTTCAAGAACGATTGATCCGATGATTCCAGAAGAGAAACGGCAGTCACGTCGCTGCTGGCATTGGACAGATCCAGACTCTTTGATACGGGCATAATCACATTATAATTATCGGAAATAAGCGGGTCGGTGATCTCACTGGATTCCATATCCGGCATCAGCATGACGGGGCTGCCGTAAACATAGTGCTCTGCACTTTCTTCCACGACGACGCCCTCCTGAACCGTTACTCCGTAGTATTCCATCACGGCATTTAAGTTTGTCAGCTCGTCTTCCTGGGTCGTTCCGCTGATAACCAGCAGCCGTCCCCCCTTACTGTTAGAAACAGGAAGAAAACGATGACGCTGATAAAATACACCACATGGGTATAGTCAAAAATGCCGTCCACAAATTCATAAAATCTTTCATAAACTGAAAGATTTTCCAGAATCAACGGAAACAGTCCCTCAAACCAGTCCGCATTATATATATATAATGCCGCCGTAACAACAATGGACAGTGCGCCGAACCCTTTTGCCAGAATATCGTTTCGCGTCATATGTTTAATGATAAACGCCGCCAGAAGCTCCAATACAACTAAAGCCGCAAAAGAACCGTAAGCAGAAGAGGTGGCATATTCCGCCAGCGTTACCATGTAGTAATTCAATACCATGACTGCGAAACAGATTCCCGCAGCCATGGGCTGGGATTCCGTGATGGAAGAGATGAAAATCCCCATGGAAAGAAGCGCCGCACCCAGCATAATGTATCCAAAAATCGCTCCGTAGGACGTGGGCAGATACAGATTTCCAAAATTTTTCAAAATTAGTGGATACACGGTTACAAAACAAATGGGAATAACAGAAGTAAGAAATACCGCCAGAAATTTTCCCACCACAATCTGTGTTGTGGAGATGGGAAGGGAATAAAGAAGCTGATCGGTTTTCTGCTTTTTTTCCTCTGCAATGATACGCATGGTTACAATTGGGATGGTAATGATGAAAGCAAAAGACGCACCTGCAAGAGCCAGTTCAAAATTGGCATACCCAATCGTCAGGTTATAGTACATCATATAGATCGCCACGAAAACCAGTGAAAAAGCTCCGTATACATAAGCCGTCAGTCCGGAAAACATCATCCGGAATTCATGCCGGAAAACTGCTGTCATTTGGATTCCTCCTCTCTTTTTTCTTCCGGATGGGTCAACTCAATAAAGATATCTTCGAGATTTGCCTTCACCGTATCCAGCTTCAATATTGCCCGGTTTTCTTTTGCAAACCGCAAAGATAAAACTTTTCTGATTTCCAATTCTTTTTCCGGAGAGGTATCGATAAGAACATGCAGAAAGCCTTTCTCCTCCCCGGAGAATTCTGTCTTTTCCACACCGGAAACCTGGGAAAGAATGTCTTCGCATTCCTGCTTGGTGGCATCTGTAAGTATCTCTATGGTTGCCTTGGGCAGAAACATTTTTTCCAGATTTTCAGCCGTATCGTAGGCAATCAGATTTCCCTTTGATATAATCAGAATTTCATCACACATATTTTGTACTTCTGAAAGAATATGGCTGCTTAAAATAACGGTATGTTTCTTTCCGAGAGATTTGATCAGATCACGGATTTCCACCACCTGAATCGGATCCAGACCGACGGTGGGCTCATCAAGTATAATCACTTTCGGATTTCCCAACAAGGTCTGAGCAATGCCCACACGCTGCTTATAGCCTTTGGAAAGATTTTTAATCAGTCGATCTGCAACGCCGCTGATTTGGGTTTCCTCCATGATGCGCTCAATTTCATCAGAAATAGATGCACGGGGAATTTTCTTCGCTTCTGCCACAAATCGAAGATATTCTCTGGGTGTCTCTTCATAATAAAGAGGCGGCTGTTCTGGTAGGTACCCAATCATTCGCTTGGCTTCCATGGGATTTTCAAAAATATCAAAGCCACAGATGGAAACTGTTCCTTCTGTGGCCGACAGACAACCTGTCATAATATTCATTGTGGTGGATTTTCCGGCGCCGTTTGGTCCTAAAAAACCACACACGGTGCCGTCCTGAATAAAAAAAGAAATGTGATCGACTGCTTTATGATCTCCGTAATACTTGGTAAGGTTATTGACCTCAATCATTTTTTTGCCCCTTTCTTTTTATTTTAAGGTCAATTATACGGAAGACCGCTTAAGGCAGCCTAAAATTCTCTGTGAATAATATGTGAAATGAAAACAGACTCATCGTAATAGCACTTTAAAGCCAATGGTATCCTTCCCTTTTTTATAGGCAGAAATCTCTCCGCGGTGATTTCTCACCACCGTCTTTGCAATGGAAAGTCCAATCCCGAATCCACCGATATATTTTCGCGCCCGGTCAGCACGATAGAATCTTTCGAACAAACGGTCCAGTTCCAGTTCATCCACTCCCTGATACGTATTTTCTACCCGGATTTGAGGATGTCTTTTTCCATACAGCTTCACGTATATGGTTCCTCCAGGATCACAGTATTTTACAGCATTTTCCAATAATATGGAAATCAGCCGGTTTATTTCTTCTTCCTCACCGTAATATTGGATTTCCCTTTCTATCTCGTCCACTATTTTTTTGCCTTTCTCTTCAGCCAGCATCTGAAATTCAGTCAGCATATCGGAGACTGCAAAGCTCAGATTAAAAGGAACATAATTCTTTCCGCGGGCCGACTCATCCATTCGGGTCAGAATAACCAGCTGATTAATCAAATCATTCATCCTTTCTCCTTCACTTTTGATATCGTCGATCCATTCGTTTCTTCCAATCTGGTTCTCAATAATGTCAAGGTTGGCCATAATCAACGTAAGCGGCGTTTTTAGTTCATGATTGGCATCCGTAATAAACTGCTGCTGTTTTTCATAAGCTTCTGCTGTCGGACGAACAGCATACCGGGAAAAAATAATGATTAAAATGAGAATTACCACCGCCGCACCAAGCAGCACGAGGCCAGTAGACAAAAGCTGCATCTGCATCATGGATTTATTCATGCTTCCCTGAGCAAATATAATCGTCCAGCCTTCTTCCGTTTCATACTGCCGGTAGCGATAACCGGAATACCATCCCCGTCCCGAATACTCCTGAAAAGCCTGAACGCTATAATCTTCTGCTTCCTCTTTTGTTATCTCCGGCGCATCATCAATCTCCGCTGATAAAAAGTTTCCTTTTTCATCAAAATAGGCAATAAAAAACCGGATATCAAAACGTGCATTTTCCCGAAACATCACCTGAGGCGCCATATCACTGGAATTTTTTGCTTTAATTTCCGGTTCCGGAGGTCTTCCTCCATTTTCTGCAATTCCGTCAATGAAGGAATCCATGGCCTTATTCAACTGATTCAGACTTGCCGCGCCGATCAGAAGAAAAAGAATGGAAAAGACCAGTACAAGACAGACGCCGCATATCAGGATCAGTCTTCTCTGCAGACGATAGATCATGGATTCACCTCCGACCGTTCCTCCAAAATATACCCGGCATTTCGCATGAAACGAATTTGAAGCGGCGCTCTGATTTTTTCCATCTTTTTGCGAATATTGGATATATGCACCCAGATCACACTGGTATCAACCTCGGCATTCCATCCCCAGATATGAGTGATAAACTGCTCCGTTGGAATGAACACAGAAGGCTTTTCCATCAACATTTCCATAATTTGATATTCCTTTCCGCTTAAAGAACAGATTCTGTTTTTGTATCCCAGTTCATAGGTAGAACGGTTTAAAAAGGCATCGCCCAGTTTTAACATTTCCGGTACATAATTATCTTTTCTCCTCAGCATGGCACGTACCCGTGCCAGAAGCTCTTGGGGTGAAAATGGTTTAGAAAGATAATCGTCTGCTCCTGCATCCAGGCCTTCGATTTTCTGATCCACTTCCGTCCTGGCAGTGAGAAAAAGAGCCGGCGTCGTTATATTTTTCTCCCGCAGCATCTTAATTACTTGTATTCCATCCAATCCAGGCATCATAATATCCAGTACTAAGCCATCATACTCTCCTGACATGGCATAGGCATAAGCTTCGCTGCCGGAATCTACGCCATCCACCGAAAATTTGTTGTGTTCAAAAATATAAATCAGAGATTTTAACAGTTTTTGATCATCCTCTGCAATCAGAATCCGCATGGTATCGTTCCTTCCTTTTTGCTTTTTGACAGACATTTATATCATATCATGAGCTGCTTAAGCGAAACTAAAGGGACGGATAATTCAGCAGAATTATTCGTCCCATCCATCGGTAAAACGGATATTTACAGCAATATTCCGCACGGTATCTCCTTCCAACAGTTCAAGGTCTTCTATATCGGAAACCGGCGGAAGCAGCCCGTCGTCCTCCATTAGTTCCACATAGAGCCAGTTATAGGCCGCTTCATTAGCATTATCTACAGCTTCCTCCAGCGTATCGCCAGCAGCATAGCAGCATTCCAGATCAGGAAAAAATACGTCAAATGTGCCTGTGTTATTTTTCCGTATCACTGCCGGATAAATGAACTTCATATATATGAATTCTCCTTTCTTTTTTCATCATTATAACAAAAGGCGGCGGCAATTCAAAGACTTTTTATCGTCTCGGCCACTGACATATCCCGTATCTTTCGGGCGGGATTTCCCACGGCGGCTGCAGCGGAAATAAACATGACCGCAAGAATAATGGCTAAGGCTTTTCCGGGAAACTGCCAGTCGTCTCCCCACCGAGAAGTGATGATGATTTCATAGAGTCTGTAATGAATCAGCACACCCAGCGCACATCCGATTATACTTCCCGACAGAATATAAGTGATAGTTTCCCACACAATCATCCTCACCATCTGACCGGTTTCCATCCCGATTGCCCGCATAGCGCCGTATTGCCGCATCCTTGCTGTCACACTCATGGCAATGCTGTTGATGATGTTGAAAACGGAGATAAGGGCAATAATGACGAGAAAACCATAAAAAAATAAGGCAAAGGAATAATAGGCACCCCGTATCTGACGGTTGCTGATCCGATCGTCTGTAAAGACGGTATTTTTCCCAGCCATCTCCCGGATTTCCTGCACCGCTTCTTCCGATGCTTCTGCAGTAAGCTGCATGTCGATGACAGTGTATCCCTTTTCTCCCGTCACTTTCTCAAATAATTCTTCTGAACATATCATAATCTGCGCGTTTTCCGAAGCAGCAAAGGGCGGATCAGAGATAAGTCCTGTCACAGTAATTTTCTGTGCGCCCTGTGGGGTCTGCAGAGTGATCTCCTCTCCTGTTTTCACCTGACCGCTGCTGTCAAAGGTTCCCAGCAGCCCCTTTCCCTTTATTACTTCCTCCATACTTCCTTCGATCAACGTATCTTCCGCCCATCTGAACTGATTTTCCTCATAGGAAATCAGATCAATATAGGAAAAATTGCCGGAGGCTGTCTGTACGGGAATCCGATAGGCGAAACTTCTGCCATACACCCGTTTCACTGCTGATTGATCCGCCAGCATATCCGCCATATTTTTTTCGATGGAGCAGGTATTATCCCTGCTGACAACAGACAGATCTGCCGTATAAGGCTGAAGGGGTTTTAACGCATGTTTCATAAAATCAATGGCCGGGCTGAAACTCAAAAACAGTATGATGCAAAAGGCAAAGGAACAAGTCATTAGAAAAAAGTTTCTTCGGCTGCCTTTGGCATGATGCATGCCCAGCGCCGCCTCTATGGAAAAGATGCGGGTTTTTGCCGCTTTTTTTACCGCCGTCACCGTACCGTCATTTCCTGAAACGGCTGTTAAAGGGGATACGCGGGAGGCTTTTCTTGCAGGAGAACGTGCTGCCAGAAGAACCGTCAGAAGACCGATGATCATTCCGGCAGCCAGACCGATTCCGCTGAATCCAAGCCTGGGCATTGCTTCAAAATACTCAGGACTGACAGTTCGAAGCAGGGCACACAGCCCCCATACCGTCACGACGCTGATTCCCATTCCCAGGGGAATCGCACGGCTGCACCAGTTCAGCGCTTCCCTGCGTACATAGCGAACCACCTGTCCTTTCGTTGCGCCAAGACAGCGCAGAAGTCCGAAAAACTGGACCCGATGGGCAATATTGCTGTTCAGACTTCCGGATATCATAAAGATACCGGCCATCGCCACCAAAACGGCAAGAACGGCAGCAACCAGATAAAGCTGTACCAGATAGGAGTCGCTGCTTTGAAACGTAAGGCCAAGGAGTTTTGCGTTTTGTCCTGCATCTTCCGGATTAATGTTCAGCTGTTCACAGATGGAATCAATCGCCTTCTGTATCAGACAGTAAGGGGAAAACTGTACGTATAAGACAAAATCTTCTTTTAAAGTATCCGATGAGAAATACCGCTGATACGTTTCTGCATTTACAAAAATACCAAAGGCGTCCTGGCTGGTCAGCATAGAAGTATCCCCGGTAAAACCAGTGACCGTAAAGGTGAGGGATTCTTCCGGCGTCGTTAATGATATGGTATCTCCAATCTGTACGCCCAGCTGCGTCTTGAGACTTTTGGTGACCGCTGCTTCCTGTGTATTCTGAGGAAAGCGCCCCTCCTTTATCTCGGCAGATGGCATCATATCCAGAAAGTTTTCATCGAATCCGCAGATTACGGTCTCTTTACCTTCTATCTGATACCCTTCGTTCAGCCCGTAGTTCATGGCCGCATAACGGGCGCTTTCCTTCACCTCCGGTCTTGCGCCGATCAGCTCCATCTGTTTTTCGTCCACTTTCCGGAACATGACATGCCAGGCGCCGTCATTTTTAATGCTTTGATAAATCTGGCTTTGAATCCACATATCCGCCATGCCGAATATGGTGGATATGAGAAAAACCGCCAGAAAGATACAGATTCGCGTCATGCGGCTTTGCTTTCTGCGCACAGATGAAGAAATGGGTACCAGATCAAGATAATGTTTCATTTCCGCTTTCATCTTCCACCGCCTTCCTCACCCAGAAGACGTCCGTCCTTCATATGAAAAACCCGGTCCACATAAGAAGTAAGGTGTTCATTATGGGTAATCATGAGAATGCTTTGCTGATAATGGCGGGAAGCCTTCGTCAACAGTTCCATCACTTCCCGGCTGTTCCTGGAGTCCAGATTCCCCGTGGGTTCATCGGCAAGGATCAGCATCGGCCTGGTAATAAGCGCCCGGCCGATGGCTACCCGCTGCTGCTGTCCTCCGGAAAGCTGTCCCGGCAAATGATGCCTTCTCTCCGTCAGTCCCAGCACTTCCAGCACCTCTTCCACTTGATCCCAGTCCGGTTTCCTGTGATCCAGGAGAATGGGAAACTGAATATTCTGCTCCACATCAAGTTCCGCAATCAACTGGAATGACTGAAAGATAAAGCCGATATTCTGTCTGCGGAAAATAGTGCGGCTGTTTTCTTTCATTGCAAACAGATCCTCACCATCCAAGAGTATCCTTCCCGAGGTGGGCGTATCCAGTCCGCCGATACAGTTTAACAGTGTACTCTTCCCCGACCCGGATTCTCCCAGAATTGCTGAGAACTCTCCTTTTTCCAATGAAAAAGAAACATCTTTCAGGGCTTCTACTTTTGTTTCCTTCGTTCCATAGGTCTTACTTAGATGTTCTGTTTTTAATATTTCCATCTATCGCACCGTCATTTCCAAATGACAGTATACCAGCCCATTCTTACTATCCGGTGAATTTGCGTATATTTATCCTTACAGATTTGAAAGAAAAGAAAGAATAAATATGCTGCCCTTGCCGGGAACACTGTCCATGGTGAGAATTCCTCCCTGTCCTTCGACGATGGATTTTGCAAGAGGAAGCCCCAGGCCAACGCCTCCGGTATCTTTGGAATTTTTGCTGCGATAGAATCTTTTAAAAATGTGATATTTGTCTTCGGGCATAATGCCGCTTCCGTCATCTTCTACCAGAATCCGTACCATAGCCGATGACTGCTCCCAAAACAGACGAACTTTCCCTCCCTTTTTTGTATGATCCAGGGCGTTTTTTATCAAATTGCCGATGGCCTCACCGGTGGAAAAATCACACTGATTACATCTGGAGAGACATTCACCCGGTTGACTGGTATCACCGACTATTCACTGATTATGATTCAGACAACTTCCGGCGCAACGGATGAGGATGTGACTGCAATTCGCCAGATCGTGGAGGAAAAGGGTTATACCATGAACGATAAGCGGGATCAACGCACATCCGGCACCTATTTTTCCTTTGTTGCCTGCGTCTATGCTTTCCTTGGTATTATCACACTGGTTACTGTGATGAACATCATGAACAGCATCTCCATGAGCGTATCGGCCCGCATCAAGGAGTATGGTTCCATGCGGGCAGTGGGCATGGATGGCCGCCAGCTTTCCAAAATGATTCTGGCAGAAGCCTTCACCTCTGCTTTTTGGGGCTGCATCATTGGTTGCGCGATTGGTCTGCCCTTCAGCAAAATGATGTACGATTTTCTTATCACGAACCAATTCTCTTATGCGTCCTGGAGACTGCCTGTCGGGTCACTTGCTGCCATCGTCCTGTTTGTCATTGTAGCGGCAGTGCTTGCCGCCTATTCTCCGGCAAAACGGATGAGAACAATCTCGGTGACGGAAACCATCAACGAACTGTAGCGGCAGTTATGAGCCGATACAAACATAGGAAAAAGCGTGCCATGAGGACATTGAGAAAAACCATTTTGCGGCTGTTGCTCCTCGCAGTAGCCGCTGCGGTTATGGCAGGTTGTGTGTTGATTGGCCGTGGCTATCAGATGTATCAGGCGGCGCTGACTCAGCAAAGTCTTGAAAGCAAAGTAGCGGAAATTCAGTCAGATCCGATCTATACGGGATTATCAGAACTTCCTGAAATGTATCTGAATGCCGTTGTGGCCGTTGAGGAGCATCGTTTTGAACAGCATTTTGGAATTGACCTGATTGCCATAGGCCGGGCCGCATGGAACAATCTGACCACCTGGATCCTGCGGGAAGGCGGCAGAAATATGTGGTCAGGCAGATAGTAAAGTACGGCCATATTACTGAAGATCAGGTACAGACAATTACAAAATAAATAGGGTCATACTTAAAAGCAACGGCTTTGGTAGAACATAAGGCTGTTGCTTTTTATTAACTACAATCCCTGCAAAATCGTAGGGTTCTTGTCATAATGCTTATGTGCCGTAAAGTAACACATAAGCATTTGATAGACAGAAGCCCACTATTCCACATGATCTGTGTTTGCTCAGCAAGTAAGAGAAATTAGGCAGGATGCCATACACCCTGCCCGCTCTCTCCCATTCCTCGCTCCATCAAACTATTCCTGCAGCAGCCAGTCAGCTATATCGTGAATGTTAACTCCTTCATAGCTGTATTTCGGATGTCTGGTCCGGGCGATAATCATCTTAGGATAAGCATCTCGTATTTGAAGCAGCGGTGAGCACTCCCTCTCAAATGTTTCCTGTCCAGAAATATCATCACTTACCTGAATATATATTTTTTCGCTTCCTCTCTGTGCCACAAAGTCGATTTCTTTCTGATACAGTTTTCCGACATAAACATCATATCCACGGCGAAGAAGTTCGATACAGACTATATTCTCATATACTCTACCATAATCCATGTTTCTGCTTCCGAGAACCGCGTACCTGATACCAGTATCACATAAATAGAATTTTTCTGAACTTTCCAGATATTTTTTCCCCCGAATATCATAACGCTTAATGTCATAAAAAACAAAGGCATTACACAAATATTTAATATATTTTCCAACCGTCACATGATTCGTCGTAATCGTATTAGCTATCAGCAGTTTGCTGACCTTATTCGGAGATGTCAGGTTACTGATATTATCCATAAGGAACTCACTCAACCGCTGCAGAACAAAAGTATCAGGCAAGGCATATTTTTGCACCAGATCTCTTGTAACAATCGTTTCGTAAACCTCTTTGATATAGTTCGTTCTGTCTTTCTCTGTTCTATACAGATAGGAACCTGCAAGACCGCCCTGCATTGAATAACTATCAAAAAGCTTGTCTTTATCGCTGATTTCATCATAATACTGGCAATATTCCTGAAAACTGAAAGGGAACACATGAATTTCAATAAAACGTCCTGTAAAAAGAGTTGCCAGATCAGCACTCAGCAAAAAAGCATTTGAGCCAGTTACATAAATATCGTATTTTCCCTTAGAATACAGACTATTGATCGTAAGTTCAAATTTAGGACACATCTGGACTTCGTCAACAAAAAGATAATTTATTTTTCCTTCCTGATAATTTTCTTCCACATAGGAATGCAATGCATGGTATTCCTTAATTTCTTCATATGCCAGATCCATAAAATCAATGAAAATAATGTTAATATTTTCAAATTGACTTTTCAAATATTCAATATACGCCTGCATCAGTTTCGACTTGCCTGAGCGTCGAATACCAGTAATAATTTTAATATCAGGCGTTCCATTCAGTTCAATAATTCTATCAAGGTATTTTCTTCTCGTAATTATTTTCATATTGTCACCACTTTCAAAAATTATATTTTTTTATTTTTTCGAAACCATCCTGTTGTGCTTATTATATCGTCTGCATAGAGTATATGCAAGATATCGCTTTCAAAAAAGCAATATATTTTATTTTTTGAAAATGACCCTGTGACTGTTTCTTTTTTCCATGCAAAAAGGCAGGATGCCATACACCCTGCCCACATTTCTGAATATTCAGTTCACTATAATTACAGACCCAGTCCATTCACCCAGTCCTGCACATCTGCTTCGTCAGCTCCGGACTGGAATCTCATACCCTCCTGCCATTCTCCTGTGCCTGCCAGATCTGCCAGCAGCGTACCGCTGTCGCCGATTCCGGATGAAGAAGAGGTGCAGAACGGAATCACTGTTTTGCCTGTAAAGTCATTGGCCTCCACGAAGGTGTCCACCGGCCATGCGGCGATGCCCCACCAGATCGGATATTAAACCGAAGGTCATCTTCCCCAGCCCTTGACTTTACTGGGCTTTACGGGATACAAAAGTGTGTTTTGTGTTTCCACATTCCCCTGCCAGGCAATGGGAGTTGTCAGCATCATTGTGTCTAGCCTTGGGTAGTTAAAACCTTCTCCGATATATTGTCCGATGGCAACAAGAACCATTGATTCATTTACCGGAACATTTTTCATATTCTCACGGATCTGCTCGTTTTCCTTTCTGCTTCTGCCTCCTTTAAGCAGGAATACATGATCCGCCTTATCCCGGAGCATAGCAAGCAATATATCTGCATGATCTCTGAATTTTGTCAAAACGAGCGGAGTCCTGCCTTGCCTCAGACATTCTTCTACATCAGATATAATCTGCCTGTTTCTCACATCACTGCCGCGCACTGCGGCATATGCTTCATTGATCTTCCAGTCCTGTCCTGTAGTATTGATCAGCCTTGTAAATCTCGGATATACATAATGCGCAATTCCCTGAAGTTTCACTTTATCTTTTGCGCTGAAACGGTATCTGACTGGTCCGATCTGCATAAATATTTTTTGTTCCTGTCCGTCATCCCGTTTGGGAGTTGCGGTCAGGCCATAAACATATCTGGCAGAGACTTCTTTCACTACTGCCTCTGCGGTATCCGATGCACAGTGATGACATTCATCAGCGTATTGTCAATAAGGACAATAAAAGTTTTTCAATTTTCTGCTCGCCCATTCTCCCACGTGCGCTTTCTATTACTTGCATTATACCTCATCTCATTGCAACATAAAACCTGTTTGCCACAATGTCAAGTGATAGATTAAAAAAGGCATAAGAAAGCACCGCCGAAGCGATGCTCTTAAAACCATATTGTTAAATGTGTCACCTGTTCCGCTTTCCCGTATTCTCTGTCCCCCGGACTTCTTCATGGTAGAAATAATCTACGATAACCGGATGTCCCTGCGGCACTCTGCCGTAGGGCATTTCATTGTCCACAAAGGGGCAGTCATATTTCTTCGCCATCTCTTCGGCTTTTTTCTCCAGCGATTTGAAATAGCTGCGGTCATGCTTGTTATAGATCTCATCATAGAGTGGCACAAGGTCAGAATGCTTTTCTGCGATATAATCCATAATCGTCTTTTTGAAGCCGCCCCGCAGGTTCAGGTTTTCCAGCCAGAACAGGTCGCACTGATCCTTGACACGCTCAAAAATTGCTTCAAAATCAGTGATGCCAGGAAATACGGGAGAGACAAAGCAGACGGTGCGTATGCCTGCGTCATAGACCTGTTTCATGGCGGACAGCCGCCGTTCTATACTGACGGCATTGTCCATATCTTTTTTAAATTCCTCGTCCAGAGTGTTGATCGACCATGATACTGTGACTTGCCCCAGCTCTTTGAGTAAATTAATATCACGCACAACAAGATCGGATTTGGTGCAGATCAGAATGTCGGCACCGCTGCCTCTGAGCTGCTGAAGCAGCTTTCTTGTATTGCCGAACTGCTCCTCCTGGGGAAGGTAGCCGTCGGTCACGGAGCCGATGACGATGCGCTGTCCGGCGTACTTCTTTGGATTTTTGATCTCCGGCCAGTGCTTGATATCCAAAAAGGTGCCCCAATCCTCCGTGTGCCCGGTAAACCGCTTCATGAAAGAGGCGTAGCAGTACTTACAGCCGTGGGTGCAGCCTACATAGGGATTGACCGAGTAACCTCCCACCGGCAGATTGGATTTGGTCATAATGTTTTTCGTTTCCACTTCGCCGATCAAGATGCCATTCATCTCTATTTGTGCCATGCCTTCTGCACCTCCAATACTGTTTGGAATACCTTCGGGAACTCCTGGATCATGTTTTCTTCGCCAATGATCGGTGCGAGGTCTTCTTTCATGAAAACAGGGATTCCCAGCTCATGGGCCTGTTCCATCAGAGAATACGCCCATGCCGGGTCTGTCCGCACTTTTTTGCTCTGCGCTCCAGTCATAGTGCCGATGACAGTCCACTCCATGTTCGAGAAGTCTACCTCTCCGGGGTCATCAAACAGCGGCTCGAAGGAGACATGATAGTGCTTTGCCCGAACATTTTCCCGCAGCGCATCCATACGCCACAGCTCGGATTTTCTGGTTACGGTGACGCCAAACCAGGCGTTTTCCAGGTCCGTCTCGAAGTCCAGTAGGTCGGGGCGCTTGGTCAAAAAGAGGAACTGGTGCTGGGGGTTTTCTCGAATCTTTGCAAAGACCGCCTCCCTCCACGCCAGTTTCCAGCCTGACAAATCGCTCATACCAGTGAGCAGGAAGTTCTGCGGGCGCTCCTTTTCCATCAGCCGCAGCTTGTTTGAAAAAAACTCCGGCTTGCTGAAATCGTCAATCATGTGCCAGCGCCGGACATTGTTTCTGGCATAGCAGTAGGCGCAGCCTACCGTACAGCCAATGACAAGATTCATATTCTGAATGTTGTCTTTGATACATATGCTCATCAGAGAACCCCCTCTACATTGCTTAGTATTCGACGAAGATACCCCTCAAGCTGTTCGATTTCATCCTGAGAAAACCCTTTGTAATAGATGCGGCCGATCTCTTCGCTGACCTCGTTATATTCCTGCTCCAGCCCCTTGGCCTCATCTGTCAGGAAGATAAGGATCTTTCGCCGGTCCTTGTCGCCCCTGTCTCGATAGATTAGGTTCGCCGCTTCCATGCGGTCGAGCATACTGGTCAACGTAGTTGTGGCAAGGCCGGTTTCCTTTGACAATTCGCTGATGGGAATACCATCCTTCTGCCAAAGGATATAGAGAATTCTGCCTTGCGCACCGTTAAATGCATCTATATTCTTTTCGCTCAGTATGCGTTCAAAAACACGTCCTCCAACTTGTTTGATCCTGGTTATCAAAAATCCGCCTTGTTTTTTCATGTTGACACCTCAAACCGCAAGGCGGCTATCCGCAGACAGCCACCTTGTCCTTTCTCATTTCTGCTGCGCAGCCGCAAATTCAGCGTAACCTTTCCATCCAAATACAGCATCCACATCTTCATCGCCGTAAACACCCTTGACATCACAGAGGTGGACAACATGATCGTCCGCATCCATCGTCTGGGCAACAGTCGCATGAATGAGAAGCTTGCAGGGAACAGGAGCCTTAATATTTGTGCCCTCCACTTCCTGCATCGTCAGACCGGCCTGAGCAGCCTTATCCGTATCACGTCCGGAGCAGGTACCGCAGCCAATCAGAGCGCCGGTTAATTCAACTCCGGGAATGGCGAGAACAACTTCTTTCTTCTCAGCCAGCAGTTCCAGACTGTAAGCCCCTTTGTTCAGGGAGAACATGATCTTTCCGGGATTGGTGGAAGCGAAAGCCCAAAAAGCCAGAGTCGCAAGATTGGTGCTATCATCCGGTTTCTCGGTGCAGATCAGCGTCATGGAATTAGGGGAAGTGTAAGCGGGCGCATTGCCGATATTGATTTTGTTCATGGTGGAATCCTCCTTGTTTAATTTCATTTAAGATTATACTATATAGGAATATCCTCTGTCAACTTTTTTTGTGGTTTTATATTGATTTCCCATATTTATCAGGAGTTTCCTTTTTGTGATTCGGCATACAATTAGTCCTCCCCGGCTAAGGATGGCTTCACTGTCTTTAAGCTACAATCTTCGGGATTTTCCAAACTGTCCAGAGCATAGTCAAAGCTCTTTCGGATGATAGCCATCATCTTATCAGCAGCAGAAAAATGAAGAAGCCGGTCAGATCACTCCAACCGGCTCCATATCCTTTATTCCTGCATCATCTTCATTACTTCATCCGAAAACTTCCACCGGATCTCCACATGCCCCGGATCATATACCAGAACCGTCTCGATCAGCGCATCCACGATCTTCTGGTCAAGTCCCTCTGTTCCAGAGAACCTTTCCACTGTCTCCAAAGCATCTTTTGTCCTTTCGTCCTGCACAGTTTCCCGTTCCTGAAGTTCCGTTTCCAATTCAGCAATCAGGCCGTCCAGCCGTTCTGCTTCCCTTGTAAACTCCGCACGCCTTTTCTGATAGACTTCCTTTTCCATATTTCCCGCCATGAACTGATCCATATTGGTAAACCGGTCTGCCTCACATTTAGCCTTCTCTTTCTGCAGGTCGGCCAGCTTCTTTACCATGGCCGCATTGTTTCGTTCCATTTCTTCTTTCTTCCGTCCAATCTTCTTTTTAAAACTGCCGGCCGCCGCAAGAAGCCCTTTCACAGAATCCCAGACTGCTTCGTTCAGTACATCCTCCCGCATATACTCTTTCGTACACCCGCCTGCTCCTGGCTGAGATGCGGCATGCTGGCAGTAGAAGTACCGGTAATCCACCCCTCTGACGATCCCGCTCTTCAGCGGCATTGCCCGTCCGCAGGCACCGCACCTGACTTTACGCCACAGAGGATAATTCTTTTCAACGACACGCTTTGCAGGCCCGCGTTTCCGAAATATCTTCTGCGCCTGCAGAAACTCTTCCTTTGTGACAATACCCGGATGCATTCCTTCCACTATAACCTGTTCTTCCTTCGGCACTGCCACAGAATGCTTCCATCCGACTCCGATGCCCTCACGTTTATGCTGGACCACGGCCCCGTAATACATTTCCTGTTTCAGGATCCGTCTTATGGAATGATCGTTCCAGCACTCTAACGCGGATGTATTCCTGTATTTCTTCTTGCACGGATTCTTTCTCCGGAAGTATCCCGCAGGCGTTTCTGTGCCTTTCTCATTCAAATATCTCGCGATATCAATCAGCTTCTTCCCCTCGATTGCCATGCCAAAGATTTCCCTGACCACCGCAGCAGCCTCCGGATCAATAACCAGCTTATGCTTATCGCCCGGATCCCGCAGAAGCCCATAAGGCACATGACCGCCAATGTACTCGCCGTGCTTCATCTTCGCACGCTTTGCCGTTATCACCTTCACGGACAGGTCTTTACTGTAGAAATCATAAACAATATTCTTCAGCACCACATCCAGCCCTCCCGTGGTACCCTTGTAATCATTGCTGTCATAACCGTCATTCACGGAGATGAACCGGACGCCCAGGAACGGGAAAATCCGTTCCAGATAATCGCCCAGTTCGATATAGTCACGCCCGAAACGCGAAAAGTCCTTCACGATCACACAGCCAATCTCGCCCTTCTTTATCTGTTCCAGGAGCCGCTCAAACGCAGGGCGCTTGAAGTTGGTACCGCTGTACCCATCGTCATAAAACTCCCTGACCCCGCAGTTTTTAAGGTCGGCATGGGAATTGATGTACCTCTGGATCAGATCTCTCTGATGCGCAATGCTTTCGCTCTCTGTCTTATTCTCTTTTTTCATTACGTCCTGGTCTGCCTGCGACAGACGGATATATTTACCGATCACCATATTCCGCCTCCAGTTCCTTCAGCAATCCCGCCAGTTTCTCCCGGTCATCCGTATAATTCAATACGACTTCCACACGGCAATCCTCATAGATCTTCACAACCTCCACCAGTCTGCCGATCATCTCATCCGTAAGCACTGCCATACCATCAGCGATATGAACGCCCTTCAGCCACTTGTTATCTCTGGAAAAGACAGCCTCAAACTGTTCCTTTTCCTTCCTCGCTTCATCCAGTTCCCTGTTCAGACCGGACATCCGCTCATCATATTCCTTCTTCGCGTACTGGTACTCCGATTCATCCAGCATCCCGGAAACAAAGTTCTCATACAAGCCCTGCCGCCTGGTATTCAGCTTTGTTATCTCCTGCATCAGATGACTGATGCGGATATTGAAGGCTTCCAGACGATTCCTCTCGCCGTTCCCTCCCTTAAGCCGCTCCATGACCGCTTCCATGTCAGCCGCCCGTTTCAGCTGCTCCTGTATGACCGCATACACGGCAGCCTCCACATCCGACGCATAGATATAATGGAGAGAACACCTTGTCCTGTGGGAATCAATATATCCGCCGCAGGTATACGCTCCATACATTTCTTCCTTCTTCCTGGAATATCCTCTGGTGTAACGCATATTCTTCCCGCAGTCAGCGCAGATGATCTTCCCCTTGAAGCGGTTCTCCAGGCCTTCCCGGTTCTTCGCGTTCGCCGCATACTTCTCATGAACGATCTTTCTGTTCTTATCAAAAATATCCTGCACCTTATCAAACAGCTCCTTGCTGACAATCGGCTCATGCATCCCTTCCAGGATACGCCATTCCTCTTTCGGTACCCGGTGTCCCCGGATGCCCATGTACAAAGCCTTCGGAATCTTCCCGTAAACAAGCGCGCCAGTATAAACCGGATTGGTAAGGATATCGATCAGCGTCCGTCCTCCCCACACGGTATGCTTATATTTCTCAGCGTGCCAGATGCCAAGCTCGATCTTCCGCCTGGCAGGCGTCACCGCGCCCATTTCATTCAGCCGTCTCGCCATTTCCGCATGGCTCACTCCTTCAGCCTTCCACTCAAACAGCATCCGGATGTACGGAGCGACCTTCTCATCCACATCATAGCGGAACTGTCTTTCCTTCGACTTGATATAACCATAGGGCGGATTCCCCGGAAGGAAATCCCCTGTCTCCTGCCGCTGCCTGAAAGAAGTGATGATCTTCCGGCTGATATCCTTCGCGTAAACATCGTTGACCATGTTCTTCAGCGGTATCATCAGGGCGCTCTCCGCATCACCACATGTAAAGCTGTCAAAATGGTCCGTAATGGATATGAACCTCACACCCAGGAACGGGAATATCTTTTCCAGATAGTTCCCGGTCTCAATGTAGTCACGCCCGAAGCGAGACAGATCCTTTACCACAATGCAGTTTACCTTCCCGGCCTTCACGTCATCCATAAGCCTTGTAAACTCCGGCCGGTCAAACTTCCATCCCTTTTCCCCGTTATCGGAATAAATGCCGTACAGGTTCAGATAGGGCTTCGACTCCACATATTCACGGCAAATCCCCGTCTGATTCTCGATGGAATCCCCGGCGTCATCCTTGCCGCTGTTCTCAATGGAAAGCCTCACATATATCGCCGTGGAAAAAATCCTTACCCCTGTATCAGCCGCAGCTGTCACGCTCTGCGCCGCATTCTTCCTGCTCTTCCTTGCCATAACGCCGCCCCCTTACATCGCCTCTTCCAGCATGTCGGAAGGAAGCGCGCTGACCATTTTCAGTGTTTTCTCAAAGTCGGGCATATAGCGGAATTTCACCACGATACGCTTATCCTCATAGACAATGATCTCCTCAATCAGGTCCACAACAGCCTTCCGGTCAAGCTCTGTCAGGTTCTTATTCTTCAGGAAAACTTTCGTCCACGCCTGCTCCGAAACGTTCCTGCTCACAGCATCCTCCCGCTCCTGTTCCAGGCGCTGGACAGCGCGCTCCGCGTCCGCTATCCTTTCCGAATAGTTCTTCTTAAACAGGAAATATTCCTCCTGATCGATCAGGCCATCCTGCAGGTTATCGTACAGCTTCATCTTAAATCCCTGGCTGCGCTCAATCTCTTCCTTCAGCTTCACGATCTGCATATCATAATTCACCGTATTCCTCTGCCCTTCCGGGAGAGACCGCAGGGTATCCATGGTTCGCTTCATGTCAGCGATAATCTTGATATGTCCCCGGATTGCGGCCAGCACTGCGCCGAACAGATCCTCTTCCCGGATGCTGTGCGGCTTACAGTTTTTTCCGGCCTTATGCCCTGAGCAGACATAATAATAATACTTTTTCCCGCCGCTCACCGCGCTCTTTCGGATCATGCTCTGGCCGCAGTCAGCGCATACCAGATAGCCGGACAGCGGATAGACTTTCCCTTTTTCCGGCCCCCTGCGGACATCCTTTTTCAGAAGTTCCTGCGTCACACGGAACGTATCCTCATCGATGATCGCTTCATGAGACTGCTCAACGCGGATCCATTCCGCTTCGTCCTTACGCATGAACTTCTTTACCTTATAATTAGGGGTACTCACCTTCCCCTGGACCATCACTCCCGTATAGATTTCATTAGTCAGGATCCTGCTCACGCTTGACCACGACCATGCAGCTTTCCGGTTCATCCGGAAATTGGTCTGCACCTTCATCCCAAGGGACAGCTTATACTCCATCGGGCACAGCACTCCCTGGGCATTCAGGCGCTCCGCGATATCTCCCTGGCTCATGCCTTCCAGTTTCCATCGGAAGATTGCTTTCACCACCTCAGAAGCAAAAGTATCCACCACAAGCTTATTGTGATCCTCAGGGTCTTTCAGATACCCGTAAACAGCAAAAGCGCCGATGAATTCTCCCTTCTTCCGCTTAATTTCCAGCTGTGTCCGGATCTTCACGGATATATCTTTGCAGTAGGCGTCATTGATCAGGTTTTTAAACGGTATGATCAGCGAATCCGACTGATTCCGGTCCGTACTGTCATAGCTGTCATTGATCGCGATGAAACGCACTCCGATAAACGGAAAGACCCTCTCAATATAATTCCCTGCTTCAATATAGTTCCTGCCAAAACGGGACAGATCCTTGACGATCACACAGTCCACCTGGCCTGCGCGGATCTCTTCCATCATTTCCTTAAATCCCGGACGTTCAAAATTCACGCCGCTGTATCCGTCGTCCGCCTTCTCGGAAACCACCTGGATCTCCGGATGATTTTTTACGAACTCCCTGATCAGCGCTTTCTGATTCCCAATACTGTCGCTTTCCGGCTTGTCACCGTCATCCTTGGACAGTCTCGTATAGATACACGCCTTATAATATTCTTTAGAAGCAAACATAGCCAACCTCCTTTATGAACGCATGTATATGTGACAGTTCAAAAGAAGACTGGCTTCCAAACCTTATCCTGATGTTTTTGACCTGTCTGATATTTTATCGCGGATTTCCTTCTCTGTCAGCGCCTTTTCTACTTATTCCGCAGATAATGTTCAAGACGGTCATCCAATGTCGCGTCCGTATCCGCGAAGGTTGTCTTTACCACCACATTTCCCACCTTAAAGCAATACGGATTTCGTATCTGCCGCATAAAGCTTTTTATCTTTTCTTCCTTAGGCGCGTCCTGGTCGATCACCACATCCCGGATATCCACCAGTTCATCCCGGTTCACAGTCCTGATATCCACAGCTTTCATTTCTTCTGCCGTCATCATTTTACCGCCGTCCTTTCTGAGGGACTTTTCCCTCATGTCACAGGCAATAAAAGAATGCCGGATTTTACCCCGCAAATAAAAAAATCGGCTGGAAGAGACATACATCTCCCCCAGCCATCTTTTTAAATCCTCCGGGCATAATCCAGACTGATCCATCCGGCTCCGCTCTTCAGCCTTCCCCATCCAGCTGAAGAACCTTTTCCATCCTTCACTTCCAAGATCGTAAACACGCCGGCACCAGTGAACTTCCCGGTCTTCCCGTAATCCGTTCCCGGGCCTTTCCGAATATTCAGATCCAAGATGCTGACTTTCACCAAAATCGGCACATCCGCCGCCTTCGATTCATATACCGCATTTCCATCCGCGTCAAAAACCTTATATCCCGGATTCTCATCCGCGCATTTCTTCGCGTTCTCCAGGATCTTGAACGCTCCCTTCTGGGACTTGGCATCTGTCCAGTTCTTTCTCACCCGGTACCATCGGACTACTTCACCATCGCAGGAGTCCTTGGCGTCATACTGCGTCAGATTCCATTTCTCGATGATCGAACAAAGCTTCTCCGCATAAGTCAGGCTTGTGGCATAGCCGCCGTCCTTGATAATCTGTACCGCCTTTTTATAATCCGCACAGCCCTTCAGTCCCTCATACCGCAGCCGTTCCCCATTCTTCGCACCCAGCAGGTAAGCGCTGTGATCCGCGATAGAATCTTCCACACAGGGGTACTTTCGGAAATCCGCTGTGACTGACACATAACTGCCGTCAGGGTTCTGCTCCTTTGTCTCCTTCTTATAAACGGAAACCCCATCCCAGGCAGAGCCGCCCCAGGTATTCCCGGACAGGGATTTTTTCATGCCGAACACATTATTGGCTTTCTGGGCCAGCTCACTCTTCCCGTACCCTGATTCCAAGATGAACTGCGCCAAGGATACAGACGCCAAGATCCCTGTTCTCTCCTGATCAGCTGTACACAGCGGCCCTATCTTCTGGATTACCTGCAGCTCCGTCATCCCGGCAAATACCGAAGCCTGCAGGCCGGATGCCGTCCCGGCTCCTCCCATAGCCGCCTTCACATCCTTCCGGAACCCGTCCATGGTATAGCCCAGGCCAAGCCCCTTCCACAGATGCTCCGGATCCCCATGGTTGGAAGCGATCCCCCGGCTGTGCCCCTCCCGGTGGCTGATGATCACGCCATCCGCGGCCGGGTTCAGATTGTACTGTTTGCACAGGTAAGCAAATAATTCCACCGCCGCCTCATAGGTTCTCTTCGCCACTGCCCTTGCCGCCGTCAGGTCAGAACAGGTAAAGTGCGACCCGGACGTATACCGGATACAGGCAGGCTCGCACATCTCCACCCCGATATGGGTATTGTTCCCGCTGCCTTTGCTTCCGGATCCGCAGTGCCAGCCCCGGTGATTCCAGGGCAGGGTCTGGTACACCGTCCCGTCATTCCCGTCAATAAACCCATGCACACAGGCGCTGTCATAAGAAGGGCTGTTCCAGTTCTTGATAAACACGGACGCCTTCGGCTGAGGGCATCCCACCGAATGGAGCATCAGCCCCTTAACTGTGATCTTTCTTCCTGCCGTATAACAGGGATTTTTCGTTAAAATGCTCTGTACTAACTTCATTTCATTTCTCCTCCGTTTCTGTTTTTTCGGCTCTGTCATGGAGCTGTTCCAGGACAGCTTTAATCTTCCCCGGCACCGGAAGCCCCAGGTGCGCTGCGTTCTCCAAAAGGCTCACGCCCTCATTGGAAATATAGAAAAAGGTCACCGCCGTCCGCAGCACCGATCCGGTGCCGATGACATGGACATCCAGGATGTTGGCGATCCCCACCAGAAGGAAGATCAGCACCTTCCGGCAGATACCCTTAAAACCTACATTGCTGGACAGGTTCCGGTCACTGATCGCGCACATCACACCGGTCAGATAATCCGCCGCCGCGAAAGCCACCAGAGCCAGCAGCAGGCCGTCACAGCCGCCCAGGTAATACCCCAGCCAGCCGCCCACCGCGGCAAATACCATCTGGATCATGTTCCAAAATTCTTTCATTGCTTCTGTTCCTCGCTTTCCCATAAGAAAAGACGCCCCAAAAGAGCGCCTGCCAGTCAGTTTCTCTATATAAAGTGCCGCCTGCCCTTTCCAGGACAGTCCTTTCCCTTACGGCACGGGATCGGGTTGTTCCGTCAGCGTGTAGGTGATCTTCATGGTCTTATCCACGGTCTTTACCACCGCTGAGGAAAGGTTGTTGATGGACGCCAGGTACGGCGTCAGGAGATAAGCCGTCCGGTACTCATTTCCGTAGCTTCCGCCCCAGCCGATCAGGAAGTTCTTATACTGGAACAGGGGCGTCGCGGCGTTGTTAAGCCTTACGCTTCCCTGGGTATGGATCACCTCATCATTGGCAGTGATCTGGAAATCCCCGCCGATGATCAGATCCCCGATGAGCGTCAGGTACAGCTCGCAGGAGCCGGTCTCGCACAAAGGCTTCCACTTGGACGTAAAACCGAACTCGATCAGCGTCACATCCGTGGAGTTGGAAAGGCTGATCTTATAGATTCCCTTCTTGTCATAAGCAGGCACATACAGATACCCGTCCCGGATACAGCATTTCACGCTCCGCTCTGCGAAGGAGCCAAAAGCCCTGGTGCCCACATCCATCAGTTTTGCGTTGGACAGCGTCCACTGCCCTTCCGTAAAGGAATAATCCGTTTTGGATATCTTGATCCAAAGCATCAGGGCGTCCCCGGAAGAATTCCCCTCATTGGAAAACCCGTACCAGAACCCGTCCTGCCCGTCCAGGAACTCCCCGTACTTGGTATAGCTTCCCAGGAACTCAAAGGTCTCCGGCGTCAGCACCTCATCCTCCAGCACCGTATAGGTGGAATCATCCAGTTTCTCATTTAAGCCGATGGAAAACACCGGGATCCGAAGCTTCCGGATCCGGACGCTCGCGTTCTCAAAAGTGATGGAATACAAAAGACTGTCCTCAAAATCCAGCTCCACCGCCTCAAACAGCACCATCTTGTTGGCGTCCGGGATCGCCCCGATATCCGCCGCCTTCAGCTGCAGGAATGTGCTGGCGTCCCCGGTCAGGCTGCCGAAGCCGTTCTGCCCGCCGAAGGAGCTGGTCAGCGCCACTGCCGCGATGGTGCCGTTTCCCTGGTTCGGGGTAAACTCCCAGACAAACTTATATCCATTGGAGATGGCTATGCTTTCCGTCAGGTTCAGGCTCCCCCTGGCCAGGTTGGCCGTGGAATTCACGTCATTGGAGGCATAGGCCACCGGCAGGTTGTCGGAACTCTCATACAGCAGTTCCTCATCTTCCGCCAGGGCTTCGGAAAACAGCAGGATGCCGCCGATCATGTTGGGACAGATTGGCAGAAGGTTGTCATTCCATAACACTGCCGCATCGTATTCCCCGGTGGCGGCATAAAAGATCCCCATCGGGTTCAGACCAAGGATGTTGTTCACCGCCTCGGTGATCATGTTCTCCTCCGTGACGGTCTCCACCGCCCCGGTATTTTCATCTGTCAGTTCGATCGTCATAACGCCTTTCAAAACCATAATCTCAATCCTCCCGTTGCTTAAGTGAGTGTGACCGGTCGGCAGAATGCGCCGATCCCAGTCCTTCCCGTCATAGTATCCGCATAGCTTTTCTGTACCAGTTCCATCGTCCCCACATCGACTGCCTCCGTAAAGCCTCTTGCCTGAAGGCCGCTGTTAATGGAGAATAATGCCGCTGATTCCTCAATGTCGATCCTGCCGTCCCACGCCGCAGCCGCCGCCATGGCCTGGCCGCTGATGGACGCAATGCAGTCCCCGATCCCCACACTGCCAAAACCGTCCTCCATCCGCAGGTACACGTTGAAGGTATTTGTGATATTCGGCACAATATTTTCAATCGGGTAATACAAAGACAGGATGTGCTTCCCGCTGTGCCAGGTCTCCACCGGATGATGGAGCAGGATCTCCGCATTATTCAGTTCAAAGGTCACATAGCAGACTGCCTTCCCGTCCTCCGTCCAGGAAACCGGCAGGCTCACATCTACGGAAATATCTGCGGCTTCTTCCCTGGCAGCACCATCCTCAGAGCCATTTTCTGTATCCGCCGCTCCACCGGATGTCCCTCCGCTGTCTCCTGTCTTCCCGGAAGGAAATGGAATCACAATCGTGCCGCTGGCATTGGCTGACCTTACTGTCGGATCAGCCGCCACATCTACCACCACCTGACCGAAAAACTGTGCATGGTTTTCCTCTTTGGAAGCGAACTCAATGCTGATGATCCGCACATCCGTCTCCCCGATGGAATACTCAGAAGCATTGGTAAAGGTATGGATGCCGATCTTTCCCGCTTCAATCTGGTTTAAGAGCCCGGAGATGTTCTTATCATTCTTGGACTTCACCTGGGAAAGCTTGGGATTCTTCCCCACACATTTCAGACTCTGACGTCCACCGATCTTAACCGTAAAGGACGTCACACAAGTGATCTGCTGATCATCTGCCTGCCCGCCGGAAAAAGTCAGCACGTCCCCCAGATCCAATGCCGGATTTCCAATGGTATCTGAATCAAAAGGCACATAGTTCACTTTTGAGAGAGCATTTAGGATGTTCCCGCACAGTTCCGCCCTGGTTTCTTCCACCCCAAACTGCAGTAACGGATTGACTCCCAGGTTCATGGTCAAACCATCGTCTGTTTCCAGGGCGTAATACTCAGAAGTCTGCGTCCGCAGGTTGGTGGAGCTGACCGCCGTATACCGGGTCACAAAATCAGAAAAACTGCTGGAAAACCGGTGCTTCTGCAGAATCTCCATGACCGATGTCTCCCCATACTGCCGAAATTCCAGCTTCCCGGCCCGGTTGACGCAGAAGAACCCGCCCAGTACCTGCGCCGTAAAATACAGCACATCCCGGTAGGTCTCAATGTCATTCTCCGGGTAAATGGATAGCAGTTCCGATCCATTCGGGAGCGCCTCAATCTCCGCCTGGGTCTGTGCCAGTTCCACCCCGCAGGCCGTACTGCACAGCTCCATCATCCCGTAGGCAGTGCCAATGGTCTCAAAACCATTGAAAGCTCGGTCAAAACGGAGCATACGGTCATAGGCCTTCAGTTCCAGCACATGCACCGTCCGGTTGGCTTCACTTACTTCAAAGATCCCCATGGGGACAGTCTCATAAGCGCCGCTGGCAAGCCGGAGATGATAAGATAATTCCACCTCCGCGTCCTCCAGCGTATACCGGTCAATATCCAGGAATAAGCTGATCCCCATCTCCGCCGCGTACACCGCTCCCAGTTCAATCTCCGAATTACCGCAGCACTGGGCTGTGATATAGCCGCTGCCTTTTACGATATCCTCCTGATCAAAGGAATGCACCACACCTCCTGCCGTGGTAATTTTCCCCGACCAGTAATACTTCCGGGTGTTCCCCTGCACCGCCTGCAGGAACGCCTCGCTCACCGGGTACATCGGACACCCCTCCTTCCGTTTCCAGGCATCAAAAAAGCACCAACCATTTCTGACTGATGCTCTTGACAAAATAAACTATTAAAAACTAATACTGATTATACTGAATTTGTCTGTCTAGCAAACCGAATTTATTCTATATATTTCATCTTATTGTATTTATCAATTTCACAATTAATGAATTCACTTCTTCCGGTGCATCGGTATTTGAATTATGCCCTGCATTCTTTATCCACGCTATTGGAATGCCAGTATTTTTGTGCCATGCTTTATTATATCGAATGCAGGAACCCGCATGGTCTTTTTCTCCGCATATCAGCTGCGCCGGACACTGTACTTTGTATAGAAGATCGGCCTCCATTGCTTCCGCTAATATTCTGAAACCATGACCGGATATTTGGGCATATCTTTTTTGGTCGCCATCGTAGGCCATCATAATGTCATGCATCAATTTTCTTCCATACGCAGATACAGCAACTCCCTTTGTTCCGATGTTCAATAATGACTTCCAGGGATAATATCGATATACTGGTTCCATTCTTTTCAGAAGCCACAATTCAATTCCCGTCACATATTTTCTTTGCAGAGGTGCCGAATCTATAGAAACGAATCCTTTCAATTTGTTCGGAAATAACTCCGAATATGCCTGGCCAACATAGCCGCCCATGGATTGCCCTATGATAACCGGAGCCTGAATATTTTCTAATCCGAAAATATCATCAAGCCATTTTGCTTTATCCATCAATGAAAAATCAAATTTAAATGGCCATGATTTCCCATGCCCCGGTGCATCCCACACAAATACATTATATTTTCCCTGGAAAAATTCAATTTGCTTCTCAAACAATCGATGATCTGCAGTTAAACCCGGCAGAAAAATCAATGTAATATTTCCAGAACCCTGCTCCATATTTATCCAATAATGGATCTCTCCGCATGGGGTCTTAAATATTTTTTCATTCATTACAATCACTCCGTGAAATTCCGATTTATTTTCTCAAATATACCATAGTTTTCCCCGAAAAAGAATACACTTTCAGAACTCCCTCAGCGTAAAACTCACCGTCCACAATCCCTTCCGGGACGTATCCTTCACAAGAGAAGCCTTGTACCCCTCCACATACATCTCCGCTGTCTTCACCGTCAGCGTCTCTGTATTAAAATATCCCACCGTGATCTTTTCCTGCTGCTTAAACTCTGTCAGTGTCTTCAGCCATTTTGCCGACACTGAAAACGTCACCGGGATGCTCACTACGCCTGCGCGCACTACATCCCGCTGTACCGTCCCTGCCTCCGTCTCCCCGCCGGAATCCGCCTCCACATCATCCATCTGTACTTCATAAGAATCCGGCAGGGGGAGGGCTGTGCCGTCAAAGGTCAGATACTGTATAAATGCCATCGCTTACCTCCCTCCTGACCGCAGGTTTTGTCTTGCCTGCGCCGTCACTACCAGTTCATCCAGTAAAGTGCCTCCCACATACACCGGGATCACGATGTTCCCCTGCGGGCCGGAAAAGCCTGCCAGGGCTTCCGATACCGCGGAAGAGATCCCGGAGATCAGGTCAGACATGCTCCCGCCGGAGAAAGCACCATCGGCATAGCCATATTCCATCCCGTTCACTTTTGGCGAAACCACCATATCCGAAGCCACATCCCTCACAGCCTTTTCCACCAGGTTCCGGTTCTTCTCAATACCGCCCGCCAGCCCCTTCATGAAGTCCGGCATCCAGGTCTCATAATCTGCCAGCGGCCCCTCATCCGGAGCCGAGAAGTGCAGGAAAGAGCGGATCCGCTCCGCCAGCCCGGAAACGGTGTTGATCACACTCTGGATCATGCTGGAAATCCCGTTGATCAGCCCCTGGATGAAATCTTTCCCCCACTGGAACGCCTGCCCCGGCAGCCCGGTGATAAACCGGATGGCGGAAGAAAATCCATTGCTCACAACCGAATACAAGCCGGAAAGGGCGGAGCCGATCCCGGAGACCATCCTCTGGAAGGCGGACACCGCCGCTTCACGCAGCGTGGATGCGATATTCACCACCGTGGTCTTGATGCCGTTCCAGACAGAAGACGCCGTCTGCTTCATGGCGGACCAGATCTGAGAGGCGAACTGGGACAGGGCCGAAAACACCGTTTCCACGCCCTGCTTCAATCCTGAAGCTGCGGAAGTCACCACCTGCCGGATTCCCGACCAGATCTGAGAAGCGGCATTTCTGATATTGTTCCAGATATTTGCCGCGTCAGAAGCCAACTTGGAAAAATTCCCCGTCACCAGATCAATCAGCAGGAGCACCGGGGCCAGGATCACATTTTTCAGCAGCTCCCAGGCACCGACGGCAATGTCACAGATCCCCGACCAGATGCCCTGCAGGGTTTTTTTCGCATTCTCCCACAAAGAAGTAATCGTTGTTACCACCAGCTGGACAATGGGATTCTGCAGGATCGCGTTCCAGGTATTCGTGAAAAACGCGGATACCTGGGACCACAGGCCGCTCCACCAATTCGGAATGGCAGAAAAAAAGCCGATGAAAGTCTGGAACGCCGCCGGGATGGTCTCCGTAAAGAAAACCACCACCCCGTTCCATAATTCCATCAGCTTCCGGGATACCGTCTGCCACAAATTCCCGAACCACTCCGTGATCGCTCCCCAGTTTTTCACAATGGCAATGATCCCGGCAATGGCCGCTGCCACCCCGGCGATAATCCCGATCACTGGGAGCAGGGAAATGTTCAGCGCCCCAAAGGAGACCGCCAAGGCCGCGATCACTGGTGTCAGCGCGATAAATGCCACTAACAATGCGCCAAGGATGATGACAAAGTTCTGCACCGGCTCCGGCAGCATGCCGAACACTTCGCTCACTGCCGTGATGATGGCCACCAGAGGCGGAAGCACCACATTGGCCAGTTCTACGATCTTTTCCCCCAGGGGAACCAGCGCCTGCTGAAGCTTCCGGGTATTGGCCTCCATCTCCTGCATGGGCGTCTGGGTCTGGCTGAACAGATTTTCCGCAGATCCGGCTACACTGTCATAAGTCTCTCCCACGGAAGTCAGGGAAGTAATGAATTTCAGATTCCCGTCCTCGGCCATGGTGCCAAAGGCTTCCGCCGCCATATTCAGGGCCTGCTGTTCGTTGGTGCAGTTTGCAATATCCGCCACAATGGAATCGATCACCTGCTTCTGGGTGGCCTCCCCGTTCTGCCATGCCAGGAACAAGGACTGGGTCTTCTGGGAATACAGGTCAATGGCATCCCCGATGGTCCCGTCCGCCAGACGGGTAGTCACCTCGTTGATGGCGTCATTGACCTTGTCCAGGTTGTACGCCCCGCCCTGCAGACCGTTCTGCAGGAGTTGGAAATACTCGGAAGCGGAATACCCCGCCTGCTCAAATTTCCCCGCATACTCAGACAGATTGTCTCCTAACTCATTGGTCTTATCCAGGCCGTTCTGGGTACCCCGGACAATATAATCCATAGCTTCCTGGGCGGTCAGGCCATACTGCTTCATCAGAGAGTTGACGCCCCGGAGGGTTTCATTCATATCAATCCCATACAGTTCTTCCAGAGTCAGCGCCTGCTTCGTCAGGTTGGTCAGGTCCGTATCTCCCAGATCACCCAGGTTTTTCTTGACCATGATGACCGCTTCCGCCACAGCATCCATGGTCTGTCCCACACCGGATCCATACACATTTTTTACAATCTCTGCGCTGGCTTCGGCTGCCGCACCGGCCTCCCCGAAGTAGGCGTTCACCTTGGAAACCGCTGTCTCTGTCTCTGCGTAGGCATTCACCGCTTTATCGCCCACATCCTGGATCTTATCCCCTACCACGGATAATTGGTCGGCAGCTTCCATAAGCGCCGCCCCCTTCGTTGCCTGGGCAATCTCCCCGATATCATCTGCGGCGCCCCGGGCGGCATCTCCCACGCCGTTCAGGTCTTCAATCAGGTTCCGGACAGCCTGCCCGTCATCCACCGTGTCCAGGGCATCTGTCAGCTGCTTAATGTCCGCCTTCCCACTGGTAACCGCTTTCCCGATCTTCTCCACAGCGGTTTTCAGCTGATCAGAAGAAGCCGTCCCATTCCGGATCGCCGTCACCAGGCGGCTCCCCAGCACATCGGCGTAATCATCCACACTGGAACCCGTAGCCGCAAACAGTTTATTCAGCCGCTCCGTATTGGCAGAAAGCCGTTCCTGCTCCGACTGCAGGCCGGAAAGGTCCGCCTTATACCGGTTCAGAGTACCTCTGGTCTCCTCCACCTCCCGCTGGAATGCCATGTACTGATCTTTTCCAAGATCCCCCCTCTCAAAGGCTTTCGCCACATCTTCCTGGGCCTGCTCCAGGGCTTCCAGCTTCTTTTCCGTATCCCCGATGGCCGACTGCAGAAGCTCCTGCTTCTGCGCCAGAAGAATGGTATTCGATGGATCCAGTTTCAAAAGGTTATTCACATCCCGAAGCTGGCTCTGGGTCTTCTTTATGGAATTGTTCACCGCGCTCAGCGACTTTTCCAGACCGCTGGTATCGCCGCCGATCTCTACCGTAATACCCTTGATCCGACCCGCCATGTGTCACCACCTCCTGAAAATAAACATAAAAAAGCCCGGATAAGTTCCGAGCATAAAAACAGCACCGATTATTTCTAACCGATGCTTTGAAATTAAAGTAATAATACTATTCACTCTTGTATTCAAATAAACTGCTGTAAGAAAACCTTATATCTCGCAGCTCATAATTAAAGAAATCAAATTTATGCCTATTCATGGAGTAGTAAGTTTTTGCGGTTGCACTTAATTTACTGCATAAATTTACAATATTGATCTCCAGAACGCGTTTCTGCACCTTAAGTCCTTGTCCATAAGAAACACAGCTTGTTCCTCCGTCTGCAACATCGCTGATGGTGAGCCGGAATTCATCTACCTTGCATCGCTCTTCTTTTACTTTTCCCGCATCAATGTTTGGTGTTCCTTGATGAAACATTGAGTTTCTTAAATTATATATTAGTTCACCGCTGGAATAAGGCATGTCGCTGCCATAAGGATCCAATGGCTTTTCATACTTTCCTACATAGGTATCATACCATTTAATATACCGTACAGCAATTTTTTCTGTATCCGGATATTCCGCTTTACCGCAGATATCAGGTATTGACAACGCAAGCATCAGCGCCGCAATAAAGCATTCATTATCTATTGACCTCTTCATTTCATCTATGATTCGCATAAGCATATAATTATCCCCTTTTTACTATATAAATTTTTATGCCTTTGCTTCGGCCTGCTCGCAGCACCAATGTACTTTACTTTGGTCCAGTTTCATTGTCGTGACTTGCTTTTCTTGCAAACTGCAGATTGACAAATGAGTAACTTGATAAACAAACACCTTGCTATATTGATATGAATAATCTTTTTGTAATTCAGCAGCCCATGCGGCAAAATCCCTGATATCCGCATCGTCATATAAATCAAACATCGGCGCATGAATAAACAAATAGGTTTTGTCCGTTTGGTAATCCCTTAATTTTCTAAGCTTTTCAGAAAACGCTTTTTTAAGCGGCTCAATGTTTACCCAAAAAGCTTCCCTCGGGCAGATTCCTGCAACAACTCCTTTATTCTCTAATACCCTATACCCTAACCGACCTAATTTGGATATTTTTACGGGAGAAATCTCACCCAGCTGTTTATTTTTTATCTGTTCAAAAATTCCTTCTGCATAGGCCTGATTCGCAATAAATGTCCTTGTAACTTCTATCCCGGTCTTATCTGACTGTTTTATATCAGGACGATCCGAAATAGTTAAATTGCAAAAATCCTGCGGCAAAAATTCTTCTAAAATATACTTTGCCAAATATTCATAATAATTTTTACTTCGTGAATGATTTTCCATCTGATCTCCCTGTTTGGCGACGCTTTTTGCTAAACGGCCTCTCTTTTTACTCTCTGAGTATAGCAAAAAAGAGAGGCCGCATCAATGAATATTCAGAACCTATCGAAGTCCTCCTGCGTAGCCACCACCGCATACTTATGCTCATCGTTCCGGCTCTCCACATACATATCATTCACCATCCCGATGGTCAGCAGATCCAGATCACGGATGGACAGCCCCAGCTGCACGCACCGCAGGAGGAACAGAGGTGTTGTCATTTCCCGGTCAGTCGGGCGAAGTTTTTTTTAGCCTGCACATCCGTCTGGGTATTCAGCCCCCACAGTTCAATGATCTGGGGCAGCACCTGATAAATGGAAAAGGTGTTGAACCCATCCAGCCATTCCTCCGGCGTATCCGGGATGGACGGATCTGCATGCTTCGCCATGACATAGGCAATGTTCTCAAACATTTCCAAAGAGAACAAATCCAGATTGGAATTCTCCGGGTCATTCTTGTCAATCCCCTTTTCCAGATCCCGCAGATCCTTATAAATATCCCGGTGGAACCGCATCCGGTAGATCCGGGGGATAGCGGCGGAGGCTTTAAAAGAAACCTCCTGCCCGTCAATCGTGATATTCCGTTTCATGCTCATAAGGTCTCACCTCCTGTCTCATCATCTGTCCCCTGCTGGCCGGACTGCTGCGTCCCAGAGGTATCCGGCGTCACCTCCGGCAGATACACTGACGTATACCATCCCGTATAGACCGTATCCGTGGTGCTGTCCCCGGTTCGGGCCTTCACATACCCATTGGCCAGGGGCGCCGCCGTGATGGCCAGTGTTTCCGTCTGTACCTCGATCTCCTCCTCATTGGTCGCGGACTCAATGTTGGGTCTGGCCGCAGAGCAGTTATACAGCACATGGCGGATCTTCTTCACATCCCCGTCAAATTCAAAAAGCAGGGCAAAGTTCGCTGTTTCCACATTGGCGCTCTCCACCAGCACGCTGTTGTCATCTAGGGATTCCTTCAGCACATCCGTCCGGAAACTCTCCGGCACCATGGCCAGTTCCAGATCCCCCTCATAGCCCATGTTGTTGGAGATCGTATAGTAGGCGTACCCATCCGCGTAAAAATTGGACGGCTCGCCGTTGGGTTCCAAAGACAGGGATACCGCGCCCGGCATAGCCACCGGCGTCCCGAAAGTGACTTCCCCGTCCTCATCCACCGTAATCAGTGCGTAATGCACGTTGCAGATATTAAATTTTACCTTATTCTTCTTTGCAGACATATCCTGCTCCCTCCATTTCCTTATCCGTCCTGTCCTGCGCTTTCCTCACCTATCGGCATCTCAAACACATACAGAACCTCGTACAGCTTTTCGCTGTCAATCCAGGTTTCCGATTTCTCATAAAAAATGCCGCAGGCGTCCAAAGCATCTTCCAGCTTCCTCTCCGCGGCTAAATCTTTCTGATCCGTATATAATTCCACCCGCACCTCGCTGATCCGGTAATAAACCTTTCCATCCGCGGAAAAGTTATCGCTCCCTGGCAGCAGGTAACAGACGAAGGGCGGATCCGGCGCTTCCCCTTCTGCAAAATGGTCATAGGCATAGGGAAAGCCGGCGCTTTTCAAAATATCCAGAAGTTTATCCATCCCTCAGGCTCCTTTCGATCTCTTCCTCCAGCTGCCGGATGCCCTTTTCCTCCGCCGGGGCGATATGTGCTTTCCCTTCCACCCGGCCGCTGTTCCGCTTCGCGTGGCCGTACTCCAGCAGATGGGCCAGCTGGTAGCGATTTTTAGAATGGACAGTCAGCATCAGGCTGCTGGATGTCTCTTTTGTCTTCTTCACCGCCCAGCTTTTGGCGTAGTCCCCGGTATCCTTCGGGGCGTTGGCGCGGATCTCCTTCCTTACCGTCTCCCCGGCATCCCGGACCGCCTGCTTCACATCCTCCGCAGCCAAGTCCGCGTACTCTTCCAGCGTCTCCATGACGGCGTCCGCCAGTTCCCCGATCTGTACCGTCTGTCCCATTGTCACCGCCTCGCTTTCTCACACCGGAACTTCAGTGTTTTCTTCTTATAGTTCATATGGTCCACAGCCGCGATGTTGTAAATCTCCCCGCCGAACAGGACGCGGAACCCGTCCGCCGTCACCTCCGCCGCCCGTTTGCAGAAACGGACGGTAAAAGCAATGTCGGCTTCCGCCACCGTCAATCCGGCGGCTGCCCTTTCCTGCCCACTCTCCCCGCTGACCGTGGCATGGCAGGTATAATAATCCTCCCAGACATTCTTCCGATTCCCAATAGAATCCGACACCACAGAATTCTTCTGGAAGGTCACTTTTACATTCAGAAGAGCAATCTCCATCAGAACGCCTCCTTCCGGCTGCCGAAGAGCAGGGCGCGGAGCGTCAGGTTCAGGGCATGATGGTCGGCTTCCTCCCGGTGCTCATACAAATATGCCGCGGTGAACATCACAGCTGTCTTCCCATTCTGGACCGATGCCAGTTCTTCCTCACTGTCCGTACGCAGGATATCCATGCACTGCCGTTCTGCCGAAGCTATGATAGTTTCAATTAAAACATCATCGTCATCATCATCCACCCGGAGATAGTTTTTCATTTCCTGCAGCGTCACCATAGCCTTCACCTCCCGTCAGGCAGAGGGGCGTGAATCCGTCACACCCCTCTGAGGCTGTCCGCAGGCCATCAGCTGGAAGATCCTGATTTCTGCGCCAGTACCTTCACCGCCTCGGACAGCACCAGCTTCCCGTCCACCCTCTGGGAACCAAGGAAGCCCACCTGGCCGTTGGCGGCATACAGTTCGTTCAGCCGCTTGAAGGAACGTCCCTGCCGGTCCGCGATCCAGTAATAGCTGAAATCACCGAAGGCAATGGTCTTCGCCCCCGCCGCGATCACCGGCATATAGGCGGAGGTCTTCACTGGCCTGCCAAGCAGGGTATCCGGCGTACCGGCCATAAGGGACGGCTGCCACAGGTACTGTCCGGTAGAATCCTTCAGCTTGCGCACCGCCTTGATGGTGGAATCGTTCAGCACCCATACCGCCTTCTTCCGGTAAGGGGATTTCAGGGAATAAAACAGGTCCATCAGTTCATCCGCCGTAATAGCCGTAGAAGACGCGGCTGTCACTCCGGTCTCCGCTCCGCCTGTGGCAGCAAGAACGCCCAGAGGCTTCCCGGAGCCGTCCCCGGTAAAGAAGGCCTCTTCCTCCTTCGCCCCGATCCGGCGGGCAAATTCCTTCGCGATATAGGATTCCAAGTCAAAGACGCTGTCGTTTAAAAGTTCCTCGGACACCTTGATCATGGTACCCACTTTGTATGCTCCGATAGATACCTGGCCAAAGGAATCATCACTCTCCGTATAGGCTCCTTCCTCATCAATCCAAGAGGCCGTCCCTTTCGTTGCCACCACCGTGATCTTCCGGTCGCCGCTGGACGTGCGGATCACGTTTGCCAGCTGGCGGAACACGTTTTCCTCTTCCAGGGCTTCCACCAGGGTACGCTCATACTCATCCGGCACCAGGTACCCGCCCTCGGAATCCGTCCCTTCCTCCAAAGCGTTGACCACACTGGGAAGCGGCACTTTGGAGCGCATGGCGTTCCAGAAGTTCGTCCTGTATTCCTCCGAAGCGCGGCCGGTCTTTTCCTTTCCCGCGCCGCCGGATGCCGGACGCCCGGTCAGGGGTGTATTCACCGGCTGGGACAGCTCCCTCTCAAAGGCTTCCTGCCGCTCCATCCGGGCAATCTCTTTTCCCAGATCCGTGATCTCCTGCTCCATGCGGGTATAGGCAGCATCATCTTCCGCAGATAAGATCCCCCGCTCATTCCTGTGGGAATCCAGGAAGGCTTTCGCCGCCTCCCACGCCTTCGCCCTCTTTTCTCTCAGTTCTAAAATCGTCATGGTCGTGTCCTCCTTTAATTTTTCAATAAATTCAGCCGCTCGTAGAGGCTGTCTACGCTGCGGCCCATCGGTTCGGTTTTCGGTTTTGTCCTGCACTTTGCCGCGATCTTATCCATTAAGGAATTGACTGCGGCGGCTTCGGAATAAAGCATGGATACCGCAGGCGGCTCCATGTCCTCCGGCAGTTCTGACCTTCCCAGAATCTCATCAGCAAAGCCAAGTTCCACCGCTTTCCCGGCATCCATCCAGGTCTCCGCGTCCATCATGCGGGACAGCTTCGCCCGGGACAGGCCGGTCTTGATCTCATAGGCGTTGATAATGGAATCTTTCACGCTTTCCAGCATCTCAATGGCCTTCTGCATCTCACCGGAATCTCCCCAGGCGATGGTCGCCGGGTTATGGATCATCAGCATCCCCACCGGCGAAATCAATACCTTTGTACCCGCCATGGCAATCACGCTTGCCGCGGACGCCGCGATCCCATCGATCTTTACCGTGACATTCCCCTTATAATCCATCAGCATGTTGTAGATCTGGGCCGCGGCCACGCAGTCCCCGCCTGGGCTGTTGATCCATACCGTGACATCGCCGCTCCCCGCCATCAGTTCCTCCTTAAAAAGAGCCGGCGTGACTTCATCGTCATACCAGCTCTCTTCCGCGATGGTCCCATTCAGGAACAGCACCCTCTCAATCCTCTCCTCACCGGAATCCTGATCCCGGATCTTCCTGCTTTTCCAGTTCCAAAACTTCTTCATCAGATCTCTACTCCTTTCCCCGCAAAATCATCTGCCCCTGCAGGCATCCCCTGCTGGCCTGTTCCAAACAGCCCGGCATCCGCAAGCTTCGTCATGTTCCCGTTGATCAGGTACAGATCCCCGCCCTGCTCCGCCGGGATCCGGTCCAGGTTTTCCAGTTCCCGGATATCGTTGGCGCTCATCCAGCCGTTCTGCCTTGCCGTGGCATATCCGTTCATCCGGCTCTGGTAGTCCCCTCTGAGCAGTCCGTCCACATTGAACTTGATGAAATACTTTGATTTCTCTTCCCTGGACAGCAGCGAGCGCACCATGGACTGCTCCCACCGGGACACCCAGGGATCCAGGGTATATTTCACAAATTCCAGGGATTGCTGCTCGATGTTGTTGAAGGACGATTTTTCCAGATCCCCAATCATATGGGGCGGCACCCGGAAGATCCGGGCAATCTCATCCAGCTGGAACTTCCTGGTTTCCAGGAACTGCGCCTGCTCCGGCGAGATGGAAATGGGCGTGTACTTCATCCCTTCCTCCAGCACCGCCACCTTATTGGCGTTCCCGGATCCGCCAAATGTCCTCTGCCAGCTTTCCCGCACCCGGCTGGGATCTTTAATCGTCCCCGGATGTTCCAGCACCCCGGAAGGCGCCGCGCCGTTGGCGAAAAACTTCGCCCCGTATTCCTCGCAGGCCATGGCCATGCCGATGGCGTTCTTCGCCATAGCGATAGGCGAATAGCCCACCAGTCCGTCAAATCCCAGACCAGGGATATGCAGCACTTCACAAGGGGACAGCCGGACAATGGATCCCTTCATGGTAGGCGCATCATCGGAATGCAGGGTGTACTCGTAGTACAGCTGCCCCTTGTCATCCCGATCCACATACATCCGGTCCGCCATCAGGGGATATAAGGCCACCACCTCTCCCCGCCCATTCCGGATGATCTGGGCGTAGGCATTGCCCCACAGAAGCAGGTGCGTCATCAGCGTCTCCCGGAAAACGAAGGATGTCATCTCCGGGTTCGGCTCGTCATGGAGCAAAAAATAAAGCGGATGTTCCACCGCTTTCTCTTTCCCGCCATCATCGATATATCTATAGAATTGTAATGGCAGGCTGGCCACCGCCTCCGACAAAATCCTCACGCAGGAGTACACCGCCGTCATCTGCATGGCCGTCCGTTCATTCACCCGCTTTCCGGATGTGCTCCCTCCCATAAAGAAGGTATAGCCGCTGCCGGACATCCGGTCAGACGGCTTGTCACGAGAACGGAATAAACTGCTGAAAAATCCCATAACCGTCATCATCCTTTCTGAAAAATGGCAAAAGAAAAGCACCTGCCGCCATGACAGATGCTCTGTAAATAAAGTCAAATCCTGTTTTCTTCACCCCAAACGCAGAGCTGGTCAAGAATGTTCATCAAGGACCTGCCCCGCTCACTGAGCATATATTCCACCTTGGGAGGGATCTGCGGATATTCTTTCCGAATAATAAGCTGATCCGCTTCCAGTTCCTTCAGATTGCTGCTCAATGTCTTATCTGATATCTTCTTCAGATAACGCTTCAGTTCATTAAAACGGACTGTCTGGTATTCCATAAGGCAATACATGATTACCATTTTGTGTTTACCGGAAATCAAGGACATTGTGTAACTAAACCCCGTATCTTCAAAATTAGCTGTTTCAATATATTTTTTTATCATTTTACGCTTTCCTTTATGATAGTACCTTTCATATAAGCCAGTACTTGTTTTTTATTCAGTGATTGCTATAATTGTAAGCAAGGACATGAAAAATGTCAATCCCAACAGAAAAGCGAGGTTTATTTTTATGAGGAGACAGCTTAATATCACAGAAGGTATTTTCCCAATGCCAGTCCTGATGGTTGCAACTTATAATGAAGACGGCAGTGTAAATGTCATGAATGCCGCCTGGGGAACCATGCAGGAACGGGACACGGTAGCATTGAACCTTACCGAATCCCATAAAACAGTAAAAAACATCAAAGCCAGAGGCGCATTTACGGTCAGTATCGCGGATGCTGCCCATGTCGTGGAAGCGGATTATTTCGGCGTGGAATCCGGAAACCGTACCGCTGACAAATTTAAAAACAGCGGGCTGACAGCTTCCAGAGCTGAAGCCGTAGACGCTCCTGTCATCAATGAATTCCCTCTGTGTCTGGAATGCCGTTTTATCGAATATCAAAACAACGACTTCGGATGCGGTGTAATTGGAAAAGTTGTCAGGGTAACTGCTGATGAAAGCGTCATGGAAGGTGATAAGCTAAATATGTCATTGGTCAACGCAATCGCATTTGATCCCTATACACATGGCTACTATAAAGTCACTGACAGAATAGGGGAAGCCTTCAAGGATGGTTTGAAGCTGAAAAAATAACACGGTATATCTGCAAAGAGTCTTGCCCCGGCAGGACTCTTTTATATAAACAGAAGGCCCCTGGTATCGTAAACAGATTCCTTTGTATCATTCCCGCACCGGATCGCCCGGTCCAGCCCCATGATCGCCGCAACCGCGCCATCGATCTTCTCCGTGGACTTCTCCTTATCCGCCTTGATGTTCCCCGCCGGATCCGTGCGGATAAAGATGTTGTCCATCATCCACCGCAGTACCGGATGCCCGCCGTGGGCGATCCTCTGCTCCAATGTCAGCTTCATCAGTTCCTTAGTAGGCGGCGACATGTCCTTAAAGCCCTGTCCGAAGGGAACCACCGTGAATCCCATGCCTTCCAGGTTCTGGACCATATGCACGGCGCCCCACCGGTCAAAAGCGATCTCCCGGATATTGAACCGTTCCCCCAGGCGCTCAATGAACTTCTCAATATATCCGTAATGCACCACATTCCCCTCCGTGGTCTGCAGGAAGCCCTGCCGTTCCCACACATCATACGGAACATGGTCCCTGCACACCCGCAAGTCCAGCGTCTCTTCCGGAATCCAGAAATACGGGAGCAGCTGGAACTTATCTTCCTCATCCAGGGGCGGGAATACCAGGACAAACGCCGTGATGTCCGTGGTGGAGGAAAGATCCAGGCCGCCGTAGCAGACGCGCCCTTCCAGTTCCTCTTCGTTCACAGCAAAAGCGCATTGATCCCATTTCTCCATCGGCATCCAGCGCACCGCCTGCTTCACCCACTGGTTCAGCCGCAGCTGCCGGAAGGAATTCTCCTCCCCCGGATTCTGCTTCGCCGACTCGCAGGCCGCTTTCACCTTGTCCATCCCCACCGTGATGTCCAGGGATGGATTGGCCTTCTTCCATATCTTCGGGTCAGTCCAGTCGTCACCCTCATCCGCCCCGTAAATCACCGGGTAAAAGGTCGGATCGATCTTCCGGCCTTCCAGGATGTCCTTCGCCTTCTGGTGCGTCTCATAGCAGATGGAGTTGGTATCCGTCCCTGCTGTGGTGATCAGGAAATACAAAGGCTGCATCCTGGCATCGCCGGAACCCTTTGTCATAACATCGAACAACTTCCGGTTCGGCTGGGTATGCAGCTCATCAAAGACCACTCCGTGGATATTAAATCCATGTTTGCTGTATGCCTCCGCGGACAGTACCTGATAAAAACTGTTGGTCGGCTGATAAATGATCCGCTTCTGGGAAGCCAGGATCTTTACCCGCCGGTTCAGCGCCGGGCACATCCGCACCATATCCGCCGCCACCTCAAAAACAATGGAGGCCTGCTGTCTGTCAGCGGCACAGCCATACACTTCCGCGCGTTCCTCCCCATCGCCGCAGCAGAGCAGAAGGGCTACCGATGCAGCCAGTTCGGATTTCCCCTGCTTCTTCGGGATCTCAATGTACGCGGTATTAAACTGCCGGTATCCATTAGGCTTCAGAATTCCGAACAGATCCCGGATGATCTGCTCCTGCCAGTCGATCAGTTCAAACGGCTTTCCCGCCCAAGTCCCCTTCGTATGACAGAGACATTGGATGAAGTTCACGGCAAAATCCGCCGCCTCCTTGTCGTAAACAGAATCCTTCGCCTTGAACTTTGTCGGCTTATATTTCTTCAGTTTCCGCATCTTCATCCGCATCACCGCCTTTCAGCCACTGCCGGTACACCTGCTCGGAGATTTTCGCCATCATCACCGGCGGAACACTCATGCCGCAGATATACTGGACACTCTGGCCCATAAAATCATAATCCTGCGGGAAGGTCTGGCAGCTGATGATATCCTTATCCGTCATCAGCAGGCCGTCGCACATCCGGTAAAGGCTGCTGCCGGAAACGATTGTCTGCACCGGTTCCTCATCCCTGTTGATTGGAGTGGAAAAACCGTTGTTCTTCACTTTCCGCACCCGCTCATTGATATCCGCGATACACCGGTCCGTCGGAATCCGGTATTTCAGAAGCTTCGCCTGCATACTGTCCGGATCCATCGGCTTGCCATATGGCTCCCGGACATCCCCAAACGGGATCGGCTTAGAATGGAACTCCATAGACAGCTTCGGATATTTCAGGTTTTTCCGATGGGCAATAAAAAAGACACGCTCCCTTTTCTGAGGCACGCCCATCCTTGCCGCATTGAACAAAAAGATCTGCACCGCATATCCGGCATCATCAAATCCCTTCACAATCTGGTTGACCCAGCCCTTGGCATTTCCAATGATGATCCCCTTCACATTCTCCGCGATCACAACCTTCGGCTGAAGCCTCTTCGCTATCGCTATGAAATAAAGGAACAGATCATCCAGCCGCTGCTTTGCCTGTCCTTCCCGGAATACCTTTTCCGTATTCCAGCCTTCTTCCCTGGCTCCGGCTGTAGAAAACACAGAGCATGGCGGCGAACCGTCCAGCACATCCAGATGGAATAACTCTTCCGGAATCTCTTCATCCGGCAATTTCAGAAAATCCCTGACATCCATAAGAAATGAATGCTTCGGATGATTGTTCTGCTTATAAACCTTCATCATATCGGGATCGATCTCGCAGCTACCCACGACATCATATCCTGCCAGCTTGTATCCCATCGAGGAACCGCCGCCGCAGGAAAAACAGGAAAACACAGTATGCCCATGCTTCGGTCTTTTCTCCAGCTCCGACAGGCTCCACTTTCACGGAAACTCAGTTGAACCGGAAACCGCAGTTCGGGCATTCGTATTTGAACTTTTCATCTCCAAACACCTCCGCATCTATTTCCGTGGTACCGGTCAGTTCCTTTTCAGAACCGCCGCTGCCATCGCTGTCTACAGGCAGGTCAGCCGCCATGCAAAAAAAGTCGAACCTTTCCAGATCCAGTCCTTCCAGTTCGACTTCCAACTTCATAAGATCCCATGTTGCCTTTTCGCCGGTTTTGTTATCCAGGAACCGGTATTTCTTCTTCTGTTCCTCGGTCAGTCCATCGCAGATCAGGCATTCCGCATCATCCATACCCAGAGCAACCAGCGCCTTGTATCTGGTATGGCCCGCGATGATCACATGATCCTCATCCACAATGATCGGCGCAATATAACCGCACTGACGGATGCTTTCCGCAACAGCATTCACCGCGGCATCGTTTTTTCTCGGATTGTTCTTATGCGGTTCTATGTCAGCCAGCTTTAATCTCTGAAGCTTCATACGTCGAACACCTCCCCGCAGCAGGGACAAGTCATCGTCTTAGGGCCTGTCTCTTCCGTTTCATCATCAGGAATCGCAATCTCAGGCTGTCCAAAGTCATATCCCTGAAAATCCACATCACACAATTCCGCACTCAGCTTCCTTTGATCCCAGGAAGCCATCTCAGCCGTTTTGTTGTCATACAGACGATACTTTTTCTTCTGCGCTTCCGTCAGATCGGAAACGATAACCACTTCACATTCCTGATACCCCAGCTTCTTCAAAGCTTTATATCTCGTGTGTCCGGCCAGGATCATGCCATCCTCATCAATGATGATTGGTGCGATGTAAGAACACTGCCGGATGCTCTCCGCAACATCGTCCACCGCCTCATCATTGACCCTCGGATTATTCTCATACAGCTTTAATTCTGAAAGCCGTTTTCTTACATACTCCATCCAAGTCCTCCTATCCCCGTTTCCGTGCCGACAGCAGATGCTCCATCAGATCATCGTGGGGATTAGCACCGCCGTACTCCACGGAACAGTTTTCCTTCACAATCTGATAAATCTGATACCAGCACTGGTTTACCTGCTTCAAATAATTCTGGCTCATGGTCACATACGGTGATGTGATCGCCGCCCCTGTGGTCGGATGCTTCGCCAGAAAACCGTATTCAGAGATACAGGTTTCGCACTGCACCCACCGGGATACTGACATAGCATACTGCTCGATCAGCTGGATATTCACCAGCCGGTCACAGCCCCGCTCCTTCAGCCAGAGGAACGTAGACCGGAACACCTCCTCCGCACAGAGATCGATGCCGCTTTTCTGATCCGCCTTTAAAAACTCCTTCACCGGAGGCATGTCCTCTCCGCTGATCTCTTCCGGCTCCGGAAGTTCAATAACCGATGCCGCCAGCCCGCTTCCGATCTTTTCCGTCAATGCCTTGGATTTTCTGCCGGATCCTACCCTGGCGCCGCCACGCATCGTTCCATCTTTCGCCACGTTCCTCTCACCTCAATTCTGTGCAGGGGATAATTCCCCCTTTGATTTCTCATTTTTGTGCGTGACACCCCCGCACCGTTCCCCAGAAGAAAAGGCACAGAGATTTTAACCGCCCCTCCCCGGCTGAACTTTCACCGGTTATGCCAGCGGTCTCCATTCTCCGCGTGGATCTTCGCATGGCAAGACCGGCACAGGGCGATCAGGTTGCTCCGCTCATGGGTGCCGCCTTGGGACAGCGGCAGCTTATGGTGGATCTCCTCGGTCTTCACATACCGCCCTGCCTTCAGGCACTGCTCACACAACGGATGTTCCGACGCGTACTTATCGCGGATCCGTTTCCATGCCCGCCCGTATCTGCGGCGTACAGCAGGATCCCTGCCGTACTTCTCGTAGCGGCGGTTCTCTTCTTTCTGGTGTTCCTCACAGAACCTCCCTTCCGTCAGGTTCGGGCATCCCGGCCAGGAACATGGCCGCTTCGGTTTCCTCGGCAATACTCCCACCTCCTTCGGGCATAAAGAAAGCCCTGGGGAATCGCTTCCTCAAGGCTCTCTCTTTTTATTTTCCGCACCTTAACAATATCATACTTCCATACTGCATATCTATAGCATTTACTGCCAACTTTCAGGGATCACGATTTTTTTCAGCGTTTCATCATGGAGCCGGAACACTTTCCTCATGCTCATGTTCAGCGTTGTGGCAATCTGCTCCCATTTCACCATCCGCAGATACCTCTCTTCCAAAATGATCTGCCCTTCCGGATCCGGCACCTGCTTGATACACCGATGGATTACCTGTTTCAGGTTCAGAAGTTCATTGGCATCCTCCTGGATCTCCCTCTGCAGATCCAGAATCTTCACAATGATATCCTCTGTTTTATGAATGTTGCGGTTCGGGCTGCCAGGCATGTCACTCATAGTCGAAGTTGCCTTTATCGCCAGTTCATTCAAAGACGCCACCTGTTCCAGCTTGCTGTTGATCCGCTCGTCAACATAATATGCCTTCATCAGAAAATCCTTTACCGCTGTCTGCTGCTTATCCATAAGCCACCTCCGATTGAAATCTGTAAATAGTTCCCCTCGGATTGCCTCCTGTGATTGCCTCTGTTTGTCAGATGTTTTCCTGAAGTTTACGGATCAGGAATTCCCCATCCACATTTGTCAGGCGCTGATACCAGCCGGAACGGAAAAATCTCTCAACCTGCAAGGCCTCATCCAATGCTTCCCGGTTCGCGGGATTCTTTTTGACCCGTTTCAAAAGCCGCCGGTAATTCTCCGCCGCCTGCGCGATGACCGCGTTCGCAAGGTTCTCATAAGGATCCCCTGTCTGTTTATTGACGATCGCCATGTCCCATCACCTCCGCTTTCACGGCATCGATCAACGCCTTTTGTGTGTGGTCTTTTGCTTCCAGCGTGCGCATGATCTGTTCATCAATGGTCTTCGCCGCAAGGATGTGGATCACGGACACTGTCTCTTTCTGTCCCTGCCGCCAAAGCCTCGCCACCGTCTGCTGGTACAGTTCCAGGCTCCATGTAAGCCCGAACCACACCAGGATATTCCCGCCGCTCTGAAGGTTCAGGCCGTGTCCAGCGGATGCCGGATGGATCAGTCCCACAGGGACTTTCCCCTCATTCCAGCGCCGGATATTCTGCTCTTTATCCAGTCTGGCGCATCCGATCTTAAGTTCGGAAAGCCTTTCCTGTATCCGTTCCAGGTCATGCTGGTACCAATACGCCGCAAGGACCGGCTTTCCGTTCGCCGCCTCAATGATATCCTCCAGGGCATCCAGCTTTCGGTCATGGATCGTTTCATAAGTGCCGTCATCAGAATATACCGCTCCGTTTGCCATTTGGGACAGCTTCCCGGACAGCGCTGCCGCGTTCGCGGCTGTCACTTCCCCTTCCGGCAGCTTTAAAAGAAGATCCCGCTTCATCCGCTCATATTTTACAAGTTCCGGTTCATCCAGCCGTACCATATATCTGGAATTCACCAGTTCCGGCATCTTCAGGTGATCCGCTGATTTCATGGAGATCGTGATATCAGAGATCCTGTCATAGATCGCTTCTTCCGCTCCCGGAAGGAGTTTATAGCTGTATACCACATGTCCATTCGTCTTATCCGGCACGAAATACCGGTTCCGGTACTGTCCGATAAACCTTCCCAGTCTCTGCCCCATATCCAAAAGCTTATATTCCGCGAACAGGTCCATCAGTCCGTTGGAAGAAGGCGTCCCGGTCAGGCCCACGATCCGTTTCACTTTCGGCCGCACCTTCATCAATGCCTTAAACCGTTTTGCCTGCCAGTTCTTAAAAGATGACAGTTCATCCACCACTACCATGTCATAATCAAACGGCAGGCCGCTCTTTTCCACCAGCCACTGGACGTTCTCACGGTTAATCAGGTAAAGATCCGCCTGCGCTTCCAATGCCGCCATCCGCTCAGACTCTGTTCCCACTGCCACACTGTATCGGAGATCTGATGTATGGTCCCACTTTTTAATCTCATCCGGCCAGCTCATGGCTACGACTCTGATAGGACCGATAATAAGCACCTTATGGATCTTAAAACTGTCAAACATCAGATCGCGGATCGCTGTCAGCGTAATGGATGTCTTTCCAAGCCCGCATTCCAAAAATACCGCCGCCGCGTCATGCTCTTTGATATATTCCGATGCGTAAACCTGGTAGTCATGCGGTTCGTATTTCATCAATGATCCCTCCAATCTGCCCTGGGTCATCCAGCACATACACCCGGTACCCCAAAGACCGCAGCAGCTCATGCCTGGACTCCTGCAATGGCCTTGCTTTCTTCCCCGGAGCTTTTACTTCCACAAATCCCATCCTCCCACCCGGTAAAAGGACGATCCTGTCCGGCAGGCCATCAAATCCAGGCGCTGTCCACTTGGGACAGATCCCGCCTGCCGCTTTCACCGCTTTTACCAGCTTCTGCTCCACTGTTTTCTCTCTCATATATCCTCCTATTTTCAGAACAGCAGAACCCAAAATCCCTTACGCGCGTATATATACGCGCTGTACGCACCTTATTTCTATAAAAAACACCATTTATTTGTACTATAAAGAAATAGATGTTCTCCCGTTCTTTTTCACCTCAAGACCGCCCGTAAAATCAGGCTTTTTCCAGGAACAGCCGTTAGGAACAGAACAAGCATCGGTTCCGTTCCCATCCGCTGTTCCATTGTCTTACCCGTTCCGTCTGTATATCCTCTGCTTGCCGTAGATTGGCAGGACTCTTGCCTTCCCCGTCCTGCTCCACCCGTCCATTCTCTCCATGATGGCCGCAATGGAATAGCTGTCCGATGGCTTCATATCCTCTTTCGCCTTTCCAAAGCATTCGCACCAGATTTCCATGTTGGAGACCTCCATCCGGCGGACGCTGCCGTCCGGCCTCATCGGATCATCCGCGTCCCGGACATAATCACGCCGCTTATAGACATCCATCGAATCCCAGTGATCGGGCAGAAGCATATCCAGGTATTCCTGCACCAGCCCTTCCCGGTCATCCCGTTCCATCGCCGCCCGCTGCTCTTCTTTGGCGTAGTCCTCCAGTTCCGGCGAAAGATACAGCTTCTCCCCAGCTTTGGCATATACCATGACCTCCGCCCAGACCTGCTTCACCGTATCCTCATCCATATCCCAGGGCTTGTACTTCCCGTTTCCCGGTACCTTCACATTCCAGTACCTTCTGTTCCCGGTAATGTCCCTGAGATACCCGTTCTGGCTGTTGGTGGTGCCGAAAAATACGCACTGTCTCGGATGGGGCGTCACCCTTCTTCCGAAGCTTGCCCGGTACTTGTCATCCTGCCTGGAAATAAAAGCTTTTACCTTATCCAGGTCCGCTTTCCGCATCCCGGCAAGCTCCCCGATCTCCATGATCCAGTACCCCTGCAGCTTCTCCGCCGCCGTCTTGTCATTCATATCCGACAGGTTCAGGCTGTCCGAATACCATTCGCCGCCCAGCTTCGCGATCAGCGTACTCTTTCCAATCCCCTGGTCCCCGTTCAGAACGATCATGCTGTCAAACTTAATCCCCGGATGGTACACCCGGCAGTAAGCCGCGCACAGCTCTTTCCTTGTAACTGCCCGTACATATGGAGTGTCCTCCGCCCCAAGATAATCGATCAGCAGCGTATCCGCGCGCTCCACCCCGTCCCAATCAGGAAGCGTCTCAAAGAACTCCCGGATCGGATGGTAGGACCGGTCATCCACGGCCTTCGTAACGGCGATATCATAATTCCTGGCGGAGAATGTCCCGTATGCCGCGTCCACATAGCAGATCAGCTGGGCGTCATCCGCGTCCCGCCAGAACTTGGCCGGATGCGTCCAGGGAACTTTCCCCCGGATCTCCATGCCGTCCGCCAGCTGGTTGAAGACAATCCCTTTCAGGTTCTCATCATTCTCCAGGATCAGCATGAGGTTATGCAGGTTATTCTTAAGTTCCATGCTCTTCTTCTCATACTGAAGCTGCTTCTTCCACGCGTCCGGATCCGCTTCGTCAAAATCCTCCGCTGCCGCCTGCCGCTTTTCCTCGAAGATACGGAGTTTCACCCGCTCATCCGCCACGGCGAATTCGGCCATGGCATTATAGGACTTTTTCGGGTCATCATCCGGAAACTTATGCACCCTCACCGCGTCAAAAGCGTTCAGCAGCTGCCCGCAGGCCGGATCCGTCGCGTGAAAGCTGTAGGCAAACTTCTCATCAATGATGATGACGCCGGCGGAACTGTCTGCCGGGATATAGTCATATCTCCCTTCCATTGCCGACGGAGCGTAAACATCCGGCAGGAACTTTTCAATCGCTTCCCGGATCAGATAAGCACGGCAGAAAGCCCCCACCACGCCGGTCTTTGCCAGCGGATCCGCCTGCTGTTTCGCAGACTTCTCCACCGCTTCCGATTCCCTGGACGATACCGGCCAGGTGGAAACGTCCCGCCAGTCATCATAAAGCCCCAGGTAAGCATCCGGATCCAGGATATCGCCGTCCATGACCCGGAACACATACTCCCCGTTTGAGGAAGTAGACGGCCAGTACATAAGCCGGTGCGGCTGGTATGTGGTATCATCAAACAGATTCATTCCGATCTCCTGCGCCACCTTGCGGGCAAGGGCCGGATATTCCTCCTCGGATACATCCCGTTTCAACGGGAAGATCAGCCGCAGCCGCGGCGCCTCCGGAGTATGCTTATGCGTAGAGTAGACACACATCTCATGGGAATGGAACAGGGAAAGCTCATCCAGGATATCCGGCGTGCCGTGGTCCATATCCAGCGTCAGCATGGACCGGCACAGAACCGTCCCGGTCTTTCTCCTGCCGCCCCGCAGATGCCCGCCGACAAAACCGCCCACATCCTTGACAGCGTCCTGCTGCGGCTTTGTCATCTTCCTGTATTCCTCCACTGTTTCCGTGGTGGTCTGCGTGGTGCTGACTCTTTTGCAGAAGTCGTCCCAGGAGATTTCATGATTCTTCCATCGCTTCTCCATACGGGAATTTCCATACGCGATCTTCATCCTGCCATCCCCTCCTTTTCCCGCAGGTCATCAGTAAAATACCGGATCTTCTTGCGCAGTTTCCTGGCCTTTTCAATCTCAGCGGCCATGCCTTCGGAGACTGTATCCCCGAACACCCAGACCTCTTCGCATTTTCCCATAAAGACAATGCCCATCTTAAGCCCCAGCCACCGTTCCGTTTCCTCATCCAGGTACTGCGGGCAGAGCAGGTGCGGGGCAATCGGGATGCAGTGTCTCTCCACCGCGAACCTGGAAAACGCCCTTGCCCGGAACGTATTCTTCTCCACATCTCCCGTATAAGGCGAACAGATATAGACCAAAGGGCGGTACGCGGCCGCCGCCCTGGCCGCGCGCTCTTCCGCCTCGATTCTGGTTAGTGCCTCATATACTACGGGATCGTTATATCCCTCGCTGTTATACTTGCTGACTCCCATGCTCAGTTCCCCCTTTCGATCAGCGGAAGGATCCCGTCCGCTTTCAGCAGGTCATAGATGAAAAGCCTTCCTTTCTGCGTCCAGTACGTATGCACCTTCGTATGCGTTGTCCCGTCGTGCGATGGATAAGCATGCGTCTTTGTGCTGGTGTAGCCGCACCCGGCATATTTCTGGTACAAAAGCCATATCTTTCCGCCCTGTTTATACTGCACGCCTTTCTCATGCAGGTACTGGTTCATCCGCTTCGCGCTCCATCCATAATCTTTCGCGAATTCCGATACCGCCATCAGGCTGGGGCTGTTCAGGACCACATCATAATAGCTTGCCTTCGGCCTCATCTCCGCAAGCTGCTGCTTCTGCACGGCGGCCTCCTGTTCCAGCGCCCTCCTCTTAAGCCGCTCGGCCTTAAACGCCTGCAGCGCTTCGATCAGGGCATCCGTGTTGTTCACAATGTCATCCATCGCAAATACTCCGTGCTTTCGGATCGCCGGAAGGACTTCCGATGTCACCCACCTCTTGAAGCGTTTCGCGGACGGAAGCCTGCTGGAAAGGATCAGGCTGTACAGACCGGATTCATTGATAAGCGCCGGCGTCTGCTCTCTTCCGATGGAGTCGCGAATCGCTACCCCATCCATTCTGTCCTCTTCATCAACATGCTTCGCAAGAGCATCCCTGGTATTGGCGTAACCAAGAATCTCCGCTACATCCTTCCCGACAAAATACGGCTCACCATTGACTGTGATACTGCGGACCGAGCCGAACTCCGCGTTGCTGAATACCTGTAACTCACTCATGAATTACCCTCCTAAATAAGATTTATTGAGGTTGTTTCCTCAAGTCACAGGCAATAAAAAAGAGAGGATATTTACCCTCTCTCAAAAAAAATCCGTTTAGCTAACTGCCAAACGGATTTTATATTTTTTAATCAATCGAATTATGTATGTTTTAAACGGGATCTGCATACACACGTACTATTATCCCCATGATCATCGTCATACCAAAGCACATTAAAAACTCTGCCTGTCATATACCCATATAATCTATGACTGCCAGTTATCCGCAATGATATTAATGATTCTGCTTCTATATATTTTGAAGCTAATCTATCTTGTGCAACCTTATTCAATTCACTCAAATCCAAGGAGTGATTTTGCTTTTTATCGCGAACTAATATTTCGCTCCATGTTTGACTCTCTAATGATTTTAATCTAGGAAGAATCTCTGTCCAAAATAAATTTCCCATATGATCCTCTGAGAATGCCCACATCTCTTGATCAGAATTTGCAAAAGACCATGCAGGATTTTCTGAATAATATCGCTCAGGATTTCCACCCTGAACGATAAATTTTCCTCTAGGAATTTCTTTTTGCTTTATCTCTTTTTTTCGTTTAGAGCCCGCCATAGTATAATGCCATACTTTCTTTCGTAATCACATTATTGCACCCGGCACCTAACGGAACGCCTTTTCTCGCTTTAATCCAAGGATCTTCCATATGTGTCAGCTGGCTGAGCCACTGGGCATCGTGGCTTCCATAATGCTCTAATACTTTATCAATAGTATCTTTTTGATCTTCAGATAAATCTCCTTCCCCACCAGTTTCATCGCTCGCACTTACTGAATACTTGCCCTGGGTTTTGAAAAACAAATCAGGACATACCGGCCCATTAGCCCAAGCCTGAAAGTCTTCTTCAAATAAAGGAGAATCATCCCAAACAAGAGACCATGCCTGAGAATAATAGCATAACTTTTGGAGCTTCATAGTTGACATAGATCCAGATTGTTCCAAAATATATTTTGCTGTATCAAAAACATTTGCCATTTTTTCATCCTCCTTTCTCCATCTATAATATAACACCAATTAGAGTTTATGACCAGTCTGCAAATTGTGAATTTTTTATGATGGATATTCATATAAATTTTATTATATGCACAGTCTTAATCCTTTTTATAAAACTGCGTTTCGTAACCATCGGCTCTTAAAACCAGCCCTTCCGCCCAGGGCGGCGTCCTTCCCATCTGCTCACAGACTGCATCCAGGGAAGCATCCTTCCGGCACTCGATGATCAGTTCATCATGCACATGGGCGCAGATGCGGCAGTGTGACAACGTCCGCATGGCATAGCAGAGGATGTCCCTGGATATGGCCTGCACGATGTTCTCCACAAACTTGGGGCCGTAGCTCTCGATCTGCTCCCACTTCTTTGTTCCTCCCACGCCTTCATAAGTCACAGATTCACCGCCAAAACGGTTCTCACCGATTCTCGGCTTCACATAGGCAAGCCTTCTTCCAGAAGGCAGGGTAGTGAACAGCATCCCGCTGCGGCATTCAAAACGGATCCCCCGCAGGACAGACGGCTCCCGCTGCTTCACCGCCTTCTTTACCGCCCGGTCCACATCCCACCAGAACCGTACGATATTAGGATTCGCAGTCCGCCAGGAATCCACCAGCGGCTGAAGTTCCTCTTTCGCCAGTCCCATTTCCAAGGCTCCCATCGATTTCAGCGCGCCTACAGATCCTCCATATCCTAAAGCCAATTCCGCGATCTTCCCTTTCTGCCGCAGTTCCGCGTTCCGTCCGTGTTTTTCCACCGGCACCCCAAACATCGCCGACGCCGACGCGCAGTAAATATCACCGTTATTCACAAACACTTCCATTCTCCACCGCTCCCCGGCAAGCCAGGGCAACACCCTGGCCTCAATCGCAGAAAAATCCGACACACAGAACTTATTTCCATCTCCGGCAACGAATGCGGTCCGGATCAGTTCCGACAGCACATTCGGCACGGAATCATACAGCATGACCAGGGCTTCATAATCCCCATTTTTGACAAGCCCCCTCGCCTGCTCCAAATCCTCCATATGGTTCTGCGGAAGGTTCTGCAGCTGGATGATCCGGCCGGCCCATCTGCCGCTCCGGTTAGCTCCGTAAAACTGAAACATTCCCCTCGCCCTGCCGTCCCTGCAGACAGCGTTCCGCATGGCCTGATACTTTTTTACGGAAGACTTTGCCAGCTGCAGACGGAGCTTTAATGCCTCTGTGACTTCTTCATCCATATCCCTATCCGCGATCATCCTTGCCGCATCCTTCTTCCCCAGCGATTCCGTCTCCACGCCCCGACTGGACAGCCACTGCTTCATCTGCGCCACGCTGTTGGGATTTTCCAGCCCGGTAATCTTCTTCATGGCATCCAACAGCTGATCTTTTGAGATGCCGTCCAACCGGATTGCGTTCTCCACTAAATCCATATCCAGCAGGATCCCCCGGTCATTGATCTCCTGGTCAAGCCAGAACTCTTCCCAGACAAAATCCGGCACCGGAAAATTCCGCAGTTTCTCCTGGATGGATATTTCCACCTCCACATCTCTCTGGTTATAGAACTTGAAACGCTTCCATTTCTCCCTGTCATGCTCCGGTAGATTTCTGGTCCTTCCTCCATTGGCCTTTGTTGCTTTGCATGGTACGCAGAAATACCGGATCAGGTCTTTCCCCTCTTTCAGCTTCTGCTCTTCCAACCCCAGCACCGCTCCGGCGCCGGCAAGGGATAGGGGCAGCCCCATATAGGCGGACCAGACCATGGAACATTTCCACCCATGGGGATCCAGATAATCACCGACAGTATCCCCCTCATCACTGTAAGAACGGAAATACTCCGGATGGTTCCTTCTCAGCCATTCCGACAGGCAGACACGTTCAAAATTGCTGTTGAACGCCCATTTCGTCACAGTTTCATCGGACAGGGCGGCCAGCACTTCCTCCGGCAGTGTCTCCCCGGACGCCAGATCAACCACCCGGACGGCGCCGCCATCTACCGCATAGCCAAAAAGCAGAATATCAAAATCCGGATGCTGCACATACTTGTACACGCCGCATTTACCCAGGTCATTTCCGGAATAGGATTCAAGGTCTATATGGATCGTCTTCATTTTTTCCTCCAATCTGGAAGAAGGCGCCGGCCATTCTGACCGGCACCTGTCTTCCCAAATATGATCATCCTGCCTTTAGGAAAGGAAATCCTCCTCTTCCGCGAAATCATCCTCTGCCCTGCTCTTGCCGCCAAGGGGTTCGCCGTCCCGGATCTTCTGCAGATTGTTCAGGCCGCAGGCAATCCCCTTGTTTCCGTTGCTGTTGAAAGCATAGAAATTGATGCTCGCCCTGCCGTACACCCCGGAGTATACTTCGGAACGTTCCAAAATCGGGTTCCTGTCCGCATCCACGATCCCCGGCGCCGTGCCGCTGTTTGCGTTCACGAAATAAGAATTCGCGTATGCCTCGTCATCCGGCCTTTCCGCGTCACCATCACGCAGCGGTGTCTTCAGTGCGGAAAGCGCCGGTACAGATCTGCCATTGCCTTTCAGCTTGCTCTGCCCTTCCTCATAGGCCGCCTGGATCGCTGCCCGGATCTTTTCCAGCGTCTTCGTGTCAGACTTCGGGATGATCAGCGACACAGAATATTTCGGCGCGCCTCCATTGATGGATTTCGGTTCCCATGCGTTGACATAGCTCCATCTGGTGTTGACTCCGGTAATTACTTTTGTTGGGTTATTGAACTTAGCCATACTGTTTTTCCTCCTTAATTTTCACTAAAATCTTCATATGCTGTATTGAGCGCCGGTCTCTTATCGGAATCCGGCACCAGCGCCGGCTTGCCCTGCGGCTTTACGATAAACGGGCCAAGCACTTCCTCGAACTTCTTTTTCCCCATAAGGGCGGTCATTGCGGTAATGCCGAGAAGTTTCTTCTCATAAGGATCATATCCCGCAGTTTCCGCCGCTGAAATGACTGCGGCCTCATCACTGTATTTCCGGTTCGACCTGCCTTCCACGACTTTGAACCCTTCATAACGCGTTCCGGACAGGGCCTGCTGCAGGGCGTATTCCTTAATATCCGCCGCCCAGGATACCAGTTCATCGATCTTCGGAAGGATCGCCGCGATCTCGGTATCTTCCAGAACGGCAGGCATCTCAAAGTCATGCCCCGTATTCCGGGACATTACCGTTACATCATATTCATCCGCCGCAATGACGGCAAAATATTTTCTATCCAAACTTTTCAATTCTTCTTTACTGAACAATATCCGGCGCCTCCTTCCGGAACCACGCTTCCAATGCTTTTTCCACAATATCTGCCGCTTCCGTTGCCTTCCGGTTTGCAAAATACTTCTGGTACACTGTCATCGAAGGCTTGATGCTGACCGCACCTTTTTTCTTCTGCCTGGCCGCCAAATCCGCTATTTTCCGGATACTCTTCTGCGTAATATTTCCAGACTCCGCCCGGATTGCCGCCGCATTCTTCGGATTCAGCTTCACCTTATCCTTTGACACCATAGTCGCCACAGCCTTCTGCTCTTTTTCCGATAAATAGGACAGATCCACAGCCGCCACCAGGGACAACGCTCCATTATCCAGTTCCTCTTTAAATTCAGGGATCAGCTTATCCACCCTCATATATCTTGCGATATTCCTTCCCGTCATGCCGTACTCATTTCCCAGTTCATCCCGGCTTCTGGACTTGTGGACATCATGTCCACAAGTTCCTTCCCGTCCATTCAGCGCCGCAATCTCCTGAAGGATGTCATTCCGCTTGCCCTGGCTACTGATCTTTTCATACCGCACCGCCAGGACAGCCGCTTTTTCTGACGGGAGCAGTTCCGAAAAAGACCGCTGGATCATATTGGTTTCAATCACATAGACAATCGCGTCTTCATCTGACAGGTTCTCTTTCACAATAGCAGGGATTTTGTCAAGCCCCGCCAGCATCGCCGCCCTCTGCCGGTTATGGCCGGAGAGCATCTCATACCCATCTTTCTGTTTCCGGACGATCACCGGATTCAAAACTCCATGCTCCCGTATGCTCTGAACCATGTCTTCCAGCCGCTCTCCTTCATACATCCGAAAAGGATGGCCATGAAACGGCTTGACCGCATCCAGCGGCAGGTACTGGAGACCGTTTCCGGACTCCGTCTTTGCTTCATCTGCCGTCATCATATCTACAGCATCAAATATTTTTCTTTTCGGTGCGTTAGCTTTCATATGCGATCACCTCCTCTGCCAGCTGCTCATAAGCTCTGCACACCTTACTCTCCGGTGCATACTCGATCAGCGGCTCGCTATAATAAACAGATTCCCCAACCTTCACCGTGTTCGTAATCTTACTGCCGAAAATACGGATCTGTCCCTGGAAGGTTTCCGCCACCTGTTCCGTGATTGTCTTACACAGAATTGTCCTGGCATCACACATCGTAAGCAGGATTCCTGCTATCTCTAATTTCCCGTTAAGACGGCTCTTTATCTTTTTCACCGTTTTAAGGAAGTCCTGCAGTCCCATCATCGCCAGCAGCTGCGGATTCACAGTTATGATTACTTCATCCGCCGCTGCCATAGCATTTATATTCAGCGCCCCTAAAGACGGACAAGTATCGATCAGGATATAATCATAATCATTTTTCAGCGGTTCCAAAACCGCTGCCAGCATCCTTTCTGATCCCATCTCCAGTCTCAGTTTCGCCTCCGCTGCAGAAAGACCGATGGATGACGGGATAAAATATACGCCTTTTCTTTCCCGGATATAAGTATCATGTTCCGGAAATTCTTCATCCTCAATCGCAGCCATCAGCAGATCTCCGATCGTCACATCAGCATCTTCCGCCCCAAAGCAGGTCGTCAGATTGGCCTGCGGATCAAAATCCACAGCCAGTACCTTCTTGCCGTATTTTCGCAGGGAGTATGCCAGATTGAACGCAGTCACAGTTTTACCGACACCGCCCTTCATTGCTCCGATCATAATAATTTTCCCCATTCTTTCACGCCTCCTTTTTCTCATCATCGCCATACTGCTTCATTCTCTCTGCTACGAACTGGGCATGCAGCTTTTTCTTTTCTGATGCCAATCTCTTCTGCAAAAGCTTTGTCTCCTTCTCCATAAATGACTCCTCTGCCTCCTTCAGCGCCGTCCATTCCGCATCAGGAGTAATAACAATCCTGCCGTTCTCACAGCTGACAGAAATATATCCGCCGATATCAAACCCCAACTCCCTCAGCCACTGCCCTTTCAGCACGATTGCCGGCGTTGCTTTATAGTTGTAACCGCTTGTTTCATGAATCTTCATATTTCTGTATGCCTTACTTTTCTTCATCAAATTTCCTCCATCGATTGTCTGATCATGGATACCCTTCCGGCATCCAGCCGCTTTGAAAAGAAAAAGGACCTCAACCTGCCAGGGAGCATAGTTGCCCCGCAGATTAAAGTCCTATTTTGCTAAAATAGCATCACCCCGCCTTCATGAAGGCATCTCTCGTCCATTCGGGGCCTGGCACCCCTCCGCCTTCGCAGTGCAGGTATTCGATTGTAAATTCGGCGCCGTCCTCACATCTCAACCTTCCAGTAACAGGTCAAAAAAATAGGACTTAGTCAGGAAGCCTTTAAAATCGGTCTTCTTCTGACTTGTCCTATTATATCGTACTCATCTATGAGTACCATTCCATAATCCTTCACAGCTGTATCAATATTTCCAGGTTTTCCAAGGGATGATATCATCACCACATCAATAATCCCTGTCATGGAATCATGGCCTGCATAGCGGGTTCCGATCACACTTTTTCTACGTTTCACACGCCCCTTCGGCGTCGTGTACTCAGGCGGTTCTTCGTTTATATCAAGGAATTTCTGAAGATCTTCCACCCAGTTATTCATAATTTCCTTATTATGTACCAATATAAGAGTATTCGTCTTTCTTGCTGCCATCAGATATGCACCTACTGCTGTTTTTCCAAAGGCGGTCGCTGCGTGCAGGATTCCATTTTCATACCGCAGCATTTGTTCTGACGCTTTTCTTTGCTCCGGATAAAGTTCCGCAGAAAAATCCACACAGATACTCTTTCCTTTTTGTCTCTCATCACTGACCTCATACGGGATTCCTGCTTCCTTCAGCTTTTCTGACAGGATTTCCCTGAGGCCTCGCGGAATGCTGATGTAATCATCAAACTCTTCAAAACATGCAACAATCCTCGGGTTATCTCTGTTAGAGAACCCCATCGCGTGATTTTTATAATATTGAGGATTGCTGTACGCAGCCATACGACGTAAGGTGTTCTGCAGCCTTGGCTGAAGATTTTCCTTTTCAACGTATATTCCATTTGCAAGAACAAGATGAACCTGTCCGGAAACATCTTCCGAATAAAACTGAAGCTTTTTCTTCTTCCAGGGTTTTGATTTCTTACCAGATTTCTGACTTGCAGTCTGCTGACTATGACCGTTCAACGCTGCTTTTTGCAGGTTTTCCACATTATCTTCTGATACCTCTCCATTTTCCTCTTTGTCCATATTTTCAAGATCTGAGAGCGCGCCTAAGACTCCATCTTCCGCCCATTCATTTATCTTCTTATCGATAAATTCTTTCGACAGTTTCTTTACGTTCTGTAACTGCTGCCACTGATTCGGATATACATTCCAATCCTGATCTATAAATGCGCTGTTTCCCTTTTTTAATGCCTGTCCCTGTAAAGGAAGCGCGATCAGATTTCCAAGTCCGCCCACAGGCATATGATCCTGAGCCGGGAGCATCCTGTCGTATGTCCGAAAGCTCTTTTGATTTACAGACTCCGCTCCTTTTGTCAGAAGTGCAGTGCCAAAAAGCCTTGCTGTTCTCGCCGGAACAGGTTCCTGAAAAAACATCCAGATATGCGCTCCTTTTCCAGAACGAGAACGCTCTGTCAGGATATCCACTCCATAAATCCTGCAAATCTCGCGCAGAGCATTTACTTCTTCCCTCCAGAGTTCATCTGTATTGGCATAATCATCCCCATTCGTAGTATCATCATGATTGTCAAAATCAAATACAAGGAAATTGCAAGTCTCATCAGGCAGCATCGGGTAGACGCCTATCACGTCCGAACAGTCTTCTCTTGCACCTGTCAAATGCTGCATGATCACTTTGCCTGTAAGCTCTTTGTAATGCTGTTCCGGGCAGTCCGCACATTTTATTTTCTTTTTTTCATATTTCGGACAAATACCCGGCTTCCAGTAATTCCAGCACTGCGTATAATACCCTGTTTTCCCGGTCTTAGGATTCGGCTTTCCTGCTCTTTTACTGTATACATCTTTCCGTCCCTTGAAAAAAGAATAGAAATACTGGGCGTGCTTCTGAGTGATCGTTTCCGGGATGACAAATTGCTCCCTGACTGTTTCCGTTTCACTCATGACAGAATCCTTCTGCAGAGCAACCGGTCTTTCCTTTTCCTGAATACCTTTTCCATAGGGAATACCTGCTTGGGACAAAAGTAACTGAAGGCACTTAATTTCTTCATTTAATAAACGGATTTCTTCTCTCTGTTCCCGAATAATCTTATCTTTATTATCCATATTTTTACCTGTTTGATTTCTAAAAAGGAATGTCCTGTATAATTTTTCTCATATTCTTAATGGTATCCTCATAAGACACAAAGTCTTCTGTAAAATAACTGGTGATAGACTGATAATCTTCTTCATAAAAGGAATTATCACAAAACTCTGTAATGATGGCAGATATATCTACTCCTTCTTTTGCGGATGGACATACAGTCATTTGAGCCCGATGCTCCCTGACCTCTTTGACCAATGAGACAAACTTATTATCAAAATCAATGAGCGGAGTAAGTTTATAGACATCATACAAATGACGCGAATACCGCTTTGATTTTCCCTGCATATAATAATCACAAAGAGCATAAATCTTATCAATATAAGTCCTTTCCAACGACTGTAAATTCATTGAAAATCTGTCAAGGGAAAATTGTTTTGCCAGATCTATTCGATTTCGCTTTTCCAGATAATCCCCAATATAATTATGTATCTCTACCGACTGTGTCGGAAATGCATACGACCCCAATGCAGTTTCCAGTTTTATATACTGCGGCATTCTTTCATCTTCCAGTTCAAATACAGAAGTATATGAAAAGAAATAAGCGTTATAGTCCCTGTCGCTCTGGGTTTCATTCCAGTTTGCAATCGGCATTTCCAGTTCTTCGCTTATTCCTTTTAAAACAACATTCTTAAGTTTTTTCCTTCTACTCTCTCCTATATGCTCTTTGAAAGTAATATCAATATCTTCAGAAAAACGATTGATTACATGATATCCTTTGGATAAAGACGTCCCTCCTTTGAAAACACACAGATCAAGCTGCTCTGACAATAATTTCAGGATCAGTGTAACATAGTAATCTTTTTCTACTACTATAGGTGTTCTTCCACTTTGCTCAGCAGTCTGTTCCACCATATCCATAAACATTTCTCTATCCTTATGAAGATACATACTCTACCTCCGTTTCATATATTGCTTTATATATCTTAATCGGATAATTTGCAATAAACCTGTCGATTTTTTTCTTTGTAATAGCATTTTTTCTGGCATATTCTGTCAAAATCCTTCCGCATTTTTCCGGCTCCATCTCTGTGCATTTTTCAATATCCTTCAGACAATCCAGAAACTGCAGCACCAACACATTTTCTTTCGTCACCTCCACCACTGGTCTTCTGATAAGGTATTGCCTGTTTTTAATCGTTATTTTCCTTACCAATGCCGGAGCAAAATTGCTGCTTATCTCCTGAGTAAGCGGAACCTGCGTGGATAATCCCATGCGGTTTGCCAATGTATAGCCGGAATAGTAACCCACCCGCTTTCCCCTGCGCAAGATATACTTATGAACAGCTACTGTATCCGGGGACAAAGACATTCGCTCACCGAAAATATCCGTTTTAGGGAAATAGTATACTCCCGGTTCAAATCGGCATATGGTTCCACTGTCAGTAAGTTTTTTTAAATGATATCTAAGATTTTCTTCTGTCATCCCTGGGATATCAATATCTCCAGTAAAAATAGGTTCTCCTGGAATATAATTTTCTTTCAAATATTCATATAACATAATTGCTTTCCTTTCATTAAGTAAATATTTTATTTACTTATTATTAGTATACTTGAAATTATTTTCTTTGTCAATCGCATCTGATTTATTCATATTGTTTCCATCTACATCACTGTTTAACAGGACATATTGTCCTATTAATGTCCTATAATTGTCCTATAAAATAATTTTTTATGCAGGAAAAAGGCAGGATGCCATACACCCTGCCCGCATTTCTGAATATTCATTTCTCTATAATTACAGACCTAATCCTTCTACCCATTCCTGCACATCTGCTTCGTCAGCTCCGGACTGGAATCTCATACCTTCCTGCCATTCTCCGGTTCCTGCCAGATCTGCCAGAAGCTGTCCGCTCTCACCCATTCCTGAAGAGGAGGAAGTTGCGAAGGGGATCACCGTCTTGCCTGTAAAGTCATTGGCCTCCACGAAGGTGTCCACCGGCCATGCGGCGATGCCCCACCAGATCGGATATCCGATAAACACCGTATCGTAAGAATCCCAGTTTTCTACTTCCGTTGATACAAGTTCCACATCTCTTAAACTTTCATCTTCATGTTCCTGAGACACACGGCTGTTCTCATCCGTCCAGTTCAGATCATCGTCAGTATAAGGCTCAGCCGGTTCCACCTGGAAAAGATCTCCGCCTGCAGCGTCTGCGATATAATTGGCTACTTCTTCCGTGTTTCCCGTTGCCGAATAATATACAACCAGTACGTTTCCTTCTCCAGAAGCTGTATCGGCAGCATCTGTATCGCTGCTCTGAGCATCCTCTGTAGCCTCGGCAATATCCTGCGTTTCCGCCGGTTCCGAAGTAGTTTCTTCTTCAGCCTGTGAAGCATCATCCGCGGTGTCCGTCTGACTTTCCGCTGTGTTGGAATTGCCGCATCCAGCCAGAAGACTTACTGCCGTCACACCAATTAATATCATAGAGAGAAATTTTTTTGCTTTCATGTTTATCACATTTCCTTTCGATTAATGATTCCTGTTTCCTGTTACATGTTAAGTATATCTGAAAATATATTTTTTGGGAATTTTCCCTTTGTTATCCAGCTTAAACCTTTCAGTAAATACTTGTTCATTTTGTCTTTCTGCCGATGGCCTTCAATCCCTTGTCCGCACAATAATATCCGATAAAAATAAACATGCCCATCACAGCCAGATAATCGAAAATATAAAAGACGACAGGTTCCGAATAATCAAAATACATAAAGTGAACCTGCATCAGCAGATAATTTAAAATATCTCTTTTTATAAAAGCATAAAGCCCATATAATGCGAACGCCGCTCCTGCCGTTTTTACTGTCCAGGTCCGTGCTTTAGAAGGTTCTTTCCACAGTTTTCCCGCCATTTTCTGTATCATTCCCCAGTGAATTCCCAGATGGAGTGACATCAATACAAAGCCCCAGTAAGCGCATATCATATGAATCCTGCCTGCCAGAACACTGATTCCGCGGATATCAATAAAAGAAAACACATGACGCGAAAGGATAATACCGCTTACCATGGACCCCAAAATACAAATCAGAATCAGGAAGGCCAGCACAGTCTGAACCATACGAAAAGCTGTATACTTCCCTTTCCTGATATGGCTGATCCATTTTCGATTCAGAATATGATGAATGACAAAAAGCAGAAACATTGCGGTTCCGATCCATTCATGAGCCGCCTCACCTACCATTCCATAGGGCATAAGGAGCAGAAGCGCTGCCGTCAACAATATATCAATACCAATTTTAACTCTCTTTACATCCATGATGTAATGTATAGAGGGAGGAATACACCAAAAAACATTACATCATGACTGGCGGCTCATTTGTGGCGAATGAAAAGACAGTTATGATAAAGGAGGGATGCCCCCAAACCTACCGTAACTGTCAATCACATATTCCCACGAAAGGAGCCTTGTATGGAACTGACTTACACCCAATGCGGCGACTATCTCATTCCCGACCTTGTGTTATCGGACACAAAAGAATATCATATCGGGAAGTATGGCCGGTTGCGCCGTGCCTACTTAAAAGAACACCGGCCCATTCTGTATACCGATCTCATTGTCACCGAAAAGCTGTTTCCCCACTTGGAGGAAATCGACACCGCCTGCCGGGAGCGGCTGGAAATCATTGAAAAAGCCATGATGCAGCAAGAGGGCGTCACAGAAGCCCTGAAAGCTGCCGACCAGATGGCATGGGTGCGCTCCATGAACTCCATCCACAACAAGGCCGAGGAAATTGTCCTGGCTGAGCTGGTCTACTGTTGAGGGAGGGAACGCAATGATTTTGGAAGCCATGTATAACGGGGAGTTTTATCCCTGTGAAACCGTTGTTCCCACGTCCCCGGAATACCGCAAGGCGGTCCAAACCTGTGCGGCGTTGATGGAGCAGTTATCCCAGCGGCTCAGCAAAGAGGAGTATGCTCTGGCGGAAGAACTCCGGGCGCAGAACGCTATCGCTCAGTGCGAGGAAAGTGAGAGTCATTTCAAGTATGGCTTTTCGGCGGGGCTGATTGTCCAGCAGGAGGCCCATGAACAGCTGCAAAACAAGAAATAAGCGATGGCCGAAAAAGCCCACGCAGCCGGAAAGAGACCGGTGGCGTGGGCTTTCTGTATATACGGTTATTCTGTCAAATCACCCGAAGTTTCCGCAACCAGCCTGTCAAAGTCGCTCTGATAGGTCCGATCCTGCAATACCCGGAACTTTTCAAACTCTTTCTCAGCAAAGGCTTTGGCGATGGCGGCGGTCACCTTGCCTTTATCATGCAGAATATCTTCCTCGTTGAACTGTAAAAATGCGTCAAGCCGCTTGACCCAATCGGCCATATACATGACATTTCCCCGGCGGGCCTGCCGTTCCGCATAGTCAAGGTACATGGTGACGATCTCGTTCAGGTTTCGCATTTCCGTTTCGTTAAGATAGTTTTTGGCAACAGTGACATCCGATTTGCGGATGCGGCCTTTGGGGGCGTTTTTCCATGTGGTCAGCCCCATGTTGGGCTTGGTGCTGTCGGCACGCCCATATACGATCTCGGCGGCGGTATGATGGGTGACCGCATAGTGGAGCTTATTCTGCACCGTTGCGAAAAACTCCTTTGTGATGGGGCTTTCCACATCGTAGTCGGCGCTGCACTGGGAATAGATGTCCGTGATTTTCTGGTAGAATCTTCTCTCGCTGGCCCGGATGTCCCGGATACGCTCCAGTTGTTCCTCAAAATAATCCTTGCCGAAGAAGTTCTCCGGCTCCCGCAGACGTGCGTCATCCATCACATAGCCTTTGATGATGAACTCTTTCAACACCCTGTTCGCCCAAATGCGGAACATGGTCGCCTTTTTGGAGTTCACACGATACCCCACAGCGATAATGGCATCCAGATTATAATAGTTGGTCTGATACCGTTTTCCGTCCGCCGCAGTTGTTTCCATTTTGGAAACAACTGAATCCTCGTTCAGTTCGCCGGATTCAAAAATGTTTTTCAGATGCTTGGAAATGGCTGCTTTCTGTACCTCAAACAGCTCTGCCATTTTTGCCTGTGTCAGCCAGAGGTTTTCCTGAAAGAGCAGGATTTCTACCCGCACTTCTCCGTTTTCGGTCTTGTAAAAGAGGATTTCTCTGGTTTCATACGGGGTCAGTCCCTGTTCCTCACTCATTCCTCGTCACCTCCATCCGTCCGGTTCTTTCCCCGGCTCTTGTAGACATTGTACTGATTTTTGCACCGTGGGCTGCAAAAGGCAGCGTTGGACCGGCTGCCAAGGAACACCTTTTGGCAGTGCTTGCACAAGCGCAGGGGCTGGTCACCGTCCACCAGCATGAAGCTGAACATCATCTGGATACCCAGCAGCAGGGAGTGAAAATCCCAGTAAATGGTGGGCTTATCCAGCAGCTCAATGTGGTAGCTGGGGGCGATCCCGCCGAACGCAGCCATGGCCTTGCGGTACAGCCCCCGTGCGTCCTCGTCGATGGAATCATAATCATTGTAGTACAAAATGGCGGTACTCAGCGTAAAGGCCCAGTCCTTGAACTGCTGGGCAACCCAGTCGTAGGGTTCCGCATATTCCCGCTGGAAGCTCATGTTCTTCGCCATCGGCTCGTCCATGAAAGTCATGGTCAGGGCGACCATCGTCCGGTCACCGGACACGTTCCATGGGGATTCAATGCCCTTTTTCACCAGATCCAGCTGGTCAAAGGGATAAAACAGGGACAGGTATTTGTCCGTTGCCATGGATTCTTCCTTGATGAAGTGGTTTTTGGGCAGGTATACCGCCTCATAGTCCATAAAGGACGGCGTGGTGGGCAGGGCGGTCATCAGCCCCAGCAGGCCGTACCGGGTGATAAACTCCATTACCGCCTTTTCCACTTCTGCTTCCGGTTTGCGTCCCATCATCAGCATCCCCACATTCAGCGCATCCAGCACAATGTTGGGGACCTCTTTCAGCGGATTGTAGACGTCCGGCTTTGCGCTCTTGCCGGGGGTGATGTACCGCTTGCCATCTTCCGCTGTTTTCAGCTCGTAATGATCGTACCGCACCCAATGGGAACGGGACTGTTCAAACAAATTTTTCATCATACACGCCCTTTCTCCTTAATCGTCCCAACTATCAGGGGCGGTTTTTCTTTTTTCTGCGCTTGGTCTTGTTCTCCCGCCGGATCACGGCATTCCTGCCCTGTTTCCTTGCGATTTTCGAGTATTCCTCTAAAAACTGGCGCTCCCGCAAGGTCAAGCTGCTACCATGCTCCTGCTTGCCGCACAGATGGTCATACATCTGGCGCTGCAATTTTTTGTGGATGGTCTTTCGCAGCTTGCGGATGTTGCGGTCAGACTGCCCACGCACAGCGGCAAGCCGGGAAGAGCTGTACAGCCGCAAAGAGAGAAAATACAAAACTTCCTTGTGTTCCTCGCTCAGTTCCTCCACCATGCGGGAAATAAAGGGATCAGCGGTCAGGTTGTGCATCTCATAGGGGCAATCAAACAGGATGTCCAGAAAGTTCCCAGCCATCAGCTGCCGGTATGCGGGGTTGTTCATCCAGCGGGGAATGAGCTTCGGTTCCGGCACCGCCTGATATTCCAGCGGCACATCTCCACGGAGGTTTTCATGGTCCCGTTCCCGGCGCTCCCGGTTCCGGTCCAGCTTGTTCCATTCCTCCACCACGGCCCGGAAATCCTTTTCGGTGCGGGCAGCTTCCTCCAGCCGCCGTATGGCCTCGGCCCGTATCTTCCGTTTGAGCCGTTTATCACTGACCGGGGCAGCTTCTTCTTCCTCGTCCTCCAGCTCCGTTTCATAGTCGATGGGATGCTCGTCCTGCTCCAGCTCATTTTCCAGCTCGGCCAGACGTTCTTCCGCAAGCGCCTGTTCCAGCGTTTCTTCCGCCCCAGCGTCCCATCCGGTGAAGCCACCCTCGGTATCCAGAAGCTCGTCATCAGACAGATACGCCATGACCCCACCTCTTTTCAAAAAAATATTTTGCAATTTTTCAAAAATGGTTCCGTTTTGCACCCCGGATTTCTCCTATTAGTGAAATAGTAATCTAAAAACAAGTTACTTGGGTTACATCGGCTCGTTCACGCAGGAGAAAGGGGGCTTTCGCCATGTTCAGGCTTGACACAAAAAAAAGTAACACAATCGCAGGTTACAAACAACGGAACCATAACAACAGTATACACCGGATGCGCTGAAAGCGCAAGAAAGAGAGGTTCTATGGCAGATAAAAACGCCGTGTTTCTGACCCGGCATATTGGCAACACCACCTATAAAGTTCGTATCTACCTCAGCGAAACCGCCGAGGAAACGATGGAAGATAAAATTTTGCGGCTGATCCGCAACGACGGGCTGGCAAACCAGCCAGAATGTGGTATAATGGAACTGCCACAAATGAGCCGTCCGTCTGAAAGGAGCGCCTGATATGGCAAACAGACAGACGGAAGAAAAAATCACTGCGCTCTATGAGCGCCTGTCCCGTGACGATGACCTCACGGGCGACTCGAACTCCATTCTGAACCAGAAACGTTATCTCGAAAGCTATGCAGCACAGCGGGGCTACACCAATATCGTCCACTACACTGACGATGGGTGGTCCGGCGGCAACTTTGACCGTCCCGCATGGAAGCGCCTTGTGGCGGACATCGAGGCGGGCAAGGTGGCCCATCTGCTGTGTAAGGACCTAAGTCGGATCGGCAGAAACTACCTGCAAACCGGCTTTTACACCGAGGTAATGTTCCGGCAGAATGGGGTTCATTTTGTTGCTGTCGCCAATAACATTGACAGTGAGGAACAGGACAGCGGCGAGTTTGCTCCCTTTCTCAATATCATGAACGAATGGTATCTGCGTGACCAGTCTAAAAAAATTTCGGCAGCATACCGTGTCAAAGGAAAGGCGGGCAAGCCCACCACCAACAACGCTATCTATGGCTACAAAAAAGACCCAGAGGACAAGGGCCACTGGCTGGTGGACGAGGAAGCCGCCGCCGTGGTGCGGCGGATCTTCCGGCTTGCGGTGGAGGGGCACGGCCCACATGAGATCGCTAAGATACTCACACAGGAAAAGGTGGAGTGCCCTGCCTATTATCTGGCACGAAACGGCAGGGGCTGCCGAAAAAACACCGTGGACACCAGCCGCCCCTATGACTGGTACGGCTTCACCGTCAGTTCCATGCTGACCAAGCCGGAGTATATGGGGCACACCGTCAATTTTCGTTCCTCTAAAAAGTCCTACCGGGATAAGCGGGTAAAAAATGACCCGTCCGACTGGCTGATTTTCGAGAACACCCACGAGGCCATTGTTGACCCGGAAACCTGGCAGCTGGCCCAGCAGGTGAAACGGACGGTGCGCCGGACGGACACCACTGGTGTCGCCAATCCCCTGACCGGCCTTGTGTTCTGTGCCGACTGCGGAGCCAAGATGTATAACCACCGGGGCAAGCGCAAAAAGGACGGGCGGGAGTATGGAACTGACTTCTATAACTGCTCCACCTACACCCTGACCTTTGAGCGAGAAACCCAGATGTGTTTTTCCCACACCGTCAGCACCAAGGCCCTAAATGCACTGATTCTGGAAACCATCCGCACTACCGCCAGCTATGCCATCCAGAACAAGGAGGAATTCATTCAGAAGGTTCGCAGCATTTCACAGGTTCGCCAGCAGGAAGCGGCCAAGGAGCTGAAACGCAAGGTCTCCAAGGAGCGCAAGCGCAGCGCCGAGCTGGATGTGCTGATTAAAAAGCTGTACGAAACCTATGCCATGGGCAAGTTGGAGGAAAAACGGTTCGAGCTGCTGTGTGCCGAATATGAAAAGGAACAGGCCGAATTGGAACAGCTGCTTGCCTCCGAGCAGGCGCAGCTGGACCAGTTTCATGAGGACACGGACCGTGCCAGCCACTTTCTGGCGCTGGCACAGAAATATACGGATTTCACCGAGCTGACCGCCCCCATGCTCCATGAATTTGTGGAGAAAATTTTAGTCCATGGGCAGGACATCACACCGGCAATTCTGAACGGATTTGTTGACGAGAGAATTTTTCACGACACAGCGAAGCGGTTATGCCAGAGGGCGTACCGGCTTCGCTTTTTTATCAAGTAAATTTAGGAGGATTTTTATGATGACGGTACGCAACGAGATTAAGGCACAGATCGTCCGGGCGGGATATACCATGCAGGAGGTAGTTGACCGGCTCCATGAGGAATACGGCTGGTCGGACAGCGTTTCCAACCTGTCGGCCAAGCTCCAGCGGGAATCTATCCGCTACAAGGAGGTCATGGAACTGGCCGATGTGCTGGGTATGACATTTATTGGGGCCCCCGCAAAGGCGACGCCTTTGTGGGGAGAGGAGGAGCAGCGGAGCGAGTGAGCTTTCGCACCTGTGCGGAAGCGAAGGATGCACAGCTTGCGACGACGAGGCAGAAACGGAGGTAAATCTATGACAAACCCTGCTGATCGCGGTGGTGGCCTTCCCGCTGGCCTACCTCTCCAGCAAGCAAGTGGCGGGCACCTTGAGTACACTGTTCGGCAAGGCGGCGGAGAATGTCATTGCCACGCCAGAGCACTTTATGCTGGTGGCTGTCGTGGGCAGCGTCCTGCTGGTGGCGGCGGTGCTGGTGTCCAGTATCTCGACCATGCGGTTAAAGCCCAAGCAAATCTTGGCGCAGATGGAATAAGACTATCCATCCCCCTAAAATAACGAAATGAGGTAATCAATATGAATATCATGGAAATCAAGCAAGTGGGATATTCCTACGATAATAAAAAGAAAGTCTTAAAAGGCGTCAACGCCGAAATGGAACAGGGCAAACTCTACGCCATCCTGGGGCCTTCCGGCTGCGGAAAAACCACCCTGCTCTCCCTAATCGGCGGCCTGGACAGCCCCGGCAGCGGCCAGATCTACTTCGATGGGCAGGACATTGCCAAGACGAGCCTTGACCACCACCGGAAAAACCATGTGGCGTTTATCTTCCAAGCATATAACCTGATCGACTATCTGACCCCCGCAGAGAATGTATCACTGACTTCCAAGCTGCCGCCGCTGCCCATTCTGGAGCGCCTGGGGCTGACGAAAGAGGAATCGAAGCGCAATGTGCTGAAGCTCTCCGGCGGCCAGCAGCAGCGGGTGGCCATCGCCCGCGCCCTGGCAAGCGTGGCCCCGGTGATCCTGGCGGACGAGCCTACCGGCAATCTTGACGAGGACACCGCCCAGGATATCATCGAGATCCTCATAGAAAGCGCCCACAAGATGAACAAGTGCGTGGTGGTCGTTACCCACTCCAATGAAGTGGCGAAACAGGCCGATGTGGTGTTCCGGCTGAAAAAGGGTGAACTGCAGGTGCAGCAGTAAAGGAATGATACCTCTTTTGTCGATCAAATTTCTTGCCTCTTATTTTTTAAACGCTTCCTTGAAAAAGCTCTCCAGCTTGTCAAAGGGAATTTTATCTAATCGGTCATACAGGTCAATATGGATTGCGTCCGGCACTGCATACAGCTCTTTCGGTTCGGCAGCAGCTTTGTAAACATTCTCGCTGAAAAATTTGGAATGAGCATTTTCACCCACGATCATCAGAATGGGACGCGGAGAAATCTGATCCACAAAGTCCAGGCTGCAAAAGTTCAGCATAGCAAGCTGACTGGTAGTGGTAAATCCTCCTCTGGCATTGGGATGGTGGCCGCGCTTCAAACCATAGTAGCTGTAGAACTCCGCGCTCACCGGGTCAAGCTCCTCCGGAACAGAATCTGCAGGCGTTTCCGGAAAAGACGGAAGATATTCCGGCGAACCGCTTTCAATGTCTTTCCAACGCTGTTCGTTCAGCTTCGGCAGTTCCTCCCGCAGCTGCTCCTGCGTCATGAAAATACGTCCTGCAGCCGAAATGTCGTACATACTGGCCGTAGCCACCGCTTTGATACGGGTATCCACCTGGGGGCGGCGGAAAGGGCGAACCCACCGCTGCCGCAGATACCGATTGCACCGATCTGCTCCCGGTCCACAAAAGGAAGCGTACCGAGGTAATCCACCCCGGCAGAGAAATTCTCTGCAAAGATGTCCGGAGAAGAAACATGGCGGGGCTCGCCGCCGCTCTCACCCATAAAGGCAGGATCAAAGGCCAGGCAGATGAATCCGCGCTGGGCCAGTTGATTGGCGTATACGCCGGGTCCCTGCTCTTTCACACCGCCATAGGGAGGGCCGATCACCAGCGCAGGATGCTTTGCCGTATCATCCATATCTTTGTAAAGGTATAATATTCACTCATTTTGTTTTCTCCTTATTTCATGCCGTTTTCTAAACTTCTTCTTTTAATTCTCCATTGATAAAGTTACTGTCACATCGCCGCTGCCCAGCGCTTCTTCCCAGCCAGTGAGGTCATCGATATGACCAAGCCTTGTGTAGCTCCAGGAGTTGGAACCATAGAACATGACGATCTGATTTCCCTGATAGAGCACAATATCCCCGGCATGGGTCGTGGTCTGGCTGTTGCTGGCAGGGAGGCTCTGGCCCAGCGAGCCCACCTTTTCAAAGCCGGCATAATCACTGAGCTGCAGGGTAACGGGGCCATTCCCCATCATCTGAACAAGAGCATCCACGGCGCTGTTCTTCGCCAAAGTGGCAGTAAAATCCTGCCCGTTTACATTGACAATCATTTTCATTTCGCTGTTTTCTGGCTCCTGGTTTCCGCAGCCCGCCAGCAGCACGGATATGCTAAGTAATCGCGGATACTCTGCAGGGATACGCCTGAGTCATAGAAGCAGGTCGCTATGGTGTGGCGGTAATCGTGGGAGCGGAAGATGTATTCCCCGTTCTGAATGTCGTTGCGTTCGCAGTATTTCAGCATATTGTAGCGGAAGGTTCCGCTCCGGTAGGGGCCGCCTTTGCTGTTTTGGAACACATAGTCCCCCGCTTTTATGTGGTGCTTTTTCAGGTATACCCGCATCAGCTTATACAGGGCCGCAGGAATTGGGATACGTTTGTAAGTGCGCATTTTGATCTGATAGACCTGAATCCAGGCGTCATCGCCCTGTATGTAGTAGGCGTTCCCTTTCAGGGTACACACCTCGCTGATCCGTAACCCTATACCCCATAGATGCAGATACATCAGCCGGAGGGTTTCAGGGAAGGCATAGAGCTTGGAGAAGATTTCTTCTGTGACCTCCTGTGCCACGCTCCGGTTATGATGCTTCAGTACCGTCTTCTGCAGTAAGCTGTCCGCATCGAAGGGGATTTGTCCGATGAGCTGCCGTACCCGCAGATGGTTGAAGAAGTGCAGGATGCTCATGACGATCTTATTGTAGGTTTCCGCCTGTACCCCCCTCTGCCGCTGCACCCGGAAGTACGCCTCCATCTGCGCCGGCGTTACAGAGCAGATATCGGTATCTTCCGGCTGCTGGATATCATTCAGGAAGCTTCGCAGGTAGATGAGTTCCCCCCGGATCACGCCGACCGACAGGTTGGTGATACCAAGCCCATACCGGATATATCTTTTGAGAAGTTCCCGGTTCCGGCGGTGCGTTACTTCGACAAAGGAGATGCTTAACACAGGGTTTGCGGGATCCATCCGCTCTGGCTGTATGTGGAACCGCTCCATATACCATACATGGGCGTTCCAGTTGATTTCCTCCGCTTGCAGGAACAGCGCTCTTCGGCAGAAGTTGATGATTCCAGGGCGCTTGCTTTCCGTGAGCCGGTTGCTGGGGATTTCACGGAACGCCTGTATCTGCGGCAGTTCCATGGCTTCGATATCCTCGATCCACTGCTCCGTACAAAAGTCATACAGGTCCCGCAGCCCCAACAGGTGGACGCGCCTACCTTCAGGGCTTGTGCTGTTCTCCAGCTCATAATGCAGGATGTCGAACACTTGCCGTTTCATCCTCTCCGGGGCATTTCTGGAAAAATCCCAGACATGCTCGTTTTTCCTTGTGGAATTTCGGAACATGGCCGAAACCTTTGGGTCTGGATGGTATGGCAGGTAGAGGATTCCATTCTCATACCGCGGCCGTGCGACCTTTCCATCCTCCAGGATGTGGAACTCCTGGCTCAGCGCATGCTGTTTGAGCTTGTCAAAGGCCAGCAGGTGATGGCGGATATGCTTCATACCGCTTTGCCCTTCCAGGTAGGCTTCAAAACTTTTTCTTGTTGCATAGTCCAGCTCCGAGAAATCCTGGATCCCTTCCATGACCATGAAGTCGATCACACTGGCTTTATAGCTGATCTGTACCCTGGCGGCTTCCGCTTCCAATCTGGCTCGAAGCGCCTGATTATCCTGTTTTGCTGTTATCTGCCTGAGCGCAGCCGTCGGCATAGCGGTTCACCTCCTCTTACAGCAGATCCTTGATCCCATATAGATCCGAGTGCTTTTCATAAAATTCCCGGCTTGCGGTCATCAGCTGGTTATCCAGGATGCCCAGATATTTGACCGTCGTATCCAGATGCTTATGTCCCAGGGCCAGCTGGATCAGCTCCAGCGCCCAGCCGGCGTCCCGTCTGGACACCGCATAATATCTGCGGAGCATGTGCGGGGTCAGCTTAATGCCGGTTTTTTCCTCCATTCGGTCCAGCATGTCATACACGCTCTCCACCCGCATGGGTTTGCCAGCGGTTTCTCCCCTGATATTAATAAACAGGAGGCTCTGCCGCTGCAGTAACCTCCTGTATTCCGCCAGATAATGCAGCAGGAACTCGAAGGTTTCCCTGCTGATCTTCGCTGAGCGGTATTCCGCATTCTTGGCTCGGGCTTCGTTGTCGTTGTCGTCCCGGAAGTACACCTTGAGGACCTGCTTCTCATAATCGATATCCTTGGTATAATCCACACCCAGGATCTCGCCGATCCGAAATCCGGTCTCTGCCAGCAGCAGGAGCAGCAGCTGATCCCGGAGGTTGGTACAGGCCCGGAGGATATCGATGATCTCCGGCTCTTGCGCCGCCCGCACATTCCGGTCCTTTTCCTTCAGGTACCCCTTGAAAGACTTGGAACGGATCGTCCGTTTGACCCCTACCGCATTGGATACGGTGATCTGGTTGTAAGCCAGCACCCGCAGGGGTTCCGTATATCCGTTATCCGCCAGATATAAAAAGAACCCGAACACATCCTTGAGGTATGCGTTGCAGGTTCCATTTCCCGTCTTCGCTGTTCGATTGTCTGTGATATGCCGTCCCTCCACCAGCCAATAGAGGAACTGCCCGAAGTGGCTGCTCTGTTCCTCAAAGCTCTTTTTTGCCACTTGCAATAGCTCGGTCCCGGTCTGATCCAGATAGTTCAGGTAGTAGCAGATCGAAAGGGCGAGCCGTCTGACCGTGTTTGGCGACCGGTTGGCGTCCGCCTTATGCTTCAGGTACTTGCTCGGCAGGAGAACGATATCGTAGTTTTCCTGGTCTTCGATGTAGTACAGCTTCCGTTTCCAGCGCATGGCGCCCTTTCCGCCGCTGGCAGTGACAACCGCTCCGTCGGAGATGGTGAAGATCCCCTTCTGATCGCCGCCCAATTCACCAAAGATATCTTCCTGGCCAGCAAAGATACCATAGTGCTCGCCGCTTGCAGAAGAGGCATTTACTACGGTTCCGGCTCCGCTGACGATGACATCACCGCAGATGCCGTGATCGTTTACGGAAGAAATATTCACCTTCGCTCCGTTAATCGCCGTAAGGTCAGTATTAATGCCCGGAGTGCCGAAACTGGCATCCTGAGTTGCATTGTTCTTCGCATTCAGCGTCGCGCCGTCCACCGTCAGTCCGCCGAGGGCACGTACCGCCGAATACGGCTGAGGCGCCTCGGCGCTGGAAAAGTCAACGATAATATCCACGTCTGCGCCGCCGGTAAGCGTAATGGCACTGTTGCCGTAAAGCCCGAAACCGGTGCCTCTTATCTGCAGTCTTCCGCTCCCCGTAATGGTCAGGTCCCCGTTGGAATAAATCCCGTTTTCGGTGCTGCCGCTGCCGTTAATCTGGTTTTCGCCTTTCAGCACAATGGTAAGGTCCGGAATAAGCGCATGTATGGCGGCAAAGTCTTCGCTCACCGTCAGCGTTGCGTTATTCAACGTCAGGGTGTTGGTATCCGGGTCATAGGACACCGTAGCGCCCAAACCGTCGGCATCGCCCAGAATATCGTCCTTGTTTGCCGAAGTCACTTCTATGCCATTGACCTTAAGCGGGTCAAAGACACACTCCATCACAAAAAGGCTATTGAAGGTGCCGCTTAAAAAGCTGCCGTCCGGTCTCTTTGGCTCATCGTTATTCGCCAGGGTATAACCATTATCGGCGGGACGACCGTCCAGATAGACGGATGCCTCCTCAGAGATGGCGTATCCCTCCTTCGCCTTCACCCATACGGAGTAGTAGTAAGTCACGCCCTCTTCAAAAGTCGTGATTTTCTCATCTTCCGATATCTCGCTGTTGAAAGACTCCTCGCTGGTGATACTCTTGCCGTCGCTGCCGATCCACTGCTCCAGATAAACCTCGTATTTGTCCTGATCCGCCTCGTCCACCGTCGCTGTGAATGCAGGCGTCAGTCCCATTCCCACATTCCAGCTGACGTTCACCAGATTGACGGCATTCACGATCTCCCTTGTATCCGGCTGTACGATTTCCGTTTCCGGATTGAATTCCAGATAGAGCGTGTAGTCTTTATCTACCACCTCATAGATTATCTGGTAGTTATTGGGATCAACTGTTCTCGATGACTCAATGCGCTCAAGCACCGTTTTGACCATCAGGTTATCCCTGGTGACATTCGCCAGCTCAGGAACCGTTGCCTTATTCTTCTCGAAATACTGATAGAGCAGTTCCGTTACTGCCTGTTTCTCATTCTCACTCGTGGTACCATCAGGCTTTATGACATCCGGATTCCCTGTGGCCGTTATACCCTCCTGGTGCAGCTTATTCTCGCTGCCTGGCAGCCCCACATCGACCACTCCCGTATAATACTTATTGACGGACGTTATAACGGAGAAATCGTACGTTTTATACGATGCTGAGCTCGAACTGCTCCAGCCAGTCCACTCCGTCACATAGTAGCCCGATAGATTGTCCGGGTCGCCGGTGCCGGAGACGCCCTCTCTCGCTCTTACCTCTACCTCGTAGGTAGGATTGATAACGCCTTCTGCATTTCCTGTGTTTGTAAAGGTGCAGGTGGTCTCCCGCTGAACCGTCTTTGTCTCTACCTTTGTCTTTTCTCCGGCAGTGCCGTCAAAGTGTCCGTAAAGGGTCACTTCATACTCAAAGATATCCAGCCCGCCGGTGGTTTCCGGCTTATCCCAGCTGGCTTTTAAGCCGGTTTCTGTCAGTTCCAGCTTCAGATTTGTTGGCGCAGCCGGTACACCCGCCGCAAAAGCGGTCATTGGCAGCATCCCCAGCAGCATACACAGGGAAAGCAGCAGCGCCGTCAGTTTCCTTTTTGCTTGCATTTGGTTTCTCCTTGTCAAATAAGATTGCTTATCCTTTGGTATGTACCAAAGGATAGAAGGGATATTCCTTCTTGAAAAGGATACCGGCTGCGCCGGAGCGGGCTGTGGATTTTGCACGAAGCCCGCCCGCAGGCGCTTTTGCCGGTTTTGTTTATTACTCAGCCTTATTTCCCGGCCGCCGCCTTTTTCCGCCTGTAGAACAGCATTCCCAGCACGCCGCCGCAGGAGGCCAGCATCAGGCTGATCCACAGCGCCATATCGCTGCTGTCCCCAGTCTGGGGGCTGCCGGTTCCCGCTGCAGGGATGGCTTCAGTCTGCACATATTCACAGACCGCACAGCCGCGCTCTCTGGAACCTTCTTTGGTCTCGGTGGCCTCTTTGGTTACTTTCCAATCGCCGTAGATATGGTTTGCCACATTCAGCCTTTCGCCGCAGGAGCATTCCTGCCAGTGCTCGGTATCGTCATATTTCCATGCTTCATCATGGATGCTGTGTTCATGAACCGGAATCGTCTCTTCCTGCGTATATTTGCAGATGGAGCAGGTACGTTCTCTGGAACCCGTTTCGGTTGTGGTAGGCTCCTTTGTTATCGTCCAATCATCGAAAGTATGGTTGCCCACTTCAGTTTTCTCGCCGCAGCGGCATTCCTTCCAGTGCTGGGTTTCATCCTTCTGCCAGTCGCCGTAGCTGTGCTCATGTTCAAGCATTGGAATGGTTTCGGTCTGCACATAGTCGCAGACCGTGCAGTCACGCTCTCTGGAACCAGCCTCGGTTTCGGTGGCCGGCTTCGTCTCTCTCCAATCGCCGTAGATATGGTTTGCCACATTCAGCCTTTCGCCGCAGGAGCATTCCTGCCAGTGCTCGGTATCGTCATATTTCCATGCTTCATCATGGATGCTGTGTTCATGAACCGGAATCGTCTCTTCCTGCGTATATTTGCAGATGGAGCAGGTACGTTCTCTGGAACCTGTTTCGGTTGTGGTAGGCTCCTTTGTTATCGTCCAATCACCGAAAGTATGGTTGCCCACTTCAGTTTTCTCGCCGCAGCGGCATTCCTTCCAGTGCTGGGTTTCATCCTTCTGCCAGTCGCCGTAGCTGTGCTCATGTTCAAGCATTGGAATGATTTCGGTCTGCACATAGTCGCAGACCGTGCAGTCACGCTCTCTGGAACCTTCTTCGGTCTCGGTGGCCTCTTTGGTTACTTTCCAATCGCCGTAGATATGGTTTGCCACATTCAGCCTTTCGCCGCAGGAGCATTCCTTCCAGTGCTGGGTTTCATCCTTCTGCCAGTCGCCGTAGCTGTGCTCATGTTCAAGCATTGGAATGGTTTCGGTCTGCACATAGTCGCAGACCGTGCAGTCACGCTCTCTGGAACCTTCTTCGGTCTCGGTGGCCTCTTTGGTTACTCTCCAATCGCCGTAGATATGGTTTGCCACATTCAGCTTTTCACCACAGGAACACTCCTGCCAGTGCTCGGTATCGTTATATTTCCATGTTTCGTCATGGATGCTGTGTTCATGAACCGGAATCGTCTCTTCCTGCTTATATTTGCAGATGGAGCAGGTACGTTCTCTGGAACCTGTTTCGGTTGTGGTAGGCTCCTTTGTTATCGTCCAATCATCGAAAGTATGGTTGCCCACTTCAGTTTTATCGCCGCAGGAGCATTCCTTCCAGTGCTGGGTTTCATCCTTCTGCCAGTCGCCGTAGCTGTGCTCATGAACCGGAATCGTCTCTTCCTGCGTATATTTGCAGATGGAGCAGGTACGTTCTCTGGAACCTGTTTCGGTTGTGGTAGGCTCCTTTGTTATCGTCCAATCATCGAAAGTATGGTCGGCTACAGTATCTTGATTAACTTCTTTGCAGTAGTAGCATTCCTTCCAGTGTGTAGTCGAACCGCTACTCCAGTCGTCGGTATAGTAATGTTGGTGTTCCCTGTATCTATCAATCTGCTCATAGCCGCAGGTAAGGCACCGCCTTTCACATACGTCATACTTCGTATTTACATCATAATAGATCAGCTCCCATTCGCCGAAGTTATGGGGGCTCTCTTCAGATTTCTCTCCGCAGCTGCATTCTTTCCAATGCTGGGTTCCATTATTTTTCCAGCCGCCGAAGCTGTGTTCATGGGGGGGAGTAGGCCCCTCTCCGCCGCCGGTATTGCCGCCGATTGCCCAGTCGCCCCAGGCGTCTCTCTTCCATACGGTATAAGAGCCGTCCGGATCGCCGGTAAGGTAAATCTGTCTGGCCCGTACTTTAAGCGTATACGCATCCTTCGACTGAGTGATATTCTTCGAATCGAAAAATACCCACCTGTCTATCTCAACGCTTTCTGTCTGGAGTACCTGGCCGTTCAGTACCAGCTACGCCTCATACTCAAGATACGTGCTGCCTGATGCGTTGGCAGGTTTATCCCACATTACCTGGTTTCCATATCCCGACCAGCGGGGATTTTCCGGCACATATTGCCCCGCAGCAAACACTGTCGCCGGCAGTATTCCTACCACCATGCATAAGGACAGCAGCAGCGCCAGCAAACTCTTTTTTCGAAGCATCTTCATTCTCTCCTTTACAAGTAGAATCAGTTTTTGGTATCTCCGCCGTCCGGTTCGGACGGATCCTTTCCTCCGGCTGGCGGGTTATCCTGTGCCTTCCGCTTTTTCCTGTATAAGAATACAAGCAGCAGCGCCAGCAGGACAGCCGCCGGTATCGCGGCCAACAGAACGATGTAGACGGCGTTTCCATCCTTTTCGTCTCCCGGCAACGGGGCGGGTTGGATGATTGCAGAAACGGAGAAGGGGGTATCGGAACCGAGTACGGCATACCGGCCCGGGCCGCCGGCTTCAAAGACCAGGCTGCCGTCTTCGGCCTTTGCCTCTATGCGCTCCGGCTCGCCGTCCACCCGCACCGCCTGGTAATGGGCGTAGCCCTCCAGATGGCTGTTCATCGGGATGCGCACCGTCATGGCGCTGTCTTTGATTTCCACCGGCTCCCCGTTCTGGCGGATGCTGATCTCATACACCGACAGCAGGCCGTCCAGCGCTTCTTTCAGCTCCGGCTTCTCTTCAAGCAGGCTCTCCGCCTCCATGACGCCGGCGTACAGCTCCACACCCTCCGGAACCGCTTCGGACAGGGAGACGGAAACGCCGGTATTTTCATCGGTCAGCTCCGCGATGCCTTCGCCGCCGGAATCCTGCCCGTTATCCGTGGTTTCCCCGGTGGCTGACGTCTGCGCGGCGTCCCTTGTCTCGGCGTAGCCGCAGACGGTGCAGATGCGGCTCTCTGTATTGCCATCCGCCGTCCATGCGCCGAAGCTGTGATCCGCCGCATCCTTTTTGTCGCCGCAGGAGCACGCCTGCCAGTGCTGTGCCGCGTCGTGCTTTTGGGTATAGCTGTGCTCATGGGGCGGTTCGGCTTCTCCGACGTCCGCCACCATATACTGGCCGTCCGGGTCGCCCACGATCATGATCCATCTGGCACGCACCCGTATGGTGTACTCCTCCTGCGGCCGCGTCACCACATCGTTTGTGAAAAACAAATAGGTGTCGATTTCCACTGCCTTGGACTCGACCACATCGTCGCCCAGCAGCAGCTGTGCCTCGTATTCAAAGCTATCGCCGGAGGCCGCTCCTGCCGGCCGGTCCCACTGCACCTGGTTTTGGTAGCCCGACCAGCGGGGGTTCCCTGGCACATATTCCCCCGCCGCCGAAACAGACAGGGGAAGGGCCGCGATCATCAGGCATACCGCCAGCAGCATACTGAAAAGCCATGCGCCTTTTTGCCGCCCCGGCGGTTTTTTCCCTGCGCATACGCAATCTCCTCCCTTTATCGCACCGGAGCGCCCTGCGAGGAAAGCGGTGCTCCGCATGCTCCGCAGAAGCGGCTTCCGGGCGGTATCTCCGCCCCGCACTGGGGGCATTTGTTTTCCAGCTTCGCCCCGCAGTTGTTGCAGAATTTGGCGCCGGCCGCACACTGGGTTTTGCAGGCGGGGCAAACCACCATACCCGCGTTCAGTTCCGCCCCGGCGTTTCGCACCACCACCGAGCGGCCGCCGGAGACGATGCACTGCTCAATCACCTGGAAAATCTCTTCCGGCAGCTTTTTCTGCTTGTAGGCGCCCACACCGGCAGTCACCGCCAGCGGCCATGCGATAAACCATCCCAGCACGCCAGCGCCGATCTTATCCGACCATTCGCCCTGACCCACGGTGACGTTTAAGTTGTCATCCATTCGGATCATCTGCACCGTCGTAGCCATCCTCATGCCGGCAATGGTCTTCCAGCCGTCTTTTTCCTGACGGCCCTGCACCACATAGCCTTCTGTGGTTTCGGCACTCTGTACCTCCATCCCCTTAGTGGATGAAAGGAACGCCTCTACCGCGTTTGCCACCACCTGGGTACTCATGCCGGCAGGCAGCCGGAATACTCTCGATTCGTTTGCCATCTCGTCTTCCTCCTCATTCTAAAGCCTGTACCTCATCGATATGCTGCAGTACGCTGTCTGCCAGATAACGTACTGCCAGCTGTTTTTCCTCCTCGCTCAGGCCGCTTGCCGGACGGAGCATGGAAACATGGAGGATCGATGTGTTGATGGTCTGTTCCGTCACGGCAAAGGCGTACTCACTGGTATGCCCCAGCACCTTCGCCTCCGCCTTGATATCGCCGACCAGCGCCTGCTCGTATTGGCAGCCCATCCGGTCCAGCACGTCAAAGACGGCGTACACAGCCATGCGGCGGGGACAGTTGACATTTCTTTTTAGACTCAGCACTTTTTTCTCCTTTCCCCCGGAAACGGGTCTGTCATCTATTTCACAGGTCGAATCGTATTGGTCGTGTCCAATATCATTCCATTGGTGATAAGAGCCTCCTCAGTATATGCGGATGCCGTAATCGCAAACACATATCCGTCGATTTCTCCGGCGTAAACCTCCGTATAGGCCGTCTGACCATCTAAAGTATAGGTATATCTGTCAACAATCCAATCGATTCCGCCAGTTTCATGTTCCCAGCGGCCCTCCTCACGTTTGAGGCCGGGCTGGTTCACCATCACTTCTGCTATGCCGTCCAGCCAGACTTCCTTATTAAATTGATCACTCGATGGTCTGCACTGTATTTCTACCTGCACGTTGCCTGCCTCGTTGACCATGCGCAGCAGGTTTTCATTGACCACGTTGAAGGTAATCTCTCCGTCGCTCTCCCAGTAGATAAATTGGAACGGAAGCCGTTCATCATAAAACCGCTGACTGTTGGTGCCTGCGGGACCGCTGCTTTGGAAGGAATCCATTGCTGCGAATATCTCCGCCTGCGCCTTCTCATCCCCCTGAGGATAGGAGCCGATAAGATTGTAGCAGCCAAACCCATTCTGGCATTCGATGAACGCCGCCAAAAATTCCATGGTTGTGCCTCCGCTTTCGGTAGCAGAAAACTGGATCAAGTAGGTGTCCAAAGAACTGCCCTCCCGGTAACCCCGGCTGAGGATCTCATGCTTTGTGATATTGGTGCTCTCCAGCAGGCCGATATAATACTGGACATATTTCTCCGCGTTCTCCTCCACATCAGAAAGGGTATACACCGGAAAACCGGCGGCCTTATCGTAAAATCCCACCTGCAGGGTAGCGCTCCCATCCGATGAAGCAAAAGCTCCGCTGCCGGACTCTGTTTCTGCATACCCCTGGGGGATCCCCATGGTGATATTCAGATACTCCTGAGCGTAGTCCTGCAAGGCGACATCGTCTACGCCCTCGGGTTCCTGCACTGTTATATCGAAAGGAGTGCCGGATGGCCCGTCAGAAGAACCCGGCTCTGCTTTCCCGCCGGTCAGCGCACCGATCCCCGCTACTGCTCCCCAGACGCCCAGACCCAGCACAGCAACGCACAGCACCAGCGCCGTGATCTGTACCCCGATATGGCTCCGCCGGAATCTGGTCCAAAGCCCCGGCTTTCCATCGGAACCTGCAGCCGTTTGACCGGATGGCACAGCCATGGTACGGTGATGGAAAGACGCCGGGGTTTTCCCGGTAATCCCTTCAATAAAGGCCTCCATGGTGGAGAAACGATCCTCCGCTTTTACCGCGAGCGCCTTCATGATCGCCTGTTCCACCTGCGGAGGCAGGGGAACGCCCAGCTCCGAGGGCTTTTTCAGCGTATCGTTATGGACCCGCATGATGGAATCCGGCGGCAGCTCCCCGGTCACGCAGCGGTACAGGGTGGCGCCCATGGCGTATACATCCGTCCACGGCCCCTGGTTCCCCTTACTGGAATACTGCTCCTCCGGCGCGTAGCCATGTTTCAGGATGACCGACACGCTTTTTTCATCTCCGATAGAAAACCGGGCCGCGCCGAAATCCAGCAGCTTGCTCTCTCCCTTGGAGGTAATGGAGATGTTGTCCGGGCTGATATCCCGGTGGGTCAGGTTCAGGGCATGAACCTGCGTCAACGCCTGCATCACCGGCATCAGGATGGTCAGCGCCTGGTCATAGGGAATCTTCCCGCCCTGGGATGCAACGTATGCCTTCAGGCTCATGCCGTCGATATATTCCATCACGAAATAGGCCGTGTTGTTTTCCTTAAAATAATTCTGCACCGACACGATGTTCGGCGTATTCTGCAGTTTGGCAAGGATCCGCGCTTCCTCTAAAAAGCGCTCCATGCCGTTTTGATAATCCTCCTGGCCCCGTCCGGTCAGTGCCACGCTGTACTTATCGGAATGCCGGGTAGCAAGACCGGAGGGCATATATTCCTTGACGGCTACCTTAATCTCCAGCGTCAGGTCATAGCCCAGATAGGTGATGCCGAACCCGCCCACGCCCAGGACCTTTCCGGTCATGTAGCGGCCGTTCAGCAGTGCGCCCATGGGCAGCGCCAAAAACGGCTGCTCCTCCTCCGCATTAAACCCGCAGTGGGGGCAGACAGGGGAATCGTCCGGCTTTTCCTGAAAGCAGCCATAGCAGATATGTTCCAAGTTCATGTTTCACTCCTCTTCTTTGTACTTGCGCCCCGGCCTTTCACCCGCAACAGCAGAAAAACCACTTCCATCAACGCGATCATACCCAGCTCTTCCAGAATGAACGGAAAGACATTCATCATCTCCTCAATCAAGGGCTGTTTCTCCCTTTCCTCCAGACAAACCGAACAGAATACGGCCCCAGCGTCTTGGATCGTCGCAATCTATAACTCTAATATAAATACTCTAATATAAAACAGAAGATGGGCGTTCCCACAATGAAAAGCCACCCGACGCACAGAAGGCAGATCTGAGTCATCCGATACATCTTGACATCGGCGGGACAGAAGTATTTTTCCGGATCAGATGGGTCAATGTAAATCTCCACCTCAGTTCCGATCTTCTTCTGCGCCTGATGATAGGCCAAATCGATGCCGGTGTTTTTTTGATAGACGCAGCCCATATACTCGTATTGGTATATCATAAAATAATGGTAGGAATGCTTGATCCGAATCCTCAGCGGTTCGATGACGGTCGCTTTTAGAAAAACCGTGCAGCCGCTCCCTCTCTGCGTCTTTTTCTTGTAAAAGTGGGCAAGCACGAAAAATAACGCGTAAAGCGGATATGTTATCGCGCATACAATCAGAATAAACGCAATATCCTCTGCAAAATTCATACGCTCCTCCTCCTTTCCGCCCGCACCAATCTTTTTTAGGAAAACCGCCTGCCGCAGGTTTCGCTGCGGCAGGCACTGAAGCTATATTGTTAGCCACATGACTCCAATCATAATCAAAACCGCAATGACGAGAAGAGCGACGATCAGGTAGGCAAGGCGCTGCTGAAAGTAACCCTTTTCCTCCTCCAGGCAGTAAAAGCTGGTAGGTTTGGCCGGATCGATAAAAAGCGTAAGCTCCGTTCCCACCTTTTTCCGGGCCTGTTCCTCCATTGCCGGGACATTGCCGATCTGTTCATAGGTCTCTCCCCGGTAGGTATACCGGTACACGGGATAATAATAGAGTCCCAGCGTCGCCGTTTTCACCCCCAGGGAAGCCATTTTCCCAACGGAGCCGCCTGCACCGCTGAGAAGATGAGCCACGGAAACAGCCCCCGCGGCCTTTGCCAGACGATACTTACTTTTGACATGATAGTTTACTGCGTCCACAATGGCCGCCCGGCATTCCGCCGTGCAGGCTCTCTTCTTCTCCGTCGTTTTTCTTTTCTTCCTGTAGAACAGCCAGACGGAAACCAGAAGCGTGACAAGGCCGATGCCGCTCAGAACGAGAATTAGAATAAGATCTTCCATGCTGGTTATCCCTCCCATGCACGGACGGACTCCATGGCCTGTTGATGCAAAGCGACAACCGCATCTTTGTTGGAGCTGTTGAACATGCAGCTAACAGCGTAACACTTGCCGTCGATCATGGCGGAGGCAACATTGAACGTAAATTCATTCATGGTCCAATCCATGCACAGCCATTCCACACCGCCCGACTGCGACGTGTATGTTTCACCTACGGAAACGCCTGCGCTAGACGCCACGTCTCTCTGAAACTGCAAGACCTCCTCCGGGCTGCTCATTCCCAGCTGGCCGGCATTCCCTATTTCCACAATCCCGCTGTCCGGCGTAGCGCTCCCAAAGCCGGCTTCCATTGCCGCGTCCGTTGGGTAAATAACCAATTCGGCCGCCGCTCCGGCCTCTCCCAGGTTAACAGTCGTGTCCATCACGCGTCCTGCTGCCACGGCATCGTCCACAATCACCTTGACGCCGCTCTTAGAGCCATAGTACATCTTGTACGTTGTCTCCGGCGCACCGTTGCTCTTAAAGGACTGGATGATGGAATGGATTTCCGCTTCGGCGGCTTTGTCCCCCTTGGGATAGAACGTGAAGATGAAATAACAGCCGAAATCATACCCCTCCACCGCCATAATGACCACTTCGCTGGAGACGCCTTCGCTGTCGGTGCCTTCAAGATAGATTTGATAGGCGCCTGCGCTTCCCACCTGATCGGGTCCGGCAGCAAGGATCTGCGGGTTCTGCATCAGGTTGGCGGCAATAGCTTCTCTCTGGGATTCCACATCGGCAAGGGAGTAGATGGGTCCGTCAATGTTCCAAGAATAATCCACCATAATACCGCAGCCTTTAGCCTCATTGATAAAAATCGTCTCCTCCTCAACCCTCGTATAATCCGACGGGATCTCAATCGTAGCGTTGAGGATGCCAAGATCCTGCGCCACCATTTCCGCTGGAGGTTCTGTAGTAGGCTCTGGGTCTGTTGTCGGTTCCGGATTACTCGTCTGCGGTTGGCTGATGACAGGCGTATTCCCACCGCCGCCCCCTCCTGTCGGCCTTTTTTCCCCTCCGCCAGAAAGCGCGATAGGAAGGATAATACAAAGGGCGATCACCGCCAGCAGCCCACCGCCGGAAACCCAGGCAACCACCGGATTGGCTTTCATATAGGAAAGGAACCGGGAGAACGCAGAGGGCTTTCCTGCCGCAGCACCCCCGCCGTTATAGGCGGGCTGCTGATAGGCAATCTGCCCGTAGCCTTCCTGCCTGTAAGCGGTAGCCTGGGTGCGCTGGCTGATACTGGCCGCCACCTGATCCTGTACGGAAACGCGCCCGTTCAGTGCCCCGATGAATGCCTCCATATTGGGGAAACGATCCTCGGTTTTTACCGCCAACGCTTTCATGATGGCGTTTTCCACATTAGCCGGAATACGGAACCCCAGCTCCGACGGCCTTTTCATGGTATCCCCATGGATCCGTTCCACCGAATCTGGCGGAAGCTGTCCGGTAATGCAGCGGTACAGGGTAGCGCCCATGGCGTAAACATCCGTCCACGGTCCCTGATTGCCGTGGCTGGAATACTGTTCCTCCGGCGCGTAGCCATGTTTTAAGATGACCGACACGCTCTTGCCGTCCCCCAGTGCGAACCGCGCCGCGCCGAAATCCAGCAGACGGCTTTCGCCTTTGGATGTGATATAGATATTGTCCGGGCTGATGTCCCGGTGCAGGAGGTTCAGCGCATGCACCTGAACCAGCGCTTCCATGATCGGCTGCAGAATGGCAATCGCCTGGTTATAGGGGATCTTATCCCCGTTTTTTGCCAGGTAGGCTTTCAGGCTCATACCGTCTATGTACTCCATCACAAAGTATGCGGTGCCGTTCTCTTTGAAATAGTTCTGCACCGATACGATATGCGGGGTGTTTTGCAGCTTGGCAAGGATCTTCGCTTCATCCAAAAAGCGCTCCATACCGTACTGGTAATCCTCCTCCACCCGTCCGGTCAGCGCCACACTATAGTGGTCCGGATGCCTTGTGGCCAGGGCGGAGGGCATATATTCTTTAATCGCAACCTTGATCTCCAGTGTCAGGTCGTATCCCAGATAGGTGATACCGAACCCGCCAATGCCAAGCACCTTTCCTACCAGATATCTCCCGTTTAGGATCGTACCCAGGGGCAGCGCAAGATAGGGCTGCTCGTCGTTCTCATTAAATCCGCATCGGGGGCATGGAATCCCCGGTTCTTTTTCCGCGAAACAGCCATAACAAACACGTTCCGGATTCATTCTCCCACCTCCTCAAGCAATGTATTTTAAGTATAAAACGATGTATTTTGATAGCAAAATACAGTCACTCCTTCCGATTTTTGGACCAGGCATCGTAACACAGATCACCCAGCAGGAGCAATCCCAGCGCCACCAGAAGCCCGATCCACCCGCCCCAGCCCACTAAAGGAAAAAGTGCAAAGGCAACTCCCAGCACAGACCAGATAAGGGCGCTGATTACACGTTCCCTATTCTCAGAGGGGCAGGAAAAGTACCGGGGATTCTTTTCATCCACAAAGAGCACCTCATAACTACCGACTTTGATTTCGTCCTTTTTGGAATACTCTACCCGGGATACTACCCGATACTCCTGTCCATCCAATGTGTACTGGTAGACCGGATGGTATTTATAGTTGGTAATGAAGAAATCGGTGAAATCGTCGTCTGTCCAGCTGACGGCCACATCGCAGATGACGGCGTTCACTCTTCTCCGGCAGCGACGCTTTGACCGTACAGTCCGACAGAATGCCAAAATGATTCCGAAGAGAAACAAACATACTCCAAAGAACATAATATCCCCCATCGCGTCCGTTGCATTCATGCTCCAAACGATTTTATCTCAGCTATGACAAAGAGTTCCTCCGATACCTGCCGCACCCGGTCGACATGCCGCAAGAGCAGCGCCTCCAGCCATTTTTCTGCATTGGCCGCTTTTAGAAATTCAATCTGTACTTCCAGGGGTTCAATGTAGAACTCACCTGCATACGCCAGCGCCCCTTCACCTTCCGACAGCGCCGGGAACTCGTGGAGTTCTTTCATTTCACCGTCTGCAGTCAGGTGGAAGACAGCCGCCAGTTCCCGGCCGGCGGCGTCCTCTCCCCACGCTTCCTGGATTCTTCCGTTTTTTAAACAATACCCTGCCATAACGGGTTACTCCTTGCTCACCACAAACCGGTTGGCGTTGTCGCACAGGTAGAAGGTGTCCCCGATCGACAATTTTTCCGCCACATTCGCCGTCAGCTTTTTGCCGTTGCCCAGGAACGTGCCGTAGGACGATCCCAGATCGGTGATGATAAAGCAGTCTTCATTCGGGTCGTAGACTACCTGGCAGTGCCGCCCGCTGATACCCGGCGTGTTTTTATCGAATACGATGTTACAGGTTGCCGGGTCTCGGCCGATGACCACCTTGCCCTTTAACAGGTCAAAGCTCTGGCCAGAGTATTTTCCTGTCACGCCGCGCAGCACAGCCCGTTTTTCCACAGGGCCGCGGCCGCCTCTTGCAGGCGCTTTTCCAGATCCCATACCTGCGGCAGCGCCGGCAGGTGCCGGAGCCCCCTGTCCGCCCTTCTGGGACGTTACCAGCAGGATGATGCCGCCGATGAGCGCCAGCACGCCGATGGGCAGGAACACATAGGCAACAGGCGGGCGTCTCAGCTCGTGACTCGTCTGCGACTCATCTGCAACATATTTTTGGCCTCATCCGCGTCTCATTTCAGGCTCACCTCCGGCTGTCAGATAATCATATTCGGACATGTTTGTTTTATCCTCTGGATATGCGCCTCCGTGAGATGCCGCTTGATTCCTGTATAAAAGGCATTTGCAGTTCCTGCTCCCGATTGCTGGTAGAGCAGTATGGTCAAGTGCATATTCAGGCTACTGTTAAACGGGTCAAAGGCCAGTGCGGCTTTGGCTGCCTTGTGCGCATAGACATACTCGCCACACTCGGTCTGGCGTTCTATATACCGGCCGGCGAGCCGGAAATACAGGCCCTGATAGTATGTAATACTCGGGATAAAATAAATATTATCGGACAACCGTGGCAGAAGATTCCCGGAATACAGTCCGACGGCAGCTTCATACAGCCGATACCGCTTTTTCGGATTGTTCTCCATCTCGATACTGTCACATAGTTCTTCGAATAACCCCACATCTGTCACTACCTTGATTTCCGGATTGAAGCTGAATATGCCGTTGGCATAGACCACCAAATCCTCCAGCCCAACATAGCCAAGCAGCGATCTAAGCCTGTAAGCAATGTTCCGCACGGATTTCATCGGGATCTCACAGGACTCATCCGGCCACAGGATCAGTGCAAGCTGATTTGCCGTTGCCCGGTTCCCAGCCGTCACCGCAAGATACGACAGCAGCGTATAGCAGCGGGAAGAAATGAAATCCTTTTCGGACAGCGTTCCCTTGCTGCCATGTATCGTGAGCCCATTAAAGCAGTTGATCCGCACTTCCCCTGCAGTAAGCTTCAGCGCTTGCTTTGCGGCCGCCAGGCTCTTATTCAGTTTAATTTCATTTAATTCCTGGGCGACAGCGTAAGCGATTATGAACAGGAACGCAGGATCTGCGCCGTACCGCTTCGGGTTATCTACGCCGATATAACCCTGGTTCAGCCGTTTGGAAAAGGGGACGGCGATTAGGGAGCGAACGCCGTATTGTGTGAAAAAATCATATTCCGCCGGAACTGTCCTGCGCAGCTCCTCGATATCTGTAAAGATCATCGGTTCGCTCCTTTTGAGTGTGGCCACCCATCTCATGAAATTTTTGATTTCCAGATACTACAGCTTGCCGCCCATGTACTCTATCCCCTTTTGGCACCACTCATAGGTACTCAGGCCAATGCCTGCCGCCCAATCCGCTTCGATAATATATGACTGTCTGCATCGTAAAATTCTGTCGCCGCCTGTAATAAGCCGTTGATCAGTGTGTCAGGATCTTCGTTGCCACGCTGGGCTTCTTCCAGCAGTTTCAGCGCTCTCAAAAAATGACGGGCATATTCCATTTCCATGTGTTCCTTCTGATATGTGCTCATCCTTTTCACTCCCTATTACAATAAATTTGGACAGGAAAGCCGGGCAGCCAGTCCGGCTTTCCCTCCATCTCGTGCCTAAGCTACAATAAGAGGAGCAACTGGCTGACGTTCACTCCCTTGGGCTTCGTATGTCCGCTTTGAAGACGGTCAGCCATCCTCTTGTTGCAGCGTTCGATTTGAGCAGGTTGAGCCTACCGGATGCCGGGGAGTTCGTGTCACCCAATAGATTGAATCGGCAGCGAGAAAAGATGGATTCCGGTTGCACAGATTCGTTGTATTGGAGGAATGTGGATGAACTGCGTTGGCATCGATGTTTCCAAGGGCAAAAGCATGATCGCAGTCATGCGGCCTTTCGGAGAGGTGGTAGTCTCACCCTTTGAGGTACTTCACACCGACAGCGAACTGAGTGAGCTGGCAAGGCTGCTCAAAAGCCTGGACGGTGAGACCCGTGTGGTGATGGAAGCCACGGGTAATTACCACGCGCCTGTGGCCTGGCTACTCCACGACGCGGGGCTTTATGTCTCGGTAGTCAATGCAATGCTGGTGCACGACTACGGAAACAACAGTTTAAGGCGGGCCAAGACCGACAAGAAGGATGCTGTGAAGCTGGCCAACTACGGCCTTGACCACTGGCTCACACTGCCGAGATATGTCCCCGATGAGGATACCCGGCTCATGCTGAAGACCTGCTACCGGCAGTACCAGCAGTATTCCAAAGTACAAACCATGCTGAAGAATAACCTGATCTCCCTGCTGGACACAACTTTCCCGGACGCAAACCGCCTGTTTGCCAGTCCGCCCCGCGCTGATGGCAGCGAGAAGTGGGTGGACTTTGTAGATGCTTTTTGGCACTGCGAGTGTGTCTGCGGTCTGTCTGAGAAGACCTTTATCACCAGATACCAGAAGTGGTGCAGAAAGCACGGCTACAATTTCAACGAAAATAAGGCATTGGATATATACGCCTCTGCCTGTGGGCACTTCGGTGTCATGCCAAAAACGGATACAACAAAACTTTTGGTAGAACAGGCTATTTCCCAACTCCGGGCAACTTCTGCCGCGTTAGCTGCTCTCAAGCAAGAGATGCAGTCCCTGGCAGCTTCTCTGCCGGAGTATCCTGTGGTAATGGGGATGTTTGGCGTTGGTCCCTCTCTCGGCCCCCAGCTTATGGCTGAAATTGGCGATGTCCGCCGTTTTCATTCAAAAAAAGCACTGGTGGCCTTTGCGGGCATTGATGCCCCGCCCTACCAATCCGGCCAAATGGATGTCCGCAGCCGCAGCATTTCCAAGCGGGGGTCTGCCTCCCTGCGCAGGACGCTCTTTCTGGTGATGAGTGTCATCCTGCAACGTGCTCCAATGGATGAGCCGGTCTACCAGTTCATGAGCAAGAAACATTCTGAAGGCAAGCCTTACCGAGTCTACATGATGGCCTCCGCAAACAAGTTTCTGCGCATCTACTACGCTTCTGTAAAAGCCTATTTGGATTCCATGGAATACGACTGATTTTTCTGCACTATATCATCTGGCCGGCCGCCATTTCGATTTTGAGATGCTCAGCGGCTTAGATTTGTGCGCTCGTTTTTTTGCTCATTCTCTCGAAAATTTTACTTGACTTTTTTTAGCAGGTCTTCAAAAAAGCACAAAGGCTGCCCGGCTCCTTTGGGGTGCGTTCCTCCACTGCCTTTTCAATCAGCGTCTCCACCGAGGCCTCGCTCTCCCGCGCCTCACGGACATACTCGTAAATCTTGTATGCCGAGAATAACAGCAGCGCTGTAAAAACCACGGTCAGAATTCTTCTTAGCCACTTCATCGTCATATATCTCCATAAAACTCTTTGCCGCACCCTGGAACGGGGATTGAAAACGCCCGGCCACGCAAAACGAAGACTTTTGTGGCCGGGCGCAGAGCACATCTTTATTGTTCTGATTTGCGCCGTTTCGTTAGGAACAGCGTCACAAGGGCAGTCAGGCTGACGGCGCCCAGGCAGATATACAGCCATAGATGGGAACTGTCACCAGTCTGCGGTCCGTCCGGATCGTCCGGGTCGTCCGGCACAGTCGGATATTTATTTACAAATATAATATGTTCCGGTTTGCCGTCCATCCCGGGAACCGTCAGAACAATCTCGCTCACCAGCCCGGGTCCGTTCTCATTATTGGTAACATACACCTTCATGGTGTACACCGTTTCATCATAACTGCATTGACTGTTGCTGCCCTTGATTTGAGAAATGGTATAAGTATGAACACCGGGGCTTTCAAAAGAAAGCACAGGGAGCTTTTCCGTTCCGCTTCCCTTGATGGAGAGAACATATCCCTCGTCGGTGCTGCCGCTAGGCATGGGAGAAGTGAGCGAACCCTCCGCCTTCAGCAGAATTTTATATTTCTCTGCCGGCGACGGGGCGGTTCCCTCCAGCTTTATCTCCACAGACGGCAACTCCACATGCAGCGGTGCTGCGCCAATCAGCATGAAACAGCACAATACTATTGTCACAACACGGGAAATAGCGGCCTTTCTTCTGAATCTTATTTTCTATTCATGGTTTATAAGTCCATGTCCATCCCTTCCTCGAAATCCTCATCCGTCTCATCGATAGAAGTGATGTTGACATAGTCTCCGATAATTACCAGGGCCTTATCATAGCTGCCGGATTCCATAATGCGGCTCCGCATTTCCCTGGCTTGTTCCTCCATGCCATGTTCCTTGAGTGTCCGGCTGGCAATCCCCATCAAGTTGAAGATGTTTCCGTTCTGCCCAATGAGAGGACAGTCCGGCTTTTGTGCCGGGGCGTTTTCTTCCAAAGGGCCGCCCAGCCGGTTATCCACGTAGTCAGAACACCACATGCTCCCGAACTGCTCACGGGTGTTCAAGCGCCAGATCGCCAGCTTTCCCATGTCCAGCTTGACATCGTCAAAGGGGAGGAACAGGTTGGTCAGGCCCTGATGTTCAAAAACAGAAGCCTGTTCAAACCGGCTCCCGTCCAGCAGAATATTTTCCTCCGTCAGCATGTCATTGATGCCGGTTACCCATTCCTGCAGATCCCCGCCGCAGCCCTGAAGGATCAGCCCTTCCGGAGTATCCGGACGCCGGAGCTGCTCGGCTTTGATTTCAGTGATTGTTGCCATGAATCCTTCTCTCCATTTCTGTTTGGTTTATCATCGCCTGGGTTTCATTCAGGCGCTTACTCAGCTTTTCAATTTCCGCAGCGGTTTCCCGCTGATATTCCCGATAACTGAACAAGGCCATGGCTGCCAGGGCGGTAATCGCCGCTCCCAGGATCAGGCCCAGGACAAAATCCAGAGCAAATATCATTACTGTATTCCTCCCATCTGCGGGGCAGAGTCTTCCTCCTGTGCATCCGTCTGGGTGAAATCCGTTTGCAGGAATTCCTCCGGTGTCAGGTCGTAACCCAGAAAGTTTGGGCTGGTATCCTCATCAAAGACAAGATATTCCTGGCCGCCAAAATCCAGCGGTGCTTTGGTCAGGATCGTACCAGCGTGATTTGCCGCCACGTTCCTTTCAATGGTGGCAAAAGCCAGATTTTCTCCTTCCCGCAGGTCATAGCGGTAAAGTCCATCCGGAAGCTCCTGCTCGGTAACTCGGCCATTGGTAAACAGGGCGGTCTGCCCAAGCACCTCCACCACCTCCAGCTTTTCATCGGTCAGGGCCTGGATGGATAGTTCCCCGGACGGCTCCCCGTAGGGAACCAATTCATACAGGGAATGCCCACGGGCCGATAGGATTCCGTATTCTGTCTGTGTTGCGCCCAGCTTCTGCAGCAATCTGGCTCCTTCGGCCTGCGTTGCAATGGTGGACAGCCACCTCCGATCCATGCGGGTGTCCAGGTGATGGGACAGATACTCTTTGAAAAAGTCCGCCTCATCACAGGGCAACGGCGTGAATTCATACTCTGGAAGATGAGCGGCAAGCTCCAATGCCTTTTCCATCGTCAGGTGCGGCTCGGCCTCCAGCATTGCCTTATATTTGATCTGCTCCGGTTCCGCCATAGCCTGATACTGCATGGCGATCTGGTTCAACCGGGCGAAGTGATCCATGCTGTTATAGACCTGGTCATCGATCTGCGGGATGGCGGAATCCATGTCGAAATAAACGCAGTCTTCCATGCACATCTCGTTATGAGCATGTGCGATTTGCGCTGCCTTTTCCGGCGAGATGGGCAGGCTAATCCACTCGGCACTTCCAATGGTTTCCTCTGGATCATCCATGGGAGTCTGAGCGACCAAAAGCCGGAATACCGCATCCTCCGGTTCTTCTTTTGTTTCCGGCAGATGGGTTCCATCATAAATCTCGGCCAGCTCGTATTCCCCGGCTACCACGTAGCAGCCATCCACAAATACGCCGCCATCATTTTTCCTCTGCAGTCTTCCGATCTGCGCCTGATCCAGCAGATAGAGGGAGGACTCCGGGATGGCGTTTACATCTTCATTCAGCTCATTCTCGACAACAAACCGCCCCAGGGCTTCATCGTCACCAACATTCGAAGCGATCATGACTGTATCCAGTCCATAGGTCAGGTTGATCAATTCCTTCATGGGGATTCCGTTCTCATACCGGCCAGCCTCCAGCCTCTGGAGAAACACGCCCTTCAAAAGCAGAATGTCCTCATCCGGCATAAATGCCAAGCGGCGGGCAAAAAAGTTTAGCTCTGGGAGCGTGGGAGCGATCAGGGTAATACCGGCCAGCTCCGGGAGCTTCGGGCTTTCCCGGATGCTCACATCGAAAGGGCGTTCCGGAGTCGCTGTAGACCGGAGCCTCTGGAGTGCATCCCAAATCCGCCCGCCCATGGCAGGAAGGTCTAAGACCGTAAAATAGACGCCGCTCCGGTCAGCATTTTCTGCGACCACTTCAATCTGTAAGGTTTCTCTATCGGGTTCCATTGTTCCATCTCCATTTCTTCTTTCTTATAACTGCATCCCAGGCGTTTCGTCCTGCCCATCCGAGAGCGCACGGTTTACCATTTCCTGAAGCTGATCCGGATCATCGCAGATGGCCTTAAATGCCATCCCCATACGCTCCAGCAGAGCGGCATCCGGGCAATAGCAGTAAAATCCTCCGGCTTCGCTGTCAAACGTAATCCTCCCCAATCCGGCATCATCCTGAAATGCTGTCTGGAAGACTTTCTCCCATTCATAGCCATTCCCGTGGGTATACAGGCCGAAGGAATTCTTTGCTTCTTCGCCATGTTCCTCTGCGAACCGGTTAAACGCCGCCTGTCCATAGTCTTCATAGGGTTCCTGCAGAAAAGAAAACGGAAGGGACAGCCCATATTTCCCGTTGCCGCATTGATACAGTTCAAATGGCTCCAACCGCTTATTGACTTCCTTCAGACGCTCGTCCTCCGGGCCGGGTTCCTCATCTATATCCTTGGTGCCATCCAGTTCCATCTGCATGGGGATCAGCACCTTCAGCAGTGCTTCACGATATTCCATGTCGGCAATCCGGTCAATATAGATGCCAAAGGTATTCAGAAAGTAAGAGCCATCCTCTTGGGTAATCAACAGATCGCTCTCCAGCCCCTGGCTGCAGATGAAATCCGCCACCTCTTGAATGCTATGCAGCTCCTGACTTCCTTGGTCTGAATGCCCAATGAGAAGGGGATACTTTTCTTCGATGTTCATGGTTCACATTCCTCCTTTTTTTCTGCCGGTTCTACGGCTTTCAGACCGAATCTGCGGATCGCCATGGCATTGCAGATGGCGGCGAACTGTTTCGGGGAGATCAGTTCACGGTCAGCCAGATCCCGGATGGTAAGATGCCGGGTTCCCATATATAAATCCTTGGCGGCACAGTAAAGGGGATAAGTGTATTCATTCAGGCCGCACAGTTTCCGGCGGTCAAACCGGATGAGGTTCCCATCCACCTGATGCCTCATGATGCGCCAGAGCCTCGGATCGGCGGTAAAAAGATAGAGTGCCGACAACAGGGCATAATTTTTCCTGTCTTTTTTCTGGATGGCTATCTGGAAAAGTTTCTGATGGTGATTGCTTAGATAGTTCATGGGCCTCATCTCGCTTTCGATTAGAAGTTCCTCCACTCTTTGCAGGAAGGGGCGGTATCGGACAGCATGCATGGTATCCGCAATCATCTCCTGATAAGTGGGCGGGGGCGGTTCCTGCAGACAGATATAAATCTGATCCGGCATGACCATGCTCCCATAGCCCTTGGGCTGGAAACCGGGAATCATCTGCATGAGGATCTCCAGCTCACGGAGGGCTTCGGTTTCGGTAAAATACATCATTCATGGTTCCTTTCATAAAAAAAGCCCTCGCTTCATCAACAAAGCAAGGGTGTCATTTCGGTTACAGATTCAGTTGTGGGCCATCCTCCGGTTCAAAGGTGGGAGGACTTTTCTCAATCTCCGGATAGCCATACGACAGCTTTTCCGCCAGCTCATCCAGCGCTTTCGACTGCTCGAAGGTAAGAGATCCGCAGTGATTTCTGGCGTAGTCCACACAACGATAGAGATTTTCAGCTTCTGCTGGCTGGAACAGGCGTTGTTCCTGGATCAGCCCCGAACGCCGGACGAACGATTCTTTTGCATATGCATAATTGGGAGAGTAATCGCCGCCGGACACATAGCCACGCTCTTTATCCTGATCCCATGTGGTAAACATGAAACCATGGTTTTCACTGTACATTCCGGCCAGGACGATATTCCCATACTCCGCCAGTTTCCGGTAATCGTGGACGCCATCCGCCTCCATCTGTGGGGATGTTTCATAGAGGCCCACATACTCACGAATGGCTCTGACCTCTTGATGAATTTTATCATAGAGTTCCGTCTGGCTTAGTGCCTCAAACTGATCCTCATAAAATCGTAGAAAGCCTTCAGGTGTCTGGCGACAGAAAGGAGCGTCTCCGTGAAAAATGTGGAGCAGACCATCCCGATAGCCATAATACCCAGTACAGTCTAATTGAGGAAGGCGGCGCAGCAGTTCTTCCTGATAAATGGTCATAGCCTGCATCCACCTCACATTCCCATGGAGAAACCTACATTTTCATCCTCCGATTCATCCTCATCCATGTCTTCGTCCTCAATCTCGGATTCATCTTCGTATTCATCCTCCAAGGCTTCTTCGGTTTCTTCCTCGCCCTCATCCTCCAGGGCATCTTCTGACATATCCTCATCGTCCTGATAGTCTGCTTCGCCGGTTTCCTCCGATAGGGACATCTCATCATCCAGTTCTTCAGCATCGGGGCCTTCCTCAGATGTCTCCGGCACTTCCTGATCAGGGATAGACGGTTCCGTTTCATCCATTTCCTCCACAGAAGAAGCAGTTTCCTGATCTCCCGGTAACTCCTGATCAGCGTCCAACTGCTCTGTATCCTCCAGTTCCTCCGTATCCTCGAAGTCACCCTGAGCCTCGCCGGTTTCCTGACTCTCAGCCAGATCCCGATCCAGCTCCTGCTCAATCAGGCCGATGACAAAGTCCTTTTGCGTCATGTTATTGCGGTGCAGATAATCTTTAATCCGCTGGAACAGGCTTTCCGGCACCTGAAATGCCAGTGTCCTCATTTTCTCCATGTTTTTCCCTTCCTTTTCATCAATTTTAGGATGCAGTTCATCCTGCAAGGCCAGCGTGACAAACTCCGTCATCGTCATCCCGTGGTCTTGCAGATATTGTGTAATCTCGGCATGCAAAGCCGCATCGACTTTGACCGTAATGCCTTTCTTCCCGTCAGCAGCCACTTTGTTCACCTCTTTCCATGAATTTCTGAATCGCCCTTGTTACAATTTCCTCTACAGGCACTTCCTCAATAGCAGCCTGGATCAAAAGCGGCTCCACCAGCGCCTCCGGAATCTCAATTTCAATTTCCAAATGATTTACCTCCTACATTCCCATGACGGGGCCTTGATCCTCAGTCATGCCGGAGTCCTGTTCCTCTGCCAGTTCTTCCTCCGTCAGCTTACGAAACGAGTCCTCACCAGGCACAACACCGAGAGATCTTCCATTGTCAAACGAGCAGTGCAGTGTTCCGATATCATCCACCACTTTGACAGTGCCTCTTGTCTGATCTTCGACAGGGCAGGGATCTCTGCCCATGCTCAGTAACATGATTCGGGTACCGGGAGGATACTCTGCCTGGTACCGCTTGGCCTGCTGGTGCAGGCGTTCCCATTCATTCATCGTCTACATCTCCATTCTGAAATCTGATTTCCCTTCTGCCCGGTAGGAGGGCATAAAAAAAGCGACCACTCTCATGGTCGTTCCTACCTTACTCTATACACACTTTTTCTTTCTGCTGTGTTTTCTGTGCCTATTCGCCCTCCTTCCTCTACGCAATACACCGCTATACACAGATATAACCCTGCTCCATTTTAGGATATCCGATAAACACCGTATCGTAAGAATCCCAGTTTTCTACTTCCGTCGATACAAGTTCCACATCTCTTAAACTTTCATCTTCATGTTCCTGAGACACACGGCTGTTCTCGTCCGTCCAGTTCAGATCATCGTCAGTATAAGGCTCAGCCGGTTCAACCTGGAAAAGATCTCCGCCTGCAGCGTCTGCGATATAATTGGCTACTTCTTCCGTGTTTCCCGTTGCCGAATAATATACAACCAGTACGTTTCCTTCTCCAGAAACTATATCGGCAGCATCTGTATCGCTGCTCTGAGCATCCTCTGTATCCTCGGCAGCATCCTGTGTTTCCGCCGGTTCCGAAGTAGTTTCTTCTTCAGCCTGTGAAGCATCATCCGCGGTGTCCGTCTGACTTTCCGCTGTGTTGGAATTGCCGCATCCAGCCAGAAGACTTACTGCCGTCACACCAATTAATATCATAGAGAGAAATTTTTTTGCTTTCATGTTTATCACATTTCCTTTCGATTAATGATTCCTGTTTTCTGTTACATGTTAAGTATATCTGAAAATATATTTTTTGGGAATTTTCCCTTTGTTATCCAGCTTAAACCTTTCAGTAAATACTTGTTCATTTTGTCTTTCTGCCGATGGCC